>NZ_JBQWAR010000010.1:0-94379 GCF_052491725.1 Haloleucobacter ellipsoideus
TGCCGCCGGTGCAGATGGGGTGAAGCAGTTTGGCCGCGACCTGATGGCTCTCTCCGAGCGCATCCCCGTGGCCGCTGAGGATCTGACAAAGGTTGCCGTTGCGGCAGGCCAGTTCGGTCTGAAGGAAGACCAGATTCTTCCGTTCACTGAAATGGCGGCCAAGGTCGGTGCCGGCTGATCTGCACCAGCGGGCGCGCACGCTCCTGATGGCGGCTTGACGCAGGAGTGCGCGAGGCAGTGCTGATGCCCCCCTCTTCAGCGGCCAGTGGCGCGGGCCACGATGCTGGATGCCCCCGCGCGACTGCCGCATCCAGACCTTTCCCACCCCTGCATCAGGCCCTGCGCTGCAATGCCGGTGCAACAAGGCCCTCTCCACCACCGCCCATTCAGCCCTGGCAAGCCGCATCCATGACCCCCCCCCTGTTCCACCCCGCATTCCAGAATTACGGCCACGGATATTCCGCAACCTTGAGACCTGAAGCCTTCAGCCGCTCCACAATCGCCCGGCGATAGCGCACCACATCCTCCACCTCCCGCGCGCGGCGCTGCGTCACCTCATCAGCCGTGAAGGCCGGGATGGATGCGGGCGAACCCCATTTCTCCACCACATAGTTCAGGACACTGGCAATCTCGCCATCGGTGAGGCTGGAACTGACGACCCCCGGCACATGCACCATATAGGTGCGACCCTCATCGTCTCCGGCCAGTGCATCCACATAACCGGGAAAGGCCGGAATACCACTGGCCGGAAGGCCCTCGCCATCCGGCAGATGGCAACCCGAGCAGCGCAGCAGATAATTGGCGTGGGCGGAAGGAGCCCGGCCCGGCCCCTCTCCGGCGCCCGCCGGCAATATCAGCCCGCAGATTGCCAGCAGCATGAGGGCCAGACATGCAAGATGGGTCAGACGCGCCGCCATTTCACTCTCCCGCGCGCAGGGCCCGCAGCTGCTTGTGCGTCAGGGGCGGGGTGCTGGCGGCATCCAGATCAGCGATGCTGACCTTCTGCGGCTTGCCGTTCAGCTCCTGCAGAACATAGTTGGCCGCCGCCACCAGCTCTTCCGGCGTGCCGGATTCCGTCTGCGGCGGCATGACAAGGCCGATATAATCCTGCCCGTTGACAGTGATTTTGCCGCTGAGCCCGTTCGCCATCACTCCGGCAATATAAGCGGGAGACTTGTCCCCCAGAGCATCCCACAGTTCGGCATCCACCAGGGGCGGGGCCAGACCATCGGTTCCCACGCCCCCCTCGCCATGGCAGGCGGCGCAGACAGTGGCGAAAAACTCCTTGCCGAGATCATCGGCAAGGACAGGAGAGAGGCTGACAGGCGCCAGAAGGCCCAGAACCGGCAGCAGACGAAGCGGCCCCCTCATTCGGCAAGCCCCACAAGCACCGCCACCGTACAGTGATAGCCCTTGTTGGCATTGGCCATGCACCAGTTGATGTCATTGTGCAGGCCCATGCGGTATGCCGGCCGCTCCCCTTCCGAACGGAAGCAGAAGGTGGATGTGGGCACGGTCGCCTTGCCGCAGCAGTCATTGTAGGAAACCAGATACTCCTTCCCGTCCTTCGGGTTCTGGCAGGTGCCAACCCAGGCCACCTTGGATGCGGACGTGCCCGGCGGACAGGAGGTGGTGCTGCCGCCCGAGGTGTTGCACAGATTGCCGTCGAGCGCGCAATAGCGCCAGTAATCGCAGGATGTGACATCATCCCCGTCCGTTTCCGCGGCAAAGGCGGAACCACCCGTGCGGTCGAAAGGAAGCACCGGCATCAGGGCGCCGCCCACCAGAGCCACACCGGCCTTGGAGAGAAACGAACGGCGGCCATACTGGGTTGCGGCGCTGCGACTGGTCTTTTCAGTTGCCGTGTCGATCAGCTTGAGCATGCGGTCGATGAAACTGGTCATTGAAATGCCTCCGATGAGGAGTGTCAGGAATGGGCCGGGGCGCTGAGGAAGCTCTGGATGGAGGGCACCCCCATCTCGGTGGCGTTGAACAGGCTTTCGAGCTGCTCGCGGCTGTTGATGAGCCCCTTTGCGCGCACGATGCCCGCGCCATCGATGAGCACTGCGAACGGCAGGCGGGAGATGCGATAGCTCATACCCAGCTCGGCCGAGAGCACATAGGGAAAAGCGTCCAGCCCGGCCTTGCGGATGAAGGCGCGGTGCAGCTTCTCCTCGCCATCACTGGCCAGCACGATATCCAGCCAACGGCCCTCGCTGTCGCGCATGTCCTGCAATGCCGGCAGGATCTTCTTGCAGATGGGGCATGTGGTGGAGAGGAAGAAGACCAGCGTGCTGCGCTGGCCACGCGGGCCGATCACCACCTCGCCGCCATTCAGGCTGGGCAGGGAGAATGTGGAGCTGGCCTCGCCCACCTTGGGCCCGGTGTCATTCACCATGGCGCCCACCGGCGTGACACGCTCGAACAGGATGCCAACCTGCCGCGCCAGGGCAAAGACGACGCCGATAAGGATGAGAACAAGCAGCCAGAGAATGGCGACGGCAAAGATGAGTGCAGTCATGTCTTCAGCTCAATTCTTTCTGGAAGGCGCGATGCGCGGTGTGCCTGCCAGGCGCATCTGCCCGGCATTGGCCAGCAATTGCTCGATGCCCGCATAAAGCAGCCAGGCCGTGAACCCGCTGATGATGGAAATGCCGGCCTCCGCAAGGCCGAGGGTGCCGCCGGGCAGCGCCGCGGCCAGCGCAATAAGGGCCAGAGCCGCATTGCGGGCCAGAAGCGTGAGGGACAGCGGCTGGGCAGGCCCTCCGCATCCGCACTCCACCTGTGTGCGCCCACGGGCAATGTTGATGGCCATGCCGCCCGCATAAAGCGCCAGCAGGGCAACCGCCAATCCCGCGCCAGCCGGCCTTGTGGCGGGCCATGCCAGCAGGGCGATGGTGGCCATTTCCGCAGCGATGAGCCCGATGGCCGCCGGCTCCACCGCCTTTTCCGGCAACAGGCGATAATCCGCCATGAATCCGGTGAAGCCGCTGTAATCGCTCAGCTTATGCCAGACCGCGCGCAGGAAGATGAGAGCCGTGAAGGTGGTGGCAGTGGCCGCCACCATGCCTTGTGAGGCTGAAAGAAGGGTGCTTTCCATCAGGGCCCCACAAACAGTTGCAGGGGCATTTCGCCGATATCCTCCACCTTGCCGGTCAGCTTGGCGGCGAATTTGGCTTCCGGGTCCACGGCATAGCGGGTGAGCACTGCCTCATCATCATCTGCGCCGAACAGGATGGGGGCCTTGTCCTGCGTGACCGCGATGGACTTCACACCCTCGACAGGAGAACGATAGAGCACCTTCTTGCTGGCGACATGCACCGGCCAGATTTCATGCGCCGGATTCTTGTGGCTGCCATTCTTCGCATCCGGATGCATGGTGACGAACAGCACATCATTGGGGGCATTATAGGCGATGACCTGGAAGCCGCCGGGGGCCCATGTCTCCCCTTCTTCCACCTGTCCTTCGGTGATGGAGAATGACTCGACCAGCCTGGCCGGTCCGGATGCATCCGAGATGGAATACAGCTTTCCGCTGAAGGAGATGAACAGCAGATCCTCACCGCGACGCTGGCTGATGGTGAACAGGGCGTCCTTGTCGGCATCGAAGATCTTCGCGCTCTTTTCAGGCTTTGAGAACGTGCCGTCGGGCTGGATGGTGAAGGACTGGAAGGTGCCGTCGCCGCACATGGTGGTGAAGCGCACGCCCTTCAGTGCCGGATGAATGGACCAGCAGCCCGGGGTTGGCACTTCGGCAATCTGCTTGCCGGCCTTCAGGTCCACCACCGAGACAGAGGTGGCGGGGGTGGCATTCTGGATGAAGATATACTGGCCATCCGCCGAGAGCACGAGAGCGTTATTCTGTGGCGCCACCATCGCCATCTTGTCGGAAATGATGATCTCGCGCTTTTCTGTCAGCGTTTCGACATCAAACTCCTGCAATACCGCTTCCTGCGGCCCATAGGTGATGCGCTTTGCATAGGAGGACGCGGTATAGATGGTCTTGCGGTCCGGCGAGAGGGTGTATTGGGTGATGAGGCCCACGCTGACAATGCCGCGCATGTCCAGATCCTTCACACCGAAGACCGAGATGTTGCTGGCGCCCGCCCAGTTCTGGTCCACCACGAATAGATTGGGACCGGGGGGAATGCGTTCTTCAACCGTGAGTTTTTCTGGAACGAAATTCTCTTCCGCGTGAGCACCACCCACTGAAAGCACAAGAGCCAGCGCTGTGAGGCCCGAGGTGAAAAAACGCATGTGATTGTCTCCGCACGCTTGTCTTTTCAGGAGGCTAGGCGCGGGAAAAACCTAAATCTATCCAGCCGGTTTGAGGCATATGCCTACTCGATAGGCATTTTTAGAATGCATATTTTTTATGCAATTATGTATAGCGCGTTGATAAATAATGATTTATAAGCGCTTCCAACAAACCCGACGCACGGACGAGCGCACCCCAGGGGGCCGCGGCTTCCCTGTCTGTATTTCGAAAAAATCATCAGGAATGTGTGCCGGGCGGAAGGGCGCAATTCCGCTTCCGCGATCACCTGTTTCAGGCTGTCAGACCCGCAGCGGGCTCAATAGATGCAGCCGGAAAAAACCTTCAGCGCGCCAGGAATCTCATAGCAGCGCCGTGCGCCTCACGCGCATCCATTACCCGGCCCGCAGGGTCTGCGAGGGAACCTCGCCGAACAGCTCATGATAACGCACCGAGAAGCGCCCCCAATGGAGAAATCCCCAGTCCAGCGCAACATCGGAAACCTTGCACCGGCTCTCCCGCGCAGCAAGCAGGGCGCGGTGGGCACCATTCAGACGATGCAGCATCAGTATGGAATCCAGCCCGTGCCCGGTGACATGCAGGCAGGCGCGCCGCAGACGCTGATGCGGCATGCCCAGCGCATGTGAGAGCCGGGTTATGGTCGCCGGCATATTGGGATGCGCCTCCAGCCAGTCCATGCACTGGACATAGATATGGCGCTCCTGCCCGTCACGACTGTCCGGCTCACCCTGCGCCTCATCCAGAAGAAGAGTGAGCCGATCCTTGATCAGGTCTGGCAAAAGAAGCAGAACATCTTCCGGAAGGGAGGAGCCGATACTGCCGCACATCTCCAGCAGAGAGCCAAGCCAGGCGAACAGATCCTGCGCGCGCTTCATGCCCTGTGTGCGAAAGATGCCAATGGTGTCCTCGACATCCTGCGCATGCACGTCCTTGTCCACCACCAGCAGCATCATGTCGGCATGCGGACGGGTGACGATCAGAGCCTCGCTGCGGCTGCAATCAAAACCGATGGTGGGACTGGGATAATAGGCCCCGTGCACATGAAAGCCGCCGGATGTTGGCGCATGGCTGAACAGGGTCAGGCTGTTTTCCGGCGGCAGATATCTTTGCTCGATGGAGACATTGATCCGCTCGCGCATCACCATCATGTCCCCCAGTTGCAAGAGAGCCACCGTGCCCTCGAAACGACCGGAAGAAAGCTGGGTGTATCTTTGCTGCCATCCCGGCAGGGCCGTTTCCTGTACTGAGGCGTCATGAAACGTCCTGCTGCTGTACATTGTCCCTCCCTGCGTGCTGGAGCAGATTCCAGTGTGGAATTTGAGCTCCCCAAACCGGCGCCCCGTCAAGGCAAAAATGTTTCCTCCCACAACAGAAACCGCCCCCGCCCGGAAGCGGGAAGCGCAACAGAACCCGCACGGCCCTGCATGCAGCGGAGGATTGGTCTGCTCATCTCCCCTCAATTGGCGGGACTCACTCCATCCAATTAAGGGTAGACGCTCTGGCCAAAATTTGAACCGACACAGCCACAAGGACATCTTCCAATGACCGGGCCATCCAATCCAGAGTGCCAGAGCCTGCATGAGGCCACATCGGGAGCAGCTGAAATCCGCGCCGTGACGCAACTGGATGCACAAGCATGGAGAGAACTCTACAGGGCCTATGCCGCCTTCTACAAGGTGCCGATGACCGAGACCATTCTCGACCAGACATGGGCCTGGCTGCATGATCCGGAGCATCCGCTCGAAGGGTATGTGGCTGTGTCGGGTGATCGCGTTGTCGGCTTTGCACATTTCTGGCCGCAGCCAAGGCCGCTGCTTGGGCGGGATGCCGGGTTTCTGGACGATCTTTTCGTCGACCCCTCCCTGCGCGGCCGCGGTATCGGGCGCCAGCTTATCCATGCCCTGAATGAAGCAGCCCGCGCACGGGGCTGGGCCATGCTGAGCTGGGTGACTGCGCAGGACAATGCCACCGCGCGCCGCCTCTATGATGATGTCGCCACGGCAGCCAGCTGGGTGACCTATGAACTGACCCTCTGAAGGCACCTTCCCGCGCGCCCCGTCCGGCACGGCCTGGAATGCCCTGCGGGAAAAAAGCGCCTGCCCATGAAAGCCCCGAAGACACCCTCCCCTTGTTTCCCAAGATCTACTGGCGGGGCACGACTGGAAACTGGTGGATGAGAGAACAAGTCCGGTTGGAGAGATGAACGACCCATGCAATGGTCCAGTTGCATGATGCATTTCTGACGAGGCTGGAAAAAGACTGGATGACAGGGCAGAGCGGTCGGTGAATATTTCGCCTATACATGCCTCAAGGTCAAATCAATGAAGATAATCTGGAAAGACCTTAAGTCATTCCGTTTTAGAAAGCGAAATGCGCCGGAATCAATACGGTAGCCATATTTGAAACCCTCAAATATGGCCCTGAATACACAGCATCAAAAATTTCGGATCCCCCCACATGCGAGGCTCACAGATGAAAACCATGACATCAACCCTTGTCGCCGCTGCAGCCCTGCTTGTTGCCGGCTCCAGCGCCTATGCCGCGCCCACTTATCTGAGCTGCGAGTTTACCAGCCCGTCAGGAAAGCCGCAGATCTTCAATTTCGCTCTTGATGCATCTGCCGGCACATTCGGAGTGTATGTGCCCGCGACGGGAAGCCAGAGAACAGCTCAGGGCACCTTTTCCGATGGAAAGGCGAGCCTGAATGAAGGCTCGGTTGCATGGGAAATCGACCTTGGAAAGGGTGCCATCATCCGTGACAAGCGCATGGTTGGCGAGAAGGACAGTGGCGCCTGCAAGCCGATTACCGCCGAGGAAAGCGGATTTGAAGAGTAAGATATAGTCATTCCCCATGATAGATTGGGAGCATATATGGCAGCCGAACTGAAGCTCTACCAGAAAAAGAACAAGCTCATTTTGGGGAGCATCGGTATCGCAGTGCTTCTGGTCGCTCTTGTGGTCATGCTGATCAATGGCCCGGATCCGGATTCTGTATTTGGGCCATTGCGCATTCCCGAACTCTTTTACACGATCGGCATCGCAGGCGTTGCGCTGACGCTCTGTCTTTTGAAGTTTGCGCTCACCAGCCTGCGCCACCCAAGGCCAAGAGTGATACTGTCTGCGCAAGGCATTATTGTTGATGGCTTTTCCGGGCGTTTCAATGCCAACTGGGCAGATGTGCAAGGGTACAAGCTTGCCTCTGCATCCATATATATGTTGCATCTCAAGGATATCCGGTCCTTCGTGGAAAACCAGCCTTCCGGTCGGCCCAGAGAAACCGCGCGGGGATTGAGCGAAAAGTTTGGCAGCCCGTTTCTGATAGAAACCGGCATGCTTGATGCTGATCCAGCTGCGATCAGAGATTTTCTTGAAAAACATGTTCAGGAATTGAAGACCTGAGCCTGTTTCGCGGATTTTATCTGAATACAGGTCTTGGATAAAAAGTCCGCCAGATACGCATTTCTTACATCACTTACCAATAACCGCGTGCCCGGGTGGGCATGACACTCATCTGCAGGGCACGAGAATGAACAAAGCTGGAAGCATTATCATATTGGGTGCAATCGCCATTATTGTCGGCGGTTATGCGACAGGCCGGTTCAATGAATGGCTGCCGCAGGAGATGAAGGTCGGTGTATCCGGCGCATCCGTGCTCGGCGATGGGCAGATTTCATTGAAGCCAGAGGACATCCAGCTGGAAGAAAAGCTTCAGCCTGTCATCACCTGCCTCAATGATGTGGCCAGCCCCTTGCGCAACCATGCGCAGAATTATGCCAGCGAATATCCGCATCTGGCCAGCACACCCGGCGCGACAAGAATTGCCGCCAGCTTCAAGGTCAAGGTGTATGAGCGGAACAACTCCATATCGCGCGACTGTATTTCCGGCCTCAGGGGTGCAATCACCATGGCGCCGGCAGATGCGGGCCTTGATGAGCAGGGCAGGATTTTTGCCGACACGCTGGAGCAGCTCATTCCGGTGATGAACGAGGTGGATCTCTATTACAGCCGCAAGGACAATATTGATGACAATATGAAGAAGGGCAAAGAGCTGGATGAGCAGCTCATGCCGCTCTTCACCCGGCTCTTCGATGCTGAAGACAAGCTCAGGGATATCGTTTCAGAACGCAATCACATGCTGCGGGAAAAGCGGCTCGTCGCTATCGAGCAGGCCTTTGGAGCACAGAATTTCAGCTGGCAGACCCTGAATGTTTCGCTGGCGGCCCGGCGCGCCATGGATGACATCGACAATCTTGCCGAAAAGGGCCCGCTGGATGCCGCCGGGATAGAGAAGATCGAGCGCGACTATCAGGCTGCTTTCGATCAGGCCGATGCTTTTGCCAAGGCTCACCCTGACACGAAGACAAGACGCGGCAACACGCCCAAATGGTTTGCCATGTCCGGCAACTTCAACACGATCCTTGTGGATCTGAAGGACTTCCGGAGACTGCTTGCCACAAACCCGCGCGATCAGGCCATTGAGGCCCAGTTTTCAAAGCTGCAGAAAGATTACAATAGCATGATCCGCAACTACAACATGACCCCGGACGCCTGAGCCTCCACAAGATCCCGCGCCTTTCATGATCGGGAGGGCGCGGGCCCTTGTCTCTCGTCCGGTCTGGCGGTGAATGCTCAAAATTCCGCTCTTCAGAAGAAGAGCGGAATATATTCGAGGCCTATATGCCCGAATATTCCGCCTCACTGCCAGATCAGCGCGGAAATGCTTACATCGCTCCCCAACCCTTGCGGCTTTATATGGGCAGGGGCTGAACCTCAGGCTTCGGCTCGGATGTGCGGTCCAGCCCGAGACTGACCAGATTTGCCTCATCGCACGCGCTGATGAACACGCCTTCCGGGGGCGGTTCATCCAGCACAAGGCCAAGCGCGGCGAAGATCTTCACGATCTCCACCTTGTGCACGCCGCTGCTGCTGTCCAGCAATGTGCCGCGCACCGTGGCCGTGGCCGCAACCTCGCCCCTGCCCCGGCCGGAGGCGATGATGAAGCGGTGCTCCATGAAAATCGAATTGCCGGTCCAGCCGATGATCGAGGTTTCAAGATCGAACTTCTGGAAAGGCGCCAGCGAGCGCCGGTAGCGCACAACCGATCCGGTGATCACGGGCATCCAGCGCTCGCGCATCAGCGTGCGGCCCAGCCCGGCGCGCAGCAGAAGGTCTGTCCGCCCCAGATCCATCAGGGTCAGGTAGCGGCCATTGTTCATGTGCAGATTGAGATCGAGATCATTCGGCCAGACCCGCATGGTCACGACCGAGCGCCCATGCGGCATGGGCAGGCGCGGGGCGCGAAGCGCCGCCACGACAATGCGGATCATCCGAAACCATGGGATCACGGCTGTACTCCATCCTGTCGCGGCAGGGTTATGCGGCTGATGAGGGCTGCCTCAGGCACCCCGCCAAATGAGAGGCATGATGTGAGGGTGGCGGGCTTTTTTTGCCCGCCATGCGCGGATGGCGCAAGCCCCCTCATTTCCTGAAGAAAGCCGCGAAGGCCGCCTGGGCCTCCGGGGTGAGGCGCAGCGCGCGGAACTGCTCGGCTTCCATGACAAGCGCCCGCCCCACTGCATCCGCCGTGCCATGGCGCAGCAGGCGCTTGGTGACAGCGACAGCCTGTGCCGGCAGGGCGGCCAGTGCCACGGCCTTTTCCTCGGCCTGGGCAAGCGCCTCGCCCTCTTCCGTCACCCCGTTCACAATGCCCGCATCCCTTGCCGCATCGGCACTGAAGCTCTCGCCCAGCAACAGCAGCTCGGCCGCCTTCTTGGTTCCGGCGACAAGCGGCAGCAGATAGCTCGACCCACCCTCCGCACACAGGCCAAGATTGACAAAGGGCAGGCGGAAGCGGGTTGTCGCGCCGGCATAGGCCAGATCGCAATGCAACAGCATGGTCACGCCGATGCCCACCGCAAAGCCCTCGACAGCCGCCACCAGGGGCTTTGGAAAGGCGACAATGGCATCCAGAAAGGCGAGCCCGGCAATGGGCTCGTCATCGGGCATGTTCTGGAAATCGGCAAGATCATTGCCGGCGGTGAAGCAGCCGCCGGCACCTGTCAGCACCACGGCGCGCACGCTCTTGTCATGTGCCGCGGCCTCAAGCGCCGCGGCAAGGGCGGAATAGGTGGCCTGATCGAGCGCATTGCGCCGATCCGGCCGGTTGATGGTGAGACGCCGCACGCCGGGGTGCGGCTCCGTGATGAGAAGGCTCTTGGCCATGGGAATGTCCTGCTTTCCGTATATGGATGGCCTGCCTCGGCGGCAGGGCGGCGCCTCAGGCGATAAACCGCGCCGCTGTCCCTGAAAGGCGGGCGAGAGCCTGCTGATATTCGTGGCCGAGGCGAGCGACCACCTCGGCCACAGGTGGCACATCGGTGATGGTGCCAACGCCCTGACCGGCACCCCACACATCGCGCCACGCTTTCACCTGGGCCGAGCCGAAATCCATGGCGCTCTTGTCGGCATACGGCAGGTTGTCGGGATCAAGACCGGCGGCAGCGATACTGGGCTTGAGATAATTGCCCGGCACGCCGGTGAAGAAAGGGGAATAGAGGATATCTGCCGCCGTGGAGGAGGCGATCATCTCCTTGTAGGAGGGCACCGCATTGGCCTGCTCCGTCGCGATGAAGCGCGTGCCCATATAGGCAAGATCAGCCCCCATGGCCTGCGCGGCCAGAATGGCATCACCCGTGGTGATGGCGCCGGCCAGCACCAGCGGCCCGTCATAGAAGCGGCGCACCTCGCCCAACAGGGCGAAGGGGCTCAGCGTGCCGGCATGGCCGCCCGCACCCGAGCACACAAGGATGAGGCCATCCACCCCCGCTTCCAGCGCCTTTTCGGCGTGGCGCACGGTGGTGACATCATGAAACACCACCCCGCCATAGGAGTGGGCAGCGCGCACCACCTCGCCCGGCGCCCGCAGGGAGGTGATGATGAGCGGCACCTCATGGGCGACGCACACCTCCATGTCCTGCTCCAGCCGGGTGTTGGAGGCATGGACGATCTGGTTCACCGCGAAGGGGGCGATCCGCCGGTTCGGATCGGCGGCGCGGGCCTCGGCAAGGGCCGTCTTGATGCGGGTGATCCAGCCATCAAGCGTATCGGGCGCGCGGGCATTGAGGGCGGGAAATGAACCGACGATGCCGGAAAGGCATTCGGCGATCACCAGATCCGGCCCGGAAACGATGAACATGGGCGATGCGATGACCGGCAGGGCCAGCGTACCGCGAAGGGCCTGAGGCAGGCGGCTCTCTAGCGCCGTCATCTGGATGCATCCGTGTGGGCGCAATCAGACATGCCCCGTTCTGCAGATGTCAGGGCCGGTATTTCCGGCATGGCGTTTCTTCCCATCGGATACGACATCGGTGATCCCATCCGTAATTTTTACCTATACGTATAAAGCATAACCTATACGTCATGCGCAAGCTGTGTCGGGAGGCATTCCGGTTCGTTCTGGCGGGGCATGGCGCGGCCACCACGCCCGCTTCGGCGGCAATGCGCCTCAAGCGTCTGTTTTCAGAAGGATATGCAATCATCCGCCCCGCCCGCGCGGCATGGCGCGTACAGGGCTTCAAGCCCCTCCCCTGCGCTGGCCGCGCCCATATACAGGGTTCAGCGGGCCAAACAGGCCTGAAGGCCAGACCGGAGGGCACATGGATGGGCCGCATGAATCCGGCTCATGACTTGTAGGAGTAGAATCCCTCGCCCGTGGCCACGCCCAGCTTGCCCTTGTCGATATAGTTTTTCTTCATCCATGCCGCGATTTCCTGTGACTTCTCATCACCATGCGACATGATATTGTAGGGCGTGCTGAGGCCGATAATATCGAAAATCTGGAATGGCCCCAGTGGTGCACCCGTCGCGATCCGCCACACCTTGTCGACATCATGGGGATCGGCATAGTCCCCGGCCGCCAGATTGGCGGCGGCGGTCAAGAGCGGTCCAAGAAGCGAATTGAGGATATAGCCGGCCTTTTCCTTCCGCAGGGGAATCGGCACCATGCCGATCGCCCGGGCGAAGCAGATGACATGCTCGAAAACGGCCGGATCGGTCTCCGGCGTGCCCATCACCTCGGCCGTATTGAAGCACCAGATCTGGTTGGCGAAATGCAGGGCGAGGAAGCGGTCGGGTCGGCCGGTGAAATCCTTCATCTCGCTTGGCAGCAAGGTTGAGGAATTGGTGGCGAAAATGGTTCTGGCCGGGGCAAGCCTCGAGATCCTGCCATAGATCTCCTGCTTGATGGCCAGCACTTCCGGCACCGCCTCGATGACGAGATCGGCATCAGCAACGGCGGCGGCAAGATCGGAGGTGAGGGTGATGCGCGCCCGCGCCTGCCCCACCTTCGCGGCGCTCGCTCCGGGAACGAGCTTTTCATAGGTGCCGGTCAGGTCGTTCAGGCGCTTGTCCGCCCCTTCCAGCGCTTTGGCATCAATATCGTAGGCGGTGACCTGAAGCCCTTTGAATGCCACCTGAAACGCGATCTGCGAACCCAGCACCCCGATGCCGAGAACAGCCACCTTGCCAATGGCATCCATGCGCACTCTCCTGTCACCCAAGGAATGTTCCAATGCCCGGAAAGGGGCATGGATATGGTGCCCGGCCGGCCCGGCCCGGCCGTCGCGCGCGCCCCGAAAGCGGATGCGGGGATGAGATGGCGAGGGCGGCGGGTCACTCCCCGCCGAGCAGGCTCGCCAGCTTGAGGGCAACGCCGCGCGAGCCTTCCACCTTCAGCCGCCCGGTCGAGAAAGCCATCATCGGGCCGAGGCGGCCGGCAATCAGCTTGTCGAGGGTGGAGGTGGAGAGCTTGAGCACCGCATCGGCCTCGCCCGCGCCCTCGCTCAGGGTGACATCATCACCGGAGGTGGCGTCGAGAAAGATGGATTCGCCGGTATCGGACAGATCGAAGCGCACCTTGTAGCCGAGCGTGGCGAGGGCATCTGCGCGCTCGTGCATGGCTTCGATGAGAGAAGACAGATCAGCCATAGGAACCCCCTTTGGATGAAAAAGAACCGCCCCATGCGGGGCGGGTTGAGGTGCGGCCTCGGGAGGAGAGGCCGATCAATACACCATGTGCCAGATCAGAAGGCTTCCTCGTCAAGCGCCATCAGCGCGCCCTTGCCCGCCTTGATGGAGCCCCACAGGGCCGCGACCTCGGGCAGCAGCTTCTCGATATAGAAGCGGGCCGTGACGATCTTGGCCTCGTAGAAGGCCGCATCGCCATCGGCGCTTTCCTTCTTCTCGAACGCCACCTCGGCCATGCGCACCCAGATATAGCCAAGAGCCACAAGACCGAAGAGCCGCAGATAATCGGTGGCGGCAGCGCCGGCCTCCTCCGGATCCTTCATGCCCTTCTCGGCGATATGGGCCGTGGCGAGCTGGAGCGCGCCGAAAGCCTTGCTCAGGGGCGTGATGAGCGGGGCGAGATTATCGTCGTCCAGCTTCTCGTCCATATAGGCCAGAACGGGATGGAAGAAGCTGCGCAGATAGCGGCCCATATGTGCCGGCAGCTTGCGCCCCACCAGATCCAGAGCCTGCACGCCATTGGTGCCCTCATAGATCATGGCGATGCGCGCATCCCGCAGATACTGCTCCATGCCATGGTCACGAATATAGCCGTGGCCGCCATAGACCTGCATGCCCAGGGAGGCATTGGAGAAGCCCAGATCGGTGAACAGCGCCTTCACGATGGGGGTCATCAGGGCGATGAAATCCCCGGCCTGCTTGCGCTCTTGCGCATCCTCGGCATGCTCCATCACATCGAGAGCACGCGCCACCCAGCCGCCAAGCGCCCGGCAGCCCTCATTATAGGCCCGCATGGTCATGAGCGAACGGCGTACATCCGGATGCACGATGATGGGATCGGCCGGCTTGTCCGGATATTTCGCACCGGAAAGGGCGCGGCCCTGCAGGCGCTCCTTCGCATAAGCCACGGCGCCCTGATAGGCCGCCTCGCCAATGCCGAGACCCTGGGTGCCCACGGCGAGGCGCTCCGAGTTCATCATGGCGAACATGGCGCGCATGCCCTTGTGGGGCTCGCCAACAAGCCAGCCGGTCGCGTCATCAAAGGCGAGCTGGCAGGTGGAGGAGGCGTGGATGCCCATCTTGTGCTCGATGCCGGTGCACAGCACCCCGTTGCGGGGGCCAACCGAACCATCCTCATTCGGCAGGAATTTCGGCACCAGGAACAGGGAGATGCCCTTGATACCCTTGGGGGCGTCAGGCATGCGCGCCAGCACCAGATGGATGATGTTCTCGGTCAGGTCCTGCTCGCCGGCGGAGATGAAGATCTTGTTGCCGGTGATCTTGTAGCTGCCATCCTCCTGCGGCACGGCGCGGGTGCGCACGAGGCCGAGATCGGTGCCGCACTGGGGCTCGGTCAGGCACATGGAGCCGGACCACACGCCCTCCACCATCTTGGGCAGATAGCGGTCCTTCAGCTCGTCGGAGGCGAAGTCCTTGAGCGCCGCATAGGCACCGAAGGTCAGGCCGGGACACAGGCCGAAGGCGAGATTGCCAGAGCACAGCATCTCCTCGACCAGCTTGTTGACCGAAGCCGGCAGGCCCTGGCCCCCATATTTCGGATCGCAGGCGATACCGTTCCAGCCGCCTTCGATAAAGGTGCGATAGGCTTCCTTGAACCCCTTCGGGGTGCGCACCACCCCGTCTTCCAGGGTGCAGCCCTCAAGATCGGCGCTCTGGTTGAGCGGCGCCACGACCTCGGTGACAAATTTTGCGGCTTCATCGAGCACGGCGTCGATGAGATCGGGCGTGACCTCCTCGAACCCCTTGAGCCGGGTCAGCTCCTCGCTGCCGTGCAACTCGTGGAGAACGAAGCGCATGTCGCGCAGCGGCGGACTATAGACCTGCATGGCGTGGCTCCCAAATCTTTATTGTCACCCCTCTCCCGGCCAGATGCTGCGGGAGAGGGGCTGCCTCGCGCAATGCGAGGCGGGTTATGTCGTTCAGTTCCTGAGCGGCCGGCCGGTTTCGAGAATGTGCTCGATACGGTCCAGCGTGGCGGAGGTGCGGATGAGCTTCATGAAGCCCTCCCGCTCCAGCTCCAGCAGCCTGTCGGCACCCACCGGCGCGATATGGTCGGCATCACCGCCTGTCAGCACTTCGGCGAGAACGCCGGAGACCACACGGTCATGCTTCGTGGCAAGGCCACGCTGGAAGAAGCCTTCCACGGCCATGTCCATGGCGGCCTTGCCGGACGGACCGGGCAGGCTGAGTTCCACGGGCTTGGGCGGCTGGTAGCCATCCACGAGGGACAGGGCGCGGGCCTTGGCGTCGGCGAGGAGGCGATCACGGTTCATGGTGATGCCGTCGCTTTCACGCAGGAACTTCAGCTCCTTGGCCTCGGCCGCCGACTTGGCGACAGTGGCGGTGGAAACCGTCTCGAACACCTTGGAGGGCGCAGGCATCGGCCCCTTGGGGAATTTCGGATCGCTCGCCCAACGCTCCAGCATGGCGGTGCAGCCACCCCAGGCCGGAAGCAGGCCAACGCCGCATTCCACAAGGCCGACATAGCTTTCCGCATGGGCCTGCACGGCGCTGACATGAAGCAGGATCTCGCAGCCGCCGCCAAGCGCGAGGCCGGAAGGCGCCGCCACCACCGGGAAGGGGGCGTGCTTCATGTCCTGATAGGCCTTCTGGCCTGCCGCCACCAGCTTCTCCACCTCACCGAACGCCGCGATATTGCAGGCGAACAGTGCAAGGCCGAGATTGGCGCCGACAGAGAAGTTCGTTCCCTCATTATAGATGACGAGGGCCTTGTACTTCTCCTTGGTGAGCTTCAGCGACCGGGTGAGCAGGTTGATGATGCTCTCGTCGAGGGAGTTGCCCTTGGAGGTGAACTCCAGGCACACCACGCCATCGCCGATATCCCACAAGGAGGCCGAGCCATTCTTCAGGAGAGGCTGCGACTTCAGCTTGATATCGGCAAGAAGCAGAACGCCCTCGGCACGGACGATGTCGTGATAGGCACCATCGAGGCCGAGATACTGCCGCGTGCCGTTTTCCACCCGGTAGAAGCTCTTGTCCGCCGCCTGGGCGAGCAATGCAGGCACTTCTTCCCCATCCGCCTTGAGCAGCGCGATGAGATTGGCGGCGCCGATCCGGTCGATCAGCTCGAACGGGCCATATTTCCAGTTATAGCCGAGCTTCATGGCGTCATCGACAGCCACGATATCGTCGGCAGCCTCGGGAATGAGGCGGGCGGCATAGCTCAGGGTCCGCGCCATCACGGCACGGGCATAGCGCCCGCCGGCACCGGGAGCCGACATCAGGGCATGAAGATCCCTGCCGCCGCCATCGCGCAACTCGGCCACAGACGCCCTTGCACGCGGACGATACTCACCCGTGGCCAGATCGATGGCTTCCTTCAGCTTCTGCCCGTCAGCGCGGTTGAGCCGGTAGAAGCCGCCCTTGCCCTTGCGGCCCGTATGACCACTCTCGATCATCCTGGTGATGAGTGGATCATCGCGCAGCGTGGCATGGAACGGGTCGGAAGCATGCAGCGCGCCCTTCAGGGAGCCCTGCACATGCGGCATCAGGTCGAGCCCCACAAGGTCGATCAGGCCGAACACGCCGGTCTTGGGGAAGCCGAAGGGCCGGCCCATCACGGCATCGGCGTCTTCCACCCGCAGGCCCAAATTGAACGCCTCGCCGACCGCAAGCTGCAGCCAGTAGGTGCCAAGCCGGTTGGCGATGAAGCCGGGCGTGTCCTTGCAGTTCACGATGGTCTTGCCGAGCTTCACATCGGCAAAGCGCGACACAGCCGCCACGGTTTCAGGGTTGGAATCCACCCCCGCCACGATCTCCAGCAGGCGCATATAGCGCGGCGGATTGAAAAAGTGGGTGATGAGGAAATCGCGACGGAAGCTTTCCGGCAGGCCGGCGGTGAGATCAGCCAGCGGAATGGTCGAGGTGTTGGACGACACGGCGGAGCCGGGACGGCGCACCGCCTCGATCTTCGCATAAAGCTGCTGCTTGATGTCGATCCGCTCGATGACCGCCTCGATGATCCAGTCACAGCTGGCCAGATCGGCAATATTGTCCTCGATATTGCCGGCCTTCACCAGCTTTGCCGCGCGCTTGGACATGAAGGCGGCAGGATCCGCCTTCAGCAGCTTGGCCACTGCCGTCTCGGCAATGACATTGCGGTTTTCAGCGCCCGCGGGAACGATGTCCAGCAGCAGCACCTCGATACCCGCATTGGCCACGTGCGCGGCAATGCCCGCACCCATGACGCCGGCGCCGATAACGGCGACCTTTTTGATCTCGAAGCCCATAAGCGCCTCCCTCAGATGCGCTCGAGGACGGTGGCGATACCCTGTCCGCCGCCGATGCACTGGGTGGCGAGGGCATATTTGCCGCCTTCGCGCTTCAGCAGGGACGCCGCCTTGCCGACAATGCGCGCACCCGTCGCGCCAAGCGGATGGCCAAGCGCAATGGCGCCGCCATCGATATTGAGAGTCTCTTCGCGAATGCCCAGCTCGCGCTGGCAGGCAATGGCCTGGGAGGCGAAAGCCTCGTTCAGCTCCACCACATCCACATCATTGATGGTGATGCCGGCGCGAGCCAGAGCCTTGCGGGTGGCCCCGACAGGGCCGATGCCCATGATCTCCGGCGCACAGCCGGCCACCGCCACGCTCTTCACGCGGGCGAGGGGCTCAAGGCCGTTCTTCTCGGCATAGGCCTCGGTGCAGACCAGCACGGCAGAGGCGCCATCGGTGAGAGGAGAGGAGGTACCGGCGGTGACGGTGCCATTCTGGTCGAAGGCGGGCTTCAGGCCGGCAAGGGCCTCAAGCGTCGCATCGCGGCGGATACAGCCATCCTGCTCGACACTCTTGCCATTGGAGCGGATCGGCACGATCTCGGCCTTGAAGCGGCCCTCGGCATCGGCGCGAGTGGCCTTTTCCTGGCTCTTCAGGGCGAAGGCATCCTGCTCATCGCGGGTGATCTGCCACTTCTTGGCGACATTTTCAGCGGTATCGCCCATGCCCATATAGGCCTGCGGCATCTTCTCGTAGAGCGCGGCATTCGGCATGGGGTTGAAGCCGGTCATCGGCACACGGGTCATGTTCTCCACCCCGGCGCACAGAAAGACCTCGCCCGCGCCAAGCTGGATCTGGCCGGCGGCAATATGCACCGACTGCATGGAGGAGCCGCAGAAGCGGTTCACCGTCACGCCCGCCACCGACTGGGGCAGACCGGCGATCATGCCCACCAGACGGGCGACGTTGAAGCCCTGCTCGGCTTCAGGAAAAGCGCAGCCGAGGATGAGATCCTCGATATCTTCCGCCTTCACTCCGGTACGGGCGACCAGCTCCGCCACCACCTGTGCGGCCAGATCGTCCGGGCGCACACGGACCAGCTCACCCTTCTTGGCGAGCGTGAAAGGCGAACGGGCGTAACCCGCAATAACAACGTTCTGCATGTGAGCGTTCCTGCCAGCGATTGATATTGTATTTAAGAAAAGCGCAATTGCCCTGATGCGTCAGACCGGTCCGCTGCCTTGCAGCGCCGAATGAAGAGCCGAAAGAGACTGTTCCTCAATATCCTTGAGCTCAACCATCATTTCGTCGATGGCCTGACGTTGCTTTTCCAACATTTCAAGCCGTTCCCCCACCCTCCTCTTCAAGAGCCGCAACTGGTCCGCCTGGGTCGGATCCAGTTCGTAGAGATCAAGATATTCCTTGATCTCCTGCAGCGAGAAGCCGAGCCGCTTGCCCCGCAGGATCAACACCATTCGCGCCCTGTCGCGCTTTGTGTAGACCCTCATGACCCCGGCGCGGCATGGGGCCAGAAGCCCCTTGTCCTCATAGAAGCGGATCGTGCGCGGCGTGGTAGCGAGCGCACGAGCCAGTTCCGCGACGCTGAAAAAGGTGTCGGTCAACCCGTCACTATTGTTTTTTTCATTTGATGCCACGCCATCACCTATACGTCAACCTATTTCTCATTAAGTCACATTGGAGACGTATACGCAATACTTTCGGCGGAAAACGCGATCCGTAATCTGACGCTGCGTTACGTTCGAAAGTTCACTCGACAGATTCAGTTCTTCCCTTGAAAACGTTACCCAGCATGATTCCTGCGACTCTCTCACATTGATGAGATAGTATGCCATCCAGGATTGAATGCCTGTTGACGAGCATGACCTAATGGGCTCTATATTGCCGTATAGGTAATCATAAAAACGTAATGGGCAGGCATTCAAGCCGAAGCCCCGGGGAAACGTCAGTTCAATTAAAAGGGGGGCGGTATGCCCAGTTCAAGCATTTTCGCTCGCCGTGTCGGCGGGATTGCAGCATCACTCACCGTGCTTTTTGCGGGGCATACGGCTCAGGCGGGCGGATTTAACCTTCGCGAACAAAGCTCTTACTACCAGGGCACCTCCTACGCCGGTTACGCGACCTCCGGCGGCGCGGGCCTTGCCTCGATGTACTGGAACCCGGCCGCGGTGAACTTCACACCCGGCCTGAGCGTCGAGCAGAACTTCTCTCTTGTCATGCCGCACGCCAGCATCGACGTTTACCGCGCCACCAATGCGTTCGGCAGCAACCTTGGAAATCTCGGCGTCGGCAACATCACCAAAAGCGGTCTGCTGCCCTCCGGCTATGCCGCCTATGGCTGGGACAACATGGTCATGGGCCTCTCGCTCAATTCCCCCTATGGCCTTGTCACCAAAGCGAATTGCAACTGGGCTGGCGCCTATTATGGCTGCAAGTCCAGCATTTTCGATGTCAACGGTCAGGTCTCGCTCGCCTATAAGGTGAATGACTGGCTGGTGCTCGGCGGCAGCGTGAACATCAACTATTTCCACGCCCATCTCGACAATGCGCAGATTCTCGGCGTCTCCGCGGCCGGGCCGACGATCGGCTCCGCGCAGGTGATTGGTGATTCGCTTGGCGTCGGCTTCGGTCTTGGCGCAGTGTTCACCCTCGCGCCCGGAACCACTGTGGGTGTTGGCTATCGCTCCGCGGTGAAGCAGAGCCTCGATGGCGACCTCAACCTGCTGTTCATGAACAACCAGTTTGCCCAGCGCAGTGCCCGGGCCGACATCACCCTGCCGGACCAGATCTCGGCCTCGTTCCGCTCGCAGCTCGATGAAAAATGGACCGTTCTCGGCTCGCTGGAATGGACCAACTGGTCGGTGCTGAAGCAGCTTGAGATCATGTCCGAGGGCAAGCCTGCAAGCCTGCTCGATCTGGAATGGAAGGACGGCTGGTTCTTCTCCGCCGGTGTTGAATATCTCTGGGATGCCAATCTGGCCCTGCGCGCCGGTGTCGCCTACGAGCTGACTCCCGTGCCGGACAAGACCCGCTCCCCGCGCATGCCCGACACCAACCGCACATGGTTCTCGGCCGGCGCCACCTACTGGTTCTCGCCGCAATTCTCCGCCGACCTCGGCTACAGCTTCATTCTCGGCGAGAAGAGCCCCATCGACCAGTACCAGCTGGCACCCGGAAACATGAGCCGCGGCAACCTCATCGGCGAGGTGAACAATGGCTATGTGCACATCGTTTCCGCCGGCCTGCGCTACCGGTTCGACAGTTCGGGCCTCGTGCAGCCGGAACTGATCACCAAATAGGCCGACCCGGCAACGGACAAGCTCGCGAAGCAGAGGCGTGAACACTCACCTGCTTCGCATCACATTGAAAAAGCCGAGACGGCAAGCCCTCCATTCACCACATGGCCGGCTTGCGCCTCGCATGCGGGAGGACATCCATGCTCCATCGCACCGAAAGCGGACCCATCACACCTGTTCCGGTCCCCGATCTGCTCGATGCCAGCGCAGCCGAATTCGCAACCCGGCCTGCACTCAATTTCATGGGCCGCAAATGGACCTATGCCGAGCTTTCCGAGCTGGTGAACAAGGTCGCGGCCGGCCTGCAGGCCGAAGGGGTTGGCCCGGGGTCGAAAGTGGGCCTGTGCCTGCCCAACACGCCCTATTCGGTGATCTTCTTCTTCGCCGTGATGAAGGCGGGCGGAACGGTGGTGAATTTCAGCCCGCTTTATGTGGAGCGTGAACTCAGGCACCAGATCCGCGATTCCTGCACGACAATCATGGTGGTGCCGGACCTCAAGCTGATTCACTCCCGCGTGGCGACAGTGGCGCATGAGGCAGGCCTGAAGCGGATCGTCGTGTGCCCCATGACAGGCATCCTGCCCTGGACCAAGGGCCTGCTGTTCAGCCTGTTCAAGCGCAGCGAGAAGGCGCAATACAACACCGGCGATGGCCTGCACATGACCTACGGCCAGCTTCTGGCCCATGGCTCGAAGCCCGCGCCTGTCTCCATCGATCCGCATGAGGATATCGCCGTTCTGCAATATACCGGCGGAACAACCGGCGTTCCGAAGGGGGCGATGCTCACCCATGCCAATGTTTCATCCAATGCGAAACAGTTGATCCTGCATGCGGATTGCGAACGCCTCGGGGTCAACAAGGTTCTTGGCGTTCTTCCACTCTTCCATGTCTTCGCCATGCAGACAGTGATGATTCTCCCCATCTGTCTTGGCGCGGAAATCATCCTGGTTCCACGATTCGTCCTGGCGGATCTTCTCGATATGATCGAGCAGGAAAAGCCGGACATGTTTCCGGGTGTGCCGACCATCTTCACTGCGATCAACGGCAGTGAAGGTGTGGCGCAGCGGGATTTGTCCTCCCTGACGCTGTGCATCTCCGGCGGGGCACCATTGCCGAAGGATGTGCGCGAACGCTTCGAGGCGCTCACCACCTGCAAGCTGGTGGAAGGTTACGGCCTCAGCGAATCCTCTCCCGTGGTTGCCGCCAATCCGCCCCTCGGGCTGGTGAAGGATGGCTCGGTCGGCAGCGCGCTGCCCGAGACGGTGATCGAGATCCATGACCTTGAAGACCCGCAACGGCGCCTCGGCGTGGGTGAAAAGGGCGAGGTCTATGTGCGCGGCCCGCAGGTCATGAAGGGCTATTACCATCGCCCTGAAGAAACCGCGGACGTGTTTCTGGATGGCGCCCTGCGCACGGGTGATGTCGGCTATCTGGATGAGGATGGTTACCTGTTCCTCGTCGACCGCATCAAGGATGTGATCCTGTGCGGCGGCTATAATGTCTATCCCCGCGTCATCGAGGAAGCGCTTTATCTTCATCCGGCCGTGGCGGAGGCCGTGGCCATCGCCATTTCCGACCCCTATCGCGGACAGGCGCCCAAGGCTTTCGTGACACTGCGCGCAGGCATGTCCGCAACCCCGGAAGATCTTCTGGGCTTCCTGTCCGAGCAGATCTCGAAGATCGAGATGCCGAAAGCCATCGAGATCCGCACCGAGCTTCCCCGCAGTGTCGTCGGCAAGCTTTCCAAGAAAGAGCTGATCGACGAAGAGCGCCAGAACAGCAGCGCCAAGAAAACCGGGTGAACCCACGCAAGGGACCAGAACATTTTTCCTTGGCCGCCTGCTGCGCCAAATGCCTGAACCATAATATAATATTTGGAGGAAACACCCATGTGCAGCAAGTTCTTGGTAAAAACCCTTCTTGCGGGTCTTGCGGGAGCCGCCCTGCTCTCCGCCCCCGCCCTTGCGGCGGACCCGACCGGCCTGTGGCAGACACCGGTGAATGGCGGGCAGGTGGAAATCTCGAAGTGCGGCGCCAGTCTTTGCGGGCGCATCGTCACCTCGAACAAGCTCAGTTCCAATCCCGATCTGAAGGACGTGAACAATTCCAACGCCGCCCTGCGCAACCGGAAGATCAAGGGCCTGACCATCCTGAGCGGTTTCACGGGCGGGCCTGAAAAATGGACCGGCGGCAGCATCTACAATGCTGAAGACGGCAAGACCTATTCAGGCTCGATCACCCTTGCAGGCGACAATGCCCTGAAGCTCACAGGCTGCGTGGTCTCTCCCCTTTGCAAGACACAGACCTGGAAGCGCCTGCGCTAGGAGAGCGCCCTGCTTTCAACCCCGCACTGATCTGCGCCGGCAAGGCACAGGCGAGAGCATGCCGCAGAATGCGGGACAGAAGATGAAGAGTGGTCGTTCCGCCCCTGTCCCCAGAGGCGAGGACGGCCATTCATGTTTCCGGCATGTCAATCCGCAGCAGACGTGAGAACAGGTCGGTCAGCACCGCAACGATTTCCTCCGTCCCCGGCCGGCCGGCGGCAATGGCATCATCGACAACGCCATGCATGCCATCAAACAGGATCAGTGCCACCGCGCGCATATCCGGCACCTGCCATGCCCCGGCCTGCATCCCCGCATCCAGCACCGCCCGGATCTGGGCGATGACAGCATCCTTCTCCTGGCTTTGTCTCTGGCCATGGGCGAAATCATGAAACACCACATCATGCAGCTCATGATTCCCGACATAGGTTTCCACTGATGCCTTCAGCCAGGCGGCGAGGCGGGCCGGATGCGCATCTTCGGGGCAGGCATCGATGGCTGCCCCCACCTGCACGATGAAATCCCGGATGAAGCGCTCGCGCAATGCGAGGATCACATCCGTCTTGGTGCCGAAATAGTGGTAGAAGGTGCCCTTGCCGACACCGGCCCGGGCGGCAATGTCATCAACCGTGGTGGCATCGATGCCATGGGCGATGAAAAGCGCCGCGGCGGCGGACATGAGATCGTCAGTCCGCACCTCCGCCGGCAGAACCCGGCGCTTTGGGGCCTGAGCTGCCCGCCGGCCCTGTCCCGTGCGCTTGCCTGCTGACACCATCTTCCGCATCCAGATTCCGATCACCCGCTGACAGATGCCATATCTGGAATGACTTGCATATGCCAATTATATTGACCGACCGTCGGTCGATATATATTCCTGATGCAGAGCAATGAATAAGCGTCCTGCCATGCCCCTACCCCGGAAACAGTGTGCCGTTGCCGCCGTCTATCTCGGCACCTTCATGGCAACCCTCGCCATCAGCATTGTCTCGGTCGCCCTGCCCGCGATACAGGCCGCCTTGCAGACAGATATGGCCGGCCTGCAATGGATCGTGGGGTCCTATGCCCTGTTTCTCTCCGCCTTCATGCTGTCGGCCGGCCCGCTGGGGGACCGTTATGGCCGCAAGCGGGCCTGGCTGCTGGGGATCGTTCTGTTCACCAGCGGATCAGCGATCTGCGCCTGCGCCACCTCGCTCGCCATGCTCATCATGGGGGCCTCGCTTCAGGGCGCGGCAGGCGCGCTCGTCATTCCCGGCTCGCTGTCCATTCTCACCCAGGCCTATCCGGACCCGGCAAGGCGGGCGCATGTGATTGGCGGCTGGTCATCCTTCAGCGCCGTATCTCTCATTCTGGGCCCGGTGCTGGGAGGCCTGCTGGTGGACAATATCGGCTGGCAGAGCATTTTCCTCATCAATGTGCCCATCGGCCTGCTCACCACCGGTCTCGGCCTGTTCGGCATCACGGAAAGTTCCGATCCCGAACAGGCGGCCTTTGATCCGGCAGGGCAGATCCTCAGCATCATTTTCCTTGGCGCGCTGACCTATGGGCTGATCGCGGCGGGACAGTCCGGGTGGACCGCAGGAGGGGTGCTCCTTGCGCTGGGCACGGCAGCCCTCGCGCTCCTGGCATTCATCGGGGTGGAGATGCGGACGGCGCGCCCGGTGCTGCCGGCAGACCTGTTCCGCGACAGCGCATTCGCATCCGCCAATTTCGCCTCCTTCGCACTGGGTTTTTCCGGCTATTCCAGCCTGTTCCTGTTCTCGCTGTTTCTGCAGCAGGCGCAGGGCTGGTCGGCCACGCAGGCGGGCTGGCGCATGGGGCCGGTCTTCATGGCCATGGCGGTTGTCTCCTCCCTGTTCGGCTGGCTTTCGGGCCGGTATGGAACATGGCGCATGATGCTGGCCGGCTATCTGCTGATTGCCATCTCCATGCTGGCCATGTCGGTGTTTTCACCCACCACATCCTATCTGGCCATCTCTCCCCTGTTCGCCCTGCTTGGCATCGGGCTCGGCCTGTCCATCCCCTCCACAAGTGCCGCGGCGATGGAATCGGCGCCGCGAGAACGCACCGGCTCGGCTTCGGCGACAATGAACGCGCTGCGGCAATCCGGCATGACCATCGCCATCGCGCTTCTGGGCACGGTGATGAGCGCCCGCGCCATTGCCTCCGCCACAGCAGCCCTTGCAGGCGCAAACATGGTGGAGGCCGGGAAGCTGGCCGGCATGGCCGTGCGGCTGCATGAAAAGCCGCCGGGCCTTTCCATGGCGAACGGCGATTTCGGGATGCTGCTGGCCCGTGCCTTTGCCGACGGGTTTTCAACTGCGGTCACGATTGCCGGCCTTCTGGCCCTCCTCGTGCCGCTGGTGCTTGTGGCTGCGGCACGGAGAGGGGGAAGGTTCCGGCCTGAAAAGCCCGCCGCCCTCCTCCGCACCGGGCGGGAGTGAGCCGGCCCTCAAGCCTTGCGGCGTCCCGCCCGCTCCATGGCGAGGGCGAGCAGCAGGGCGACCACCGACAGGATTCCGCAGATGCGGAAGGTGAAGCCCATGCCCTGCGCCACCATTTGCGGCGTGGCGGTCGTCGCATCCCCCACCGCATGGGCGAAAAGCGCGCCCATGAGCGATGCGCCGGTGATCAGGCCCAGATTGCGGGCCAGCGCCAGAAGGCCGGAGACAAGGCCGCGCTGCTCCGGGCGCGCATCGGAGATGACAGCGGTATTGTTCGGTGTCTGGAACAGGGCAAGGCCGATGCTGATGAACAGCATGGAGAGAAGATAGTACTCAACCCCGCCCCCGCCCGCGACCCAGGACAGCATGAATGTGCCGAGACAGACAAGGGCAAGACCGATGACCATCACCCGCCGCGCGCCGATACGGTCGGCCAGCAGGCCCGCCGGCACGCCCATCATGGCGGCGGAGAGCGGGCCGACAGTCATCACAAGGCCAATCATGCGCGTATCCAGCCCCAGCGCCCCTGACAGATAGAAGGGGCTCAGCACCAGCGTCGCCATCATGATGGCATAGACCAGAACGCTCATGACCATGCTGGTGGAGAGCAGCGCATTGCCAAACATGGAGAGTTTCAGCAATGGCGCGCGGGCCTTCACCTGGACCGCAAGAAACAGCACCAGGGCGACAAGGGCGGCGAGGCCGAGCTGAAGCACCAGCGGCGCCATGAAACCCTGCCGGCCGGAAAGGGTCATGGCCAGCGCATAGGCGGCAAGGGTCAGCGCCAGCAGGATGGTGCCTGGCCAGTCGAAACGCGTGGCCGCCATCATGTGCCGCGGGGTATCCACGGCATCGGGCAGATATCGGCTGATCAGCAGGAAAGCCAGCAGGCCGAAGGGCAGGTTCACCCAGAATATGGCCTGCCAGCCAAAGGCCGCCAGCGCCAGCGCCCCGAGCGACGGACCCAGAGCGATGCCAAAGGAAACCATGGTGGAGAGCACACCCATGGCAAAGCCCGTGCGCTCCTTCGGAAACACCTCGCCAACAAAGGCGAAGGAAAGCGCCATCACGATAGCCCCGCCAAGCCCCTGCCCGGCCCGGCCGGCGATCAGCATCGGCAGGCTGGAGGAAAGGGCGCAGAGCACCGAGGCGGCCATGAAAATGGCAAGGCCCCACAGATAGAGCCTTTTCTTGCCAAGCTGGTCACCAAAGCGGCCGACACCCACGATGAGCGCCGTGACAACAAGCAGATAGCTGACCACGACCCACTGCACCGCGCCGAACGCGACACCGAGATCCTGCACCAGTGTCGGCAGTGCGACATTGATATTGTTGGTGCCGAGCTGCGACAGCAGGATGGCGAGCGACAGGCCGGCCAGCACCATGCCGGAATGGATGGGCGCGTGATGTGGCGCCCGGGCCGGAATCCGGGCCGGCACATCCGCCGGCGCCCTTGTTCCGGAACGTGAAGCAGGAGAGGAATCCATGAAAAGTCCGATCAAAACTGTCCCGTTCGGGATCATTGGGATTGGACTTTTCGATACAGGGGCGACCAGATTGCATACAGTGCAATATCGCTATTATATGATTGCATCGCATGCACCTGAATGAACCGCCCCATGCCCGCAAAAGACAGATCCGCACGCCATGTTTCCCCACGCCATGCCCTCCCACCGGACATGAACCTGCTGGTGACGCTCGACGCGCTTTTGTCGGAAGGCAGTGTCGCGGGGGCGGCGCAACGGCTCAACCTGTCCTCACCGGCCATGAGCCGGCAGCTTGCCCGCATCCGGCACCTGCTGGGAGACCCGGTGCTGGTGCGCGCCGGGCGCGGGCTGGTGCCGACCCCACGCGCCCAGGCCCTGCGCGAGCGGCTGCGCAATCTTGTGGCCGAGGCCGAGGCGCTGGTCCGCGGCGAGGACCAGTTTGACCTGTCACGGCTGGAACGCAGCTTCTCCATCCGCACCAGCGACAGTTTCGTTGTCAGCTTCGGGGCCATGCTGGCGGCGCGGGTTGCGCGCGAGGCCCCCCATGTGCGGCTGCGTTTCGCCCATCAGGACAAGGAGGATGTCGAGGCCCTGCGCGAGGGTCGCATCGATATCGATATCGGCGTCATCGACGCCATGGGCCCCGAGATCCGCCAGCAGACACTGTTTCAGGACCGTTTCATCGGTGTGGTGCGGGCCGGCCATCCACTGGCTGGAGCGGTGACGCCGGAACGCTTTGCCGCCTTTCCGCATATTTCGGTTTCACGGCGCGGACGGTTTTCCGGCCCCATCGACACGGCTCTGGCAGCACTCGGCCTGACCCGCATGGTGACTGTCGCCGTCGCCAATTTCGCGGACGCGCTGGCCATTGCCCGCACATCGGACCATGTGGCCGCGGTCCCCGCCCGGCTCACTCTGCCAGCCCGCGCCGGCATGGCCGGTTTCGACCTTCCGGTCCAGACCGCGCCTCTCGCCATCTCGCAGGCCTGGCATCCGCGTTTCGATGCCGATCCCGCGCACCGGTGGCTGCGCGCCATTGTGCGCGAGACATGCGCCACCACCCGCGATACGCCTGCATCGGACCTGACCGGAGCGGCGGCATCTGAGCCCTGAAACAGAATGCGCGGCGGATAGGCATCCGCCGCGCATTCTTCCGCTTTCATCCCGGCAGGCATACCACCCGCCCTAGGCGCCGGGCTGCTCCGGCTCGGCATATTCCACCTGCAGAACATCATTGAAGCGGTTGAAAGCGCCGCACAGGGCGATGCGCCATGTCAGTTCCACAATCTGCGCCTGGGTGAAATGCGCCTTCAGCCGGGCAAAGATCTCGTCACGCGTCCGGCTCCAGTTATTGGTGACGGTGATGGCATATTCCACCACCAGCCGGTCCACCTCATCCAGCTCGGGATGGTCCTTGTACTCCAGCAGGCGCTGGGCGCCCTCGGCGGAAATGCCCTCCACGGCGAGCTTCGGCGTGTGGTGGGCGACGCAATATTCGCACTGGTTCAGCAGCGAAACCGTGACGATCGCCAGTTCGAGATAGCGCTTTGGCAGAACTGCCTCATCCGAGAGCTGAGTGAGCTGGCGCCAGCTATGCTCGAAGATCGGCAGCCTATGGGCCATCACACCGGCCTGATCAGCGAAATCGCCATAGGTTTCAATCCGGTCCCACAGCGGGTGCAGGTTTTCGGGCAGGTCGGCGCGGCCCTTGCGGGTGATGCGAGACATGGGGTTCTCCTGTCAGGATGCTTCGGAACGCAGCCGATACTCACGCACCAGCCCGTCCGGTTTGTAGATGAGGAAGGCGATCAGCCCCACCCCCACGATGAACAGACGCAGGGCGGCAAGCTGCGCCCCGTCGAGGAAGGGGATGACATCCACCAGGAAGCGGCTGCCCTCCAGCAGAAGGATGACCGAGAAGCCGGCGATGAGCACACCGATATGGCTGCCCCGCCCGGCGATGATCACCGCCATGAAGGCATAGGCATTGAGCGCCGTGGTGAACTGGGTGGGGTCGATATAGCTGTAATAGAAGGCATGCAGGCTGCCGGCGACACCCAGAAGCGCCCCGCCAATGGCGAACACCTTCGCCCGCACCGCCAGCACGCTCTTGCCCAGCGCCTCGGCCACGGTGGCGTCATCGCGCGTTGCCCGCACCAGTCGCCCGAAGGGCGCGCGCGTCACCTTCCGCAGGAACAGGAAGGACAACAGCAGGCAGGCGAAGGAAAAGGCCAGAAAGACCGCATCGGACCATTCCGCCGGTATCCAGCCGGCAAAGGGCCGGTCAATGCCGGGCACACCCAGCGTGCCGCGGGTGAGCCATTCCTCATAGGAGATGAACAGCCGCACGCATTCGGCAAAGCCCAGCGTGACAATGGCCAGATAATCCTCGCTCAGCCGCACCGAGATGAGGCTGACAGCAGCGCTGACAACAGCTGTCGCCAGCATGGCCACCGCCATGGCGGCCAGAGGCGGCACCCCCTGCACCACCAGCAGGCCGCAGACATAGGCGCCCAGCATGTAGAAACCGAACAGGCCGAAATTCACCAGCCCGCCCAGCCCCCATTGCAGGTTCAGCGCCAGGGCCGCGATCGTGGCGATGGCCACCAGAACAAGGGTGGCGACAAGATAGGAGATCATCGGGCCACTCCCGGTGCGCTGAACAGCCCCGTGGGGCGCACGAGCAGCAGCAGCGCCATCACGCCAAACGCCACGATGGTGCGGTAGTGCGGTGCCAGAACAAGGGTCGCCAGCTCCTCGGTAATGCCCAGCACCACCGCCCCGGCCACAGCCGCCATCGGGTTTCCGATTCCGCCCAGAATGGCTGCGGTGAAGACAGGCAGGATATAGTTCCACCCCATTTGCGGCTCCACATTGCCATCCAGCCCCACCAGCACGCCGGCAAGGGTGGCCAGAACCGAGGAGATGACCCACACCGCGTTCACCACATGTGCGCGCGGAATGCCGCGCACGGCGGCAAGGTCGGGATTGTCCGCCACCGCCCGCATGGCCCGGCCCAGCCTGGTGAAGCGGAACAGCACCCAGATGAACAGGAGCGCGACCACCACGATGGCAATGGTCAGGATCTGCTCATGATTGATCCGCAGCCCCAGCAGACGCAGCGGGCGCGCCACCTCCACATCGAAACCGCGGGTGGTGGAGCCGGCAAAGAAACGCACGGCATTCTCAAGCGCGATGCCCACACCGATGGAGGCCACCAGAAAGGTCACGCCGCTGCGTCCCTGCAGGGGTTCATACACCAGCCGGTTGACCAGCAGCGCCAGCACCGCGCCAATGGCGGAGCCGGCCAGCACGGCGAGGGGCAATGGCAGGCCGAGGCCGACATTGAAGCCATAGACCAGATAGGCGCCCACCGTCAGCATCGCGCCGATGGCATAATTGGCAAAGCGCAGCACACTGAACACCAGCGCCAGGGACAGGGCCGGCAGGGCGATGAGCAGGCCCGTGACAAGGCCATTGAAGACAAGCTGTCCCATCAATGTCCTCCCAGATACAGGCTTTGCATCAGGCCATCGGCCAGAAGCTCGGGCGCGGGCCCTTCCGCCCTCACCTGCCCTGAAACGAGAACCAGCCCGCGGGCGGCGACAGTGAGTCCCAGCCGGGTATTCTGTTCGATCATCAGCAATGTCACCCCGGCCTCGACGATCCGCCGGATGGCGACGAAGAGCAGTTCCGCATTCTTGGGAGAAAGACCGGCGGAGGGTTCATCCAGCGCCAGCACGGAGGGTTCCGGCATCAGGGCGGCGGCCATGGCCACCATCTGCCGCTGTCCGCCGGAAAGATGGCCGGCCGCAACCTTCAGCTTCGGCCGGATCTCGGGGAACAGCTCCAGCACCGCCTCCAGCCGGCTGGCATAGCCAGCCCCCGAGCGGGCGGGAATGAACTCGAAGGCCACCTTCAGGTTTTCCTCGACACTCAGCGCCCGGAAGACATTTGCCTCCTGCGGCACATGGCCAAGACCCATGCGCGCGCGGGCCGGGGCATCGAGGCGCGTGACATCCGCGCCCTCCAGCAGCACACGTCCCTCCTGCGGGCGGACGAGGCCCACCACCGTCTTCATCAGCGTGGATTTGCCAGACCCGTTCGGCCCCACCACCGTGAGGCTGCCATGGGCCGGCACCGAAAGGCTGACCCCGTGCAGCACGGGGCGGCCCTGATATCCGGAGACGATATCCTCAAGCACCAGACCACTCACGCGACGCCTCCCAGATAGGCATCGGTGACCTGCGCATTTGCGGAAATCTCGGCAAATGTCCCGCTTGTCAGCACCCGGCCTTCCGCCAGCACATGAATGGGGTCGCACAGGGCCGCGATCATATCCATATTGTGTTCCACAATGCCGAAGCTCATCCCCTCGCCCTGAAGGGTGCGGATGAAATCGGCGATCTCGCCCACCAGAACCGGGTTCACGCCGGCGGCGGGCTCATCCAGCAGCACGAATCCGGGCTCCAGCATCAAAGCGCGGCACAGTTCCAGCAGCTTCTTCTGCCCGCCAGAAAGGGTCTTGGCCGGGGCATCCGCCAGCCGCCACAGATTGACCCGCTCCAGCAAAGCGCGGGCATGCTCGATCGCCTCCTCTTCCGCCTGCCGCACCGCCGTCTTGCGGAAGAAGATCGGCAGAACCGCCTCCCCCGGCTGGCGCGGAAAGGCCAGCATCAGGTTTTCCAGAACCGTCAGCGCCCCGAGCTCGCGCGAGATCTGGAAGGTGCGGGTGAGGCCGCGACGGGCGCGGCGGTGCGCGGGCAGATGGCTCACATCCTGCCCGGCATAGATGACCGCCCCGCCTTGCGGCCTCACCTGCCCGCCCAGCACGTTGAACAAGGTGGACTTGCCGGCCCCGTTGGGGCCGACAATACCGGTGACGCCACCCCGGCGGAATGACAGGCTCACGCCGTCAAGGGCAACGAAATCACCAAAGCTGAGGCGGATGTCCCGCGCCTCCAGCATCGTTTCCGAACCGGGGATCATTTCGTGGAGCCAACCAGCTTGCTGGTGCCGTCCAGCACGCGGAAATGGCCATAATCGAGATCGGTCTGGTCCCCGTTCGGGGCGAAGCGGAAGTCGGAGGTCGCACCCGCATACCGGAAGGGCTTGCCTTCACGGATCAGCTTCAGCCCCTCGACCGGATCGGTCACGGCCGGGGCATCGGTGTTGACGATGGAGGGGAACTCCTTGGTGAAGTCCACGGCCTTGTCGCTGCCCGCCTTCTCGATGGCCAGAGCGAGCACATTGATCTCATCGAAGACATTGGCGCCAAAGGCGACAAGTGTGCCCGGCTTCTGGTCCGTCAGCTTCAGATAGAGCTGATAGGTGCCATTATTGGCCACCGGCACGGCCTGCACATGGTTGATGCCCTCGGCAACCTGCTTGCCCACATTCTTCACGAACTTGCCATCGCTGTCGGCGGCATGGCTGAAGGTGTAGAGCTTGCTGTCAAAGCCCGAACGATAGACTTCCTTGGCGATGGCGCTGAATTCGGGAATATAGCTGGGCACGAAAACCGCATCCGGCTCCTTCGAGAAGATCTTCTCCACTTCCGCGCGATAGGAAGGCTGGTTCGGGTTGAAATAGACGACATCCAGAATCTTGCCGCCGCCAGCCTTGAAGGCTTCCTCGAAGGGCTTCACCGTGCTCAGGGTGAAGGGCGTTTGCAGCACCAGGATGGAGGCTGTCTTCGCGCCATCCTTCAGCGCCGCATTGGCGAAGGCGCGCCCCCACTCCTTGCCATTGGTCTGGAAACGCCAGACAAGGCCCTTCGTATCCCCTGCGGTCAGCTCATCGGCCGAGCCATTGGGCAGCAGCGCCACGCCCTTCTCGATCGCCAGCGGACGCACGGCCAGCGCCACGGCGCTGCTCCATACCCCGGCAATGGCGCTCACCTTGTTCACGTCGATCAGCTTGCGGGCGGCAGCCACCCCGGCGGTGGGGGTGCTCTCATCATCGGCCACGAACAGCTCCAGCTTGCGCCCGAGAACGCCACCGGCGGCATTGATGTGATCCACCGCCGCACGGGCGGCGACCTCCTCCTCCTTGCCATAGGGACCGCCGGTGCCGGTGAGCGGCGCCAGCAGGCCAATGCGGATGGGGCCTTCTTCGGCGGCCAGCGCACGCGGCGCGCCATGGGGGGCAAGGCCGAGAAGGCCGGCGCCCAGCCCCAGCAGGGATGCGGCAAGGAAGGTCCGGCGACCAAGGAACGGGAAGGACATGACAGTCTCCTGAAATGAAAGCCCCGCTGTCACGCTCCATCACCGCCGAATGCTCTCCGGACAGGGGCAGACGAAAGCCGAACAGAATGCCGGGGCAGAGGCATCCGAATGGGAATGAGAACCAGTTATCTTAAGTCAATTGATTTAGTCAATTAAATATCCCATATATTCGATGAAGAATTTCACATATCACGCATTTGTCAGGTGTTTATGTGAACCCATTGCAACCCAAGGTTTTTTCAGGAGCGCAAATGTCCTTCCCGCGCGAGTTGAGACTGAACACCTTCCAGATGGCCGCCCCCTCCCACAACTGGGCCGGGCTGTGGCGACACCCGCGGGACAACCAGCATCGCTACAACACGCTGGACTACTGGACCGACATGGCCAGAACCGCCGAACGCGGGCTGATCGACGCCATTTTCATCGCCGATGTCTTTGGCCTGTATGATGTCTATGGCGGTTCCGGGGATGCGGCTCTTGTCGCCGGAGCGCAGGCGCCGAATGCCGATCCGGTCATTCCGGTTTCGGCCATGGCGCATGTCACCCGGCATATCGGCTTCGGGGTCACCACCAATCTCACCTATGAGCATCCCTTCCAGTTTGCCCGCCGCTACACCACGCTCGACCACCTCACCAATGGGCGCCTCGGCTGGAATATCGTCACCGGCTATCTCGACAGTGGCGCACGGGGCATGGGCCAGCCGCTCGCGCGGGCACATGACGCGCGCTATGAGGCCGCCGAGGATTTCATGACCGCCGTCTACAAGCTGTGGGAAGGCAGCTGGGCCGATGATGCCGCCCGACGCGACAAGGCCGCCGGAATATTTGCCGATCCCGCAAGGATCCGGCGTATCCGGCATGATGGCCCCTATTATCAGGTGGATGGCGCGGCCCTCGCCGAACCCTCAGCCCAGCGCACACCCGTCCTGTTCCAGGCGGGCGCCTCCGCACAGGGGAAGGCTTTTGCCGGGCGGCATGCGGAAGCCACCTTCCTGAACGGACAGACCACGGCGATCACCGCCCGCGCCGTGCGGGGCGCGCGGGAAGCGGCCGTGGAAGCCGGACGTGGCCCGCGGGACATCATTGTCCTGCAGGGCGCAACGGTGATTGTCGCTCCCAGCTCCGCCGAGGCGCGGGAGCTGAAGGAGGAGTATCGGCGCTATATCGACCATGCCGGCCAGCTGGCCCTCGTCTCCGGCTGGACAGGGGTGGATCTGTCCGGACTGGGGCCGGATGATGTGCTGGAGTTCCAGCGCAGCAACGCCATTCGCTCCACGCTGGAAAACCTGACCCTCCATGCCCGCGCCCTGCCCCGTGTGCGCGAGCTGTTCGACTTCACCCCCGCCGGCGCGCGCGGGCCGATCTTCATCGGCTCTCCGGTCGAGGTGGCGGATGAGATGCTGGCCTGGGCCAGTGAAACCGATATTGACGGCTTCAATCTCGTGCGCACGGTCATGCCGGAATCCCTTGAGGCCATCGTCGATCTTCTGATCCCCGAATTGCAGTCCCGCGGGGCCTTCAAGACCGCCTATCGCGAGGGCACATTGCGGGAGAAGCTCTTCCCCGAAGGCTCGGCCCATCTGCCCGCCAACCATGTCGGCGCACGCTGGCGCGCGTGACAGGACCCATCATCGCGCCCGCCTCATCCCGTGATGAGGCGGGCGCGATGGCGGAAAAGCCTCAGGCGGCTGCTGGGACGGCACGGCTGTTGCGCCGCCCGATCCAGTCCGCCACCACGGAAAAGGCCGTGCACAGCACGAAATAGACCGCGCCGGTGAAGAGGAAGATTTCCGCCGGATAGATCTGGGTGCGGTTGTTCACCTGATTGGCCAGAGTGGTGAACTCCGGCACATTCACGATGAAGGCGAGGGATGTGTCCTTGATGAGGGAGACGAACACCCCCACAAAGGATGGCACCAGATTGGGCAGGGCCTGCGGCAGCAGCACCAGAAGCAGCACCCGCAACGGTGAGAAGCCGAAAGCGATCCCCGCCTCGCTCTGCCCCTTCGGCAGGGCGGCCAGCCCGGCAAAGGTGGTGTAGAGCACCGCCGCCGAGGTGAACCATGCCAGCGCCAGCACCACGGAAATCGAATCCGGCATGTTTCCGCCCAGAAAGATGGGCACGATGAAATAGAGCCAAAAGATCACGAAGATCAGCGGAATGCCGCGGATGAAATCCGACCACAGAAACAGGATGCGGCGGATGGGGCCGGGAAAGAGCCAGGCCAGCACCGCCCCGCCAATGCCCAGGGCCAGCGAGAGAACGCCCGCCAGCACCGCCATGATGAGGGTGAGCAGCAATCCGCCAATCTCCCCGTCGCCTGTCCGGCCCCAGAGCAGATAGGGCAGGTTGTCGACAATCACCGAGATGTTCAGACCAAGGAACTCGACAGGATCAGCCACGGCCAGCCTCCCGCGCAATGAGGGCAAGACGCGGATCAATGGCCTCATCGGCATCGTCCCGCGCGGTGATGGGGCGCTGTTCCGCCCCGATCGGGGAAGGGCCAAGACGGGTCAGCACGAAGCCGATGACCAGCCCCAGAATGAGATACAGCGCCGTGCCCACGGCAAAGGCCTCGAAGGCATGGGCGTTGTAGCTCTCGATCTGCCGCACCTCATAGGTGATCTCCGAAAGGCCGATGGCAGTCGCCAGAGAGGAGAGCTTCATGATGTTGAGATACTGCCCCACCACCGGCTGCCAGGCATTGGCGACAGCCTGCGGCAGCAGCACATGCGCCAGAACCTGCGGAGCGGAAAAGCCCTGCGCCTCGGCGGCCTCGCGCTGGCCACGCGGAATGGCGGCCAGTCCGGCGCGCAACTCCTCGGCCAGAAAGACCGCGCCGAAAATCGACAGGCCCCAGGCGGCGCAGATGAATTCCGGGGAGATGAGATCCAGCCCCGCAAGCCACTCGCTGCCCAGATCGGTCTCCACCACCCAGTTGCGGAAGCCTTGCGGCAGAAAACTGTAGGCGGCAAAATACCAGAAGAAGAGCTGCACCAGCAGCGGCGAGTTGCGGAACACGGCAATGACGCTCACCGCCAGCGCCTGTGCGGGACGGACATGCGAAACCCGCAGCCCCACCAGCACAACCGCCAGAAGGCTTGCCCCTATGCCGGCGGCAATGCTCACCGCAATGGTGGTGACAATGCCGGTGATGAGCCATTGCAGCGGTGCACCGCTGAAAATGGCCGCCCAATCAAAAACGCTGGCTTCAGGCATCGGCTTCCTCCACTTCCCGGCTCTGGGCCGGTGAGAGCAGTTGCGCGAGAAAGCGCTGGATTCGCGGATGTTTCTGGTTGTCGAAGAAATCCTCTGGCGCAGTATCCGCCAGCACGCGCCCGCCATCGAGAAACAGCACCCTGTCGGCAATTTCCCGGGCAAAGCCCATTTCATGGGTCACCACCACCATGGTGGTGCCGCTGCGGGCAATCTCCTGCATCACCGCCAGAACTTCGCCGATCATTTCCGGGTCCAGCGCAGAGGTGGGTTCATCAAACAGGATGATTTCCGGCTGCATCGCCAGGGCACGGGCAATGGCCACGCGCTGCTGCTGGCCGCCGGAAAGCTGGGCGGGCTTGAGATCGGCCTTGCCGCCCAGCCCCACCCGCTCCAGCAGGGCATCGGCCCGGGCATTGGCTTCGGCCGAGGAGAGGCCGAGCAGCTTGCGCGGCGCAAGCGTGATGTTCTCGCGCGCGGTGAGATGGCCATACAGGTTGAAGTGCTGGAAGACGAAGCCGATCCCCTCGCGCAGCTTCTGCAATCTGCGCCCGGTGAAGCCGCTGGTGGGTGCACCATTGATGAGGATTTCGCCATCGGAGAGCGTATCCAGCCGGTTGATGAGACGCGCCAGCGTGGATTTTCCGGAGCCGGACGGGCCGCACACCACCACCACCTGCCCCTTCTCGATGGCGAAGCTGATGCCGCGAATGACCTCTGTCTCGCCCCAGCGCTTGTAAACCCCGCGAAACTCGATGGCCGGCACCGGCAGGATGCCTTTAGGTTCGCTCATGTGAAATCCCCTGATTAGCGAAACGGCAAAAGCCCCCTCCCCGCAGGGAAGGGGCAGTGCGCATCACGGCTTCACGATCGTGAAGTTCCGCTCTTCCGGGGTTTTGGAACCCTTGCCGAACCACTGGTCATAAATCTTCTCGGCGGTGCCATCGGCTTCCAGCTCCACCAGAATGGTGTTCACCGCCTCCAGCAGCTCGGGCGCATTGCGCGGCACGCCCACGCCGATATCCTCGCGGCTCAGCAGCTCCGGCAGGATCTTGTATTTCGAGCCATCCGGCGCACCGGCCAGCAGGCCGGCCAGAATGGTGCTGTCCTGCGTGATGGCCTGCACATTGCCCTGCCGCAGCGCGGTGAAGGCGGAGGGGATGTCATCGTAGGAGAGCACCTTCGCCTTGGGGTAGCGCGCCTTGATGGTCTGCTCACCCGTCGTGCCCTTCACCGCCCCGATCCGGGCTGTGGCATAGGCATCCAGCTCATCGGGCGCACCTTCCGGGGCCACGAATTTCTGGCCCGTGACGAAATAGGGCGTGGAGAAATCGACCACCTTGGCCCGCTCCGGCGTGATGGTGATGTCGGCGACGATGAGATCCGCCTTGCCCGATTGCAGCAGGGGAATGCGATTGGCCGGATTGGTCGCGATGAGACGCGGCTTCACCCCCAGCTTTTCGGCAATGATATTTGCAAAATCAATATCATAGCCCACAAGCTTCTTGGTTTTCGGGTCCACGGTGCTGAAGGGCGGGTTGGAATCGAACACCGCGATATTGATGACCCCTGCCTTGCGGATCTCCTCCAGCTTGTCCGCCCGGGCTTCTGCCGGCAGGAAAGCTCCAAGGGCCGCGGGTACAGCAAGGGCGGCGATCACCGCCAGACGTCGAAATGAAAAGGTCATGGGCACCATCCTGCGGGAAAGAAACGGATCAGCAGGCCAGGACGGCGCTGCTTCGGATGGTTGATAGTGAATTTAATCTATAAATTATGTCAACTTAATATGAAGTCGAATATCGCCTCATTTTCCGGCGAATACTTGCGCATTCAGAACGACAGAACCCTCCGCTTCCGCCAGCCGGAGGGCCGGGCGAAAGACGCAGGGGTGCTTCACACGCTCACGGCAGCCCTGTCAGCCGCCCGCACCTGTCCCAGGGCACCGCCCGGAGAGCCGGGCGGCACGGGCACGGCCTTCATCCACACCGCGACAGACATGCCGGCGCAGAAGACAGGACACGCGCCCTCATGTGCGCCGGTTCCAGGGCGCGCGGGCCAGAAGCAGGCCCAGCCCGCAGGTATCCGTAATGCCGGCAAACACCAGCCCGGCCCCCACAAAGGCGGAAAGCAGGATGAACAGCGGGTTCACCAGCCAGGCCAGCAGCACGCCCAGCAGAACCAGTGAGCCGGCGGCAATGCGCACCTGCCGTTCCAGCGCGATCACCTTCACCGTGCCGCGCACCACGGGATAACCGGCGCTGTCCCAGCCGGACGTGCCACCCTCCACCACGATGACATCCGTATAACCGCTCTTTTCAAAAGCCGTGGCGGCAAGCTTCGAGCGGTTCTGGGTGCGGCAGATGAGATAGAGCGGCTCCGTGCGGCGCACCTGCCCGGCCCGCTCCAGCGCATCCGGGTTCAGGCTGTCGAGCGGTGCACTCCGGGCCTCGGGAATATGCACCTCGGCAAATTCGGCCGGTGTGCGCACGTCCAGAAGCGTGAGTGGACCCTGCGCGATCCTCTCGCGCAGGGTTTCAATGGTGATGAGGGTTGCCATGGCGTACCTTCAGTTGCGCGGCAGGGCATGGAGCGCCTCGACCAGCGCATCCACATCCTCGCGGGTGTTGTAGAGCGCGAGCGAGGCACGCACCGTGGTCTCCACGCCGAAACGGCGCAGGGCCGGCTGGGCGCAATGATGGCCGGAGCGGGTGGCGATGCCGCGCTTGTCGAGGAACAGGGCCACCTGTTCCGTATCCCTGTCCCGGAGCACGAAGGACAGCACGCTGGCCTTGTTGCGCGCGGTGCCGATGATCCGCAGGCCGCGAACGGTGGAGATCGCATCCGTGGCATAGGCCAGAAGCTCATGCTCATAGGCCGCGATCGCCGGCAGGCCAACGCTTTCCAGATAGTCCACCGCCGCGCCCAGCCCCACGGCGCCGGCAATGTCCGGCGTACCCGCCTCGAACTTTTCCGGAATGCCGTTGAAGATGGTTTTCGAGAAGGTGACATCCTTGATCATGTGGCCGCCCCCCTGCCAGGGCGGCAGGTTCTCCAGCAGCGCCGCCTTGCCATAGAGGATGCCGATACCCGTGGGCCCGAACACCTTGTGGCCGGACAGAACGAGGAAGTCCGCATCCAGCGCCTGCACATTCAGGGGAATGTGGGGCGAGGACTGCGCGGCATCCACCAGCACCGGCACACTCTGCCCATGGGCCAGGGCGATGATCTCCTCGATGGGATTGATCGTGCCCAGCGCATTGGCCACATGGGTGATGGAGACCAGCTTCGTGCGGCCATTGAGCAATGCGGCGAACTGTTCGAGGATCAGCTCGCCCCGGTCGTTCACCGGCGCCACGCGCAGCACCGCGCCCGTCTGCTGGGCCAGAAGCTGCCAGGGCACGATGTTCGCATGATGCTCGATATGGGAGACGATGATTTCGTCACCCGCACCGATATGCGCCCGGCCGAAGCTCTGCGCCACCAGATTGATCGCTTCCGTGGTGCCACGCACGAACACGATCTCGCGGGTTTCAGCCGCACCGATGAAGCGGCGCAGCTTCTCCCGCGCCCCCTCGAACAGGTCGGTGGAGCGCTCCGCGAGCGTATGGGCGGCGCGGTGGATGTTGGAATTGTCCTTTGCATAATAGTCGCTGGTCGCGTCAATCACGCTCTGGGGCTTGTGGGTGGTGGCGGCATTGTCCAGCCACACCAGCGGATGACCGTGCACCTGCTGGTGGAGCGCGGGAAAATCACGCCGCACCCGTTCCACATCGAACCCGGCCAGCACCGTGTCATGGGCCGGAGCCTTCACCGTCGCCGGCACGCTGCGTCCGCGCGCCACGGGGGTGGCCGGTCGCCCCGGCAAGGCGCGGGACGTGCCGGGGGTGAGGAAGTAGAAGTCCGCCCCCGCATAAGGGTCCGCACCATAGGGCTGGTCCACCACCCGGATGCGCGACCAGTCATCGGCTCCGCCGGCCGCCGGGGGTGAGGATACCGGAGCATCCACCCGCCCGAAGGAGGGGCTGTCCACCCCCACCGTGCGCAGATGACGCCCCAGATCGAGCCCCCCGCTGTCCACACCGCCGCTGCTCGCGGGCACCGGCCCTGTCTGCTCCAGCGGATCGAGAACCGGATGAACAGGCGGCAGGGTACCGCTCACCTGATGGGGATCGGCATGGCCGAGGGTGACACTCGACGGCACATCCTGGGAGGTTTCCACCCGCCGCGTCTCCCGTCCCGGCAGAAAATCCGTGCCGGTGTCCACGGAAGGCAGGACGAGATGGCTGGCCCCGGGGGCAGCCGCGGCCGGCACGAAGGCCGCGGCATTGAACGGGACCGGCGCAAACAGCTCGGTAGGAATGGCGGTTTCGGCAAGGGCCGCCGGGTCCGCATCCGGCCAGAAGGTCGAAAGCGCGGGCAGTGCGGGAACCCCCGCCCCGGACCAGCCGCCCGGGGGAATGGACGCGCCGGGTAGCGGGGCGCTTGCGCCCCGGCTGAATTCATTCCAGATCTCATTGGCCAGACGGCCAATGAGCTGTGTCTGGAAAGGATCACCGGGCAGGCCCGTGATCTCTGGCGGGAGGGACGCGCTGGAGGCGCGCGGATCAGGCGTAGTCATGGTAACGGCCGATCAGCACGTTATCGAGGCGTCCAATGGCATCTTCCACCAGCACCGCGGCGGAGAAATAGCGGGTGACCAGATGCGAGGCGATGGAGTGCTCGTTGGTGCCCGAATAGCGCACCGACAGGCCCGGCTCCACCTCACCCGTCACACCCACCTTCTGAAGGCCGACGGCACCCTGCTCCGCCTCACCCACGCGCAGCAGCAGGATGGAGGTGGTGGCGACACCGGTCTGCGGATCGACCTCCACCGGCACCTTGTCACTCGGCACCAGCGGAATGCCGCGCCAGGTGAGGAAGGGCGAGCCATACAGATGCACCACCACCGGCGGCACACCGCGACGGGTGGCCTCGCGGCCAAAGGCGGCAATGGCGCGCGGATGGGCGACAAAGAAGGCCGGGCGCTTCCACACCAGCGCGATCAGGTCATCGAGATCATCCGGGGTGGGCGCGCCGGAGCGGGTGGGAATGCTGAAGCCCGGCGCCACCTCATGCAGCAGGCCGAACTCGGCATTGTTGAGCAGCTCCCATTCCTCGCGCTCCTTCACCGCCTGCACGGTGAGGCGGATCTGCTCGCGCAGCTGGTCGATCTCGTTGGAATAGAGATCGGTGATGCGGGTGTGCGTGTGCAGCACGGTCTGGATGGTGGAGAGATGATATTCGCGCGGATGCTCGGCATAATCCACATAGGTGGTGGGCAGCAGCGGCTCTCCGGCATGGCCGGACAGAAGCTTGATGATCCGCTCACCGAAGGCATTGGTGCGCTGGTCGGCCTTGCCCAGGGCCTGGACATTGGCGGTCAGCTTTTCTGCGAGCCCTTCGATATGGGCCAGCCTGTTGACATCAAGGGTGAGCAGGGTGGCTTCGGACAGCGCCTTGATGGCCGGGGAGTGGACGCTCTTGTTCTCCAGCGCCTCGACGCCGATATAGTCGCCGGTGGTGGCCAGACGCTGGCGCAGCGGGCCGCCGAACGGGCCGCCAATGGTCAGCTCCACCGTGCCCTCAGCCACCACATGGAAGTGATGGGCATCCTTGTCCTGCTCGGCGGCAACCTCACCGGGCGCATGACGGTGGGAGGTGAAGGCGCCGGCGATGGCGGCAAGGGTCTTGTCGTCAAGGTCGGCGAGCACGGGAATGTGGCGCAGGCTGGAGGGCTCGATGGTGCCGTCCGCCTGGATGTTCAGCAGGCCCGGACGCGGCACCACGACGGAGCGCCGGTTGACACGATAGACCCCGCCCGCAACATCAACCCATGGCAGCAGCCGATGCAGCCAGCGCGGCGTATTCTCCGCATTCTGGACAACGGTGACGGTCGCGGTTGCAAGATTTCTGGCCGCAGCCGCGCTCACGCTCAATCTCAGGTCACTCATGCGCACACACTCCTCTTGTCCGCCCGGCGACAGGCCGGGCGGTGAAGCTGGAAAAACAGATGAAAATGAAAGGGTTGGAGGTCAGATTCCGTCGCCGAACAGCTGATCCATGGTGAAGGCCGGCTGCTGGTTGGCGGATTGACGGATGATCTTGGCGGGTACGCCGGCAACGGTGGAATGGGGTGGCACGTCATTCAGCACCACCGCGGCGGCGGCCACACGCGTGCCCTCGCCAATGGTGACATTGCCAAGCACCTTGGCACCCACGGAAAGAAGCACCCCACGGCCGATCTTGGGATGGCGGTCCCCGCGCTCCTTGCCATTGCCGCCGAGCGTGACGTTCTGGAGGATGGAGACATCATCCGCCACCACGGATGTCTCACCAATCACCACACCCGTGGCATGATCGATGAACACACCTGCCCCGATGCGCGCGGCGGGATGGATATCCGCCTGAAACACCTCGGAAATCCGACTCTGGAGATTGAGGGCGAGGGTGACGCGCCCCTGCTCCCACAGCCAGTGGGCGACACGATAGGCCTCCAGCGCCTGCAACCCCTTGTAATAGAGGAACGGGTCCAGATAGCGCCTGCAGGTGGGGTCCCGGTCCCGGATCGCCTCCAGGTCACGCACCAGCGCCCCGGCCAGTGTGGGGTCCGCCGCAAAGGCGCTCAGGCTCAGGTCACGCACCGCCAGCGCACTCAGGTCACCACCGCCGAGGCGCTGGCCAAGGCGATAGGAAAAGGCCGTTGCAAGATCATGCTGGTCCAGAATGGTGGCCTGAAGCGCGGCCGAGAGGAGCGGCTCCTCCAGAACGGCGGCTTCCGCTTCACGACGCAGGGTCTGCCAGAGGCCGGTGTCACGGGCAGCAATGTCCACTTCCGGTGCGCTGCGCACCGCTTCGATGCGGATTGGAACGAGATTCACGCTGTCCCCCTGGGTGACCTAAAATCCATTAAATCTATAGAAAAAGAAAACATAAAGCCCGTCAAGGAGATTCTTCACGTTCCGCGTGCGTCTTAGGTCGATAGGGGATGGCCGGGAGGGGCATGGAAAACACCCGTGAACGGCCATGAAACGGCTGCCCACAAGGCGTGCGACATCGTGCGCTGTCCGGATGCCAGCCCTTGCGGGGCGGCCCGGCCTGCTGGCGCATCAGGCGCGATGGGGCGGGCGCCTGCGCACCCGCCAGCCGCATTCAGGGCGCGGAGACTGAGAACTGGCGGCGGTTCTTCGACCGGCGGGGATTGAGCGCATCCCGCATGGCGAGGCTGGAATGAATGCGCGTCACCCCCGGCAGGCGGGAGAGAATCTCCCCGTGGAGCGCCTCATAGGCGGCTGCGCTTTCCACTTCCACACGCAGCCAGTAATCGACCGCGCCGGTCATGAGAAAGCATTCGCGAACCTCCGGGCGCTTGCGCACGGCGGCCTCGAAACGGGCGAGATATTCCTCTGTCTGTCGCTCCAGCGTCACCTGCACCAGCACATTGACCGGATCATCCCCCCGCCCCACGCTGCTGGTGAGCACCGTATAGCCCCGGATGACGCCAACGGTTTCAAGCAGCTTGATCCGCCGGTGGCAGGCCGAGGGGGACAGGCCGACAGACGCGGCAATGGCAGCATTGGAGGCGCGCGCATTCTGCCGAAGCTCTTGCAGAATGGCCGTGTCGATCGCATCCAGTGTCGTGGTCATATACTGCACTTCTTTCGAAGATCATTCGAATTTGCGCATCATAGCAGCACGATGTTCGACAGATCATCCGAATTTTCCGCCATTTCTCACATAGGATAGGCCCATGGTGCGCCTGCCGTGTCGCGGCTGTCCCATTCGGCTCGGCCATTGGTCCGCGGTGGATTATGATGTGTGCAAGGGCGGCATGGCATCCAGGAGTCTGTCGGCATGAAAATCGCTGTTCTCGGCAGTGGCGTGATTGGCGTCACATCTGCCTGGTATCTGATGGAAGCCGGACATGAGGTTGTCGTCATCGAGCGCCAGCCCGGTCCCGCGCTGGAAACCAGCTTCGCCAATGCGGGCCAGATCTCGCCCGGCTATGCCTCGCCATGGGCCGCGCCCGGTATTCCGATGAAGGCGCTGCGCTGGCTGTTCTCCGAACATGCCCCGCTGATCGTGCGCCCACGGCTGGATCCGGCCATGGTGCGGTGGCTGGTCGCCATGCTCGCCAACTGCACGCCATCGGCCTATCGGCTCAACAAGGGCCGCATGGTCCGCCTCGCCGAATTCAGCCGCGATGAGCTGATCGCCCTGCGCAACCGCACCGGCATTGCCTATGACGGGCGCAGCCGCGGCACGCTCCAGCTTTTCCGCGAACAGAAGCAGATGGATGGCATTGCCGGGGACATTGAGGTTCTGAAGGCCGATGGCGTGCCTTTCGAGGTGCTGGACCGCACCGGCTGCATCACCGCCGAACCCGGCCTTGCCAACAGTTCCGCCAGCTTTGTGGGCGGCCTGCGCCTGCCCAATGATGAAACCGGGGATTGCTTCAAGTTCACCAATGCGCTGGCGGATCTGGCCCGCGCCAGGGGCGTCACTTTCCTCACCGGGCGCAGTATCAGGCGCATCGTGGCCGATGGCTGCAAGGTGAGCCATGTGGAAACGGATCAGGGGGATGTGAAGGCTGATGCCTATGTGGTGGCGCTGGGCAGCTACTCCCCCCATCTGCTGCGCCCCCTCGGCCTGCACCTGCCGGTTTACCCCGTGAAGGGATATTCCATCACCATCCCGATCACCGATGAAGCGCGTGCGCCTGTCTCCACCCTGCTGGACGAAAGCTACAAGGTGGCCATCACCCGTCTGGGTTCACGCATCCGCGTGGGCGGGATGGCGGAGATTTCCGGCTTCAATCTGGACCTGCCGCCCCGCCGGCGGGCCACGCTGGAGCATTCGGTCAACTCCCTCTTCCCCCGTTCGGGAGATCTGGGCCAGGCCAGCTTCTGGTGCGGCCTGCGGCCGATGACCCCCGACAGCACGCCAGTTATCGGTGGAACATCGCACTCCAATCTCTTCCTCAATACCGGCCATGGTACACTGGGCTGGACCATGGCCTGCGGTTCGGGGCGTCTCATCGCCAGTCTCGTCAGTGGCGATACGCCACCCCTCGACCCTGCGGGACTGGATATTTCACGTTACACGTCCTGAACCCCATTCTTTGCCAGAGGAACCCCGTCAATGAGCATCACACGCATCAATCCCGGTCCGCGCATGAGCCAGGCCGTCATCCATAACGGCACCGTCTATCTCGCCGGGCAGATCGGCGCACCGGGCGAGGATGTGGAAACACAGACGCGCGCTGTTCTGGCCGCCATCGACGCTCTTCTGGCAGAGGCCGGCACGGACCGCACCCGCCTTCTGCAGGCCACGGTCTGGCTGGCCGACATGGCCGATTTCGCCGCCATGAACCGGGTATGGGAAGAATGGATCGGGCCGGGCCAGGCGCCCACCCGCGCCACGGGTGAGGTGCGGCTGGCGACACCCGACTACAAGGTGGAAATCATCATCATCGCCGCCCAGCCCTGAGGCACGCGGCACTGCCGGCGCGGATGCCCGGCACCAACCATCATCCGACCCGCCGCCGGAGCATCTCCGGCGGCGGGTCTGTATCCGGACGTGCCCCATGGCGCGGGCCGGGCCGGAGGGCAAACGCGGTATGCCGCGCCGCCCCCGCTTCAGGCCCTGCTCACTCCAGCGCGTCCGCCACCGCCTGCCCGCAGCGCGCGGTATTGGCGGTGCCGCCCACATCCGCCGTGCGGGTGGAGGGGTCGGCCAATGTGCGCTCAATGGCCCGCATGATGGCGGCCGCGGCCTTTTCCTCTCCCAGATGGTCGAGCATCATCGCCGCCGACCAGATCTGCCCGACGGGATTGGCGATGCCCTTGCCGGCAATATCCGGGGCGGAACCGTGCACCGGCTCGAACAGCGAGGGGAAGGTGCGGTCCGGGTTGATATTGCCGGAAGGGGCAATGCCGATGGTGCCGGTGCAGGCCGGCCCGAGATCCGAGAGAATGTCGCCGAACAGGTTGGATGCGACCACCACGTCAAACCGGTCCGGATTGAGCACGAACTGCGCGGTCAGAATATCGATATGATACTTGTCGGTGCGGATTTCGGGATAGGACGCGCGCATCTCCTCCACCCGCTCGTCCCAGTATGGCATGGTGATCGCCACACCATTGGACTTGGTGGCCGAGGTGAGGTGGCGGGCCGGGCGCTTCATCGCCAGCTCGAAGGCATATTTGAGAACCCTGTCCACGCCATGGCGCGACATCACGGTTTCCTGCACCACGATCTCGCGGGGGGTGCCGGGATACATGCGCCCGCCGATGGAGGTATATTCACCCTCCGTATTCTCGCGCACCACCCAGAAATCGATATCGCCCGGCTTGCGGCCAGCCAGTGGCGAGGGCACGCCCGGCATCAGCCGCACGGGGCGCAGATTCACATACTGGTCGAACTCCCGGCGGAACTGGAGCAGCGAGCCCCAGAGCGAAACATGGTCCGGCACCGTATCCGGCCAGCCCACCGCCCCGAAGAAGATGGCATCGGAGGTGCCGATACGCGCCTTCCAGTCCTGCGGCATCATCTCGCCATGGCGCGCATACCAGTCGCAGCATGCAAATTCATGCCATTCCGCCGCGATGGTGAAACCGTAAAGAGACGCTGCCTTTTCCAGAACGCGCATGCCTTCGGGCATCACTTCCTTGCCAATCCCGTCTCCGGGAATGACAGCGATGCGATAGCGTCGTTCAACCATGGATATAGCTCCTGCCTGTCTTGGATGATGAGAAAAGGATTGATGGCCATGGCCGGCGCCGCCCCGCCCGGACAAGCCTTCCGGTGCAGGGAACGCCGCCCGGATACCCGGCCGGGGCGTTCGGGTCAGGACGCCGGAGCGCCCCCGGAAAGGCCTGCCCTAGAAGCGGATGCTGAGGGCGGCCTGAAACCCGTTATCCGAAATTCCACCGCCAAGCTGGCCTGAATAGAACACGCCCAGACGCACATTCTCGCTGACATCCGTATCAAGCCCCGCTTCCAGAAGGGCGGAATCCCGCACCAGCGGCAGGCCAGTGCTGGCAAAGGCCATGCTGCCGGCGAAGGCTGCGAGCACGGCGGGCTGGTCCCCGCCCCAGGCATGCTGCCACCCCGCCGAGGCGCGGGCCGAAATGCGTGTCTCGCCCTGCACGAAAACCGGCGCGCTGAAACGCATGCCGAGCGTGCCGAATGTGGCATTGCCGCTGAGGCTGGACAGGTGCAGCGCGGCGATATTTCCCTTCTCCTGAAGGTCATCGCCACTGAAGGACACATAGGCGAGATTGGCGAAGGGCTCCAGCTTCAGCCCGCCCAGCTCCATCCGGTAGCCCAGCTCGCCGAAAACCTGCCCGGTTCCGGCATTGAAGCCGGATTCCAGCGCCCCGGCCACCATCGGCAGGCCGGGCGTGCGGGAGGCGGAAATATCATGCCATGTCTGGCTCAGCCCCACGCGCAGGGAGAGCGCGCCCCACTCACGTCCGCCATAAAGGCCCACGGTGTAATTGTCGCTGGAAAAGGAGGCGCCCAGATCCCGCAATGATGCCGTCGTGCGGCTGTATCCTCCCAGAATGCCGATGCGCCAGTCCGAGAACAGTTCGCGATCCGCCCCGGCATAGAAGCCGCCAATGTCACGCTTCACGCCCGCATGGCCACCGGCGGCATCCTGATGGCCGAAAGCACCGAAGCCCTGCATCCAGACATCCGTGCCCATGCCGGGCAGCAGCCTGGCGCCGCCCGGCTCCTCCACCGGCTTCACAACGATGGCGGAACCGCCAGCCCCGCCAGAAGCGGAGCGCAGGCGCCCCATGGCCGCCTCCCGCGTGAAGCGGCTGTCTTCCAGCATCACCGTTTCGAGCGAGGCATAGGCCTGCCCGGACATCTGCTCGAAGCTGCGCCCGGCCGCTGCCATATCGGGAAGCCAGGCTGCGGCCGCAACCAGCGCGCTGGCCTCGGGCATGCTGTCCAGTGCAAGGCCCACCGCGATCTGGTTTCCGGTGCGTCCGGCAGAGACGAAGCTGCGCGCGCGCGTCACGGAAAGTGCAACGCTATCAGCCTCATACAGCGCCTCGACAGCGGCGAAGGCGGATGACGGCCCTGCGAGGGTGGTGAAGCTGCCGGAAAGGCCATTCTGGGCCGTGGCCACCACATAGGTCCCGAAATGGGCCGGGGCAAACAGCCCGTAGCGCAAGGTGCCATTGATCTGCGCCGCGCCATCAACCGCAAGCTGGTCCGCCGCCCGGCCCCCCAGCCGCACGGAAAGCTCGGCGGCATTCCCGGCCTGATAATCGCCGCTGATGGAAAGGGTGCCAAGCGCTCCGGCAGTGCCGGGGGCGATGAGCCCTGCGCTGTGCACCACGCCTTCACTGGCCTCCACCGCGCCCGACCCGCCAAGATAGCCGCCCAGAAGGGTGAGGGTTCCGGTCGCCAGCACGCCACGGGTGATGATTCCACCTGCCAGTATGCGCGTATCGAGAACGGTGGTCAGGCGGCTCCCGGGAGCGATGTCCAGCAGCGCCCGGCCATGGGCCAGAGTGAGGCTGTCGATCGTCGGCGACATGTCCACATGGATGGTGGAAGCCCTGGTGAGCGAGACATCATAATAGCGCCCGAGCATGCCGCGCGGTCCGGTGAAGGCGCCGTTCACATTGTCCGGCACCTCGCTGAAGCCCTTGTCATCGCGCCAGGCGGAAGGGTTGCTCCAGTTGAAGGTGCCGGCCAGCGCGCTGGTGGTGCGCAGCGGATTGTTCTGCGCCAGCCATTTCGAATAGTTCTGGATGAACTCCCAGCCGCTGACAACGCCATAGCGCAGCGTGCCATCGGGCGCGGGCTGGAGAAGGCCGAGAATGCCATACTGGACGAGACTGCCATCCTCCATCACCAGAAACAGCGGCCCGCCGCTGTCACCACCGCCATTGCCGGCCTGCCCGGCAGGCACCGGAACCCCATCGGCCGAGAGGCCATACAGGTCCGGGGCATTCGGATCGGCCGGGTTGCGGAACTGGGCGGTGATCATCGACATCTCGCCGGTGCGGTCGAACGGCCAGAGCTCATAGGCGCCCACCACGGTCTGCCCGTAACGGCGGCGGCCATCGCTCGGCGCGTCGAGCGCCGGGTCATCCGGATCGGAATACATGCCGGCATCCAGCCCGGTGCCATATTGCCCATAGCCCACAATCGTGGCCAGCGCCCCCTTGGCCGGGTCAGCCGCATCATCTCCCACCACCTGCACCGGCGTGATGGAGGTAACCGGACGGCTGAGGGAAATCAGGGCGATATCATTGCCGAACCGTGCATCCATATAATCCGGATTGACCAGCATGCCGGAGGCGGACTGATCGTTGGGCGTATGTCCCGTCATGCTGTCGGGTGCAAAGCCAAGGCGAATATCCTTGACGCTCGACAGGGTTTCCGTGCGCGCATCCCACATGCAATGGGAGGCGGTGAGAATGGTGCGCGAATTGATGAGGGTGCCGGTGCACAATCCCCCGCCCGTGTCGGTCTGGGTCAGGACACTGACGACATTGTCGTGGACATTGGCGCTGTCATAGATATTTGCGGCAGCCTGCGTGTTGGGCGCCACATCATTGTTGAAGACCAGCGCCAGTGCCGGCTGCGGCATCCAGAGCGCCGCGCAGGCCAGGGCCAGACCGGAAACGCCGGCCTTCAGCCGCCGGCTCTGCCGGGGCAATGACTGGTGGCGCAATGCGCCTGCTTTCACGCTGTTCGCCATGCTCGCCCCGCTCCGCACTCCGCCCTTTACAAAGCGATGCCACAATGCGGGCCAGCGCGCTACGATCGACAAACGACGTCAGGGAAGCGCCGCGCGAGAAATCGGCACATGTGACAAAAGTAGCACGTCGCCACACTGTACATCACGGTGCGCATGAGGGGCGCGGAGGCGGGAGAGTGGTTGGCCATACAACTTGAGATATATTGCTCGATATACAATATTTCTCATTATATTCGCAATTATAGATGGCCTCTCATGCTCCGGCCCATGCTCAATCAATGACTATAAAAGGGCGTAATGTCTGGCTGTTTCCGGGGTGAGGCAGCCTGACATCGGTGGATCGCCCGGGGATTCAAGATTCAACAGAAGTTATCACGGAAGCACATGACCTTCTGAAGACCCCCACCTTCGAAGACCACCGGGATCAAACTGGGGGTCTGCATGACGCCGCTCAGCTGAGCTTTTGAGGAAGAATGGGTTCGCGTCCGGAGGTCAGCACATCGTCCAGCATCTCCAGACGGTCCTGCCCCCAGAACGGTTCGCCGCGATAGAAATAGAAGGGCGCACCAAAGAGCTGCCGCTCAATGGCTTCTGCCGTCAGATCGGCCTCGCGCCCATGCAGGGCCGGATCATCCGCGCGGGCCAGAAGCGCCTGTCCGTCAAGGCCGCTCTCATGCGCCAGCCGCACCAATGTATCCGGGTCGGCAATATCGAGCTCATCCGCCCACACGGCCTTGAGGCCGGCATGCACGAACCGGCCCACATCCGCGCCATCATCCAGCGCGGCCAGCAGCATGCGATGCCCCAGCGCGGGATCGGCCGGATAGAATTTCGGATGGAAAACCAGCGGGATATTGCGAATATCCCTCCAGCGCTCCATCTCCACCAGCCTGTAGGATTGCCTTTGCAGCGGCCGCTCCCGCACCGGCTTGCCGCCACCAGCCGCAAAGACCTTCAGAAGGTTCACCGGCTTGTAGATCACCTGCGCATCATGCCGGGCCACGATCTCCTGAAACACCAGGCTGCCGATATAGGACCACAGGGAAATAAAGCTGAAATAATATTCGATCTGCGGGCGATTGGAGTCTGGGATATGGGCAGTCATGGCATCATGTTCCGATATAGGCGGAAAGAATTGAAGGGTCGGCGGCGATGGTTTCGGCAGGGCCATGACGCACGGTGCGGCCCTGATCCATGATGTAGACATGATCGGCCATTTCCAGCGCGATCCCCACATCCTGCTCAACCACCAGCAGGCTTGTGCCCGCCGCGCGAACCTGCTGGAGGGTGAGGACCAGCTGGTCCACCACCGCCGGAGCAAGGCCGAGGGAAAGCTCATCGATCAGCAGCAGGCGGGGAGAGGCCATGAGCCCGCGGGCAATGGCGCACATCTGCTGCTCGCCACCGGACATGGTGGTCGCATCCTGATTGCGCCGCTCCGCCAGACGCGGAAACAGCGCATACATCTTCTCGATATCGGCCCGGATGGCCTGTTTGCCATCCTTGCGCCGGTATGCGCCGAGCATCAGATTGTCGTGTACGGAAAGACCGGTGAACAGGCGACGCCCTTCCGGCACATGGGCGATGCCCTGCTCCACGAAATTCTGGGGCGATGCCCCCGTCAGATCGCGCCCGCTCATGCGGATATGCCCGCCAATGGGGTGAAGCAGGCCGGAGAGCGCCCGCAGCAATGTGCTCTTCCCCGCACCATTCGAGCCGATAAGGGCGGTCGTCGTGCCTTCACGCACCTGAAGATCGGCTGACCAGACAACCTGAATGTCGCCATAGGCCACCTGAAGCGCTTCGACATCCAGAAGAATGGTGCTCATATGCCTGCTCCCGCCATGCGCTCGGCATATCGCCGGCCGAGATAGGCCTCGATGACCATCTCGTCCGCCATCACCTGTGCCACGGGCCCATCCGCGATCAGCGCGCCATGGTGCAGCACGATGAGCCGCTGGGCGGTGCGGGTGACAACCTTCATCAGATGCTCGATCAGGAAAATCGTGATGCCGCGTGCGGCAATGGCGGCGATCAGTTCCAGCGCCGCATCGATCTCGGCCGGATTGAGGCCTGCATTCACCTCATCCAGCATCAGCAGCTTGGGCTGGAGCGCAAGGCTCTTGGCCAGCTCCAGCCGCTTGCGCCCGGCAAGGGTGAGGGCAGCGGCAGGCTTGTGGGCCTGACTGGTCAGCCCGCAGAAATCGAGATGCTCCGCCGCGGCATCGCGCGCCTGTGCAATGGAGCCGGCTCCGCCCGCGAACAGCGCCGCTGCTGTCACATTCTCAAGCACCGTCATGGCCGGAAAGGGCTGGACGACCTGAAAGGTGCGGGCAATGCCAAGGCGGGCGATCCGGTCCGGCCGCTCGCGGGTAATGGTTTGGCCCGCGAACCGGACCTCTCCCGCATCTGCCTTGTGCACGCCGGTGATGACATTCACCAGCGTGGTCTTGCCCGCGCCATTGGGGCCGATGAGGCCCACGATTTCACCGGGCCTCAGGGTGAGGCTGATATCGGACAGCGCGACCAGACCGCGAAACCGCTTGGTGACGCCCGAAAGTTCGAGAAGCGGGGTCATGATGCGCGCTTTCTCCATGCCATGAGGCGTGCAAGTCCGAAACCGCGGGCCTCACTCAGGCCACCGGGCAGGAACAGCACCAGAAGCACCACCATCAGGCCGAGTATGCCGGCGTGGAACTCCAGTATGTTGCGCCACAGCAGCTCTTCCAGCGCCAGATAGGTGAAGGCGCCGAATATGGGCCCGAAGACCGTGCCGACCCCGCCCAGCAACACCATCAGGATCGGCTTCACCGACATCGCGCCATCATAGACATCGGTAGGGTCGATATAGGTGACCCATGAGGCATAGATGCCGCCCGCGCAACCGATGAACAGGCTAGACAGGATGAAGCCCAGCGTCTTGGCCCGGCGGGTGTCGATGCCGATGATCTGCGCGGCATCCTCATTCTGGGCGATGCAGCGCAAGGCCATGCCGAGACGCGAACGGTCCAGCCACAAGGTCGCGCTCATGGCGATGGCGGCCAGCCCCAGCATGGCGGCAAGATAGAACTGCGCCTGCCCCATGACGCTGCCACCCACCAGCGGCAGATTGATGCCCATGCCACCGCCGGTCACATCCGTCCATGAGTTCGTCACCTCGCGCAGCACTTCGGCGATGACGAGGCTGGCGATGGCGAAATAACGCCCCCGCAAATGCAGGATGGCCGAGCCCAGAAGGCCGGCGAACAGGGCCGCGCCCCCGCCCGCCAGCACCACGGCGAGCAGGAGGGGCGCGCCATTGTTCTGGGCCACGGCGGTGACATAGGCCCCAAGGCCGAAGAAGGCGGCTGTCGCGAAGGAGGGATAACCCGCAAAGCCCCCGATAATGTTCCACGACAGGGCAAGCGTCGCATACATGCCGAAAATGGTGGCGAGGCGGATGACATAGGCATCCGTCTGGCTCAGCGCCGCAAGGGCGAGGGCAAGAACGACAAAAGGCAGGGCAAGGCGCCACATCAGGCAAACCCCCGCTTGCCCAGAAGGCCGGAAGGACGCACCGCCAGAAGCAGAACCAGCAGGATGAAGGCCAGAGTCAGCGCATGTTCCGGCCCCAGAAACAGCGCGCCGAAGCTCTCGATCACGCCAAGGGCAAAGCCGCCAATCACCGCTCCGGGTATGCTGCCAAGCCCGCCGAGCACGCAGATGACGAACGCCTTGCTGAGATAGCCGGCGGAGGCCACGGGCGAAATGGGGAAAATGGCGCTGAGCAATGCACCCGCGCTGCCCGCCATGAAGACCCCGAGACCGAAAGCCAGCGCATAGGTCCAGCGCACATTGATGCCCAGCAGGGCGGCGGCATCCCTGTCCATGCGCACGGCGATGATGGCGCGCCCAAGCTGGGTGAAACGCAGCAGAAGCGAAAGCAGGCCCACAAGCGTCAGGCCGATCAGCGTGGCATAGATGCGGTCTGCCGGCACCACGATGGAGCCAAGCTCGAACACCCCCAGCGGTGGGTCCAGAAGGACCTTGCGATAATCCGCGCTGAACAGGGCCAGCATGGAATTGTCGAGGAACAGGTTCAGCCCGAAAGTGAGAAGCAGGGTGATGAGGAAGGGGCGCGTCATCACATGGTTGATGACGAGCGCCTGCAACCCCACGCCCAGAACGAACAGAACCGCCCCGGCGAACGGCGCGAACAGAAACGGGCTGATGCCCCAATACTGGTGCGCGAAGAAGGCCAGATAACCGCCCAGCACGATGAGCGAGCCGTGCAGGATATTGATGATGTTCAGCACACCCCACACAATCGAGAAACCCACCGCGATACAGGCATAAAGCCCGCCAACGGCCAGCCCGTTCACAAGAACCTGCAACCACAACATGGAACGCTTTCCCTCATGCGGCCGCGCGGAAAGGCGTGGCCGCATGGATGTTCAGGTCTCAGTTCTTGAGGCCGGTGCGGAATTCGCTGGTGGCGATATCGGCAGGCAGAACCACCTCCACCTTGCCATCCTGGATTTGCAGGACAGGCGGCACATAGGAGTCGGCAATGCCACTCTCGGCGAAGGAAATCGGGCCGAAGAAGGTCTTGAATCCACCCTTCTGGAGTTCGGCGCGAACCTTGTCATGGTCGGTCGAGCCGGCGCGCTCAATGGCCTGCTGCAACACGACGCCGACAGCCGCGCCGGAAGCCTGCGTGAAGTCTGGCGCGGAGCCGTATTTCTCCTTGAACAGCTCCACGAACTTGCCGGAAGAGCCGAAAACATCATCGCTTTCATACTTCACGACCGGGTGGAACCAGCTTGCCGTCGTCACATTCTCGGCCAGCGGGCCAACGGCGCTGATCCATTCCTGATAGGCCGGGCCATTGATGAGGGTGAAGACATCCCCGCCCACCTTCAGGTCAGCCGCCTGCTTGCGGATGGTGATGAGGTCATTGATGTAGCCGGTCACGACCACCCAGTCCGGCCTGGCTGCGCGAAGCTGGGTGAGGGCTGAGGCATGGTCCAGCGTGCCGATGGCGTATTTCTCGAAGAAAACGACATCCAGCCCGCGCTTTTTGGCGCTCTTTTCAAACTCGTTGGCGAGTGAAAGCGGGTAAAGGTCATTGCGCGCCAGAATGGCGACACGCTTTGCATCAGGCAGGCTGGTCTTGACCAGTTCCGCGATAGGCTCGCTGAAGGTGCTGTTATCAGTGTAAACGCCGAAGAGATTCTTGTAACCCTGGTCAAAGACTTCAACCGAAGAAGCCGAAGAGGCGATCATCGGCACGCCATACTTTTCGGCAACGGCACTTGTTGCCTTGGTGGCACCGGAACCGAAGGGGGAGAAGAGGAAGTTCACCTTGTCATCTGTAATCAGCTTTTCAGCAAGCTGAATGGCCTTTGGAGTCTGTGACTGGTAGTCATAATAACGCAGGTCAACTTTCAGTTTCCTGTCGCCAACCTTGACACCACCGGCAGCATTCACCTGCTCCTGCCACAGTTCATAACCCTGCTTGAGCTTGGTGCCCTCCGGAGAGAGCGCACCGGTAACCGGAAGCGGGGCTCCGATGATGAGCGTTTCCTGGGCGATGGCCGGCAATGGGGCTGTTGCGGCCATAAGCAGGGCTGCGAGCGCTGCGCGAAAACCTGACGTCATGGATAGGATCCAATATGGCTGTGTGTAAGGGGCAGCCCTGAGGAGGGCCACCTCCCTGGTTCCTTGGCTTTTCAAGCCGGGCAGAAGGCGAAGCTGGATTCCACAATAATATTCTGTGTGTGGCCGCTTAACCGATTAAATGCATGTTTGAAAAAATCAGTCAACTTAGTCTATGTGGATTATCAAAATTAAAATTTGTCCAATATGGTGTCTGGATACCAGATTGGCGGAGAACTTTCATAAGGACTGAAAGGAGATTTCAGAGAGAAGAGTGATCAGTTTTTATTGTTTTATGTATATATGAACGCCGATTTGCATGTGCTCTCATCAAGGATGATCACATCATAAATTACATATGATAAATATCATGTATTTCATCAATTTCATAAGCAAAATTAAAGGTAAATTTTCATATTAATACATGATGCCATTCTGATATGAGGCCATCATCAGCCCGATCCGGCCCATGCGAGGCCAAAACATCCAGAGACATACATCAAAGCGCAGTCAATAGTATGAATACTTGTAGCGGCACGATGGAGGCGAGAACTCCCAGTCAGCGCGCGGATCGATACCGCAGGTGAATGAGAGGATATGGCCGCCCTTGTCCGTCCCGCGCTGAACGACCGATGCGCTCGAACCGTTCCGCGCCTTTGGCGCGGGCAGGACATTGTACGGCGCCTGCAAGCGTTGGCGTGAGGATCATCCGGAAATGGAGGAACTCCGCAACCGTCTCGCCGAGGACGGCGAAATCTACCCCGGCGCCTCATTCTCGGTTTCAGCCTGAAGCACTGCGAGCAGGGACATGAAGCGCTCGCCCTGCACCAGCACATGGCTGCGCAGACGTCTTTCCGCCTCCGCCGCATCGCTGGCGAGCAGGGCTTCGAGAATGCCCTCATGCTCGGCCAGTGAGGCATCCATGCGGCGCGGAACCTTCAGCTGGAGCCGGCGATAGGGCTGGAGCGCCCGCTGCAGACGCAGGGTTTCGGCCGCCAGCACGCGGTTGCCGGTGGCGTTATAGATGGCCCCGTGGAAATGGGTATTGGCCTCATAATAGGCGCTCAGATCCTCGGCCAGCGCGGCAGCGCGGCATTCCTCATGGGCGGTGCGGATGGCGCGCTGGTCATCCTCCCCCATGCGCTGGGCGGCAAGGCGGCCACATGTGGCCTCCATCTCGGCCATCAGCTCGAAGGACTCGATCAGCTCGCGCGGCCCGAGCAGCACGACAAATGCCCCCCGGCGCGGCCTGATCTCCACCAGCCCCGATGCGGCAAGCTGGTTCAGCGCCTCGCGGACAGGGGTGCGTGAAACGCCGAAGCGCTCCGCCATGCCCACCTCGTCCAGCCTCTGGCCAGGACGCAGCCGGCCGGAAATGATGTCGTCCTCAAGGGCTTCCCGCAGCCGGGGGATCTGTTCTCCGCGCACGCCGCACCTCCTGCCACAGTCTGAACGCATTGCACTGCAAAATGCAAGATGAATTTTCTTGCATACAAGATCGTTGACATATCATGCAGTTCAAGTTTCATTCTAAAGACCAACGAGAGAGCCGCCATGTCCGCATCCAGCCCCGCACCCGCCCGCAGCCACGCTTTCGACCCATCGGGCCGGCACGAACAGGGCCGGGCCATGAGGCTGTGCACATATCGTCGACTTGCCCCCAGCGCCGCCACATTGTCCCATATGGAGCAGGCACGGCCTGACGGAGAGCTGGCCCACACAGCGGACAAGAGGCACTGACATGAGCACGAGCACTTCATTCTTCAGTGATCTTCTGACATCCATCGCGGAACGGGGGCGCTCCCTGCTCTCATCATCTCCCCGCAAGGCGCAGGGCGCGGTGCGCTCCGCCTCGCTGGTGGACCGGTGCGAGGAGCTGCTCTCAGGCCGGGGCGAGGCCTCCGGCATGGCGCTGGCGAGAGAGATTCTGGAACGCTATGGCCGGATGAAGACCGGCGAGCGCATCGCCTTTTTCGAGGCTCTCGCCGAAACCTTCGGCCCCGATCGCGCCCGTCTGGATGCCGCCATCGAAAGCTATGCCCGCACCGGCTCCGACACGGCGATGGAAGCGGTGCATGCGGCCAGCGAGCCGCGGCGGCAGGCCCTGTTCCGCCGCCTCAACATGGCCCCTCAGGCCACCCTCTCGCTGGTGCGCATGCGTGAGGACCTGATGGACGCCCTCGTCCACCGGCGCGACCTGTCGGCGGTGGACCATGATTTCGGCCACCTGTTTTCCTCCTGGTTCAATCGGGGGTTCCTCGTGCTGCGCCGTATCCACTGGTCCACCCCGGCCAATGTGCTGGAAAAGATCATCCGCTATGAGGCGGTGCATGAAATCCGCGACTGGAACGACCTGCGCGCCCGTGTCGACACGCCGGACCGGCGCTGCTACGCCTTCTTCCACCCGGCCCTTGTGGATGAGCCGCTGATCTTCGTGGAAGTGGCGCTGACGGCCGATATCCCCGGCGCCATCGCCCCCATCCTCGCGGAGAAGCGCACGCATCTGGACCCGAAGAAGGCCACCACCGCCGTCTTCTATTCCATCTCCAATTGCCAGCGCGGCCTTGCCGGCGTCTCCTTCGGCAATTTCCTCATCAAGCAGGTGGTCGAGGATATTTCGCGCGAGTTTCCCGCCCTCACCACCTTTGTCACCCTCTCCCCCTCGCCCACCTTCGCCAAATGGCTGGATGGCGAGCGCAGAAATGCGGAATCGACGGTCCTCACCCCGGCCGAACAGGAAACCCTCAAGATTCTGGATACACCGGACTGGGCCGAAAAGGCGGATGTGCGCGAGCAGATCTCGCCCATCCTCTCCACCGCCGCCGCCGCCTATTATCTTGTCGCGAAAACGGCCCGGGGCAAGCCGGTGGATCCCGTGGCCCGCTTCCATCTGGGCAATGGCGCACGGCTGGAATGCATCAATCCCATGGGTGACCTTTCGCCCAAGGGCATCAAGCAGGCCCATGGGCTGATGGTGAACTACCGCTATGTGCTGGCGGATATCGAGAAGAACCATGAAGCCTTTGCCGGCAAAAGCGAGGTTGTCGCCAGCCCGGCGGTCAAGAAACTGCTGCGTGCCGAAACCACCCAGCGCGCCCTTGTTCCCACATCCTGAGAAGAGCAATGACAAAAAGCGCCAATCATCTCTTCAGCGCCATCCGTTCCGCCATCACGGACCCGGACAAGCCGCTGGCCATACATCCCGAAGGCGGGGTGGAAACCTATGCCGATGCGCTCGCCCTTTCCGGCCAGCTCGCCAACCTGCTGGTGGCGCGCGGGGTGAAACCGGGGGACCGGGTGGCGGTGCAGGTGGAGAAATCCTGGCCCGCACTGGCGCTCTATCTCGCCGCGGTGCGGGCAGGTGCGGTCTATCTGCCGCTCAACACCGCCTATACGCTCAATGAGGTGGAATATTTCCTCTCGGATGCGCAGCCCACCGTGTTTGTGTGCAGTCCGCACATTCTGGAGGATGCAAGAGCGCTCGCGCAGAAGGTGAATGTGCCCTGCGTGGAAACGCTGGGTGCGGATGGCACGGGCTCGCTCACCGAGGCGGCGGCCGGGCAGGACACGCAGTTCGAGGATGTGGCGCGCGGGCCGGAAGATCTGGCCGGCATACTTTACACCTCCGGCACGACCGGGCGCGCCAAGGGCGCCATGCTGAGCCACGACAACCTGCTCTCCAACGCCCTCACCCTGCGCGACTACTGGAAGTTTACAGACAAGGACGTGCTCATCCACGCCCTTCCGCTGTTCCATACCCACGGCTTGTTTGTTGCCTCCAACATCATTCTACTCTCGGGCGCCTCGATGTATTTCTGCCCGAAGTTCGATGCCCGCCAGGCACTGGAGCTGATGGCGCGCACACAATACCGGCCCACCAGCCTGATGGGCGTGCCCACCTTCTATACCCGCCTGCTGGATCAGGACGCACTGACGCGGGACGCAACCGCCCATATGCGCCTGTTCGTCTCCGGTTCCGCCCCGCTTCTGGCCGAGACGCATCGCGCCTTTTCCGAGCGGACCGGCCATGCCATTCTCGAACGCTATGGCATGACCGAAACCGGCATGAACACCTCCAACCCGTATGATGGCGCGCGCATTGCCGGCACTGTCGGCTTCCCGCTGCCTGATGTGGAGGTGCGCGTCACCGATCCTGAAAGCGGCACGGTGCTGGCGGCGGAAGAGATCGGCATGATCGAGGTGAAGGGCCCCAATGTCTTCAGGGGCTACTGGCAGATGCCCGAAAAGACCGCCAGCGAGTTCCGCGACGGGTGGTTCATCACCGGTGATCTCGGCAAGATCGATAGCGACGGCTATGTCCATATTGTCGGGCGCGGGAAGGATCTGGTCATCACCGGCGGGTTCAATGTCTACCCCAAGGAAGTCGAAACCGAGATCGATCTCATTCCCGGCGTGCTGGAAAGCGCGGTGATCGGCGTGCCGCATCCCGATTTCGGCGAAGGCGTCACCGCGGTTGTCGTGCCGCAGGCGGGAGTGGAGCTGAACGAGGCGGATATTCTCAAGGCGCTCGACGGCCGGCTCGCCAAGTTCAAGATGCCGAAAAAGGTGTTCTTCGTATCCGAACTGCCCCGGAACACCATGGGCAAGGTGCAGAAGAATGTTCTGCGCGACACCCACAAGGACATCTACCGCAACGCGGCCTGAACCGGCTGCGGGCGGAACAATGCTCCGCCCGCAGCCAGAAAGATGCAGAACAAGGCATGAAAACATGCCGATAAAAGACATCCCAAGAATAAAGAGATCCCAAAAATAAAGACATGCCAAGAATGGCAGTCATGAAACAGGAAACGCCAGAACAGACCCTGCCCCGGGTCTATCGGAGGAAGATTCATGCTCAGGAAAACATTCGCCCGCCTCGGCACAGCCCTGGCACTGGCCACCGCCCTGTCGACGGCGGTTGTCGCCACAGCAAGCGCACGGGACATGACATTGCGCGCCTCTCACCAGTTTCCGGGAGGCAAGGGCGATCCGCGCGATGAAATGCTGCAGATGATCGCTCGGGATGTCGAGGCCGCGAATGTGGGCCTGAAGATTCAGGTCTTCCCCGGCGCCTCCCTGTACAAGCCGCATGAACAATGGGGCGCACTGACCAAGGGCCAGCTCGACATTTCCTCTTTCCCCCTCGATTATGCCTCCGGCCGCGTGCCGCAATTTTCTGTCACCCTGATGCCGGGTCTGGTGCGCAATTTCGACCGCTCCGAGCGGCTGAACACCTCCCCCTTCATGGATGACATCAAGGCTCTGGTCGAGAAGAACGGCGCCATTGTCATTGCGGATGCATGGCTTTCCGGCGCATTCGCATCCAAGAAGGGCTGCATCACCAATCCCGACAGCATCAAGGGACAGGTGACACGGGCCGCGGGTCCGGCCTTCGAGCAGATGCTGTCCAAGGCGGGCGCCTCCATTTCCTCCATGCCGTCCTCGGAAATCTATTCCGGCATGCAGACCGGCGTGCTGGATGCCACCAATACATCCTCTTCCAGCTTCGTGTCCTATCGTCTCTACGAGCAGGCCAAATGCCTCACCGCACCGGGCGAGAACGCGCTGTGGTTCATGTATGAGCCGGTGCTCGTCTCCAAGCGCACCTTCAACAAGCTGACGCCCGAACAGCAGAAGGTGCTGCTGGAAGCCGGCAAGAAGGCGCAGGAATGGTTCGCGGGGGAAGCCCGCAAGGACGATCAGAAGATGATCGACCTGTACAAGAAGGCCGGCGTTGAGGTCATCGAGATGAGCTCGGAAGATTTCGATGCCTGGCTGAAAGTGGCGCAGGACAGCTCCTACAAGAACTTCTCCGAGAAGGTGAAGGGCGGCGATGAGCTGATCAAGAAAGCCCTTGCAGTGGAGTGAGCGGACTTAAGCTCCCAAGGTCCGCCACCCCCTCCCCTGCGCCATGCCCCGGCATACGCGGGGGAGGAAGGGCCTGATCCCTTCGCGCGACGAAAGCAATTCACATGTCTCGTCTTTTTCTTGTCACCGTGGACAACCTGTCCCGGGCGGCGGCGATCCTTGCTGGCATTTTGCTGGTGGTCGCCATGCTGGTCACCTGCGAGATGGTCTTCATGCGCTATGTCTTCCGGGCGGCGACCGTCTGGGAAACCGACATCGTGATCTTCTCGGCCACCGCCGCCATCTTCCTTGGCGCACCCTATGTGCTGCTCACCCGCGGCCATGTGGGCGTGGACGTTGTCGAAATGGCCCTGCCCCAGCGCCAGCGCCGCATTGTCGGCATCATCGGCGCAGTGCTCGGCCTGCTGTTCACAGCCGCCATGACCTATGCGACAGCGCTGCTGTTCCATGAAGCCTATGTGAATGAATGGCGCACCTCCACGGCCGCCGAAATCATTCTGTGGGTGCCGCTTCTGCCGCTTCCCGTCGGTTTCGGGCTGCTCTCTCTCCAGTATATCGCCGAAATCATCCGCCGCATCGCCGGCATGGACGGCTTTGGAGCTCACCCATGATGGATCTGTCCCCCACATCGGGCGCCCTGCTCGTCATCAGCCTGCTTCTGGTCCTGCTGGCCACGGGCATGCCCATCGCTTTCGCCCTCGGCCTTGCGGCGCTGGGCGGCCTTCTGGTCTCCAACGGCATCGACGTGTTCGAGGTGCTGGGCGAAACCCTGTTCGCCGGCATCGCGAACCTGGCCTTCGTGGCCATTCCCATGTTCGTGCTGATGGGCGCGGCCGTGGCGGCCACCCCTGCGGGGCGCGATCTTTATGATGCGCTCGACCGCTGGCTGAACCGGATTCCCGGCAGTCTCGTGCTCTCCAATATCGGTGCCTGCGCCATCTTTTCGGGCATGACCGGCTCCAGCCCGGCCACCTGCGCCGCCATCGGCAAGATGGGCATTCCCGAGATGCTCAAGCGCGGCTATCCGGCAACGGTGGCCACCGGCTCCATCTGCGCCGGCGGCACGCTGGGCATCCTCATTCCCCCCTCGGTGACGCTCATCGTCTATGGCATCGCCACCGAAACCTCGATCGGCCGCCTGTTCCTTGCCGGCGTCATGCCCGGCCTGCTGCTCACGGCCATGTTCATGATGTGGGCCTTCATTGACTGCAAGCGCAATGGCATGAAGTTCGAGGAGGTGCGCACGCGCTTCACCTTCAAGGAGAAGGTTGCCGCCCTGCCGCGTGTCATACCTTTCCTGCTGATTATTATCGGCACGCTCTATGTGCTCTATGGCGGGGTCGCGACTCCCTCCGAAGCCGCCGGTGCAGGCGCGTTCTTGACCCTTGCCGTGGCGATCATCTCCTATCGCCTGTTCCGCCCAAAGCCTATTTTCGATATTTTCTCGTCCGGCATGCGCGAAAGCGTCATGATCATGATGATCATGGCATCAGCTGAACTGTTCGCCTTCGCCCTGTCATCGCTCTACATCACACAGACTTTGGCCGAAACCATCGCCACCATGGATCTGAACCCCTGGGTGATGATGGGCATCATCAACCTGTTCCTGCTGGTGACGGGCCTGTTCCTGCCTCCGGTCGCGGTCATCGTGATGTCGGCACCGCTGCTCTATCCCATCGTCGTGGGCGCCGGTTTCGATCCCTACTGGTTCGCCATCGTGCTCACCATCAATATGGAAATCGGGCTCATCACGCCGCCGGTGGGGCTCAACCTGTTCGTGGTGAATGCGATTGCACCGCAGATTCCCACATCGCAGGTGCTCTGGGGTGCCCTGCCTTATGTGCTGGTGATGGCGCTGGCCATCGTCATCCTGTGCATCTTCCCCGGCATCGCCACATGGCTGCCGGATCTGGTGATGGGGCCGGCCATCTGAGCCCCTGACCTGCCCGCGTCGCCCCGGGGCTTCCTCATGGCGACGCGCGCTCCCGTCTGTTCCAGTGCCCAAACTTCAAGCGCCCGTTTCCGCCTTTCCCCCATCAGGCGGAGCGGGCGTTCCTGTTTTGCGCCCGTCTATTGACGCGCCCTCGCGCCGCAACCCGTTACCCTTTGGCAAATCTGCCATATTATAAACAGAAGCCCATGCATGCTTCACGGCAGCTTACTGAAAGACGGGATATCTCCATGACGACATACCGCCCATACACCCACCCCGCCGGTGGGTGGGATGCGCTGAAAGCCATGGAAGAGGCGCTGATCAAGCAGGACATTCCGCTCGAAGGCATGTCCATTCTCTCGCGCATGAACCAGCCCGACGGCTTCGACTGCCCCGGCTGCGGCTGGGCGGACCCGAAAAAGACCTCGAAATTCGAATATTGCGAGAATGGCGGCAAGGCCATTGCGTGGGAATCCACCACCAGGCGCTGCACCCCGGAATTCCTTGCACAGCACACGGTGAGCGAACTGGAAAAGTGGGATGACTATGACCTTGAAATGGTCGGTCGCCTCACCCATCCCATGCGCTATGATTCCGCCAGCGACCGCTATGTGCAGGTGAGCTGGGAAGAGGCCTTCGCCCTTGTGGGCCGCCATCTGAATGCGCTGGATGACCCCAATCAGGTGGAGTTCTACACCTCCGGCCGCGCCTCCAACGAGGCCGCCTTCCTGTTCCAGCTTTTCGCCCGTGAATATGGCACCAACAATTTTCCCGACTGCTCCAACATGTGCCATGAGCCGACAAGCGTCGGCCTGCCGAAATCCCTCGGGGTGGGCAAGGGCACGGTGGTGCTGGAGGATTTCGACCATACCGACTGCATCTTCATCTTCGGGCAGAATCCGGGCACCAACAGCCCGCGCATGATGACCGCCCTGCGCAATGCGGCAAGGCGCGGGGCCACCATCATCTCCTTCAATCCCTTCCGCGAACGGGCGCTGGAGCGTTTTCAGGCGCCGCAGGATCCGGTGGAGATGGCGACCTTCTCCTCCACGCAGATCTCGAACCATCTGTTCCAGGTGCGTTCGGGGGGCGATGTGGCGGTGCTCAAAGGCATCATGAAGCTGGTGATCGAGGCGGATGACGCCGCCCGCGCCAATGATACCGCCCTGGTTCTGGACTGGGACTTCATCAACAACCACACCGCCGGCTTTGCCGCCCTGAAGGCCGACCTTGAAGCCACCGGCTGGGAGGAGATCGAGCACAAGTCCGGCCTCACCCGCGATGAGATCGCCATTGCCGCCAACGCCTATATGAAGGCCGAGCGCGTCATTCTCGCCTATGGCATGGGCATCACCCAGCACCGCCACGGCACCCACAATGTGCAGCAGATCGCCAATCTCGCCTTGCTGCGCGGCAATGTGGGGCGCGATGGCGCCGGTGTCTGCCCGGTGCGCGGCCATTCCAATGTGCAGGGCGACCGCACGGTGGGCATCACCGAGATTCCCTCCGCCGAACTGCTGGACAATCTGGAAAAGCATTATGGCTTCACGCCCCCGCGGAAGCCGGGCCATAATGTGGTGACGGCGCTGGAGGCCATGGTGCGTGGAGAGGCCCGGGTCTTCATCGGGCTTGGCGGCAATTTCTCCGTCGCCATACCGGACTGGCAGCGCACGCAGGAGGCCATGCGCAAGCTGGCGCTCACCGTGCACATCTCCACCAAGCTCAATCGCAGCCATCTCATTCACGGGCAGGATGCGCTCATCCTGCCCTGCCTTGGCCGCACCGAGCTGGATGTGCAGGCCTCCGGCCCGCAATCCATGACGGTGGAAGACACCATGTCCATGGTGCATGCCACCACCGGCATGCAGAAGCCGGCCTCCGAGCATCTCAGGAGCGAGCCGGCCATCATTGCCGGCATGGCCCGCGCCACCCTGCAGAACCGCTCGAAGGTGGAGTGGGAAAAGCTCATCGGCAATTATGACCTCATCCGTGAGGATATCGAGGCTGTCTTCCCGGCCCTGTTCCAGGGCTTCAATGCACGCATCAAGCATCCGGGCGGCTTCCACCTCACCTCCACCGCGCGGGACCGGGTGTGGAACACCCCGTCCGGCAAGGCCAATTTCCTTGTCTGTGATGGCCTGTGCGAGGATCCGGCGCAGGATGAGGATGACGTGCTCTGGCTCTCCACCGTGCGCAGCCATGACCAGTACAACACCACGCTCTATTCCCATTCGGACCGTTATCGCGGCATCCACAATGCGCGCGATGTGCTGTTCCTGAACGAGAACGAGATGGAGCGGCGCGGCCTGAAGACCGGAGACAGGGTGGACATCATCACCTGCTCCACCGATGGCTTGGAACGGGCGGTGCGCAATTTCCAGGTGGTGGCCTATGGCTATCCCGATGGCAGCGCCGCCGCCTACTATCCTGAAACCAATGCGCTGGTACCGCTCTATGCCCATGACCCGGACTGTTTCACCCCATCCTACAAGGGGGTTCCGGTCAAGGTGGTGAAGTCCGCATCCGGGGGTGAAAAGCCGGCCAAAGCGGCCTGAAAGCCTTTCTTTCAGGCGCTGGCGGACACAGTCGGCAGAATGACAGGCCGGGCCATGCGCCCGGCCTTTTCGCGGGAGGCGATGGCCGCACCTGAAGGCCGCCCCGCCTCAGCATGCCATCAGCGTTCCACCGGAACCACATCCACCCCCACCGCCAGCGCATGGTCGCCCGAGGCGACAATCACCCCGTCCACCGGGGCCACATCGGCATAATCGCGGCCAATGGCGAGCATGATATGGTCTTCCCCCACCGCAATGGCATTGGTGGGGTCAAGGCCGATCCACCCATCCTGCGGCCCGCACCACAGCTCCACCCAGGCATGGGTGGCATCTGCCCCCTCCAGGCGCGGCTGCCCCTCCGGCGGCACGGTGCGCAGATAGCCGGAAACATAGCGCGCCGGCAGCCCCATGCCGCGCAGGCCGGCAATCATCACCTGCGCAAAATCCTGACACACGCCGCGCCGCTTCTCGAAAGCCTCATAGGGCCGTGTCGTCACCAGCGTCGCGCCCGGCTCATAGATGAATGAGTCATGGATGCGGTGCATCAGATCCAGCCCCGCGCGCAACACCGGCGCATGGTCCTGAAGCAGGGGCGCGCACCAGTTGGTGATGGCCTCCTTCAACGGAATGGCGCGGCTGGGAAACAGCCCGTGCACCGGCGCATCCGGCCCCAGATCCATCTGCTCCAGCGCGGCGCGGCGCACCTGCTCCACCGGGGCCGTGCCATCGGGAGCCGGCAACAGGGGGGCGCACACCTCCACCCGGCTGCGGGCAGTCATGTGCAGGGCCTCGTGCGGCTGGTCCAGTGTCAGCCATGTCACGGCATTGCCGAAGAAGTCCTCCCCCCGCTCCAGACTCGCCGCCGCCGGGTGCAGATCCAGCATATGGGCAATCACATGCTGCCGCCCCTTCCGCTCCACCGGGGTCATGCGCAGGATCTGCCGCGCGAAACGCACCGGCGCACCATAGTGATAGGTCGTGGTCTGGCGCACATCATAAAGCATGGCTTCACCGGGCCGGCGCGGGTACAGGGGGCGATGCGGAAGGCGGGGGAAGGGGTGCGGCCTCATCGTCCTGCCCATGCAGGAAATAGCGGGCGGCCACCTCATCGGAAAGCTGCATCAGCCCCTCCTCCATCCGCAGAAACCACGGGGCGGACAGATCCTCCACCGTGGCGGCGGCAAGCTCCGCCTGAAGCTGGGCCACCCTGCGCATCCATGGCGCGGGCGGGGCATCCATGTCCCGCCCCGGAAGCTGGGCCAGATGAATGGCGATCTGCCCCAGCTGGAAGGTGACGGAGCGGGGATTGTCCGGGTCCAGCACCACCAGATCCAGCACCGGGCCACGCGCCTCCATCATCATGTAACGGCTGCGATAGGTGATCTGGCTGTCCGCCACCTGCAGCAGGGCATCCAGCGCGCCCGGCACGCTGCTTTCGCCAAAGGCGCGGGCGCAGCGCAATGTGTTGATGGCCCTCTCCAGCCGCCGGCCCAGCTCCAGAAAGCGCCAGCCGCTGAGGCGGTTCATGTTCTCGCTCGCCAGTCCGGAAAAGGCGGCGATGATGCGCAACATGGCATCGGCCTGCTCATGGGCCTCCGCCTCGGCCGGCATGGAGCCGGGCGCGCTCATCACACAGGCCTCAAGATCCACCAGCGCCTTCCAGGCATCCGGGGAGAAACGGTCGCGGATCACCGAGGCGGCCATGCGCGCGCCCTGCACCAGTTGCGGCAGCGCGCCGGGCATATCGCGCCGGGTGAGAACGGTGATGGCGTGGCGCGCGGGCGAGGCCGGCATCCTGTCTTTCGGAATCGCGCCCCAGCCCTCCAGCAGATCCAGCAGGAGGCAGACCAGCGGGCTCACCCCGTAATCCTCCCCCTCGGACAGGCGGCTGACGAGAATGCGGGTGAGCCGCAGCGTCACCTCCGCCCGCTCCACATAGCGCCCCAGCCAGAACAGATTGTCCGCCGCCCGGCTCGGCAACATGCCGGATGAGCGGCGCACCGGCACATTTTCGGGGCTGGGCAGCAGGCTGGTATAGGCCACCGCCCCTTCCGCCAGAACCCAGACATCCGCCGAGCTGTCGCCATTCTGCATGGAAACGGCGCGCGGGTCCGGGGTGGATGAAATCCGGCAGAAACCGCCGGGCATCACCTGCCAGCCCTGCTCTGTGGCGGTGAGAAACACCCGCAGGGTGAAGGGGCGCGGGGTCAGCCCCTTCCCGGTCCAGACCGGGGTGGTGGACAGGTGCACCACATCCTGCCCCACCAGATCCGCCCCGCGGCGTTCCAGAAGCTGCAACAGCCGGCGCCGCTGCGGCGCACCCAGCTCCGCCCCGAGCACCGAGTGTCCGGGAAGGCCGGGCATGCGGCCACCAAATGCCGGGCCGATGACCAGCTCATCCAGACGCGCCATGACCAGCGCCTGCTCCGCCTCCTGCCCGCACCACCATGTTCCCACATGGGGCAGGGCGAGGGGCGCACCCAGAACACGGCTGGCCAGGCGCGGCAGAAAGGCCATCAGGGCGGGCGCCTCCACCAGTCCGCTGCCCAGCGCATTGGCCAGCGCCACCCCGCCATGGCGCACCGCCTGCACCAGCCCCGGCACGCCCAGACGCGAGCGGGCATTCAGTTCCAGCGGATCGGCGAAATCCGCATCCAGACGGCGCAGCAGCACATCCACCCGCTTCAGCCCGGCCACGGTGCGCACATGCGCCCGGTTGGCCTGCACGGCAAGATCCTCCCCCTCCACCAGCAGAAAACCCAGATAGCGGGCGAGCAGGGCATGCTCGAAATAGGTCTCGTTCAACGGGCCGGGTGACAGCAGGCCGACATGCCCCTCCCCCTGCCCCAGTTGCGCCAGCCCGGTGCGCATGGCCTGAAAGAAGCCGGCAAGGCGGCGCATGTTGAGCGCGCGGGAGACATCCGGCAGAGCCCTCTTCATGGCCAGCCGGTTTTCCAGCGCATAGCCGCTGCCGGAAGGCGCCTGTGTACGGTCTGCCAGAACCCACCAGCGCCCATCCGGGCCCCGCCCCACATCCGCCGCATAAAGCTGGAGAAACCGCCCGCCCCGCGGCTGGATGCCAACCATGGGGCGCAGGAATTCCGGGCTGCCGGCAACCGCGGCGGCCGGCAGGTCGCCATCCGCCACAAGACGGGCAGGCCCATACAGATCGGCCAGCACCCCTTCCAGCAGCTCCGCCCGCTGGATGAGCCCCGCGCACAGGGTATCCCAGTCCGGCTTCTCGATGATGAGCGGCATGTGGCTGAGCGCCCATGGCCGCTCCCCGCCATTGGCATCATGATAGACCCGGTAGAACACGCCGGAATCGCGCAGATAGCGGTCTGCCGCCGCGAAGCGCCGACGCAGCTCATCCGGCCCCAGCCCGGCAAGGGCGGCCAGAAACGGCACCCAGTGCGCCCGCAGCCGCCCTTTGGCGTCCATCATCTCATCATGCACGCCATGCAGGGTCTGATACCCGCCCACGAAACTCTCGGCAGCCGCCTGCTCGGATCTTTCGGTGCGTTGTTCCGGTCCGGACACGCCTTCTCCCTTTCGGCTTTTTCGCAGCCTTGTTCGACAGCCTGCCGGGACAAGCAGGGGTCCCGGGGAACCTCGTCTCACGGCGGCGTGATTTCCCATGCAGGAACCGCGCCATGAACGGGCAGCGCGCGCACCGGAAACACCCCGGGGCATCACGATACAGGCCCTGCCGAACAGGCAGAAGGCAACATAGCGCTGATGTCACGGCACTGTTCGCCTGAAAAGCAGGCAGGGGCCGGCACGGCCGTGGCCGGTGCCCGATGCTTCAGCACATGGTGAGGATTTGGGCAGGAAAGGGCATGGCCATGCAGGCCGCCCGGGCGGTCTCTCTCAAGCCTCATCTGCCCGGCCAGATTCGGACCTTCCCGGTATCACAAGGCCCGGGACCGGGTTGAAACGGAGAACCGGGGCAGCCAGAAACGCAAAAAGCCTGCCGCGCATATCGCAGCAGGCCGCAGATCCTGAAAGACGCTGTAAAAAGTGGCAGCAGGGCGAAAGCGCGGATCGCCCCTCACAAGGCCCGTCTGCGCGAATCCTCAAAGCCAGCCCGAAAGCGCGGACCACTCAGGCCCGCGCGGACACGCAGCTCAGTAGCCGGGCAGATCGAACGGCCCGGGCAGCGGCCAGCGCAGGCCGGTGATGGGGCCGGGTTCCGCGGCACTGGCCGAGAAGGTGGGGTAGTTGTAGCCGGGCGGCAGGGCATAGTTCAGATAGGGCATGGAGCCCGGCTTCACCATGGTGCCCGGATTGAGATAGGACTGGTCCTTGGTGATGGTCACCCGCGTGCGCTGCTGGTTGCGGTTGTTCTGCTGGGCCTCGGCGACCCCGGCGAGCACGACCGAACCCGCCAGCGCGAGTGTCAGCGCGGCAGCATAGGTGTGAAGCGGTGCGAAACCCATGGAAACCTCCTCGAAACGGCGTCTCAACCGTCCTTGATGAATTAGGGCACTCCCGCGCCATGTGCAAGGAAAGGGACGTCGCAACGTCACTTTTCATCCACACCATGGGCATAACAGTGGCTCCGACGCAACAGTCGTCCGCGACAAAAACACCCCTCACACCCTGAAAAGGCTTGAATCACGGGCACGTGGATTTGCATGCGCGCGCGGTTCGTCCTAAAAGACCCCACCGGCCAGATGCCGGTAGATTTTCGAGGAGCATTATGGGCTACAAGGTCGCCATTGTCGGTGCCACAGGGAATGTGGGCCGGGAGATTCTGACGATCCTCGAAGAGCGGGGCTTTCCCGCTGACGAGGTGGTTGCACTCGCGTCTCGGCGCTCGCAGGGCACCGAAGTTTCCTATGGCGACAAAACCCTGAAAGTCAAAGCTCTCGACACTTATGACTTCTCGGACACGGACCTGTGCCTGATGTCGGCCGGCGGCTCCATTTCCAAGGAATGGGCCCCGAAGATCGGCGCCGCGGGATGCGTTGTCATCGACAACTCCTCCCAGTGGCGTACCGACCCGGACGTGCCGCTCATCGTGCCGGAAGTGAATGCCGACGCGATCGTGGGCTTCTCGAAGAAGAACATCATCGCGAATCCCAACTGCTCCACCGCCCAGCTGGTGGTGGCGCTGAAGCCCTTGCATGATGCGGCAACCATCAAGCGGGTGGTCGTGTCCACCTATCAGTCCGTCTCCGGCGCCGGCAAGGACGCCATGGACGAGCTGTTCAGCCAGACCCGGGCCATCTTCGTCTCCGACCCTGTCGAGCCGAAGAAGTTCCCCAAGCGCATCGCCTTCAACCTCATTCCGCAGATCGACGTCTTCATGGACGACGGCTACACCAAGGAAGAGTGGAAGATGGTGGTCGAGACCAAGAAGATTCTCGACCCGAAGATCAAGCTCACCGCCACCTGCGTGCGTGTGCCGGTCTTCATCTCCCATTCCGAGGTGGTGAATGTGGAGTTCGAGAAGGAATTCTCGGCCGAGGATGCGCGCAAGGTGCTGCGCGAGGCGCCCGGCATCATCGTGCAGGATACGCGCGAGCCGGGTGGCTATGCCACGCCGCATGAGGCTGCCGGTGAGGACGCCACCTATATCTCGCGCCTGCGCGATGATCCCTCGGTGGACAATGGCATCAGCTTCTGGTGCGTCTCCGACAATCTGCGCAAGGGCGCGGCCCTCAATACGGTGCAGATCGCGGAGGTTCTGGTGAACCGCCGGCTCATCACGCCGAAGAAGGCCGCCTGAGCCGGACAAGGACAAGAACGGCCCTCCCCGGAGGGCCGTTTTCATATAGGCCTGCCGCGCAGGCTCCGGGGAAGACAGCGCGACAGCCGGCCGGGAATGGATAATGTCTTGCCCCTCCCGGAGGCTTGTCATAGGACGCGGCCTGAGCGGGCGATGATGTCCCGGCCCGCAACAGCTTCAAAATCCGGCCATGCCAGGGCATGACCGCTTCAGACAGGTGAACACATGCCGCACCATTCCCGTTCGGATCATGAGGTGGACCCCAAGCTGCTGGAGATTCTGGTCTGTCCCGTCAGCAAGGGGCCGCTGGAATATAACCGCGAGCGGCAGGAGCTGATTTCCCCGGCCGCCCGCCTCGCCTACCCCATCCGCGACGGCATCCCGATCATGCTGGCTGACGAGGCCCGCCCGCTGGATGAATCCGAACTGAAGCGCTGAACCCGCGCGGACAGACACGGCACCCCAGACAAAAGCGCTGGCCCTTGCGGGGGCCAGCGCTTTCTTGTTCAGTTCCATGTCTTCCGGAAAGACCGGAGCAAGCCTTTAGAGCGCCTCGCCCTTCAGCAGCCGCGGCACATTGCCGGAAAGGCCGGCGGCATCCTTGATGAACAGGTTTTTCAGGCGCGGCATGCGGTCGACAATGCCAAGGCCGATATCCCGCACCGCCCGGAGCGCATCCGAGTGGTTGGAGAACAGGCGGTTGAGCCCGTCTGTCGCGACCCCCATCGCCACCGTATCGAAACGCCGCCAGCGCTGGTAACGCTCCAGCGTGGTGGGCGAGGCGAAGTCCAGCCCCACGCGGGCGGCATCGGTCACCACCTCGGCCAGTGCGGCGACATCGCGCAGGCCCATGTTCAGCCCCTGCCCGGCAATGGGATGGATGAGATGGGCCGCATCCCCCACCAGCGCGAAACGCGGGGCAATGAAGCTGCGGGCGATGGAGAAGCCGAGCGGATAGGCCCGCGGCTTCGTCACCGGCTTCACCGCTCCCAGCTTGTGGCCGAAGCGCTGCTCCAGCTCCTCCTGGAACAGGAAGGACGGCATGGCCAGAAGCCGCTCGGCATCCGGCGTGCGCTCGCTCCACACGATGAAGGAGCGGTTGCCCGGCATCGGCAGGCTGGCAAAAGGCCCGCCCGGCAGAAAATGCTCGATGGCGCAGCCCTCGTGCGGGCGCTCATGTTCCACCGCGAAGGTGATGGCGCTCTGGTCATAGGCCCATTTCACCGTCTCGATGCCGGCAAGGGAGCGCAGGCGCGAGCGGGCGCCGTCACAGGCCACCAGAAGCCGGGTGTGCAGGGTCTGCCCGCTGCCCGTGGTCAGCTCCATATGGCGCTCATGGGCGGTGAAGCTGTCCACCGTCTCGGCGCGCATGTCCACGCCGGCGGCGCGGGCGGCATCCACCAGAGCACGCTGGAGCACCCCGTTGGACATCATGTAGGCGAAGGGCTCGCCCGGCTCCACATCGCCATCGAAGGTCAGGAAGGAGGGGCGGGCCACATCCTTCAGACGGCTGTCGGTCACCACCATGGAGCGCATCGGCTCGGCGCTGGCCTGCACCTGATCCCACACGCCAATGGTGGTGAGCAGGCGGCGCGCACCGGCGGCAATGGCAGACCAGCGCTCATCCCCGGCAGCGGGGCGCTCGATCGCCGGATCGAAAATGGTGATGGCCGCCTCGTCCCCCAGCGCACCGCGCAGCGCCAGCGCAAGGCTTGCACCGGCAAGCCCGCCGCCGACAATGGCGATGTCCAGACGCTCCGGCGCACGACCCGTGAACGGCGCTGCAGACTCGAAGGGGCTGTTCATCGTCTCATCTCCTCGCACATCCGGCGTGCCACGCGGATGTCATACCGGCCGTTTGCCGCCGATGAAACCACGTTTCACCCAGCTTGCCGGAATCACCCTTCAAATGACAAGCTGCCGAACACACTTGCACCGTGGCATCGCGCCACGGTACCCCTGCCTGAATCTCACCCAGCACCATCGCGCAAACAGCGAGAGCAGCCCGGCATGTCATCCTCAGCGGAATCCAACATTGAAACGCTTTTGTCCATCCTTGATCTGGAACCGCTCGAGATCAACCTGTTCCGGGGCATCACGGCGGGGCAGGCCAATAACCGTGTCTTTGGCGGCCAGGTCATTGCGCAGGCGCTTGTCGCGGCCCGGCGCACGGTGAAGGAAGCGCGGATCGCCCACTCCCTGCACGGCTATTTCCTGCTGCCGGGCGACCCCTCCATCCCCATCATCTATGAGGTGGAGCGCATCCGTGACGGCGGCTCCTTCACCACCAGACGGGTTGTGGCCATCCAGCGGGGCGAGGCCATCTTCTCCATGGCCGCCTCCTTCCAGGTGCTGGGCGAGGGGCTGGAGCACCAGTCCACCATGCCGGATGTTCCCATGCCGGAAGATCTGCCGCCCGATACGGTATGGCGTGAAAAGCTTCTGGCGCGCTTCCCCGCAGCCTCCGGCCGCGGCTGGATGGCGCTGCGTCCGCTGGAAGTGCGCCCGGTGGGCGACATGCCCTATATGGGCACGAAGTCCGGCCAGAAGAGCGCCATGTGGCTGCGCACCACCGCCCCCCTGCCCGATGACCTGCCGATCCATCAGGCCATTCTGGCCTATGCCTCGGACCTCACGCTGATTCAGGGCGCACTGTTGCCGCACGGGCATTCGGTGCTGGATGGCGCGCTTCAGGTGGCCAGCCTCGACCATGCCCTGTGGTTCCATCGCCCGTTCCGCATCGATGAATGGCTGCTCTACAGCCAGGATACGCCCAATGCCGGCGCCCAGCGCGGCTTCGCCCGGGGGGAAGTGTTCACCCGCGAGGGCGTGCTGGTGGCCAGCACCGTGCAGGAAGGGCTGATGCGCCCGATCGTGCGGCGCGATCCGGCACAACAATAGGCATCTGCACTCTCTCCCTGGCCCGCCTGGGGAGGAAGATCGTGGCGCATCCCGCAGGATACGGTCTTGCGGGATGCGGCCGTGCGGGCCAGCGGAACATGCCGCTGCGGAAGAGGTCAGCGCTTCAGCGCAGACCCGGCCCTTCGGGCGGGCATGCGCACAGCCTTCACCGCCCCCTCCTGCTGCGCCGCACCAACATTTGCCGCCAGAATAGGCATGGAGACGAAAAAGGCGGCGAAAAAAGCGGCAGGAGCACGGCGATTTCTTGGTGCACCGCCACATGACGAGAAAATAGGCATCACCTGCCGACAGGTGATTTGCACTGCAATTCCAGCAAAATGCCTCGACGCCATGCCACTTGGCACGTTCCTTGATTATCCCTGTTGCAAGACTTGTCCGACACCCCGGAATTTCCCGTCTGGTGTGGCAAGGCTTTCGGCGAAGCACCGGCTGCACTCCAAGGGGGGCACCGCAGAAGGGACAGGAACCGATCAATGAAGATCGTCATGGCCATCATCAAGCCGTTCAAGCTGGAAGAGGTGCGCGATGCCCTCACCACCATCGGGGTTCACGGCCTCACCGTCACAGAGGTGAAAGGCTATGGGCGCCAGAAGGGCCATACCGAGATCTATCGCGGGGCGGAATATGCCGTCAGCTTCCTGCCAAAGCTGAAAATCGAGGTGGCGGTCTCTGCCGACATCGCCCCCAAGGTGGTGGAAACCATCACCACCTCCGCAAAGACCGGCCAGATCGGCGATGGCAAGATTTTCGTTCTCGCCATCGATCAGGCGGTGCGCATCCGCACCGGCGAGACCGACGCCGACGCCCTTTGAGCCCCCTGATTTACCGGAGCCTTTCCCGATGAACCTCAAGATGTGGACCCGCGCGGGCCTTCCCGCGCTCATCGCTACGGCAGCCATGACGCTGCCGGCTCTGGCCCAGCCAGACATGGCTCCGGCGGCGGTCTCCCCCGCCGCCGAGGCCACCATCGCCTCTGTCAACAAGGGCGATGTGGCATGGATGATGACCTCCACCGTCCTCGTCCTGCTGATGACAGTGCCCGGCCTTGCACTGTTCTATGGCGGCCTCGTGCGCGCCAAGAACATGCTCTCCGTGCTCATGCAGGTGCTCACCGTGGCATCCATCATGATGCTGATCTGGGTGTTCTACGGCTATTCCCTCGCCTTCACGGAAGGCAACGCCTTCATCGGCGGGTTCTCCAAGGCCTTCCTCTCCGGCGTGAGCGTGGACAGCCTGGCCGACACCTTCTCCGAAGGCGTCAAGATCCCGGAATTCACCTTCATCACCTTCCAGATGACCTTTGCGGCGATCACCCCCGCCCTGGCCATCGGCGCCTTTGCCGAGCGCATGAAGTTCTCGGCGGTCATCCTGTTCGCCATCCTCTGGGGCACCTTCGTGTATCTGCCGGTGGCGCACATGGTGTGGTTTGACGGCGGCTACCTGTTCGACATGGGGGCGCTGGATTATGCCGGCGGCACCGTGGTGCACATCAATTCGGGCATCGCGGCCCTGGTTGGTGCCATCATCATCGGCAAGCGTCTGGGCTATGGCAAGGAGCAGCTTCCGCCCCACTCCCTCGCGCTCACCATGGTTGGCGCATCCCTGCTGTGGGTGGGCTGGTTCGGCTTCAATGTCGGCTCGGGTCTTGAGGCCAACACCTTCGCTTCGCTCGTGATGCTCAACACCTTCCTGGCGACGGCCGGCGCCGTCATCGGCTGGCTCGTGGTGGAATGGCTCTCCCGCGGCAAGGCCTCCATGCTGGGTGCGGCCTCCGGCGCCATTGCCGGCCTCGTGGCCATCACACCGGCCTGCGGCTCGGCCGGCCCCATGGGCGCCATCGTCCTCGGTGTCGTGGCCGGTGTGGTCTGCTACTTCTTCTGCACCGCGGTGAAGAATGCCCTGGGCTATGACGATGCACTCGATGTGTTCGGTGTGCATGGCGTGGGTGGCATTGTCGGGGCCATCGGCACCGGCATCGTGGTGGCCCCGGTCCTCGGCGGCGTGGGCGTGGATGACTATTCCATGGGCCATCAGGTGTGGGTGCAGTTCGTGGCCACCGTCATCACCGTGGTGTGGTCCGGCGTCATCTCCGCCATCATCTTCTACATCATCAACATGCTGGTGGGCCTGCGGGTCAGCCCGGATGTGGAACGCGAAGGGCTCGACGTCAACGAGCATGGCGAGCGCGCCTATCACAGCTGACACAAGGGAAGGCGGCCCTCTCGCCTTCACCTCCGCACGATGCGAACCCCGGCCACTGGCCGGGGTTTTTCGTCTTCCGCCACCCTGCTCTCGCCGTGTTGGGAGGCCCGCCACACCACATGGAGGCTTCCCCCCACCCGCGCCGCCTGCTAGAAGCCGCCATTCAGAAACTGGAACGAGCATGCCCACTTTCCTTCCGGCTGGATTGCGCCCGGCGCCCGGCACGAGCCTTCGAATTACCAGCCCGGCGCTCCCGCAGCGTTTCTGAGCGCGCGGGGGCTGCCGGGGTTGTTTCGCCCGCCTGATTGCGTCGCCTCGCCGACCGCCCCTTTCCTTGAGTTGCGTGCCATGACCAACAAGACCGCCGAGACCACCGCCGAAACCGCGGACTATTCCAAGACCCTGCTGCTGCCCCAGACCGAGTTCCCCATGCGCGGCGGCCTGCCGAAGAAGGAGCCGGAACTGCTGGAGCGCTGGCAGCGGCTCGACCTGTTCGCCCGCCTGCGCGAGGCTAGCCGCGGCCGCCCCCGTTTCGTGCTGCATGACGGCCCGCCCTATGCCAATGGCGGCATTCATATCGGCCATGCGCTCAACAAGATTCTCAAGGATGTGGTGACCCGCTCGCAGCAGATGCTGGGCCACGATTCCAACTATGTGCCCGGCTGGGACTGCCACGGCCTGCCGATCGAATGGAAGATCGAGGAAGAGAACTACCGCAAGAAGGGCAAGGAAAAGCCCGACTTCACCGACCCCGAGGCCATGGTCGCCTTCCGCCAGGAATGCCGCGCCTATGCCGAGCACTGGCTGGACGTGCAGCGCGAGGAGTTCAAGCGCCTCGGCGTGGAGGGTGACTGGGAGCGCCCCTACACCACCATGGCCTTTGCCGCCGAAGCGCAGATCGCGCGTGAGCTGATGAAGTTCGTCGAGAACGGCCTGCTCTATCGCGGCTCCAAGCCGGTGATGTGGTCTGTGGTGGAAAAGACCGCGCTGGCCGAGGCCGAGGTGGAATATCAGGATTTCACATCGGACACCGTGTGGGTGAAGTTCCCGGTTCTGGACGGGGCGGATGACCTGAAATCCGCCACTGTCGTGATCTGGACCACCACGCCCTGGACCCTTCCGGGCAACCGCGCCATCTCCTTCTCCTCGAAGATCGCCTATGGCCTCTATGAGGTGACGGACGCCCCCGGGGACAACTGGACCCGCACCGGTGACCGCCTGATCCTCGCCGACAATCTGGCGGCCGATGTGCTGGGGCAGGCCCGCGCCACCTCTTACAGCCGCGTGCGGGATGTGACGGCCGGGGAGCTTTCCGCTCTCGTCTGCGCCCATCCGCTGGCCGGTATAGGCTATGGCTTCAAGGTGCCGCTGCTGGATGGCGACCATGTCACCGACGATGCCGGCACGGGCTTCGTCCACACCGCCCCCGGCCATGGCCGGGAGGACTTCGAGATCTGGACCCACCACCGCAACTGGCTGGAAGAGCGCGGCATCAATCCGGCCATTCCCTATACGGTGGATGAGGACAGCTTCTACACCACACAGGCCCCCGGCTTCGAGGGCCGGCGCGTCATCACCGCCAAGGGCGAGAAGGGTGATGCCAATGGCGCGGTGATCGATGCGCTGATCGCCGCCGGCAACCTGCTCTCGCGCGGGCGGGTGAAGCACCAGTATCCGCACTCCTGGCGTTCCAAGAAGCCGGTCATCTTCCGCAATACGCCGCAATGGTTCATTGCGATGGACAAGGTGATCGCCGGCGCTTCCGCCAGTGCTGCGGGCGCCGCGGCTGGCGGTATCGGCTCCAACACCGGAGATACCCTGCGCGCCCGCGCGCTCGCAGGCATCAAGACCGTGGAATGGGTGCCGGCGGCTGGTGAGAACCGCATCACCGGCATGATCGCCAACCGGCCGGACTGGGTCGTCTCGCGCCAGCGCGCCTGGGGCGTGCCGATCACCGTGTTCGTGAAGGAAGTGGGCGACGGTTCGGTCGAGATCCTTCAGGATGAGGCCGTGAATGCCCGCATCGCCGAGGCCTTCGAGGCTGAGGGCGCCGACGCCTGGTACAAGGCCGGGGCGCGCGAGCGCTTCCTCGGCGATCGCGCATCCGAGGGCTGGGCCAAGGTGGATGACGTGCTCGATGTGTGGTTCGATTCCGGCTCCACCCATGCCTTCACGCTGGAGCCGCGCCCCGAGCTGCACACCAACCGTCCGCCGAACGGGCCGGACAAGGTGATGTATCTGGAAGGTTCGGACCAGCATCGCGGCTGGTTCCACTCCTCCCTGCTGGAAAGCTGCGGCACGCGCGGCCGTCCGCCCTATGATGTGGTGCTCACCCACGGCTTCGTGCTGGATGGCAACGGGCGCAAGATGTCCAAGTCGCTCGGCAATGTCGTCGCGCCGCAGGAGGTCATCAAGCAGTCCGGCGCGGACATCCTGCGCCTGTGGGTCTGCGCATCGGACTATTCGGACGATCTGCGCATCGGCCCGGAAATCCTCAAGACCACGGCGGATACCTATCGCAAGCTGCGCAACACCATTCGCTGGCTGCTGGGCTCGCTGCATCATTACCGTCCGGAAGAGCGGGTGGCGTTCGCGGACATGCCGGCGCTGGAGCGCTTCATCCTGCACCGGCTCGCGGAGCTGGACGGCGAGATTCGCGCGGCCTATCGCGCCTTCGATTACAAGAAGGTGCATGCGCTGCTCACCGCATTCATGACCTCCGACCTGTCCGCCTTCTATTTCGATGTGCGCAAGGATGCGCTCTATTGCGATCCGCTGTCCTCCACCGTGCGGCGGGCCTGCCTGACCGTGCTGGACGAGGTGTTCAACCGCCTTGTCACATGGCTGGCGCCCATCATGCCCTTCACCACGGAAGAGGCATGGCTGGCCCGCACCGGAAACGAGGAGGGCTCCGTGCATCTGCTCACCTTCCCGGAAACGCCGGAAAGCTGGCGTGATGCCGAGCTGGCCGAGCAGTGGCGCAAGGTGCGGCAGGTGCGGCGCGTGGTGCTGGGCGCGATCGAGATCGAGCGCACCGCCAAGCGCATGGGCTCCTCGCTGGAGGCCGCGCCGGATGTGTATGTGACCGACCCGGCCCTGGCCCATGCGTTCGAGGGGCTGGATCTGGCGGAAATCTGCATCACCAGCAATGCCCGCCTCCTCACCACAGAAGGCCCGGCGGAGGCTTTCCGCCTGAATGAGGTGCCGGGCGTGGCGGTGGTTCCGGTCCGGGCGCAGGGTCGCAAATGCGCCCGTTCGTGGAAGATCTCGCCGGATGTGGGTGCCGACCCGGAATTCCCGGATGTAACGGCGCGGGATGCGGCGGCGCTGCGCGAGTTCCGTGCGCTGGAGGCTTCCGCGCCGTGACCAGCCGCGCCCAGCTCACCCGTTACGGCATCATCCTCGCCGTGCTGACCCTGATTCTCGATCAGGCCAGCAAGGTGTGGGTGCTGACCGCCATGCAGGAGTGGAGACTGGATGTCTATCCGGTCACCCCCTTCTTCGACCTTGTCGTGCTGTGGAACTATGGCATCAGCTATGGCCTGTTCCAGCAGGCGGATGCGGGGCGCTGGGTGCTGGTTGTCATCAGCCTTGTGGCGGCGCTGGTGTTTGCCATCTGGCTCACCCGCGCCCACAGGAGGATGGAGGCGATAGCCCTTGGCCTGCTGATCGGCGGGGCGCTGGGCAATGCCATCGACCGGGCGATCTATGGCGCGGTGTTCGATTTCATCTCGCTCCACGCCTATGGTTTTCACTGGTATGTGTTCAATGTCGCCGATATTGCCGTCGTCGTCGGTGTGATACTGCTTCTTATTGACGCTTTTCGGGGTCATGCCTCAAAATCGCCGCCCTCGGACACCCGAATGGAGTCCAAACCTGAAATCGAGCGTAAGCCGTAGAAAGGGAGACCCCATGCGCGCCAAGTCCCCGTTTTCGCGCGAAGCCGCGCTGATGCTGCGGTCCGGGCGAAAGATGGATACCGCAGAATCGCCCGTGGCCCAGCCCCGCAAGGCCACATCGCGCATTCTGGCCGGTTCCGCTGGCGCCCTGTGCCTTCTGCTTGCAGCAGCCCAGCCCGCCAGTGCCGACGAGTTCAACACCAATCCCATGCGCAGCATGATGGATCTCTTCGGCCTTTCCGACGACGAGCCCAAGCCGGAGATCGATTACCGCGAGCGCGCCCCGCTGGTGGTGCCGCCCGGCACGCTGGAAAACCTGCCCACCCCGCAGGAAAGCGCGCACAAGCAGAACCCGGCCTGGCCGAAGGACCCGGATGTGGCCCGCCGCGCCCGGGAGGCGGCGGAAGCCAACAAGCCGATCAAGCGGGATGATCCAGGTCGCCATCTCCTGCCCTCGGAACTCAACAAGGGCCGCACCCAGAGCGGGCTGCTCGGCAATCTGTTCAAGGGCGGCGGACAGGCCCCCGGCGAGGATCCGGACAATCCCCGCCGCATGCTGCCCAGCCAGCTTGGTTTCGGAAGCTGGCTGACCCCCAACAAGCAGGAGCCCATCGCCTTCACCGGCGAGCCGGAGCGCCACACCCTGACCCAGCCGCCGCCGGGCTATCTCACCCCCGCCCCCAATGCCCCCTATGGCGTGGTGGAGGAGAAGCAGTCGGAAACGGGTCTGGGCTCGCTGTTCCGCAAGAAGACTCCGAACGACTGATCCAGACAGCCGGCACGCCGGCTGTTTTTCGTCGCGCCCGCACCGGGCGTCCTGCACCATTCAGGCAGGGCCCGGGCACGTTCCAGCCAGGGCATGCCAGCACTGGCTCCCCGCGACACTTTCTCACCCCCCTGTCCCCAGCGGACGCATGTGCACCTTCGGGTGCATGAAAAGGGAAGATCTCTCACGTGCAGATGAGCCGTTTCGTCATGGTCGCCATTCTCGCCGCCGGCACAGCCGCCAGCGCCGCCCTTGCCCCGCGCAACGCTTCCGCCGCCGGGCCGGACATCACCGAGTTCAAGCTGGATAACGGCATGCAGGTCATGGTCATTCCAGACCATCGCACCCCCGTCGTCACCCACATGGTGTGGTACAAGGTGGGCTCCGCCGATGAGCAGCCCGGCAAGTCCGGCATCGCCCATTTCCTTGAGCATCTCATGTTCAAGGGCACCGAGAAGCACAAGCAGGGTGAGTTCTCCGCAGAGGTGGCGCGCCTCGGCGGGCAGGAAAATGCCTTCACCTCGCAGGACTACACCGCCTATTTCCAGCGCGTCGCCAAGGAGCATCTGGAAAAGGTGATGGGTTTCGAGGCCGACCGGATGACCGGCCTGAAGCTTTCCGACGAGGTGGTTCTGCCCGAGCGTGACGTGGTGCTGGAAGAGCGCCGCATGCGCACCGACAGCGAGCCGGGCGCGCGGCTCGGCGAGATCATGCAGGCCACCACCTATGTGAACCACCCCTACCAGCATCCCATCATCGGCTGGGAGCACGAGATCAGGCAGCTCAACAAGGATGATGCGCTGGACTTCTACAAGCGCTTCTATGCCCCCAACAATGCGCTGCTGGTGGTGACCGGCGATGTGAAGCCGGAGGATGTGAAGGCGCTGGCCGAGAAGACCTATGGCCAGGTGAAGCCGGCCGATACCCCGCCCCGCGCCCGCCCGCAGGAGCCGCCGCCGCAGGCCCATCGCCGTGTGGCGCTGGCGGACCCGCGCGTGGCCCAGCCCAGCATCCAGCGTTCCTATCTGGTGCCCTCCGAGCGCACCGCGCAGAATGACGAGGCGGTTGCGCTCGACGTTCTGGCCCAGATTCTCGGCGGCGGGCAGACCAGCCGCCTCTACACCACGCTGGCGGCCGAGAAGGGCATCGCCGCGGGGGCCGGCGCCTGGTATCAGGGTGTCGCGCATGATGACACCCGCTTTGTCGTCTATGCCTCCCCCCGGGGCGATGTCCCGCTGGAGGAGCTGGAGGCGGCCATGGATGGCGTCATCGCCGAACTGGCGGAAAAGGGCGTTTCCGAAGACGAGCTGAAGCGCGCCAAGACCCAGCTCACCGCCGACATGATCTACGCGCAGGACAATCAGGCGACACTGGCGCGCATCTATGGCGCGGCATGGGCCACCGGCATTGATGCCGAAAAGGTGCGCGGCTGGCCGGAGCGGGTGAAGACCGTCACCGCCCAGCAGGTGCAGGATGCCGCCAAACGCTATCTGGTGCACAGCCGGGCCGTGACCGGCCATCTGAAGGCGGCCGAGGCGCCCGCTCCTGCTGGCGCGCCGGCTGAAAAGACGGAGGGTCGCCCATGAGCGCCATGCGCTTCCTCGCCCCTGCCCTTCCCGCTTCCGAACGCTCCCGCCGCACATTGCTGCGCACCGGCGCACTCTTCTGCATGATGGTGACGATGGCCCTTTCTCCCATGACCCCCGCCCGGGCCGATGACAAGACCCAGCCAGCCCCCGCCGCCAGCGCGGCCAATACCAGCCGCATCACCGAGGTGGTGAGCCCCGGCGGCATCAAGGCCTGGCTGGTGCATGACACCACCCTGCCCCTCATCGCCATGGAATTCGCCTTCCGTGGCGGCGCATCGCAGGATGGTCCAGGCAAGGCCGGCCTTGCCAATCTCACCGCCTCGCTTCTGGATGAAGGGGCGGGCGAGATGAATGCGGCCGCCTTCCAGCAGGCGCTGGCCGACAGCGCCGTGGACATCAGCTTCGACGCCAGCCGCGATGAGACCCGCGGCTCGCTGCGGACCCTGACCGAGAACAAGGACAAGGCGTTCGATCTGCTGCGGCTCGCCGTCAATGATCCGCGCTTCGATGCCGAGGCGGTGGAGCGTATCCGCGCCGCCATCATGGCCGGCCTGCGCCGGGCCTCGACCGATCCGAACTCCATCGCCAGCCGGCGCTGGTTCGAGCTGGCCTTCCCCAACCATCCCTATGGCCAGCCCGGCAGCGGCACGCTTGAAAGCGTGCCCGCCCTGACGCGGGACGATATTGTGGACTTCGCCCGCCGCACCATGGCGCGCGACAATCTGCATGTGGCCGTTGTAGGGGACATCACGGCCGAGGAACTGGGCAAGCGGCTGGACGAGGTGTTCGGCAAGCTGCCGGAGAAGGCGCAGCTTGCCCCGGTGGCGGATGTGAAGCCGCAGAATCTGGGCAGGCAGGACGTGGTGGCGCTGGATGTGCCGCAGTCCGTCGTCATCATCGGCACGGAAGGCCTCTCCCGCAATGATCCGGACTTCATCCCCGCCTTCGTGATCGACCACATCCTCGGCGGCAGCGCCTTTTCCTCACGTCTGTTCAAGGAGGTACGCGAGGAACGCGGGCTGGCCTATTCGGTCTATTCCCATCTTGCACCGATGGACCATGCCGGCCTGTGGTTTGCCAGCACCGCCACCAAGAATGAAAGCGCGGGAGAGGCCACCCGCCTCATCTCCGACAATTTCCGTCGCATTCTTGCGGAAGGACCAACAGAAGAAGAGCTGAAGGAAGCCCGGAGCTATCTCACCGGCAGCTATGCGCTGCGGTTCGATACCTCCTCCAAGGTGGCCGGACAGCTCCTGCAGATCCAGCTCGATGACCTCGGCATCGACTATATCGACCGCCGCAACGCGCTGGTCGATGCGGTGACGGGCGAGGACATCAAGCGGGCCGCCGCGCGCCTTTCCGGCGCGAAGGATGCACTGGTGGTCATCGTCGGCAAGCCGGAGGGGCTTGAGGCGCAGAAACAATAGGGCTGTCTCGCATCCGCCCCATTCCGGCGGGTGCGATTCACCATATTCCACACGAGTTCTCCCGAGAGCCGGGATTCCGGCTCCGGGGAGTTCGGTGTTTGTGCGCTCTTTGCTATAAATTGGCCCCAAACGGGACAAACCCATGGAGTTGAGCGAAATGGCTCGTGCGCATGAAGCCACACATGGCGAAAATGGAGTGGGCGAAAACGGGAGTGGCACGATGCGGCCCGGCCTTGTCACCGCCCCGCTGGCCGCTGTCCCTCCCGCCGCCGCGCGCAGCCGCAGGGGGCTGATCTATGGCGCCCTGCTCACCGGCACACTGGCTCTTGCCGGGTGTGCCGGCGGCGATGCGCTGGATGGCGTTTCGGATGGCAGCCTTTCCGGTGCTGTCGGCGGTGTCCAGAATACCCAGCCGGCCGCCGCCATGACGGTGGGCACCGGCCCCGACGCCCTCACCTATGACTGCCCCAGCGTCACGGTGCGCACCGGTGCCGCCACCTTCCAGTCCAAGGATGGGCAGGGCGGCCTGCGCTATCAGGCCAATATCGGCCAGCTCGCCCGCGAATGCGCCATTGTCGGCAACCAGATGACCGCCAAGGTGGGCATTGAGGGGCGCGTGCTGCTGGGTGAGGCCGGCTCGCCGGGCACCATCAATGTACCGATCCGCGTGGCCGTGGTGGAGGAAGGCCCCTCCCCGCGCACGCTGACCACCAAGCTGTTCAATGTGGCGGTTGATGTACCGGCCGGGGAAAACCAGGCCCCCTTCACCGTGGTGGAAGACCAGATCTCCTTCCCGCTCAAGGCCAGCCCCAGCGAGATGGATCGCTATGTGATCTATGTCGGCTATGACCCGCAGGGCCAGAAGCCGCAGACCCGCTCCCGCCCGGCCCAGCGCCAGCAGAGGCCGGCCGTCGCCCGCCCCCGTCCGGCGGAAACGAGCACGCCATCCACCTCCAGCGCGCCCCCGCCCATGACCGCGCCGGCCACCACCATTGCACCTTCCAGCGATGTGTTCGGCCCGCCGCCCTCATCCGGCACATCCAGCGGAGGGTTCACCGCGCCGCCATCCAGCAGCGCGTTCGAGCCGCCGCCCGCAGCCAGCACGAACTGAGCACCCTCCCAGCCAGAAGCCGCATGAAGCCAAAGCCTCATGCGGCTTTTGCATGAATGGCCCTGTGCGGGATGACATTTTTCCCGCGCCGCGACATCCCGTGCCCGGAATATTGCCCGGCCTCTGGTCTGTTTACGACATATACTTCAATAGGATTGACGCAATTATAGCGTGGCCTATTCTATGGGCATGAAAATGTGGAATCGTTTCAGCCTGTGCTGAAGCGGGGCCATGTTTATCGGATGATCCCTGCGGGAGAGTCCGGCCGGGCGGTGCATCAGCATGCTGGTGGGCAGCGCGGCCGGCGCCGAAGGCGCAACCGCCCCGGAACCGCTCAGGCCAAAGGACCGCAGGGGGACGACGCTCTGGAAAGCAGCAGGCCGGGTGCATGCACCCGCCGGCTCACCGAAGGAGTAAACCGCGCCTGTTCGCATGGCGCGGTGAATCTCTCAGGTTCCAAGGACAGAGGGGGCGCCGCCGGAGCTCTGTCCTGGAGCTTCCTGTTCTGGCGCATCCTGTCTGTGGAGCCATAATGAGCGCCTCTCTTCCTCCCGCCGGTCAAACCCTGCGCACGCCTCTTTATGAGGCACATGTGGCGCGAAAGGCCCGCATTGTGCCTTTCGCCGGCTATGACATGCCGGTGCAGTATCCCGACGGGATTCTGGCCGAGCATAACTGGACCCGCACCCATGCCGGGCTGTTCGATGTCTCGCATATGGGGCAGGCCTTTCTGGAGGGGCCGGACCACGAGACCACCGCCCGGGCGCTGGAAAAGCTGGTGCCGGCGGATATTCTCAACCTGAAGCCCGGCACGCAGCGCTATTCCCAGTTCCTCTCCCCCGAGGGCACCATTCTGGATGACCTGATGATCTCCCGCCCGGAGGGAGAGGAGGGTCGGCTGTTTCTGGTGGTCAATGCCGCCTGCAAGGGGGATGATTTCGCCCATCTGGCTGCCCATCTGCCTGAAAATGTGAAGCTGAACGTGCTGGAAGATCGCGGCCTCATCGCCCTTCAGGGGCCGGAGGCGGCGCAGGTTCTGGCCCGCTTCTGCCCGGCGGCGGCGGAACTGCCCTTCATGGGCACGCTCTCCACCACCATGGCCGGTGTGCCGGTGCATGTGTCCCGCTCCGGCTATACCGGAGAGGACGGCTTTGAAATCTCCATGCCAGAGGCATCCGCCGTCACGCTGTGGGAGAAGCTTCTGGCCGAGCCGGAGGTCAGGCCCATCGGCCTTGGCGCGCGGGACAGCCTGCGGCTGGAAGCCGGCCTGTGCCTCTATGGCCATGATATCGACCGCACCACCACGCCGGTGGAAGCCGGCCTGATGTGGTCCATCCAGAAGCGCCGGCGCGAGGAAGGCGGCTTTCCGGGGGCGGACATCATCCGCACCCTTCAGGCCCAGGGCCCGGCCCGCGTGCGCGTGGGGCTGAAGCCGGAAGGCCGCGCCCCGGCCCGCGAGGGCGCCGAAATCGCCCATGAGGGCAAGGTGGTCGGCATCGTCACCTCCGGCGGCTTTGCGCCAACCCTCGGGGCGCCCATCGCCATGGGGTATGTGCCACCCGCCTTTTCCGCGCCGGGCACCGCTCTGGAACTGATCGTGCGGGGCAAGCCGCTGGCCGCCACCGTTACCCCCCTTCCCTTCGTCCCCACGCGCTACAAGCGCACCCCCTCCAAGACAAACTGAAATCCCCGGAGCGTGAACATGAGCACCGTGCGTTACACGAGCGACCATGAATATGTGCGTGTGGAGGGTGAGGTCGCCACTGTCGGCATCACCGATTATGCCCAGCAGCAGCTTGGCGATGTGGTGTTTGTCGAGCTGCCTGCCGCCGGCAGGAAGCTCGAGAAGGGTGGCGATGCCGCCGTGGTGGAAAGCGTGAAGGCGGCCAGCGATGTGTTCGCCCCGGTTTCCGGCGAGGTGGTGGAATCGAATGCCGAGCTGGAAGGCAACCCGGCCCTGGCCAATGAGAGCCCGGAAGGCGAAGGCTGGTTCTTCAGGCTCAGGCTCACCAACCCCTCGGAGCTGGATGAGCTGATGGACGAGGCGGCCTACAAGGCCCATATCGCCTCTCTGGACTGAACCCATGCCGGCCCTTCACAAACCGAAGGACTTTCACGCCACGGTGCGCTGGTGGCGCGGGGCGGTTCCGTTTACGGACGGGCTCTATCCGCGCGGCCATGTGTGGGTGTTTGACGAGGGGGTGGAAGTGCCCGCCTCCGCCGCACCCGCCTGCATGCCCCAGCCCCTCTCCCGCCCGGATGCGGTGGACCCGGAGGAAGCGCTGGTGGCTGCCGCCTCCAGCTGCCACATGCTTTTCGCACTGGATTTTGCCCGTCGCGCGGGCTTCCGGGTGGACAGCTATGAGGATGCCGCAACAGGCGTGCTGAGCCCGAATGGGCAGGGCCGGCTTTTCATGTCCCGCATCACGCTCAGGCCGGTGATGGTCTTTTCCGGGGAAAAGATCCCCTCGGAGGAAGACCTCGCCCGCCTGCACCATCAGGCTCATGATGCCTGTTATGTGGCCCACTCGCTGCGGGCGGAGATCACCGTCTCCGCCTGCATGCATGTGGCCTGACGGCAAACGGAAACAACCATGCGCTACCTTCCCCTGACCGCGGAAGACCGCACCGAGATGCTGGCCCGCATCGGCATTGCCTCGGTGGATGAGCTCTTCGCGGATATTCCCGCCGCCCAGCGGCAGGCCGAACTGCCAGACCTGCCCCGCGCCCGATCCGAGATCGAGGTGGAACGCATCCTCTCCGCTCTCGCCGCGCGCAATGTGTCGGCCGGCAGTGTGCCTTTCTTCCTCGGCGCGGGGGCCTATCGCCACCATGTGCCGGCGAGCGTGGATCATCTGATCCAGCGTTCCGAGTTCCTCACCTCCTACACGCCTTACCAGCCGGAGATTGCGCAGGGCACGCTGCAATATCTGTTCGAGTTCCAGACCCAGGTGGCGGAACTCACCGGCATGGAGGTGGCCAATGCCTCCATGTATGACGGCTCCACCGGCACCGCCGAGGCCGTGCTGATGGCGCATCGCATCACCAGACGCGGCAAGGCGCTTCTCGCCGGCAATCTGCATCCGCATTATCGCGCCACGGTGGAGACCGTGTGCCACTATGCGGAGAACGAGGTGGTGAGCCTTGCCCCCGCCCCCGCGGGCGAGAGCGACATCATCGCCGCCATCGATGAAACCACATCCTGTGTGGTGGTGCAGAGCCCCGACGTGTTCGGCAATCTGGTGGACCTCAGGCCCATCGCCGAAGCCGCCCACAAGGCTGGCGCGCTGCTCATCGCCGTGTTCACCGAGGTGGTGAGCCTTGGCGCCATCGAGCCGCCCGGCGCGCAGGGTGCCGACATCGTCGTCGGCGAGGGACAGGGCATTGGCAATCCGCTCAATTTCGGCGGGCCATATGTGGGCCTGTTCGCCACCCGCTCCAAATATGTGCGCCAGATGCCCGGCCGTCTTGCCGGCGAAACGGTGGATGCGGAAGGCCGGCGCGGCTTCGTGCTCACCCTGTCCACGCGTGAGCAGCATATCCGCCGCGAAAAGGCGACCTCGAATATCTGCACCAATTCCGGCCTGTGCGCGCTGGCCTTCACCATCCATCTTTCCCTGCTGGGGCAGAAGGGGCTGGAGAATCTGGCCGCGCTGAACCATGCCACCGCCTGCGATCTGGCCGCCCGTCTTGCCGGCGTGCCGGGGGTGGAGGTGCTGAACGACACCTTCTTCAACGAGTTTACCCTGCGCCTGCCCCGGCCCGCCGCGGATGTGGTGGAAGAGCTGGCGGCGCGCGGCATTCTCGCCGGCGTCCCCTATTCCCGCCTTGCCCCCAAGGCCGGACTGGACAATCTGCTTCTGGTGGCCGCCACCGAAACCACCACGGATGAAGACCGCGCGGCCTATGCGGCTGCCCTGAAGGAGGTGCTGGCATGAACCGCGAAGGACGTGGGGCAACCCAGCCCAACCCCATCACCGAGACCACCCTGCCCGAAACCTTCACCGGCAACCGCGCGCTGGCGCTGGAGGAAGGGCTGCTGTTCGAGATCGGCCGGCCGGATGTCTCGGGCGTCGATCTTCCCGAGCCGCCGGCACACACATCGCGCCTGGGCCGGCATGCCCGCACCAGCGCCCCGCATCTGCCGGGTCTGAGCGAGCCGGAGGCGATGCGCCATTATGTGCGCCTCTCGCGCATGAACTATGGCATCGACAGCGGCATTTTCCCGCTCGGCTCGTGCACCATGAAGCACAATCCGCGGCTGAACGAGAAGATGGCCCGCCTGCCCGGCTTTGCCGATGTGCATCCGCTTCAGCCGGCCTCCACCGTGCAGGGCGCTCTGGGGCTGATGGGAGAGCTTACCCGCATTCTGCTGGAGCTCACCGGCATGCAGGCCGTTGCGCTTTCGCCCAAGGCCGGCGCGCATGGCGAGCTGTGCGGCATGATGGCGATCAAGGCCGCGCATGAAGCCCGCGGCTCCGCCAGCCGCCGCACCGTTCTGGTGCCCGAGAGCGCCCACGGCACCAATCCGGCCACTGCCGCGCTCATCGGCTATCAGGTGCGTGCCATTCCCGCCCGCGCCGATGGCACGGTGGATGTGCAGGCGGTGCGCGACGCGCTTTCAGATGATGTCGCCGCGCTCATGCTCACCAATCCGAACACCTGCGGGCTGTTCGAGCGTGATGTGGTGGAAATTGCAGAGGCGGTGCATGCGGCCGGGGCCTATTTCTACTGCGATGGCGCCAATTTCAACGCCATTCTGGGCAAGGTGCGGGTGGCTGATCTTGGGGTTGATGCCATGCACATCAATCTGCACAAGACCTTCTCCACCCCCCATGGCGGCGGCGGGCCGGGCGCGGGCCCGGTGGTGCTTTCGCAGGCGCTTGCCCCCTTCGCCCCGGTGCCCGCGCTCATCGCCACCGAGAACGGCCTGCGCCTCGCCGAGGACAAGGGCAATGCCGGGGCCGAGCAGTCTCTGGGCCGCATGAGCGCATTCCATGGCCAGATGGGCATGTTCGTGCGCGCGCTGAGCTGGATGCTCTCCCACGGGGCGGATGGCATGCGGCAGGCTTCGGAAGATGCCGTGCTCTCCGCGAACTATATCCGCGCCAGCCTGCATGATCTGATGAGCGTGCCCTTCCCCGAGCGGCCCGCCATGCATGAGGCCCTGTTCGATGACAGCTGGCTGCACGGCACCGGCATTTCCACGCTGGATATCGCCAAGGCGCTGATCGACGAGGGCTTCCACCCCATGACGGTCTATTTCCCGCTGGTGGTGCACGGGGCCATGCTGATCGAACCGACAGAAAGCGAGTCCAAGGCTTCGCTCGACCTGTTCATCGCCGCTCTGCGGGATCTGGCCATGGCGGCCAGGGGCAATGACAAGGAGCGCTTCCTCGGCGCCCCCCATTACGCCCCGCGCCGCCGCCTGGACGAAACCCGCGCCGCCCGCAAGCCGGTGCTGCGCTGGGAGCGGCCGCAGGCAGCCGAGTAAGAGTGAAACAGGGCTGGCGCAAACCATGAAACATGTGCGCCAGCCCGCTTTTCCCCCGCCCCACTTTTCTGACAGCCGGATAGATCCGCGCGCCGCCTTGTATTGAAAGCCCAATCCCGTGAGCCGGCGTTCCCGCCACGGCGGGTGATATGCCTTTGCGTGGGAAAAGGAGCAGCAGGAGCCGCACTTCCATCGCCTCCGTGAGGACTTTCGCGCATTCCCCTTGCCCCGCCCCTTCAGTGCTGCGAAAAGGGCGCGGTCATGATCGTGCTTGATGATATTTCCCTGCGTCTTGCAGGCCGCCTGCTTATTGACCACGCCAGCGTGGCCATTCCTGATAATGCGCGTGTCGGTGTTGTCGGCCGCAATGGAGCGGGCAAGACCACGCTGTTCAAGGCTCTTGTGGGCGAGCTGGAGCTGGAATCCGGCACGGTACGCCTGCCCAGCCGCACGCGCATCGGCCGCGTGGCGCAGGAAGCGCCTGCCGGGCCGGACAGCCTTCTGGAACGGGTGCTGGCCGCCGATACCGAACGCGCCGCCTTGCTGCATGAGCGCGAGACGACGCAGGACCCGATGCGCATCGGTGACATCGAGATGCGCCTGCTCGACATCGATGCCCATTCCGCCCCGGCCCGCGCCGCCACCATTCTGGCAGGTCTCGGTTTTGACGAAAGCGCCCAGCAGCGCCCCTGTGCGGAATTCTCCGGCGGCTGGCGCATGCGCGTGGCCCTCGCCGCCCTGCTCTTCACCGAGCCGGACCTGCTGCTGCTGGACGAACCGACCAACTATCTCGACCTTGAAGGCACCCTCTGGCTGCAGGACTATCTGGCGCACTATCCGCGCACGGTCATCCTCATCAGCCATGACCGCGACCTGCTCGACTCTTCGGTGGACCATATCCTCCACCTCTCCCAGCAGAAGCTGACGCTTTACAAGGGCGGCTTCACCTCCTTCGACCGGCAGCGGCGCGAGCGGCTGCTGCAGGACCAGAAGGCGCGCAAGAAGCAGGAAGCCCAGCGCGCCCATATGGAAAGCTTTGTCGCCCGCTTCCGCGCCAAGGCCACCAAGGCCAAGCAGGCGCAATCACGCCTCAAGGCGCTGGCACGGATGGAGCCGCTTTCCGCGCAGGTGAGCGAGGAGGCCGCCGCCATCTCCATCCGCCACCCGGAAAAGCTGCTCTCTCCGCCGATCATGGTGCTGGATCAGGTATCGGTCGGCTATGAGCCGGGCAAACCCATTCTCAGGAACCTGACCCTGCGCATTGATGAGGATGACCGCATCGCGCTGCTGGGGCCGAATGGCAATGGCAAGTCCACCTTCGCGAAGCTGATTGCCGGGCGGCTGGAGCCGCAGGAGGGCAAGCTTGTGCGGGCGGACAAGTTGCAGGTGGCCTATCTTGCCCAGCACCAGATTGATGAACTGCACCCCAATGAGAGCGCGGCCGAGCATGTGCGCCGCCTGATGCCGGATGCGCCAGAGGCGAAAGTGCGGGGGCGGGCGGCGGAGATGGGCTTTTCCGGCCGGGCCTCCGATACCAAGGTCTCCGCCCTTTCGGGTGGCGAGAAGGCACGGCTGCTTCTGGGCCTTGCCACCTTCCACGGCCCGCATCTGGTCATTCTCGATGAGCCGACCAACCATCTCGATATCGAGGCCCGGGCGGCGCTGATGGAAGCGCTGAATGATTTTCCCGGCGCTGTCATCCTCATCTCCCATGACCGCACATTGCTGGAAGCCTGCGCCGAGCAGCTCTGGCGCGTGGGTGGCGGCACGGTGAAGCCGTATGATGGCGATATGGAGCAGTATCGTCGCGAGGTGCTTTCCCGCTCGGATGGCGACCGGATGACCGCCGATGGCCGCAAGGACAAGGCCGACGCCCGTCGGGAAGAAAAGACCGAGGCTCCCCGTCGCATCGCCACGGGCCCGATCAAGAAGAGGGTGAAGGAGGCCGAGAGCCGCATGGAAAAGCTCGGCCGGGAACTGGCCGGGCTGGATGCGAAACTCTCCTCCACCGACCTGCACGCCAGGGATCCGCTGGAAGCCGCCCGCCTTGCCACATTGCGCCATGAAACGGCAGCGGCGATGGACAAGGCGGAAGAGGACTGGCTGGCGGCAAGCGCTGAACTGGAGGCGGCGGGGGGCTGATACTCCCGCGCCTGACCTTCAGCCCGGTGGAATGATGGTGCCCTGATGGAACAGCATCTGCCAGCGCCCGTTCAGGCATGACCAGATGGAACTGCGCCGGACATTCTTGTCCACCTTCCCGTCATCGCTTTTATGCACGCTGCGATAGGTCACGAGAACGACTTCGGGAGCGAGGGGGCGCATCGCGTAATCATGCATTTCGGTTACCGGAGGGCCATCCCCGACCGGGCCTTGAGCAAGAGCGTGCAAGACCATTGTCTTGTCTTAGACATTGCCTGAGCTGGCGAACTCCAGAAACGCCTCTGCCAGCACCTCATCCAGAGCATCTGCTGAATAGCGGGTCTCGGGGTGCTGGAGCTTTTGTTCGAGGGCGTAGAAAAAGTCGGGGTTCATTTGGGAGGCCTGCTGCTATGGAGCGGCAAGCTCTGGCACCAGCCTGCTCTGGCACCAGCCTGCTCCGGAACCCATTCCGGCACGGTTCATTTCAAGCGCTGCCGTTCTGGTTCACAGATGAGCCTGGTTGATGCGCGCACGGGATAAGGTGGCCTTCGGCCTGAGAGGTGGGATGAGCGCTGGTTCCGGGCTTTCTGCGGAGCTGTGCCCTGCTCTTTTCATGTTTGCGGCTTGTCTTGGATGAACGACAAAACCCCCACTACGTATAGTAGTGGGGGTTTTAGTTATTGTGAATGGGCATTTTCTTGTCCTTTGCAGGCCTGGCAGCGACCTACTCTCCCGCGTCTTGAGACGAAGTACCATTGGCGCTGAGGAG
>NZ_JBQWAR010000003.1:0-11839 GCF_052491725.1 Haloleucobacter ellipsoideus
AAAGGTGCGATCTTCGCCCATTGGGCATCGCTCAACTCGTACCGCTTCGCCATCATCGCAGGGCTCCGTGCTTCGGAAACACGGAACCCTATGAATCAGCATTCTCCAGCCTTGGGAATCCTGAATGTCGATCGGACCTAGTGCGCCACTTGACACTCTGAGCGCGGAACGTCTGATCCGTCTCGTCTACCCAGCCCGAAACACATCAATGACAGGTTCAGGGGCTCTGGTCGTGACCGAAGCAGGACCATTGAGCGCTTTTGAGAGAACCCGCCAGGGGAAGTCAGCTCGGATCGGGGTGCAGCATCCGCGTCTTCAGCATATCCATGAATGCTCTGATCTGTGGCTGCCTCAGGGCCTGTGGGCGTGTCACGAGAAAGATTTCTAACCCGGGCAGCACCAGATCGGGGAAAGGCTCGGCAAGTCCGGTTGCCAGAACGCGCGGAAGGACTGCGGCGCCGTGGCCATGCCGGACCGCCTCCAGTTGCGCTGTAAAGGACGAAACACGGATGCTGATATTGCCAAAGCCGGCTGCCCGCGCGGCTTTCATATGGGGAAGCTGGTCCTGCGGCGGCAACAGCCCGATCATCGGCAGGGTCTGGCGCGTATTTCCCGGCCGGGACGCCAGATCCGGCAAGGCAAAGATGCCAAAGGCCACATCTGGCAGACGCTGGTAAATCAGCGATGGCTCGCCCATATGCAGCGTGCGGATGGCGATATCCGAGGCGCCTTGTGACAGTTTCACCAGATCGGGAGTGATGGTAAAATCCACCGTGCAACCGGGATGCTGTGTGGTGAATTCCGCCGCCGCATGGGTGACGGGGCCGATGAAGCCTTCGCCCGCCGTGACCCTGACGCGACCCGATAGGCCCGTGGTTTCCGGGGACGGGGCGAGAGCAGTTTCAAAATCCTGTGCTGCCTGCACCAGGGCTGCGCCGCGCGCGGTCAGCCTGGTGCCATCGGCACCGCGCTCGACCAGTGCCGCGCCGATCCCGGCCTCGAGCTGGGTGATCCGGCGCGAGAGTGTCGAGGCCGCCATGCCGAGCGTCTCGCCGGCGCGCAGGAAACTGCCGCGCCGCGCCACCGCCAGCAAAAGGCGCAGATCATCCCAGTTCATTCCGTCATCCTGCTTTGCGCTCAGGCAAAGCCGTTTTGTCATGCCATGCGTTCTGTGCAAAGCCCTGCCGCGCTATCTTCCTGCAATCAGGCGCACGCCGCTCTAGGCAGGATCATCGATATGCAAACCGTCTTCGTCACCGGCGCGACCGGGCTTCTTGGCAACAATCTTGTGCGGCTCTTGCTGGAACGCGGTGTGGCGGTGCGGGCACTGGCTCGCTCGCGCGCCAAGGCCAGAGCCCAGTTTGGCGAAATCCCCAGGCTGACGATTATCGAGGGCGATATGCAGGATGTCGCAGGCTTTGCTCCGGCGCTTTCGGGTTGTGATGTCGTGTTTCACACCGCAGCCTATTTCCGCGAGAGCTATGGCGGCGGCAAGCACTGGGCGATGCTGAAGCGGATCAATGTCGATGCAACGGCTGAACTGATCGCTGCCGCCTATGCGGCCGGTATCCGAAGGTTCATCCATACCAGCTCCATCGCCGTGGTGAACGGTCCGCGCGGCGCACTGATCGACGAAAGCATGGCGCGAGAGCCTCGTGATGCCGATGACTATTACCGCAGCAAGATGCAGTCCGATGCAGTCGTGCGAGATTTCCTGCGCAGCCACCCCGATATGTTTGCGGTCTTCGTCATGCCGGGCTGGATGCATGGTCCGGGCGATCTGGGGCCAACGGCGGCGGGTCAGTTCACGCTGGACTATCTGAAAAAAGCGCTGCCGGGCATTCCGCCCGGGACATTCTCCTTCGTCGACGCGCGGGACGTTGCCTTTGCCATGGCGGCGGCGGGCGAGAAGGGGCGACGGGGCGAGCATTATCTGGCCGCAGGACACCATATCGCCATGCTGGATCTGGTGGAGATTTATCAGCAGGTGACAGGCGTCCCGGCACCAAAACGCCGGATCCCTGTCGCGATTCTCTGGCCGATTGCGGCATTACAGGAACTGGTCGCCCGGATTACCGGACGCCCGGCGCTTCTGAGCCTTGCCACCGTGCGCACCATGCGAGCCGAAGCAGAGCGCACACGTTTCAATCCGGCAAGATCGCGCGACGAACTGGGGCTGAGCTTCCGCCCCATCGCCGAGACGATCCGCGACGAAGTGGCATGGTTCAAAGAGCAGGGCATGGTGTGATCATGCGCGAGCAGCCGGAGGGGCGCGAATCTGAGCCGGATCAACCCGTCTCACACAGCCATTTTCGGATACGGGCGCGAACGTTGCATAGCACGAGACGCTGTTGAACTGAATCATTCGCCCCTTCGTCCACTTGCTATACCAGTCATTGCATAGAGTTCCGCATCGGCTCTGGCGGCGATGGTTGCAACAAGATCTGCTTTGGTGTGGGGCAGGCGGGTGAGCAGGTTCGACCAGTCCAGATCGATAAGGTCTTTGGGTGACGCCGGCCTGTACCGCAAAAAGTCAGTCGTAGGGTTGATCGCCTCCGGGCTGCTCGACGCCTTTCACAACTTGCAGTTCGGTCATCAGGATAAGGGCCCGGTGCGACCTTCGATAGGCTGCGTCAGCTAAACAGCCGGATATGTCAGATCCGGTCACCGGGCGTCTTGAGCTGAAGATGCTGGCCCGGGCAGGTAAGGAGGCGGAAAAATGGAAACTGGAGCAGCAGACGACAGTCAAGAATTACATGACGCATCCGTGAACCAGTTTGAGTTGCGGGTTCATGTTGCAAATCCCAGCAGGGACATAGGCACGCCGGTCGAACCCTACTTAATTACCGAAATATGGATTGATGGAGCCCATCTGGATGAGCCTCATCCGATTCATCTGCCTCTACTCATCCAGAGCCTACACGAGCCGGGTGCATATGACATTTTCACCTGTGACTGTGGGGAAGCTGGCTGCGCCGGGATTTTTGAGGGTATCCATGTGACGCATGAAGGAGAGTTGGTGCGTTGGGATTTCCGTCGTCCCCAGAGCGAAGAACTGATTGAGCCGAGCATGGGCGCATGGCGGGATACTGCCACGCCTGTGCATCTGACCTTCAGGCGGAGCCAGATGATACATGCGGTGCAACACTATCTGGGGAGCATAAGGGCTATTGCAGGCGATAACCCCGATGCCTTTGGTTGGCCAGTGGCTGCTATCAGCGTGCGAACCATTATGGGGATTGACCCAATGAAACGCCTATTATGTCAGGCGTTGAGCGCGCTTGTTTTCCTCGGATGCGGCCGGACCGGGTGCCTTCAAAACCCTTGAAACCTCATTTTTCGGGGTTTTGAAGGTTTTGGGGGGGGCATGATGCAGGCACTTCCGGGAGACGCGTGGGCGCCCGCAAGCCTTCAAAAATCAGCAAAGCGGCAGTTCATCCGCCCCCGCGCAAGCATAAAGACGCAGGGATGGATGCTTTGTTTCCTGACTTGAAAGGTGAGCCAGCAACCTTTTGCCGCCCATCAGAACTTCCAGCCGGTCCAAGATCCGATACAGGCGGTTGAGATCATCTGTCCTGCTCATGATCGCGTGGCCAGCCCATACCCCTTGATACAGGGACCGTTCGCGGTGGTGCCCAGCCATACGCGAGCGCAGCCCCGGATAATGGGCAGGCACAGCTTCTGAAAACCGATCTTGCTATCCCGCTTTGCCGTGCTGGGCGCTGGGCCGCATCACCACCGCGAGTCGTGGAAGCCCAAATGGCCGGGGACAATGTGCCGGGATATTCCGCCCATATCCCCCCCTTCCCGAACATAATGGGGGATGCAGCGGGGGATATTGAAAACCGTCGCCGCGAATTTCGATTTAATTACAATGACTTAATAGGATTGAATGGCGGGCAGCGCCCGACGAAGATGAGCACTATGAGACGATCATAGTCATCTGAAATCATTAAAGAGTTTTCAAAGGATTCGGCCATCGGCGGTGATCGGCGCCTTCTGGAGGTCTTTCGGCGGCGATATCGGGCATTTGGCGGCCGTCGGAGCAGCATCGAATATGCAACTTAACGCCTTGCGTTAAGTTGCATTGACGGCTTGGCACGACTCGGTTATGGTTCGCCCAATGGAGATCGAGTTCGCAGACCAACAGTTGGCGTTAATTGAAACGGAGCGTGCAGCAGACACAAAGCTGCCGGTTGCCGTCATTCAATCTGCTCGGCAGCGGTTGAGCATAATCCGAGCCGCCCCCGATGTTCGCACCATGCAGAACTGGAGGAGTCTTGGCCTAAGAGCGCGAGCGGTGGGTTCTCCGGAGCATTTGGTGGTTTTAGCCCCTCAGTGGGCGATGGTCTTGCGGATTGAGGAAAAGAATAGTGCTATGACAGTGATCGTTAGGGCGATGGAAGAGCAAGCAAGGGGTGCCGCATAATGGCCGGCACCAACACCGTCGCAATCGATCCCCCCGGCGTCTTTATCAAGCTTGAGCTGGAGGTTCGTGGCTGGTCGCAGCGCGATCTCGCTTTCATTCTCGGGCAGACCGAACAACAGTTGAATCCGCTGCTGTCAGGAAAGCGGGCTATCACTCCTGACATGGCGCGGCTGCTTGGCGACGCCTTTGATGCATCCCCTCAGTTCTTTCTGAACCTCCAAGGTCAGTTTGATTTACAGAATGCGAAGGAACCCGATCCGGCCGTAAAAACCAGGGCGGAACTTCAAACCCTCTATCCTGTACGCGACATGATCCGCCGAGGTTGGATCCAGGATGGTGAATCCTCATTGCTTCAGCTTCAGATGGACCGATTTTTCGAAGTCGCCAACGATCAGGGGCCGAACGCGATCGCGTTTGCTGCCAAGAGGACGCATTACGACGAAACTCCGCCTCATCAGTTGGCTTGGGTGTTTCGGGTTCGGCAGCTCGCGAGCAATATTCCCGTGCGCGCGTTTTCGCCCGACAAACTTCGTGACGCGCTCCCAAAGCTGCGGGCTTTAATGGTTGATCCTGAAGCCGTCGGAGCTGTGCCGGCTTTGCTTGCGGAATGCGGCGTAAGGTTTGTCGTTGTGGAGGCTCTGCCCAACGCGAAGATCGACGGTGTGTGTACTTGGCTTGACGACCAATCTCCAGTGATCGGAATGTCAACTTTGTATGATCGCCTTGATAATTTCTGGTTTATTCTACGGCACGAGATCGAACATGTCCTTGAAGGACACGGTAAACGCTCAATTGGTATGGTCGACCATCTCTCGGGAGATAATTCCTCTGATGAGAAGAATGACAGTGATGAAGAGCGCGTCGCAAATATGGCCGCTGCTGATTTCTGCGTTCCGAATCAGAAGATGGATTCCTTCTATGCTCGCAAGCACCCTTATTTCTCGGAACGGGACGTGATCGGATTTGCGTCGCTGATGGGCGTCCACCCAGGGATTGTGGTCGGACAGCTCCAGAAGCGAATGAAGAGGTATGATTACCTCCGTAAATATCAGGTGCCGGTCAGGCGTTATGTGGTGAATTCGGCTGTTACCGATGGCTGGGGCCACGTTGCCGAAGCGCATCTTTAGATTTCAATGGTGGTGATGAATGGCAAAGTTTTCTGAGCAAATGCAGGCGATTTTTGATCGCTATACCGAAGAGGTAGACTCCTCTCCGGTATCGCTTGACAACGTCGCTGCTTGGGCAATCGAACAGGGACTTTACCGCCCGCAACCGCGCGACGTGGTGAAGCTTTGCCGTGAGGCGCTGGCCGAAAGCCTGCGGCAGGAGAAGCGGATCGACGCCCAATGATAGGAGACACTTAGTATTGCAGGGGCGGGATTAGGTGGGATTGGCCGGGATATATCGGGATGAAACCGAATGGCTCCAATGCTTCCCGGCCATTTTCGCGCGGTCCCTTCACATTCCTACCTTGTCTTGCAGAAGGCTCATCCCACGCGATTTGAGACAATGTATTTTGCAGAACGGCTACCTCTCAGGGCGCGCTTCTCATTGATCTCTTAGAGGTAGACAACAGCCTCTTAGTATCACGACTTGGTCACGGTCGTAACCACGCCGACCCCATCCACCGCCCTTATCCTGAAGTTAACATCGTGAAGGTCAACGTTGCCCTCATCGGCATCTTTGAGCCTGCTCAGAAGGGCAACCATTGCCGCGCCACGCTCATCCTTGTCTGCGGCAGGCACGAGCAGGGCCATTAGGATACCGACGGCCTCGGCGAAGTTCATAACGTCTTTCTGATCCTTGCTGGCATAGACAATCCGAATGCTGGATATGCCCTTATTCTTGATGTTGTCAGCCACAGCCAAAAGCGAAACACCGCTTCCAGCTTCGTATTGGCAAACAAATTTCACCTCACTCTGGCACTTGCCGCGCGCCATCCTACTATCGGCGCTAAGCTTCTTGGCTGCCTTGTTAAAGGCCGTGGCAAGTTGATCAGCTTTGATTGTAAAATCGCTTGCGATTGCTGCTGTAGAAGTGGTCGCGAGTGCGAATGCGACCAATGTCGCGGCTGACAATTTCCTGAACATTGCTACCTCAATCCCACAAATTACAACCTAGAGACACTATCACGAGGCCTCGCGTTTCCTAGCGCCGGGGTTGGCGGCTGTGGATGCTATGTCCTTGCGGAGCTGGACGGCCATCATTTTGACAGCCACGGGCCAGCCTTCCGGTTCTGGAATTTCCTGAATGATCTCATTGTATTTCTCGGCGCTTAATCTCCCCAGGTCGAGCGCCGAAAGGCTTGCGCTTGCATCCTTATAGGTTCGCTGAATTGCATCTGTGACCAGCGCCAGAAGCTCAGGGGCGGTGATTGGTGGACTGGGAAGTAGCTCGTCGCCCGCCACCAGTGCGCCTGCTTCGCTGCCTTGGTCAATACACATCGGACCCTGACCGGTTAGAACCCAAGAGGGACTAAAGCCAGCTGCCGCATAGCGTAGCAGGGTATCGCCTCCCGGAATGTTTAGTCCGGCTTCTATCTTCTTGAGCGTGCCAAGAGGGATGTCGGCGCGCTTCGCAAAATCCGGCTGGGCCAGTTCCCAGCTTGCTCGTATCGCCTTCAGTCGATCGGCAATGGTTCTGCTCTTCATGGCAGATCAGCCGCACCAGTACGTCGAAGTTCCGAATATGGAACCTTGGCGTCAGGGCCCATCTCGGACAAAGACGCCACAGAAGAAAAATATCTATTTAATATCATATAGATAAATGAATTTTCCCCGAAAAATTCCACAAACGGAACTGTGGCGTGTTTTTCGGGCTTGATTGGTTCCAAAAAGCATCTCATATTAATCCCGAACCGAACCAGTGAGGCCCCGAAAATCCGGTCTGCACACCGGATCAGCGAGGAGTGAATTTGTGGCCATTCGAGAACCGAACGGCCGGTGGAAAGTAGCGAAGCTACCCTCCGGCGACTGGCATCCAGAGGAGATCAAGGCCGCCGTGCGGATGCTCGGCTCTACCCTCTACGATGTCTCTCGCGCGGCAGGCCTGCCTGAGCATGCCTGCCGTAGCGCCCTGCGACGCTCCCATTTCGATGGCGAATTCGCCGTTGCTGCATTTCTGAGGGTTTCCCCTCGCGATATCTGGCCGAGCCGGTATCGCCCGGATGGTGGTCGCATCCCTTCTGTGCGCCGCAGATCGATGATTAGCGCCGATCCGATCCCCCGTCACCGGCAAAACGCCGCTGCCGTCTGAACGTCTCTCCATCTCTAAGTGGATCATATCATGGATCGTATCCTGTCAATTCCCCTTGCTCAGATTGACATACCCAATGACCGGCTGCGTCAGGTGGACAGTGACTGGGCAGACGGGCTGGCACAGTCCCTATCCGTGAGCGGGCTGCAGAACCCCATCACTGTGACTGCGCCGGACAAGAAGGGGCGGCATGTATTGATCGCCGGCCTCCATCGTCTGACCGCTGCTACGCGGCTGGAATGGCCTGAGATCAACGCCATTATCTTTACGGGCTCGAAGCTCGAACAGCGTCTGGTTGAGATCGATGAGAACCTGATCCGGCGGGAACTGTCACCTCTGGACAAGGCATCACATCTGGCAGAGCGCCAGCGCATCTACGAAGAACTGTTCCCGGAGACGAAAAAAGGCGCTGCTGGTGCATTGGCCAGATGGGAAGGTGCAAGCGACAAGTTGTCGTTTGCAGCCGAAGTGGCTGAGAAGCTGGGCATTAGTGCCCGTGATGTGCAGCGATCAATCGCCCGTTACACCAAGATCGCCCCGGATGTGCGGGCGCAGATTGCCGGCACTTGGATTGCCGATAAAGGTGTTGAACTAGATGCCCTCGCCAAGCTGGAACCCGCCCTCCAGCGCAAGGTTGTCGCCAGTCTGCTGAATGGCGAAGCCAAGTCGGTGAAGGCTGCCGCCGCAGCGCTGCAGGGTAAGCGTCCCGCTATCTCCTCCGAAGATGATGTCGAGTTTGATCGTCTGGTGACGGCATGGAAGCGCGGTGGCGCGCGTGCCAAGAGGCGATTTGTCGACTGGCTCATCTGCCCCAAGATGGAAATCAGATCGCTGAACAGTGCGCTGCGCACGGGGCACGCCGAACAGCTTCGACAGGGCATGAAGCAGTGCCGTCTTGCCCGCCGCGTTCGGACCAACGACAGCCGTGATCTCGGATGCGATCGGCACGGTTATAGGGTCGGGACCGAAACAGCGAAAGCCGGACAGGGTTACGGATTCGATACGCACGGGCTTCCTTCCTTCAGGCCGTTGTGGGGAGCGGGTCGGTTCCCTCGCTCAAGATGGCGAGATATCGCCGGTAACTGAACACGCGCCCCCGTTTGCGCCCGGTGATTTCTTCAACGATGCCGAACCGTTCCAGATCAGCGAGCGCCGCATTGACAGTGGGGGCTGAGAGTCCTGTTTGCTGAACGAGCTGGTTGGCCGTTAGGAACGGGTTCTGCTGAAACAGATCGTGGATACGCAGCGCGGAGCCTGCCCGGTCGCTCTCTGTCGTGATCCGCTCGCGGTCGTCCTTGAACAGATCGACAATCCGGGTAGCGGCCTCGAACGCCTGATTGGCCGTATCCGCAACGCCGGTGAGGAAGAAATCGAGCCAGGCTTCCCATGCCCCGTGCTCGCGCACCTCCTGAAGCAGGCGGTAATAGTCGGCGCGATGAGTCTTCAGGTACAGGCTCAAATAGAGGAGCGGCTTGCGCAGCACGCCGTTGACGCAGAGATACAACGTCACCAGCAAGCGGCCGATCCTGCCGTTTCCATCCAGGAACGGGTGGATGGTCTCGAATTGGACATGCAACAGCCCAGCTTTGATCAGGGCGGGCAGACGCGAGCCGTCCTCGTGCATGAAGCGCTCAAGCGCATCGAGACAACCATCCATCTCGGTCGGCGGCGGCGGCACGAAAAGCGCGTTGCCTGGACGTGAGCCACCGATCCAGTTCTGAGACCGCCGAAACTCGCCGGGATTTTTCGTCCCGCCGCGTCCGCTTTGCAGCAAGCGTTCGTGCATCTCGCGGATCAGACGCAGTGACAGCGGTAGCTCTTCCAGCCGTTCCAGCCCATACATCATCGCATCGACGTAGTTCGAGACTTCGCGGATGTCGTCGATCGGCTGGCCGGCCTGCGCCTCGGTCTCGAAGCAGAGCAGGTCCGAAAGGGTCGATTGCGTTCCTTCTATCTGGGACGAAAGGACGGCTTCCTTCCGCACGTACATGTAGAGGAACAGTTCTTGGCGCGGCAGCAGCATAGTGATGCCGTCCAGGCGCCCCAAGGCACGTTCCGCCAGACTTAGCCGCTCCAGAAGGGTGAGCACGTCGATCGGCGGTTCCGGCGGCAGTGGAGGCGGCACGAAGGCACGCACGATTTCGCCCGCAACAGGGGTCTCGACAAAGCGGCCTAGCCGGAGGTTGGAAGCTGATTCGGACATGCCCCACTATGCGGGCGCAGCGTTATTTAAGCAATTGGCGCTTAGCTTAAATAGGAGTTGAGCTAAGGTAAGCGCTCTTAAATAACGGGCAGCACCATCATGGGCGGGTACACGCAACGGGTTCGTGACAGTATTCTTCCGCTTTCAGTGGCGGGAACCCTGCCGGCCGCGTTCAACGAGTGGTCCTTCACCGATAACACGGTCGATCACGAACAACCCATCGAAACCTGTGAACTCTGCGGTCAGCAAGACCTTCGCTACCACTTCGAGATCGCCAATCACTATACAGATGCGACGCTTTGGGTCGGCTCCCACTGCATACTTCAATTCGATGTGGCGGTCATCGAGAAAGGCAGACGCCTGTCGCCGGCCGAGGCGAAGCGGCACCTCACCAAGCTGACCCAGCAGATGCAGTTGGAATCCTCCATCCGCACACTCGAACAGCTTGCCGCGAAAGAGAACAATCCCATCCTGTCGGGGGCTCTAGATTACTATCGCAAGAACAAGAAGCTCACCCCCAAATACGCAGCCGTCGTGTTCTGGAAGCTTCAGGCCTTCAACATCGATCATCACCCGTCGTTCTTCCAGATCGAGCTTCGCCGCGCCCAACATATCGATGATCTGAAACAAATGCCGACCGCGCGCGTCCATCGGTTCTGGACCGCGTTGACGACCGCCCAGCGTCGCAAGGCTGTTGAACTGGGTCATACCTCACCACAAGCGTAGCTGCGGCAATCAGGATGCGCGGTTTTCAGGTTCAGCGGTTTTTTACATCCTGATCCAGTTTCCTGCCCGGCGCCCGCTGGCGCTCATGCCGGGCGGGTTGCTTGGGGGCGCTGCCCCCTGGCGCGGCGCAAGGGATCGCTGACGCTCGGCCGGGACGGTATCCCCAGCCTTCCTCCACGTCGTTCCTCCGTTCCGTGCAGGCCGGGTGATCCCCCTCCGCACCGGCCGCCCTTGCTCCTTGCACCTCCCGGTCTCGGCGACGGCCAGGGTTGCAGCGCAGCGCTGCGCTCCAACCCAAGCCAATGAGGATCCGGGAGTTGGCGGACAATCGGGGATGGGGCGCGGAAGAGATCGCCGCCCGGTTCGGGGTTTCCGCCCATGTCGTGAAGCAGCGGCTTCGCCTTGGCGCTGTCAGCCCGAAGCTGATGCAGGTCTATCGGGATGGTGGCTTGTCGCTGGATCAGTTGATGGCCTTTGCCATCACCGAGGATCATGACCGGCAGGAACAGGTTTTCGATAATCTGTCGTGGAACCGCGAGCCCGCGACGATCCGGCGTGATCTGACCAAGGCGAATGTGGAGGCGACCGAACGGCGGGCGCGTTTCGTCGGGGCGGACGCCTATGCGGTGGCAGGCGGCACGATCATCCGCGACCTCTTCACCGAGGATCGGGGCGGCTATTTCGAGGATGCCGCGTTGCTCGACCGGCTTGTCATCGGAAAGCTGGAAGACATCGCCGTCGAGGTGCAGGCCGCAGAGGGATGGAAGTGGAGCGCCGCTCACATCGACTATCCCCATGCCCACGGCTTGCGCCGCAGCTATCCCCACCCGGTGGATTTGTCGGAGGAAGATGCCGCCGCCTATGACGCCGCGCAGGAGGAATTGGAGCGCCTGTCGGCAGAATGGCAGGACGCGGACGTAGACCTGTCTGCCCATTCCTGAGCCAGTTCGGCCCGCCGCTTCATGTGCTCGGCGCGATTATACGCGCTCTCCACCCTGTCCTTCGGTGTGTGCGCCAGCATCAGGTCTATGATGTGCCGGTCTGCAGGAAAGCGCTCATTCATGATGCTTGAGAATGCGGCCCGCCACCCGCGACGGCGGACGCTGGGGCATCGGTCAGGTTCACCGCATCCTGACCCGCCGCACCTATATGGGCGAGCATGAGTTCAACAAGCGGACCAAGACCAAGGAATTGAAGCCGGTCAGCGAGATCGTGATGGTCCCGGT
>NZ_JBQWAR010000002.1:0-2165 GCF_052491725.1 Haloleucobacter ellipsoideus
ACCGGGACCATCACGATCTCGCTGACCGGCTTCAATTCCTTGGTCTTGGTCCGCTTGTTGAACTCATGCTCGCCCATATAGGTGCGGCGGGTCAGGATGCGGTGAACCTGACCGATGCCCCAGCGTCCGCCGTCGCGGGTGAAGATGCGGCGGCTGTTGAGATAGGAGACGATGTTCTTGACGCCCATCTGGCCGGTGGTGCCGTCACCTTCCAAGGCAAGGCGGTAGATCAGCCGCACCGTGTCCGCGTGCAACGGGTCGATCTCGATCTTCTTCTTGACCTTCGCGCCGCGTGTTTCGGCGGCAACGGTGCGGTAGCCAATGGGAGGAAGCGAGCCGTTCCAGAAGCCTTGCCGCGCGTTCTCTTTCAAAGCCCGCATGACGTGCTTGGCGTTCTCCTTGGACTGGTATTCATCGAACAACGCCATGATCTGCCGCATCATGACGTGCATGGGGTCATCTCCCATTTCCTGTGTGATCGAAACCAGCTTCACGCCATTCTTGGCGAGCTTGCGGACGTAGAACTCAAGCTCGAAATGGTCGCGAAAGAACCGGCTGAACGAATGGACCACGACAACATCGAAGGGCGCGGGCTTGGACGTGCCTGCCTCAATCATACGCTGGAACTCGGGGCGGCGGTCGTTGGTCGCGGATGCGCCGGGTTCGATGAAGGTTTCCACCAGTTGCAGCCCGCGCGCCTCACAATAGGCTTCACCCTGTCGCTTCTGATCGGGAATGGAAACATCATGCTCGGCCTGCCGCGCCGTCGAAACGCGCAGATAAAGGGCAGCGCGTAGCGGCACGGTGGAAGCGGTCATGGCGATGTCTCCTTTCAATCCAGTCGAACCGAACGGGGCCGCTATTCAGCGGCCTCCCGGATCGTCCCGACGATCCATTCATTCAAGCTCTTGCCCGATGCTGCTGCGGCAATGACTGCTGCGGCATGGTCATCGGGGGTGAGGCGGACATTGAACTTGCCGGAGAACTTCCGGCGCGGCTCGATACCCTTCTCCCGGCACATTTCGAGATAGACGGCCAGCGACTTGCGGCCTTCCTCGATCAGATCGTGGACGCTCTCGGCATAGAAGTCGGCCCCGCCATTCAGGCCGACAAACTCGCCGCGCAGCATCTGAATCTCGGGATCGAAAGCGATGACCGCCTTCTCGCCATTGATTTCAACGACATTGTTCATGGCTTTACTCCGTGTTCGTCCAGCCATTTACGGATGCTGGCAACCGCACCTTTGTCCGTATCGGGTGACGGATGCGGGCGATGAAAGACGCGCACTTCACCGAACAGGAACACGCCGACGCGCGAACCTTCCCGCTCGCTGACTTCCGCCCCGAGGCTCACAAACAGCGCCTCTATGTCGGCCCAGCGGATCGAACCATTGACCGGGCGGGCGAAGATCAGTTCCAGCGTGGCTTTGTGACGCTTTTTCATTGAGTATCCAGTATCATTATATAGTACCGTTTTCAAGGTCGATTTCGGCTCCGGCATCGGGTGATCCGACGTCGGGGTCAAAGAGTTCATCGAACAGGTCGCCGAACCAACGCTCGAACACCTCGATCTCGGCTTGTGTGACCGGAACGGGGTCGGGCCAGTCGTCTACGACAGTCCATGTACTGAGGTCGTGTTTGGGCGGCCTGCCGGGGAACGGCCACGGATAGCCCAGCAACTCCTCAAGCTGCTCCGACGCCGTAGGCGGTCGTTTGGTGCACCGGGAGCGGGATGCCGTCACCGGCTTGTGGTCGCCGTTGCGGTCAGAAGTCATCGAGGAAGTCGAATTCGTTGAACGAACGCTGCCGCCATCCGACCGGGTTGACGACCCAGCGATTGATGTCGGATTCCTTCCAGCCAGCGCCATTGGTGCTGATCTTGATCTGGGCGGGAAAGGTGCCTTCGGCGATCTTGCGATAGATGGTGGACCGAGACAGCCCGGTGCGGGCGAGAACGGTCTTCAAACGGACGATACGGTCTGGTTGACGCACGGCTGTGCTGCCTTCTGCTGGTTGTTTCTGAAGATTGCAGAGACCAGACAGAACAGTGATTTATCGTTGTGCAACTGATATTTAGGCAGCGTAGGGCTATGGCGTAGAAACGGCGGCAAATAGGAAAGTTCTTCGCTCTACAATCCGATGCCCCGGCCTCTGCCAAGGCCATGA
>NZ_JBQWAR010000005.1:0-18760 GCF_052491725.1 Haloleucobacter ellipsoideus
GCGAAGATCGCACCTTTGCTGCCGGGCAAAGCCACGGATCCGGGCCGCACTGGCTCGGACAACCGCTTGTTCGTGAACGGTTGTCTGTGGGTTCTGCGCTCCGGGGCGCATTGGTGTGACCTGCCCGAGCGCTATGGCCGCTGGAAGAGCGTTCACAAGCGCTTCAGCCGCTGGTGCCACGCAGAAGTGTGGGAGCGGGTATTTGCGGCCCTGACCGCCGATCACGACAACCAATATCTGATGATTGACAGCACTATTGTGCGGGCTCACCAGCAGGCGGCGAACGGAAAAGGGGGCCAGGGATCAGGCGCTGGGGCGTTCCCGAGGCGGACTGACCACCAGGGTCCACATGCTGGCTAACGCGCTCGGCAGGCCGCTGCGCTTCATCGTCACGCCCGGCCAGACTGACGACGTCACCCAGGCTCCGGCTCTCCTTCATGGACAGGATGGCAGCGCTGTACTCGCCGACAAGGCCTATGACAGCAATACCTTACGAGCCCCCACCGCGAAAATGGGCGCACAAGCGGTCATCCCCTCGAACTGCTCCCGCAGGGCATCCACGTGCCCGGCGTCGATGTCGGCTCGAACTGGCTCACCCAGATCCTCTACTCCCTTGGCCTCGGCACGCTGTGCGCCGGCATCAATAATGCCGTGAAGTGAGCGAACAGAGGCATGCCGACGCGCCCAAACCCGACATGCCTCTCTCCGCATCGGAATGTCGATGAAAACTCAGCCAGTCTTGTCGGCTCCAAACGGGTTCAGCACCATTCCCACCACCGCGCTTATCGGCTCCGGGCCCCATCATCGCCGTCAGGACAGCTCGGTCGGCAAGGTCGACGTCATTTCCGCAATCGTCTGAAGTTCACCGACGAATTCGGGGCGATGCATCATCAGGTATCGGACGATGCGACGATTCCCGAGCAGCTTTGACAGATAGCCTTTGATCACGGTGAGCTGGAGGTGGTCCTTCCCGTAGGAGTCCTGGATCGACGTTATCGCTTCCTGCAACCGATTGAGTTCGCTCTCCATTCGAGCCATGGCCTCGGGTGTGAGACCCTTGGGGCGTTTCGACTGGTTCGCGTCGACGAGCTGGGACTGCGGAGTGCCGGCCAGAATCGCCGAGATGTAGGCGACCGAGTAGTTGTTGGCATTCACGAGAAGCTCGGCGGCCTCGATCTGGCGGAGCGTTTTCATTTTCCGCAATGTCTCGAAGACACCGATGGGGCATGGCTTGTCTTTCAGGAGCGCGACGGCTTCCTCGCAAATCCCATCCAGAAGTCGCACCTTGCGCTGCACGCTCTGGATATTGATGTCGAGTGCCTTGGCAATCTTCTCCTCGGGCACGCCTCGCTCGATCGCGCGCCGGATCATCTTGTGTTCCTGAACGGCCGCGAGCCGGCTGATCCGCTTGTTGTAGGTGAACGCCTCATCGTCGGTTGAAATGAGGCATTCGACCTCGGTTTTGCCGAGGTCTTTCAAAATCTCGATCCGCAAATGCCCATCGAGCAGCAGAAAGATGTTGGGCTGGTTTTTGTCGCGCGCAACCACCGGCGCCTCGACCAAGCCGACTTCCCGCACCGATGCGGTGATCTGTCGGTATTTCTGGCTCGCCTTCACGGTCTTGCGCAGGGTGTGGACCGGCAGTATCGCGTTGATTGGCAGGACCACGAAGTCTGCTTCAAAGGCGATCTTCACGATTTCGGATGGGCGGGGCGGCTCACGCTTCATCAGCTCGCTCCCGCCACCAGCCGGCTCTCCAGCCAAGACGGCATGGAATCCAGTCCCTCAGCCCGCAACAGCGTCAGGAAGTGGTCGTCCTCACGCAGAGCACGAAATGCCTCGACCACGAAAAGCAGTCGGTTCTGCGTGATCTCCGCCTTCTTGATCATCAGTTTCTGGCGATCCGCCTCCTGCCGATAGACCCGGACCAGCGCATCGCTCGTCAGTGGTCGCTGGATCTTTCGGCCGAACGGGGTTTCGTTGACATGGCGCCCCCGGCGCTTGCGCTGCTGCAATAACCGGCGAACAGCGGCGAGCTTCTTTCCCCTCAGCTTCTTCTCGGTATACGCGTCCATCAGCGCGCGCTGCGCGCCTTCGTCGTCGGTGCGCGAGATTTCAATGGCGAGCTTGAGCGGCAGGAGCCCCGTTTCCACCGCCGAGACCAGACGCTCTTCACCACGCTCCAACAGCCCGGCGATCATGTTCACATATTCCGGGCTGACACCGATCTTTTCGGCGATCTGGCGGTCATTGTAGCCGCGGCGGCGCAGCGTCCCGATTTCCTGCATGAGATCGATCGCCCGATGCTGGCGGCGCGCGCAGTTCTCGACCAGACTCATCACCAGGCATTCATCCTCGCTGGCGTTGATGATGATGGCCGGGATTTCGCTCTGCCTGAGCTGGATGAATGCCTCCAGTCGCCCTTGACCGCACACGAGGTCATACTCGACCGGATCGGTTCCCGGCCGCCGGCTGACCGTGATCGGTCTCTTCAGCCCGACTTTGGCGATATTGTCGACGATCTCCCCGAAGTTGCGCCGATTGCGCACGCGAGGGTTCAGCACCCGGATCCTCTCGGTCGGGATGAGCGTTGCCTGCTTCTGTGCCGCATGGACGATGTCGCCTTGCATCAAGCCACCTCCGAAAAATGGGCCCGACCGGCCAGCGCATAGAAGAAGTCGAGCGTGTCGAAACGATAGGCATCGAGCGCCAGCCCGTTCTGATGGGCCAGACGAAGGCGCGGCACGCTCATGTCGATGCCGGGAAGGACGTAGTAGTCGAGGGGCACCTTGTTTCCCTCGTCCATCCTGACCGCGATGGTGATGTCCGGGACAAGACCGACGTCGAGCCGGATTCGCCACCGCAAAGATCCTGTCGGGGTCTCGAAGCAGCGTGCGATGACAACCGAGGCCATGAATTCGTCATTCACGCGGATCAGGTCGCTGACGGGGTCCCGCTCAGGCCGCCCGCCTGCCGCAGCTATGCCGGCCATGATGTTCGCGACCACCTGCGGATGCGCATCGCGCAGGGTGCGGTTGACCTCGATGTAGCGATAGTCGCGCTCGGGCTCGTAGCCGATCAGCTCATAGGCCCGCAGCAGGCTGCCGAAGCGATACCGATATGCGCTCGACGATGGCATGTCGTCACGCTCATCAATGACGATACCGGAAAGGCTTCCGTATTCTTCGAGCAGGGCGCGCAACATCGCCAACAGATCTTCGTCGGAGTGATGATGGCTGCGTGCGTCGATGATCGCGCGGGCTCGCTCGAATAGCGCCTGCTCGACGACCGGCGCATATACGCCATCAGCCCGAATCCACAGCTCTCGCGGATTGGCGACGCGCCGCTGCTTCAGCTTGAACGAGATCTTGTTGTAGACGTTATTGCCGATGTATTTTTCATTGGTCAGGACTTGGTGGACCGCCGCCCGCGTCCACGGCCGGCCGAGGTCCGTCGTGATGCCATCCGCATTCAGCGCGGCCGCGATCTGTTTCTCGGATCGCCCCTCATGTACGAACAGGTGATACATCCGCTGGATCGCGGCGATCTCCTCGGCCGGTCCTGGGACCAGCACGACACGATCGGTCTGAAGGCTTTTGCGATCGCCGCGCCCGAGTTCTCCCTTGTGGTTGCCGTGCTCGTCGATCAACACACGGCGAAGACCGTAGCCCGGCGTGCCGCCCTGGCGAAATCCCAGTTCGACCAACCGGCATTGGCCTGCAAAAACCTTGACTGAAAGCTCCCGGCTGTATTCGCCGGCCATGACGCGCTTGACGGTCTTCATCAGGTTGGAGCTGATGCTGCCGTCGTTCTCGAATTGCTCCCCGCAATAGTGAACCCTAATGCCAGCACGGGAGCAGATGTGCTCATGATAGGCCCCTTCATCCGCATCCTGGAAGCGGCCCCACCGACTCACGTCATAGACAAGTATTGCCGAAAAGTTTGCATGGCCTGACTCGACCTCGGCCATAAGACTTTGGATCGCTTCCCGCCCATCAAGACGAAGCCCGCTCCGCCCCGCGTCCTCGAAGACGCGTATGATGTTCAGTCCACGGGCGGCGGCATATTTCTCGATGACGCCAAGCTGATTCTCTGTCGAGTATTTCTGATGATCCGTCGACATGCGGACATAGGCGACGGCGGCAATATCATTGCCGGCATCATCATTGGTTTTGCGTTTTTGTTTCGAGAGCTGTCCCCTCACTGGCCCATCCTCACGCGGCAGTCGGGAGTATTTCGTCGAACCTGCAACGCCTCCAGATCAATGCTCTTCGCGAATTTAAAGCGAAGGAGCGTGGAATGTCGTTTCCGAAAAAGGGCAAGTCCTTTCCGGGCAATGGAATGAATGGTGGAGGGTCGCCGTCGAGTGAGACGCGATTTGCTACGGAGATTGCGGCGGCGCTGAAGCGGTCGCTCGGCTCAACCCATGCTGCCGTGAAAACGGCTGCGGTCTGGACCGGAGCCCACGAGCGAACGGCGAAGAACTGGTTTTCCGGGCGCTACGGCCCAAGCGGCGAGCACCTCGTCGCTCTTGCGCGGAACTCCGACGAGGTGCTTCATGCCTTTCTGGGCATGGCCGGGCGCCCCGACCTGATCGCCGTCGTCAAGCTTGCCCATCTCGAATATGCTGCCGAGGATCTCCTGGCAACGATCAGAAAGCTCAACGACAGAAGCATGTGATGAATAGTGGTCAAGGCCATGTTCGATCGGCCTCTCGGACATTGCCTTGATCCTGCAGCCTCAGAATCGACCGGTATTGCGTTCAGTTTCGAACGAACCGGAGAAGAATTTTCTGTCCGGATTACAGTCATCCGCCATAGCCCTTCCTCCCATCCGAGTCCTTCATATTTGAGACACGCTTCTCGCTTCATGGAGAGGCTTGGCCATTTCACTTCATGCCCGCCAAGATCTTGAGTATTTCCACCCTTTCAAGCAAAATCCCCCGAACATTCAGCAAGAAAAATGATCGCCAAAGCCATAATATCCCCCATCACCCCCTTGAAAAGTATCTGGCCGGTGTTTCCCCGAGTGCCTTCTTGAACATCTGTATAAAAGCCGTCACGGATTCATAGCCCAGCGTCTCGGAAACCTGCTGGACTGTCGCTCCATTGGCAAGTTCACGAAGAGCGGTGATGAGGTGTAGCTGCTGGCGCCAGCGGCCGAAGGTCAGCCCGGTCTCCTGCACCATCAGGCGGGCCAGGGTGCGCTCACTCAGCGCGACACGATCGGCCCAGGCGGCAAGCGTGCTTCTGTCGGATGGATCGACGGTGAGGGCCTGCGCAATCAGGCGCACTTTCGGATGGTCCGAGATCGGCAGGTTCAGGCGCTCTTCCGGCATGAGGCACAGCTCATCCAGAAGCACCCGGACAAGCCGGGCGGTATGGCTGTCAGGCGCATAATCCGATGACATTCCAGCCAGCCGGAGAATGAGCTCGCGCACCACGGCAGAGATTGCGAGCGTGCAACAATGATCAGGCAGACTGGCCGCGCCCGGCTCGATAAAAAGAAATGCCAGCCGGGCATTTCCTGTCGCACGATTGCTGTGGGCAACGCCCCCCGGCACCCAGACCCCGCAATGCGGCGGCACAATCCACATGCCGTTTGCAGCCGTGCAGGTCACGGCCCCGTGAAGGGCCAGAATGAGCTGGCCCTTGCGATGCTGATGGCGTGGCACTTCCCGCTCGTAACTGGTGAACTCAAGGCTCAGCGCAATAGCCGGCTGTGTTGACAGGTCCGGGTCGAAGTCCACTGCGGCGCTTCGGCGAGGCGGCATGGCATGTCCACTTTTGGCAGGATACAGAGATAACAAGTCATAATATCGCAATTCATGCCATGCCGGGAAGGGTAAGTATCATGCAGCGACACCCCTTCTCTGCCCCTGAACAAAGATGCCCACATGCACACGGCCGACAACCGATCCCTCATCTCCCGCTCATCCATACTCATTCTTGGGATACTGCTCATCGCGGCAAGTCTGCGCGCGCCCATCACAGGTGTAGCGCCGGTACTTGGCATGATCCGCGAAGACTACATGCTGAGCACAGTGGAAGTCGGAATCCTGACGACGCTGCCCCTGCTGGCCTTTGCCTTCGCATCTCCGTTCTGCGTTCTGCTGGCGCGTGAATATGGCCTTGAGAGAAGCCTGTTCATGGGGCTGGTCCTGATCGCGCTGGGGATCATCGCACGCTCCAGCGGCCCCGTCTGGATGCTGTTCATCGGATCAGGCATCATCGGGCTGGGCATTGCGATTGCCAATGTTCTGCTCCCCGCCTTGCTCAAGCGCGACTTTCCCGACAGGATCTCCAGCCTGACAGCGGCCTATGCCCTTGTTGCGGGCGTCGTGGCCGCACTTGTTTCGGCCTGCGTGGTTCCTGTTGCAAATCTTCACGGGGCAGGATGGACATGGGCCCTGGGGATATTCGCAGCCCTGCCGATGATCGCCATGTGCGTGTGGGCGCCGCAGCTGCGGGACACCAGCAGGCCGACTGCTGAAACCGCGACCCCGCCTCATCCGGAAGGGGCCATATGGCGTTCTGCTCTGGCCTGGCAGGTCACGATCTTTCTCGGCCTCAACTCCCTGATCTATTATACCGTGGTCACCTGGCTTCCCGATATTCTGGCCTCGGCCGGCTATTCCCGCGAGGCGGCAGGCTCCCTCCATGGCGTGTCCCAGCTCGCCACCGCAGTTCCCGGAATCGTGCTGATACCGGTGCTGCGCCGCTTCAGGGATCACAAGGTCATCGCGGCCGGAACGGCCCTCATCACCGCCACCGCCCTGCTGGGCCTGCTGGCCATGCCGCATCTGGCGCTGGTCTGGACCGCCATGTTCGGCTTCGGCACCGGTGCAACCTTTATCCTTGCCTTGTCATTCGTGAGCCTGCGCGCCAGCAGCGTGCGCCAGGCCGGCGCGCTCTCCGGCATGGCGCAGACCGTTGGCTACACTGTTGCCGCAGCCGCGCCGCCCCTCACCGGGCTTGCCCATGACATGTCCGGGGGATGGCCGGTTCCGCTGGGGATTTGTGTCATTGTGTGCTGCATCATGGCCGCCTTCGGCTTTGCCGCCGGCCGCCCGCGTCACATCCGTTGAGATGTGAAACAAGACTTGAGAAACCCGAGACAGACAGGGGCTGGACAGGAGGGCGCAAGGCGGCGAGCTCCTGTCCAGCCCGCCCGCCATCATGCGGCAGCCCGCACCGATGCCGGCCTCATCACGGCCGCCAGATTTTTGCCTTGTCCTGCGCCTGCCACATGTCGTGATACCGGCCACGGCCCATGATGAGCTCGGCATGCGTGCCGCTTTCAGCAAGCCGCCCGTTTTCGACGAAGAGGACAAGATCGGCCCCGACAATTGTCGACAGCCGGTGCGCGATGACAATCACCGTGCGCTCCTTCACCAGCGCATCCATGGCCCGTTGAACGGCGAGCTGGTTTGCCGCATCCAGTGCGGCGGTCGGTTCGTCGAGGATCACGATCGGCGCGTTCTTCAGCACTGCGCGGGCGATGGAAAGACGCTGCCTTTCACCGCCAGACAAGCGGCCGCCATAATCACCGAGCCGCGTCTGCCAGCCCTGCGGCAGGCGCTCGATAAAATCGAGGCACTGCGCGGCGGCAGCAGCAGCCTCCACCTCCGCATCGCTGGCCTGCGGACGGCCGAAACGGATATTGGCGGCAACCGTGTCATCAAACAGGTGAACCTCCTGAAACACGGTTGAGATGAGGCTGTTCAGCACGGTGGGCGAGATGGACCGCAGATCCACGCCGCCGATCGTGATGGCCCCCTCCTGGGGATCGGCCTGACGCATCAGCAGCCGGGCGAGCGTGCTCTTGCCAGATCCCGAGGGGCCCACAAGCGCCGTCATGCCCTGTAGCGGCAAGGTGGCGCTGAAATCGCGAATGGCCGGGCTCAGTGCCTGCGCATACTGAAAGCTGACATGGGTGAAGCGGATGTCGAAACGCTCCGGCTGGCGTGCGGGCAAGTGCTGCGGCAATGGTTCCACCGCCTCGATGGCGTCTATGCTTTCAAGGCCGGCCTCGATCAGCTCGATCATCATGGTGTAGGAGACGAATGTCGCGAGCGGTTCGGCAAAGCGCGCCGCCATCACCATGACGGCAGCCAGCAGTGCCGGTTCGAGCGAACCGTTGCAAACCCAGAACAGCCCGGCCGCCGTGATGGCCAGCAAACCTGTCTCGATCAGGCCGGCAATGATGACGCCGGGCCGCACACCCTCGCGATGCCGGGTGGTCTGGAGCATTTCCAGGTGATGGAGACTGTCCTGCAAGGCGCCCGCCTTTTCCCCGGCGCAGCGTGCAGCCCGCAGGGTCGGCAGGCCCTGCACATATTCCACGATATCCGCATTCACCTGCCGATGTGCCAGCCCAAGGTCCCGCATGTTGCGGATGAAGGCCGGCCGACGCCAGCGATACAACGGCACGATGGTGCAGAAGACGCAAAGCATCAGCGCACCAAGACGCCAGTCATAGATGAATGTCACACCGGCAGCGACAAGCGGTGTCAGCGTGGCGACAAGGATGAGATTGACAATGGTGAGAACATGATTGAGGTGCTCGTCCACATTGCCGAGAACCGCGGCGTGGATTTCACCGGACCGTTGCTCGCGCAGGCGCTCCAGCGGCATCCGGCGCAACTGTCTGCCGAGGCGCTCACGCAGTGCATGGGTCGCCAGAGCCATGTGTCCGTTATAGTCAAAGCCCTGTGCCCGCCAGCGCAAGAGCGTTGAGGCCGCCATCAGCACCAGCATGAGCGCAAACCAGATGCCCGCCTGGCCGAGCTCCCCTCTCGTGACCAGCGCGTGAAACAGCGGCAGGAGACAGGCAAAGGCCAGCCCTTGCGCGCCCGCCGCCAGCACAAGGCCGAAGAGGCTCGCGCGCAGTTGCGGTGCATGGGCGCCGGTGCTGCGCATCAGGCGCCTGAGAGTCTCGCGCCACGGGCGGGGCGCGTGTGCCTCATGGCCTGTCATGACTTCGGTGACGGCCTCGCTCACGGTGCTGTTCCTGTCTTGCGAGTGGCGCGCATGGTCCAGCCCGCGGCCTGCTCATGATCCGCCCAAAGCCGGGCATAGAGCCCCCCATGGGCGATGAGATCCTCATGTTTTCCGCGCTCGACCAACCGGCCCCTGTCCAGCACGAGGATCTGGTCGGCACCGCGAATGGTTTCCAGACGATGCGCCACGATGATGACGGTGCGCCCCTGCATGAGCGAGGCGAGTGCGCGGACCAGCGCGCCCTCGCTTTCCGGGTCGGCAAAGGCGGTCGCCTCGTCGAGGACGAGGATGGGGCGATCTTCCAGAATGGCCCGCGCAATGGCGAGACGCTGGCGCTGCCCGCCCGAAAGGAAAGTGCCATGCTCGCCGATGCGCGTGTCGTAACCCGATGGCAGTTTCATGATGAAGTCGTGTGCCTGCGCGGCGCGCGCGGCGGCCATCATCCTCTCCCCATCAGCTTCCGGGCAGCCCAGACGGATGTTTTCGGCAACGGTTCCGGCAAAGAGGAAGCAGTCCTGAAACACGAAGGACATGTGCGCCATGAGCATGTCCGGCTCCATCTGCCGCACATCGACCCCGCCAACCAGAATGCGCCCGCCGGTCACATCCCGAAAGCGGGGGATCAGGCGCACCACGGTGCTCTTGCCAGCCCCTGAAGGACCGACCAGCGCGGTGACGCTGCCCGGTGCGGCGGTGAAGCTGAGATCGTGCAACACCTCGTCCTCGCATGCCTCATACCGGAAATGGACATGATCGAAGACAATGCCGGCATCGGCAGGCGGGTGGGGCGCGGGGGTCTGGACGCACTGTTCGGGCAGGTCCATCACCTGCCGGATCCGGGCGATGCTCTGCCGCGATTTCTCAACCATGTGGTTGAGCATCATCAGCGGCATCACCGCCTCGGCCATTCCGGTTCCCAGCAGCAGCACGGCAACCCAGCTTGCAAAATCAAGCGTGCCCTGCGCAAACAGGATGGCGCCGAACCCGACCAGCACCGCCACTGTCGGCATCGGATTGAGCGCGGCCAGTGAGAAGCGGGCCGTGAAGCTCACCGCGCGGTACCAGCCTGTCAGCATGTCGCGATAGGCATCAAGCGCGCGCTGATAGCGCCCGAAGGTCGTTTCCCCCGTATCGAAGGTCCGCACCACGGGCATGGCCTGCACATATTCGACCACCGATGCGCTCACCCTTTCGCGCGCCGCATTGTAGCGGCGGGTCATCTCGGTGCGGTCACGCATCGCCAGAGCCAGCACGCCGAAGCCAGCGAACAGGACAAGCAGCGCCGCGAGAGCCAGACGCCAGTCCAGCCAGAGCAGAATGCAGAAGGTGAAGACCGGCATGGCATAGGCGCGGGCAAAGAAGGGCGTGCTGTCCGCGACGAAGACATGCAGCTCCTTCACGTCATCATGCATGACCTTGGTGAGCGCCCCCGTTCCCATCGCCTCCACATCCCCCAGCGACACCCGCGAGAGATGGCGCGCCAGCCCCGTGCGCAGGATCGTTTCCAGCCGGAAGGCGGCATAATGCGACTGGTCGAACGCGGACAGGCGCAGCACATAGGCGCACAGGGTGGCGGCCAGCGCGCCGGCCAGAGGCCGCCAGGGCCAGGACGAGGGCATGGAGGAGGACATGTGCATGGCATCACGCAGGGCCAGCGCGCACAGGGCCAGCGCAATCAGCCCGCAAAGCCCGCTGAGCACGGACAGGGCGATGGCAAGGCCGATCTGCCCCCGCACCGGAGCCATGATGGCCCACGGGCTGGCCTGTGTCCCGTTCTGTCCGCCCGCCTCCGGACGGGCCTGCTGAGAGGATGTCATGACGTGCGGCTTCCCCTCTGCGGCAATACGGCCCCGGATGCCCGGTAGCCGGGCGACAGCACAGCGGCGGCAATGGATGCCACGGTTGCAATGATGATGACGCCGGAATACCCCACCGATCCGGCCAGCGCGGCGGCAAGGCTCATGGTGCCGATGGCGGCGAACTGGTTCACGCTGAACTGGAGCGTGTAGTCTGTCGCGGGGCTGTCATAGGCGGCCTCATCCATCATCATGGTGGCCATGACGACAGCGGCCGGATTGTAGCAGGCGAAGAACAGGAGCGCTCCCAGCGCGGCGGCCCCGGCGCCAGAGTTCCCGGTGACGAGCAGAACCGCGAGAACGGCGATGATCTGCACCAGCGCCGCGCCGACCAGCGCCACATGGCGGGTGCAGCGGCGCATCAGCCATCCGGTTCCCATCGCTGTGGCAAGGCCAATGAAGGAGCCGGCGACATTCACCGTCAAGCCGATGGCGTTCAGGCTCCACCCCGCATCCACCAGCGCCGGGGTGATGACGGCATAAGCCATGCCGCTGCCGACGGGAAAGAGCAGCAGCAGCACCAGCCAGCGCCCCCGCCCGGGTGCACGCCAGAACAGGGCGAAGCGGGAGAACAGCACCCCCGTGCGCAATGTTCTCGCACCCCAGTGGGGTTCACGAAACCACAGCAATTGCAGTGGCGATATGGCGGTGCAGGCCGCCAGAACCATCAGGCATCCCTGCCAGCCGATATGGGGGTAGGCCATCAGCATCACACCGCCACCGATGAGATTGCCGATGAGCCCGCCCGCAATCTGCAACCCGTTTCCAAGGCCCCTCTCCTGCGGGCCCAGCATGCGGCAGGCCAGTCCGTCCACGGCGATATCCTGCGTCGCTGACAGAAACGCCACGCCGAGGCACAGGCTGTAGACAAGGGTGAAATCGGAGATGACATCGAGCATGCCGATGAACAGCAGCAGGATGACCAGCAGGCTCTGGGCCAGCAGCAGCCAGCCGCGATAATGCCCGAGCCGGCCGATATGGATCCGGTCGATCCACGGGGTCCAGAGGAATTTCAGCGGCCAGATCAGCCCCAGCATATAGACGAGGCTGACCGTTTCCAGCGCCGCCCCGCGCTCGCGCAGGATCGCCACCAGAGCCGCGACGAAGAAGCCGAGGCCGAGATACTGGGTGGTATAGAGGCTGCCCAGCAGCGCCCAGGCCTGGCGCGACATCAGCGTCCCCTCACCGGATGGCTGATCGGAATGGCGTGGTTGCATGTCCGCGCTCAGAACCGGTGCGAGATGCCGGCGACGAATGTGCGCCCGCGCGCCATGCCGCCATAGGCCATGTTGGCGGCCGGAACGGCGTAGCCATACAGGTCGTACATGTCATCCAGCAGATTGCTGGCTCTCACATAGATTTCGGTCTTGTCCTGCGCCACGCCCACATGGATGTCGAGCTTGTGATAGGCCGCAAGATCGAGGCTGTTCTGCGGATTTGCCGGGCGCGGACCGACATAGCTGTAGCTGGCGATGCTCTTCAGCATGGGGCTGGACAGGCCGAGGAAGGGCGGCAGCGCGGTCTCATAGCTGGCGCTGACAAGGGCGCTCCAGGGCGAGACGTCCGGCACGAGATTGCCGGAGAGAATGTCGCCATCGCTGGGGCCGAAGACGCTGCTGGTGATGCGTGCATCCACATAGCTCAGCCCGGCCGCCAGCTCCAGCCCGCCCCCCACACGCCAGCGCCCCTGAAGCTCGAAGCCCTGGCTGCGGGTGTCGGCATTCACGACGCTCGACACATATGTTCCTGAATCATAGGCCAGCAGATGGTTGTTGGAGACCCAGTTCACATAGGCCGCCCCCGTGAGGGCGAAGGTCTTGTCCTCGCTCTCGCTTGCAAAGCCGATCTCGATCATGTCGTTGGTGGCGCCCCCGAACGGCTCGCCATCGGCGATCTGCGCCGCATACATGTTGTAGCCGCCGGGTGCGAAACCGCGGGCGTAGCGGGCATGGAGCACGGTGCCGGGCGTCAGGTCATAGGACAGCATGGCCCGGCCGGTGGTGGCGCTTTCGCTCATCGCGCGGGAATCGAACGAGCCCACCCCGCCCCGCCAGAAGCTGGCGTCATAATCCGTGCTGCTCCAGTTCTGCCGCAGGCCGAGCGTGAGCCGGAGCGCCGATGTGACCGGATAGGTCACATCCCCATAGATTGCATAGACATTGCTCTTGAAGTCCCGGAAGCGCGGGCTGGTATAGCCATATGTGTTGCGCGGGGTGTCATATGAGGCATCCATGTGCTGGAAGAACAGGCCCGCCGCCCATGTGATCGTGTCGCCGGGCAGGGATGAGAGCCTCAGATCCTGGGTAAAGAAGCTCTCCCGCCCATTGTCCTGGTTCCAGAACTCGGACGGATAACCCGACTGCGCCTGCATGATCTTGCGATCATAGGCGGCGATCTCCATGTTGCTCGCGTTCATGTAGGACGAGATGGAGGTGATGCGGCTGCTCGCCAGGTCATGGTTCACCTCAAGCGCATAGCGGTTCAGCGATTTGCCGACATCGTCATAAAGGCCGGGCGTCAGGTCCACACTCGGTTTGCGCCCGTAGGGCATCAGCACCAGAAGATTGGGCAGGGCATTCACATCCTCATGCTCCACTGTCACCAGCGCCGTGGTGCCCTGTTTCCCATCCCAGAAGATCTGGCCGCGCAGGGCGAAATTGCTGGGATTGGCCATTGGTGCGCCATCCGCATCATTCGTGACCCAGTGCTCCGACTGCGAATACCGCACCGCCAGACGGCCACTCAGCGTATCGGTCAGCGGCCCGCCGATCGCGGCTTCCAGCAGGGCCTGCCCCTGCTCGCCATATTCGGCCCGGCCATAGCCCTCGAAGGTGCGGGTGGGCTTGCGGGTGGTGATATCGACCGCACCGGCAAGTCCCCATGGACCGGACAGCGTGCCCTGCGGCCCCTTGAGGATCTCCATCCGGTCCACATCCAGCGTGCCGAGGGAGATGTGGCGCGCATTGATGGGGGCACCATCGATCACCATGGGCACCATGAAGTCGGTGACATCCGACAGATACATGGACCCGACGCCGCGGATGAAAACGGATGACAGATTGGTGCCACCGGAAGAGTTGATGTTCACGCCGGGGGTCATGCGCAGCACGTCCTCGGAATTGAACAGGCCGAGATCCTCGATTTCAGCACCGGTGAAAACCGTGGCGGTATATTGGCCCGCGCTCCGCTCCTGCCCCTCCACCAGCACGGGCGCCAGCTGAATCTCGGCATTCTCCGGCAGGCGAACCTGTGTATCGGAAGTCTCCGCGGAGCCGGCCTCCCGGGCCTGCAGCGCTGATGCGCCTGAAAAGGTCATGGCTGTGGCAAGGACAATGGCATGCAGGCTGGTGCCATGCTGCAGGCGAATGGGGCGCTGGCGTCGCATCTGGAGCTTTCCGGTCGAAACTTGTTCCTGCAAGTGCTAATCAAATGCGACGCCATATCCACCCGGATAAGCTCAAAGAATACCGCATTCCGATCATCCCGCTCTTCCAATCACGGCATGGATTGCAAAAGAAATGAAATTTCAACCCACAAGCGACATGCCGGTCTCGAAAGTGATGGCAGGAACAATAGCCGAGACACTTGGTCCCGGTTGCTTTTGCGAAACCCTGACATGCGCTCTTCAGGATGGATTGGAGATTCTCTACTGGCGGGGTAATTTTGAACAATTACAGGAAATACCACTCATCGACGACAGCAACCGGATATGCTTCAGCTTCAACCGTTGCGTGAGTGGTGGCGCCGAGTGCCTGTTCAATGAACATGGCGCCCACAGATATGAATTCTGCAAGAATTCTGGAAGCATACAGTATGGCCCCGGGCGGCGGGGCGTGTATCGCCAGCATGGAGAGGTGCGGAACCTTTCCGTCATGATGCATCCGGACCTTTTCGAGACATGGGTGGAAAAGGTTGATCCCGGCCTGCGGCAGGTGCTGGCCTGCGGGGGCGTTCTTGAAAGCCCGTGCAATGCGGAGCTGCTGGCGACGGCGCAGATTCTCGGCAATGCCCTGTTCCCGCAGGAGAAGAAGGGGCATGCCACCACTCAGCGCCACCCCCTGTGGCTACAGGCCCAATGCATGTCGTTTGTCGGGCTTTTCCTTGAGGCGCGTACGCAGGCTCCGGCGAGGAAGATGACCCCGGCGGACAGAAAGCGCCTGTTGCGGGCAAGGGACATTCTGCTGTCCGATCTCAGCCGGGTGCCGTCCATAGGCGAGGTTGCGCGCGAGGTGGGCCTGAGCGCTCCAACGCTGACGCGCGGTTTCCACCAGCTTTTCGGCACCAGCCCCTATGCGCTTTTCCAGCAGGAGCGGATGCAGGCCGCCCGTGGACGCCTGATGTCCGGGCCGGACTCCGTCATGCGTGTGGCCTCGGAACTGGGCTACACGAACCCAAGCCACTTCTCCGAGGCGTTTCGCAAACAGTTCGGCATTCTGCCAGGCGAGGTCAAGCGCCAGAGGCGTGTATGAAGGAAGGATGGCGCCTGTGCCGCCATGGTTCACCCCCGGCAGAACCGCTCCATTGTATCGGCCCGTCACCGTTCACAAACGCCCGGCCTTTCGCAATGCCATTGCCGATTGCTCCGTGATTGAAACAGCCATGCCAGCAATGCTGCCGCGCTGAATCCGGCACCCAATATGGAAACCCCGGTCCAGCCGGCACAGGCATGCGCCATCGTTGCGGCCATCGCCCCGCTGGCACTGCCGAGGGAATAAAACACCATATAGCCACCAACCAGACGGCTGCGGGCCTGTGGGTGCCGCTCGAAAATGATGCTCTGATTGGTGACATGGACCGCCTGCACCGCAAGATCCAGCAGCACCACACCGATCAGCAGGGCCGGGATCGAGACCGGCAGAAGCGCGATCAGCCCCCATGATGCCAAAAGAAGCGTGAGGGACACGCCCGTGGTCCATTGCCCAAGACCTCGATCGGCAAGCCGTCCCGCACCCGTCGCGGCGATGGCGCCCGCTATCCCGGCCAGACCGAACAGGCCGATCCGGCTATGGGAATAGTTGAACGGCGCGGCGCTCAGCGGCAGCACCAGAGCGGTCCAGAATGTGCTGAATGCCGCAAATATCAGCAAGGCAAGAATGCCGCGCGCAAGCAGGATGCGATCGTTCAGGAACAGCACAGGGATAGACCATAGGGTGGCGGCGTAGCTGTCGGTGCTGTCCGGTGGCAGGTTGCGCGGCAGAATGCGCGAGAGCAGCACGACCATCGCCAGCGTCAGAAGCGCCGATGTCAGATAGACCGCACGCCAGCCGCCAAGATCGGCCAGCACCCCGGCGATGAAGCGCGCGCCAAGAATGCCGGTCACCACGCCGCTGGTCACCATCCCGACCGCCCTGCCGCGCGCGGCAGGTGTGGCAAGCGTCGCCGCGAAGGACACCAGCACCTGCACGACCACGGCCAGCAGCCCGACCGCCGCCATGCCGGCAAACAGGATCGCCTCAGTCCTCGCCATGGCGACCGCCACCAGTGCGATAACGGACAAGACGCCCTGGCTGACGACAAGGCGGCGGCGATCCACCAGATCTCCCAGAGGCACAATGAACACCAGCCCCAGCCCATAGCCAAGCTGGGTGAGCGCCACAACCAGCCCGATGACGGCAGGCGCTATCGCAAAATCCCGCGCCATCGCGTCCAGCAGGGGCTGGGCATAATAGATATTGGCGACGCTGAGGCCGGCGGCGACAGCGAAGACCAGGGTCGTGGCCCTCGACAATCCGCCACTGAGCCGGGGCTTTGGGCTGCTTGCGTGCTGCATGGTGATCCCGTCAATGAACCCCTTCCGGTCTCATCATGAGACGACTTGCGCGCATGGAAATCCAGTTCTATTTTAGAACCAGATGATATGTGCAAGGGGCGAAAGGTCATGGTGAAGCGGGTCAGCCTCTGGAATAGCGACTGCCCAGTTGCGCGGGCACTGGATGTGATCGGCGACTGGTGGTCTTTGCTCATCATCCGCGACGCCTTCGACGGTGTACGGCGGTTCAGCGCTTTCCAGACCGGCCTCGGCATTGCAAGAGGGATGCTGGCGACACGCCTGCGCGACCTGACCGAGCGCGGCATCCTTGAAACCGCCCCGGCCTCTGATGGCACCGCCTATCGCGAATATGTGCTGACCGAAAAAGGGCGCGACCTGTTTCTGGTCATCGTCGCGCTGCGCCAGTGGGGCGAGGCGCATCTCTACCGTCCCGGTGAACCGCGATCCTTGCTGGTCGAAACCGAAACCGGCGCGCCTGTCGCCCCGCTTGAGGTGCGCGCGAAAAATGGGCGGGCACTCGGATGGAGCGATACGCGCGTGCTCAAGGCCGGAGGCACCTGACCTCAGGCCCGCACAAGGCAAGGCGAAGAGACACCGCCGGCCCCGAACGAAACGGAGGCCGCGCGGTGACATTCAGGACTTGCGCACTTTCTGGACGGGGCTCCCTCTCACCCCCGCGGCTCCACGGCCGGGACAGCAATGCGCGACCATTGTGCCGCAACTTCATCCACCGTTGCCGCCCGAACGCCGAGCAGATCGCGCGGATAGTCCACACCAGTCGCCTCTGCCGCGCGTGTTGCGTGGAACTGCCCGTTGGCGGCCCGCATGATCCACCCGCCCTCGACACAGGCATCCGAGGCCAGAAACACCGCGCCCGGCGCAACCTCGGAAGGCCGCAATTCATCAGGCTCACCATCGACACCCCACATGCGCGTCTTGGCGACGGGTGAAATGGCATTGACGACAATGCCATGGGCCGCACCCTCGGCCGCCAGAACATTGACGATGCCGACTGCCGCCATCTTCGCGGCGGCATAGGCGGCAAGGCCCTTGTGCACATATTGCGGATAGATCGCCCGGCATGATGTGGTGAGCACGATGCGCCCATAGCCGGCCGCCTTCATCACCGGCCATGCCGCCTGAGCCAGCCAGAGCGGGGCTTTGGCGCCAATGGTCATCATGTGATCGAAAGCTGCTTCCTCAATGTCCTCGACAGGCTGGTAGGCGACCCAGCCAGCATTATGGATCACCCCGTCCAGCCGCCCGTAATCCGCGATGATCCGCTCGACAAGCGCCCGGCAGCCACTGCGTGTCTCCAGGGAATCGCTTGCGGCCACGGCAGAATGGCCATCCGCCCGCAACAGGCTGGCGGCGTGCTCGGCAAGCTGCGGATCACGGCCCGAGCCGCTCGAATCTGCACCGACATCATGAATGATGACAGTTGCACCAAGCTCTGCAAGGCTGCGGACATATGCAAAGCCAAGACCCCGCCCGCCACCCGTGACAAGCACTGTTCTGTTCTCGAAATTCACCTGATGCTCTCCTGCTCCCCGCAAGAATGGAGAAGCAGGCGCGATATTTCAAATCGTCTGTGTCGCTGTGCTGCACCCTATGTTGCGCGCGAAAGCCAGTGATGCCGCGTAAGGACTAGGCTGTATCGACATTCAGCACCAGAAGGGCAAGGCGGCGATGTAGAGGCTGGCGAGGTAGTTATGCGGGATGCGGTCGTAACGGGTGGCGATGCGTCGTAGCTGCTTGAGTTTGCCGATGGTTCGTTCGATGTGGTTCCCAAAGGGAGCGATGTCTGATTCATGGGTTTCCGCATTTGCGGAGGCATCATGGGGATCAAGCGATACGAGTTGAGCGATGCGCAGTGGCGTCGGATTGAACCGCTGCTGCCTGGCAAGTCGACCGATCCGGGACGAACTGCGGTCGACAACAGGCTGTTTATAAACGGTGTCCTATGGGTCTTGGCTCGGGTGCGCGATGGTCGGACCTGCCCGAGCGCTACGGCAAATACAAGACCGTCCACAAGCGCTTCACCCGCTGGGCGCGTGCGGGCGTGTGGGAACGCATCTTTACCTTGCTCGCGCGCGACCGAGACAATGAGTATCTGATGATCGACAGTTCGA
>NZ_JBQWAR010000007.1:0-3789 GCF_052491725.1 Haloleucobacter ellipsoideus
CTCCTCAGCGCCAATGGTACTTCGTCTCAAGACGCGGGAGAGTAGGTCGCTGCCAGGCCTGCAAAGGACAAGAAAATGCCCATTCACAATAACTAAAACCCCCACTACTATACGTAGTGGGGGTTTTGTCGTTCATCCAAGGCAAACTGCAAACATGAAAAGGGCAGGGCACAACTCCGCAGAAAGCCCGGAACCAGCGCCCATCCCACCTCTCAGGCCGAAGGCCACCTTATCCCGTGCGCCGCATCAACCAGGCTCATCTGTGAACCAGAACGGCAGCGCTTGAAATGAACCGTGCCGGAGACAGGTTTATGTGCAATGCCGTGCGCTAGTGTCACTGCATTCCAGTGCCAGTCTTCATGCCCAAACCCGCGCCCCAGATCGTTGGCTTTAAAGGGGTGCGTCCGGTAAAGAGCAGTGCGGGCAAAACTCATGGCATCCCAATAATTGAGCCAGTTCATATAGGGCGGCTCGCAAAGTGATGTCTCGGAGTCTGCATGCCAGAACAGCATCCGGCGATGGCCGAAAACGAGATTGCAGGCTGAATGCAGCACTGCATCGGGCCGCTGGGTACACATCTCCCATGCGGCAACCAGCCAGTTTTCTGACCACAGATCATCACCATCCAGAAATGTGGCGCATGTTCCGTTTGCCTGTGTAATGCCATGGTTGCGGGCTTGGCCGGGGTCTCCCGTATCACTCACAACATATTGTGCTGATGTGCCAAAAACCTGTTCAAGAACCTGTCGCGTGAGGTCATCCGCCCTGTCGAGAACCACAAGCACTTCGCACTGCAGCCCTTTATGCGCAGCCTGCTGAATGGCTGCCTGAGCGCTGCGTCCGGTAACGCCGGCGAGTAAGCCTTCGCGATGTGCGGTCAGGATGATGGAGATGTCGGGCTGGCCCATAAGGTCTCCGCTCCGTTGGCGCAGGCCTGCATGAGCAAGGGCGGCGCTTGATCTGATGATGTTGTCTCCACTCCGGAAAATGGAGAAGGCTTAAAGCGCTGCAATCCGTGCCATATAGGCCGCTTCAGAATGGCGCGCTGCAATTTTCGCCTGAAGAGCCCGGGCGCGGATTTCTCGCTCTTCCGGCCGTGCAAGCATGTCCCGCAAGGCCATGACATAATCCGTGACGGAGGCAGATGGCGGGAGCAACCAGCCCGTCTCCTCATCAATCAGTTCCGGCACACCGCCAACCCCGCTGGCGACAAGAGAGACGCCCCGCGCTCCAAGTTCCAGCAGAATGGTGGGCAGCCCATCCCATTGCGCCGTGTAGAGCCAGCCTGCGGCCTTCATCAGCGGCAGCTCTTCATAGCTGGTGAAGGGAGGGTGCATGGTCACGTTCGGCGGAAGAGTGGAAAGGTCAGGTGGAGCATCCAGAACCGCCTTGCCCCAGCAGGCAAAATCCACATCCGGCATGGCGCGGGCAATATCCAGAAGAAGATCAAACCGCTTTTGCCGGTCCAGCCGGCCACCCCAGAGCAGCAGTGGGCGCGGGCTCTGGTTTTTCGTCATCGCGGCCACGGGGGGCATGTCAGGGCTGGTCAGGGCTGGGCTATAGACAACTTGCAGTTTCTGACGCGCCATCTCCTGTGGCACGCCATAGCGGTTGGCAAGGGTTTCGGCCAGGTTGCACGTGTCTGTAAGTGCGGCTGTCAGCACCGGCAGAAGAGATGCAAAATGCCAGACCGGATAGCCGATCTCGGCCCCATCGCTCGTGCGCTCGGAGCAGAAGTAATAGGCATAAAGGCGGAAGCTTTCCGCCAGTTGTCGCCCATAGGTTTCAAACATGCTGAAGGCGAGAGCGCTGTTTACATTGAAAATGCGCGGCGCACCAATCTCCTGCAACATGACATAAAGCCCCCGACGCGGGTCTCCCATGCCGGGCATCAGGTCTGAAATATCAATGCAGGGTACAGATGCGGGGTACCAGTCCGGACGGTCCCATATGCTGTCATCGGTGCGCAGGATCAGGGGGCGGCCAGTATGGGCGATGGCGCGGGCAAGCATGGCTGCCACCAGATCCGCCCCGCCCATGCGCCCGGAGGGCATGAGAATAACCGCATCATAAGGCCCCTCGGGAATGCGCGCCCGCGCTTCGCACAGGAAGTGATAGGCAGTGTCATGCCAGGGGGGGCAGACGCTTGGCTCCATGCCCGTGATGACGCCCACATTGGGGTCAATCGATGCCGCCTGCGCAACAAGATGATGCATGGCCGGGGAGAGATGGAACGCCTTCATCTGGTCCAGAGCCGTGCGGGAGGCGGCATCCTGCTCAAGATGGGAGCGAAATTGCGCTTCATAAAGCGCGGATACTTCAAAAGGAGCAAGCCGGTTGCCACTCTCCGGCGCCTGCGTCTGTATCGCACCATGCCGCTTGCGCCAGGATTTGCGGATCTTGCGGGAATAGTCGCGCGGCAAGTGGCTGATCTTGCGTGCAAGCTGGCGCAGCAGCCAGGATGTGCGCGCTGCATTGCGCTCATGCTGGGCGATGAGGCCGCGCAGTCTGTCCAGTTCCTGCATCATCTTCCAATCATGTCCCAAGGGTGCGGGGGAGGGGCTCCCCCGGGGGCTGGCATTGGGCCTTGACCCATTGCCAGCTCAGGGCGATGGCTTCTTCAAGGCCCGTGCGCGCGTGCCATCCCAGCTCCTGCTGTGCGCGCGTGCAGTCCAGCACGGAGTAGGGGACATCGACAGGACGGGCGGGCTTGAGCATGGGCTCCAGCCGCATATGTGTCCCCCGCTCGATCATGGCGATGACCTCATTGAGCGAGTGCCCCCGCCCGCTGCCGGCATTGAGCGCCCCGGTGAGTTTGCTTTCCGCCGCCAGAACACAGCATTCGGCCAGATCCCGCACATAGAGATAATCGCGCACCACGCTGCCATCTCCCCACAGCTCGATGGGGCGCCCTTCCGCCACACTGCGCAGAAAGGTGGAGATGACGCCCTGCGTGCCCACATGCCCCTGCCTTGGGCCGAAAGGATTGGCGGCCCGGATGGCCACCGGGCTGAGGCCGTGCATGGCCTGATAAAGGCCAAGATAATGTTCGATGGCGGTCTTGATGATGCCATAGGAACAGATGGGCTGAAGAGGGTGGCTTTCGGGAATGGCCTGCACGCCCGAGGGGCCATAGACCGTGCCGCCGGAAGACAGGAAGACGATGCGCGGCACCTTCAGGGCCACCATGGCGTCCAGCATATCCAGCGTGCCGACGAGATTGCCGGAGGCATCCTCCCGCGGGTTGAAGTTGCCGGTGCCGGGCCAGGTGCTGCTGATGAGGTGAAACACGACATCCGCGCCAGACATGGCCTCGATCAGCGCCATGCGGTCACTGAACTGGCCGAATGCATAGCGCACTCCCGGCAAAGGGGGGCGGAACTCTTCCGGACGTCGGTCGAAGACGGTGACGGCGTGTCTGCGCGCCAGAAGAACATCGACGATATGCGAACCAATGAAGCCGCAGCCACCCAGCACAAGCGTGTTCAGCCGGCGCGCTTCTATCGGTCTGGGTGGTCTTTGTTCAATCATCGGCTCCGTTCACCCTCAAGGCGTGACTGCGGTTCAAGGTCAGGGCCGCAATCACCGGTCTGTGCGTTCCTGCAAAAGGCGGTTCCGATACGTCTGGAGACCTCATGCCCTCATTCGACAGTCACGGATTTTGCGAGATTTCTGGGCTGGTCGACATCCGTGCCCATGATGACGGCGGTGTGATAGGCGATGAGCTGGACGGGAATGGCGTAAACCATCGGGCAGATGGTTGCGGCCATTTCCGGCACGATCAGCTTC
>NZ_JBQWAR010000006.1:0-15967 GCF_052491725.1 Haloleucobacter ellipsoideus
TTCAGGCGCCTTGTCAATCTGGTCATATGCCGTGAAGGAGGCGCCGCCAGCCTCAGCCAGCACCTTCGTGATCGCAGCCGTCAGCGACGTCTTGCCATGGTCAACGTGACCAATGGTGCCGATGTTGCAATGCGGCTTCGAACGGTTGAACTTCTCTTTGGCCATCGTATTCTCTCAGTCGATCAAGCGCCCGCACGGGCCGCAAAAAAGCTTGCGTGGGATAGGGCGTTTTACGTGCAGATGCAAGAGCCGCACGGCATATGCCCTTACCTTATGGCGGACAGCATCAGGTGCGTGCCACGGATAAAGGACTGCGATACACGCCCGCGCGCGATTTGACAAATTTTCCGGAAAGAAAGGCTGGAGCGGGTGAAGGGAATCGAACCCTCGTATTCAGCTTGGAAGGCTGCTGCTCTACCATTGAGCTACACCCGCGATCCCGCGACGGGTGCGAAACCAGTGCGAACACTGGATTCCAACACAAAATGACGGGTGGTGGAGGAGGTTGGATTTGAACCAACGTAGGCTGAGCCAACGGATTTACAGTCCGTCCCCTTTAACCACTCGGGCACTCCTCCATATGACGCCCGTCATTTTTCGCCTCACCGGCACCGGCTCACGCCAGCCCCGGTTGAGGGCGGCTTTATGTGTTCCGCAGCCCCACAAGTCAACCGGCATGCGCCAACTTTTTTCCGCCTGTGGATGACATGCTGTGGACGACACCCTGGCACGTGACCTTGCGAAGAGATGCGGGGATGCGTTTCGGCTTGCGCTTATGCCATGGCTCTGACAAAGGCAGTTTCATGTCTGATCATTCTTCCGATCGTCCGCGCCGTGCGGCTCCCCGCCCCTCTTCCTTCCGCTCTTTCGGCCCGGGCGGGGGCAAGGGCGGCCCCTTCCCGCCCCGCCGCAACAAGGGCGGTGCCACCCCGCGCTGGGAAGGCGAGGATGATGTCGCCCTGCTCTATGGCTGGCACACGGTTGCAGAGGCGCTGGCGAATCCCAAGCGGCGCTTCCGCAAGCTCATGGCAACGGAAAACGCCATGCGACGGCTGGAGGAAGAGGGCCTGAAAGTGCCCGTCCAGCCGCAGATCGTAAAGCCGTCCGAGATCGACAAGCTGCTGGGTGCGGATGCGGTCCATCAGGGCCTGCTCGCGGAGGCTGATCACCTCCCCTTCCCGCCCCTTGCCAAGGCGGCCAAGCATGATCTCGTTCTTGTGCTGGACCAGATCACCGATCCGCACAATGTGGGCGCAATCGTGCGCTCCGCCTGCGCTTTCGGGGTCGGGGCCATCGTCACCACCGCCCGCCACAGCCCGGTGGCAACCGGCGTGCTGGCCAAGAGCGCTTCTGGCGGGCTGGAGCATGTGCCCTTCTGCCGGGTGCAGAATCTGGCCCGGGCGCTCAATGAGCTGAAGGATGCCGGCATGCTCGTTGTCGGCCTCGACAGTGAGGGTGCAGCCGACCTTGAGGATACGCCCATGCGCGCGCCCATGGCCCTTGTACTGGGCGCCGAGGGCAAGGGCCTGCGGCAGCTCACGCGCGACACCTGTGATGTTCTGGCACGAATCGACCTGCCGGGTGTGATCAAGAGCCTCAATGTCTCGAATGCCGCGGCCCTGTCACTTGGCATGGCGCGGCGGGCCATCAAGCGCAATCCAGCCCCGTGAAGCCCTGCTTCATCCCCGGTTTTTGACACGCTGGTGAGGATGCCCGCTTGATTCCCCATACAAAGCGCTGCTAGAGCAGTGCCCATGCGCGACGGAGCCTCCGCCGCGATGCGGAGCCGCGTTAGCTCAGATGGTAGAGCAACCGCCTTGTAAGCGGTAGGTCGTCCGTTCGATTCGGACACGCGGCACCAGATTCTTTCTGATTTTCAGATGGCTCCAATCGCCCCGGCGGCAGCATTTTTCCGGCGTCCCGGAAAAATGGCCAACTTCGGCAGTTGCATCTCCATAAGCCCCGGCCCCCATCGGAGAATAGTGCCCCCTCCAAAGGCTAGCCTTCCCCCAGGGCATTCACCGACCTGCCAAAATGGCGATATACGAGATCAGCCGGGTCAGTTCCCCGCGCATCCTTGTCCAGCCGGGCGCCAATCTGCTCGGCAAGACGGATGGAACGGGAATTTGCAGGGTCAATATAGCTGACAAGTGTCGGGAGCTGGCGCACATCCCTCGCCCAATCCCGCATCGCGGCCGCGGCCTCGCGCGCAAAACCCCGCCCCTCCGCCTCAGGGAAAAGCAGCCAGCCAAGCTCCCATTCCGGAAAGAGCGGCCCGGAATTGACGCCGATCTGCCCCACACATGTCCGGCTGGCGGTATCCTCGATCATGAGCGCGCCAAACCCGAACAAATCCCACTGGGCAAGGCATGTACAGAACATGCCCCAGCTTGCGGGCAGCGCATATGGGCCACCCATGAACACCGCCCGTTGTGATGTCATGACATCATGATAGCCATCCCAGTCTTCCAGACGCATCGGGCGCAAGGTGAGGCGGGGGGTCGTCAGTGTAGGGGTCATGTCCAGCAATATCCGTTTTGCCCGCACTATACGTCTTTGGTCACAGCCTCAACCGGGCCCCACATGGCGCCGCGCCCCTCCCACGCAGCCGGGCAGTTATCCACATGCGCCCCTTGCTTCCTCTCCTTGAATAATCCCTCATGTTCCAAGGCCAGGAGGAAGCCTAAAGGATTGTAATCATGAACGACAAGATCATGGCTGTCGAATATATAAGCTCAATAGTCAGAGAAATAAAAAATATTGCGGAAATACATAAATTGGAAACTCTCGCATATATACTCTCTATAGCCCTTCAGGATGCGACTGAAATCATGTCTGAACTGGCAGACAAAAACCGCACGCCACCATGAATAAATCAGTCGATAACATAGAGAGTGCACGCTTTTTCATACATATGACGATGCCCCGCCCCGCCACTTCTCAGATAAGCAGAAAAGCGGGAGGGGCATCGAAGTTCTGCATCTGGAAAAGCGGGGGCGGCTTTGTGCCGGAGATCGTGGCCAAAAGCTCCGGCGCACGATAAAGAGGGTGCGCTGCCTGACACCGGAAAAGCTCTGCGGACAACATGCGCCCTTTAGAAACTGTTTCCATCCTGTTCCTGCCGGTTGGCATATTCATACTGGCGCTGGAGAACAGCTTTCTTTCGGCCGGGCTTTATTTCGTCTCCTATGCCCTTGCGGCCATTGCCGGTGGCATTTTGATGACGCTTTCAAGACGCTTTTCCAGTGCGAACGGTGAATCGGCTCCCAAAGCCGCCTCCACGCTCATTTTGCTCTCCATCGCGCTGATCTCGCTTGTTCTGAGCTATTTCGTTTCCCGCGATGCAGGCACGTTCAACTATCTGGATGGCGCGCTCAAGGTCTGGCATCTCGGCCTTGGGTTCGGATTCATGGCCGGCCTGCTGATTGCCCGCAAGGATGCGACCCCGCCCAAATCGCCCGCCTGAAAACAGGCGGACAGCGCGCATGCACGCGCACCGGCCTTGCTGTATGGTTCCTCCGAATACACACGCATCCGCACGGATGCACCCAACCGAAGGTTCGCCATGCTGCCCACTGGCCCGAATCTGTTCGTCATCATTCTTGTCATTCTGGCCATCGCCATCATCTTCGCCGGCGTGAAGACGGTGCCGCAGGGCTACCAGTACACGGTGGAGCGCTTCCGCCGCTATACCAGAACCCTGATGCCCGGCCTCAACATCCTCATCCCGTTCATCGATCAGATCGGCAACCGGGTGAACATGATGGAGCAGGTGCTGGATGTGCCGACCCAGGAAGTGATCACCAAGGATAACGCCACCGTTTCGGTGGATGGGGTGGCCTTCTTCCAGGTGTTTGATGCCGCCCGCGCCTCCTATGAGATCACCCATCTGGATTCGGCCATCATGGCGCTGACCATGACCAATATCCGCACCGTCATGGGCTCGATGGATCTCGACCAGCTGCTCTCGCACCGCGATGAAATCAATGTGCGCCTGCTGCGCGTGGTGGATGCCGCGGCCGAGCCATGGGGCGTGAAGATCAACCGCATCGAGATCAAGGACATCGTGCCGCCCACCGATCTGGTCAACGCCATGGCGCGGCAGATGAAGGCCGAGCGGGACAAGCGGGCAGCGATTCTGGAGGCCGAGGGCCTGCGGCAGGCCGAAATCCTGAAGGCGGAAGGCAAGAAGGCCAGCGAGGTTCTGGAAGCGCAGGGCAGGCGCGAGGCGGCTTTTCAGGATGCGGAAGCCCGTGAGCGTCTGGCGGAGGCCGATGCCCGCGCCACCCAGATGCTTTCTGCCGCCGTGGCCCATGGCGAGCCCGCCGCGCTCAATTACTATATCGCCGAAAAATATGTGAAGGCGTTTGAAGTTCTGGGCTCGTCGCCCAATCAGAAGGTGGTGCTGATGCCCTATGAAGGCACCGCCCTTCTTTCCACCCTTGCCGGGATCGGGGAAATTGCGCGCGATGCCTTCGGCGGGGATGGTGCCCGCCCGGTGCGGCCAGCGCCCACCACCAGCCCTGTGCCGCGCCGCCCCACCGGCCCCGGGGCCCCTTCCATGCGGACGGAGTGAGGATTGCGATGGAAATCAGCCCCTGGGCCTGGTTCATCGTGGGAGGAATCCTGCTGGTGGCAGAGATCTTCGCCCCCGGCACATTTCTCCTGTGGCTGGGTCTTTCCGCCGTCATTACAGGCGTCATCGCCTCCTTTCTGGCGTTGCCCTTCACCATCAGCCTGGTCGTCTTCGCCGCGGTCGCCCTGATGACGGTCCTGATCGGCCGCAAGATCACCCCGCCCCCGGACAAGGCTTCCGATCGCCCTTTTCTCAATCGGCGGGCCGAAAGCTATATCGGGCGCAGCTACAGGCTGGATGAGCCCATCCGCGACGGCATTGGCCATATCCGCATCGGCGACACGATCTGGCGGGTGGAGGGGCCGGATCTGGCGGCGGAGCAAGAAGTCCGTGTGGTGGCTGTCGATGGGGCGATCCTGAAAGTGGAGCCGGCCTGAACGGCGCGCCATGCCCATGTCTGCGGGGGCATTAGCAAATCCGGCACCCTTTCCCCCTACCCTCGGGGGCTGGCTGCGATGCGGATTTCGCAGGTTTTTGATACGGGAAGGAAAGCTGATGGTGCGCCATATCTCCTGCGCCTCACGCCTGATTCGCCATGCGGCATGGAGCGGAGCCCTTCTGCTCGCCTTGCCTGCCCTCTCCCCGCAGGCACTGGCGCAGAACCAGACACAGCCTCCGGCCCGCCAGCTTTTCGGGAAGATGAAGGCGCCGGCCCAGCTGCCACCCCAGGCTATCGGTTTCTATTCAAAGGGCTGCGTGGCCGGGGCGATGGAACTGCCGGTCACCGGACCGCACAGCGCCGCAAATGGTGGCGGGCCGCTGTGGCAGGCCATGCGCCTTTCCCGCAACCGCAATTACGGACACCCGGAACTGCTCTCCTTCATCAGGGATTTTGCCGAGAAGGTGCCGCAGGTTTCCGGCTGGTCCGGCATACTGGTGGGCGATATGTCCCAGCCCCGTGGCGGCCCGATGCTGACCGGTCATGCCTCACACCAGATCGGCCTTGATGTCGATATCTGGCTCACACCGGGCGCACCGCGCCCCCTCAGCCGTCAGGAGCGCGAGAACATCTCCGCCACCATGATGGTGCGGAAAGACCGGCGCGATATCGACCCGGCCAACTGGAGGCCGGATCACTGGCGCGTCATCCGCGCAGCCGCGCAGGACCCGCGGGTGGAACGCGTTCTGGTGAATGCCGCCATCAAGAAGGCCCTGTGCCGGGATGCGCAGGGAGACCGGTCATGGCTGGCCAAGGTGCGTCCCTATTGGGGGCATGACTATCACATGCATGTGCGCCTCTCCTGCCCGGCCGGCAGCCCGCAATGCCGCCCGCAGGCCGCGCCTCCGCAGGGTGATGGATGCGGATCTGAACTGGCATGGTGGTTCTCCGATGAGGTTCTGAACCCCAAGCCCAAGCCGCCGCCAAAGACCCCTCCGAAGCCGAAGCCTCAGCTCACGCTGGCCGATCTGCCGCCCGCCTGCGCTGTCGTGCTGGAAGCACAGTGATGCCCGCCCCATGCGCCGGTATCGTGCCGGAGCATGAGGGGGAGCGATAAAGCCACGAACATCCGGGGCTTTGGGTCTCATCGGCATTTCCCCGGGCGGGCGAAAGGCTCTACACTGGCCGAAAACCATTTGTGGAGCGCGCGCCATGCCTGATCTTGCCGATCTGTTTCCCGGTTTTTCCGCCCATCATGTGGATACCCAGGCCGGGCGCATCTTTCTGCGGCAGGGCGGTACCGGCTCCCCGCTCCTCCTCCTCCATGGTTTTCCGCAAAGCCATGTAATGTGGCATGCGGTGGCTGAGCGACTGGCGCAGAACCATACGCTCATCATCCCGGATCTGCCCGGCTATGGCTGGAGCACCGCCCCCGCCGGCGGGCCGGACCATGCACCCTACTCCAAGCGCGACATGGCGCAGATCATGCTGGAGGTGATGGAGAAACAGGGCTTTGCCCGCTTTGCGCTGATGGGGCATGACCGGGGCGCGCGGGTGGGCTACCGTCTGGGGCTCGACCATCCGGGCCGGGTCTCGCATCTGGTGCTGCTGGATATCCTGCCCACCTATGTGATGTGGCACCGCATGGACCGCGCCCGTGCGCTTCAGGTCTATCACTGGTCCTTCCTGGCCCAGCCCCATCCCTTGCCGGAAAAGCTCATCGGCGCCAATCCCGCATGGTACCTGGACTGGACCATGGCGGGCTGGACCGCGGACAAGTCTCTGGATGCCTTCGATCCGCGCGCCCTTGCCCATTATCGCGCGGCCATTTCCTCGCCGGACCGGCTGCATGCCATGTGCGAGGATTATCGCGCCGGGGCCTCGGTGGATCTCGGCCATGATGAGGCGGATGTCGCCGCAGCGCGCACCCTGCTGTGCCCCACATTGCTGATCTGGGGTGAACGCGGCATTCCCGCGCGCGGGGCAAGCCCTCTGGATGCCTGGAAGGTGCTGGCGCCGGATATCACCGGCATGGCCCTGCCGGGCGCGGGGCATTTCGTCTGCGAGGAAGCGCCGGATGCTCTGGTCGAGGCCACACGCCCCTTCCTCTCCCGTCCGGACTGAGGCCCGCCCCCGACCATACCTCTTTACATTGCAAGGCTGAAAGAATGCAGCAAACTTGTGCAAGCGCACTTCTGCATGGCCCGCAACTAGGGCTATAAGCCAGCGCAAGAGGCGAGATGCAGGAAGGAACAGAGTGATGGCCATCGGCGATGCGCTGAATGTTCGCGCGCGGGCACCCCTGCGGCTGGGTCTGGCAGGCGGGGGCACGGATCTCTCGCCCTATTGCAACGAATATGGCGGCAATGTCCTGAACGCCACCATCGACCGTTTTGCCTATGCCCATCTGCGTGCCAACCGCATCGGCGCACTGGTTCTGCGCGCGCGTGATGTGGGCGAGGAAGAGATACTGGACCCCAGCCTCGACCACCCGATCCGCGAGGGGCTGATGCTCCATCGCGCCGTCTATACCCACATGATGCGCACCTATTGCGATGGCGTGGCGGTGCCCCTCACCATGTCCACCACCATTGACGTGCCGGCCGGCTCCGGCCTTGGCGCATCCTCCGCCCTTGTGGTGGCGCTCATCGAAGCCTTCCGCTATGCGCTGCGCCTGCCGCTCGGCCCCTATGATGTGGCGCGGCTGGCGTTCGAGATCGAGCGTGTGCATCTTGGCCTTGCCGGAGGGCGGCAGGACCAGTATTCGGCGGCCTTTGGCGGTGTGAACTTCCTCGAATTCCTGACCGATGACCGGGTGATCGTGAACCCCCTGCGCATTCGCCGCGAGCATCTGAACGAGTTCGAGGCCTCCCTCGTCATCTGCTTCAGCGGCCAGTCCCGCCGTTCCGATTCCATCATCAAGGAACAGGTGGCCGGGCTGAACAAGATGGATGAGAAAACCCTCATCCACATGCACGAACTGAAACAGGATGCCATCGAGATGAAGCTGGCCCTGCTGCGCGGCGACATCCGGCGCACGGCCGAGATTCTGGGGCACAGCTGGGCTTCCAAGAAGGCCACCGCGGCTGGCATCTCGAACCAGACGGTCGACCAGCTCTATGACGCGGCCATGGCGGCCGGCGCATGGGCGGGCAAGGTTTCCGGCGCTGGCGGGGGTGGGTTCATGATGTTCCTGACCGACCCGGAGAACAGCTACCAGCTCATTCAGGCGCTGAACGAGGCCGGCGGGCAGGCAAGCGCCGTGAAATTCACCTTCGAAGGGGCGGAAGGCTGGCCCATCAGCGCCTGAGCATGCTTCATGCCCGGGCGTGAAAGACACGGCCATGCAACAGGCTGGAGCCTTCCAGGCAGGACTGGACGCTCCGTATGAAAGAGAGGCGATCCGTGGTCAGGCAATGCGTCATTCTCCTCGGCGGGCTCGGCACACGGCTGGGCGCTCTCACGGCGGAAACCCCCAAGCCCCTGCTGCCCGTCGCCGGAGCCCCCTTCCTTGAGGTGCTGATCGGCGAGGCCCGCCGCCGTGGCTTCGACCGTTTCCTGCTGCTGGCCGGTTTCCGCGCCGATGTGGTGCGTGACTATATTGAAGGCACCAATGTGCCTGCCCGCTTCAATGCCACTGTCGAGATCTGCGTGGAGCCGGAGCCGCTCGGCACCGGTGGCGCGCTGGTCCATGCCCTGCCGCATCTGGATGAGAGCTTCCTGCTGCTGAATGGCGATACATGGTTCGATTTCAACTGGCTGGACATTGCCCTCACCACCCTTGAGACGGGTGCCGACTGCGGCATGGCCCTGCGGCTGGTGGAAGCGCCGGACCGCTATGAAACCATTGCCCTTGACGGCAAGCGGATCACCGAGTTCCGGGCGCGGCAAGCGGGGCTGGAGCGCGCGCTCATCAATGGCGGCGTCTATGTCATGAAGCGCGCCTGCCTTGAGAACATGCAGGCGCCCTTCTCGCTGGAGGGCCTGCTTCTGCCGCGTCTGGCGCAGGAAGGCCGGCTGGCGGGCGTCGCCTATGATGGCTTCTTCATCGATATCGGCATTCCCCAGACCTATGAGGATGCCCAGACCTCCGTGCCCGCCCATCGCCGCCGCCCGGCCATTTTCCTGGATCGCGACGGCGTGCTGAACGAGGACACGAATTATGCCCACAAGCCGGAAGAGATCATCTGGAAGGCGGGCGCGAAGGCGGCGGTGAAGCGGTTCAATGATCTGGGCTGCTATGTCTTTGTCGTCACCAATCAGGCCGGTGTGGCGCATGGGCTGTATGAGGAGCAGGCCATCCACCATCTCCATGACTGGATGGCGCAGGAGCTGCGCGCGGCAGGCGCTTGTGTCGATGACTGGCGCTATTGCCCCTATCATCCGCGCGGCAAGGTGGAGGCCTATACAGCCGCCCACCCCTGGCGCAAGCCGGAACCGGGCATGCTTCTGGACCTGCTGGCCCATTGGCCGGTGGACAAGGAGCGCAGCCTGCTGATCGGCGATCGGGATACCGATATTGCCGCCGCACAGGCCGCCGGCCTGCCGGCCGCCCATCTCTTCACTGGCGATAACCTGCTGGATTTCATCAACACGCTGGCCTTGCCCGCCCCGGCTGCCGGCCAGACCGCCCAAGCCTGAATGCATGTCCGCCCCGGCTGCCGGCGTCTGATCAATCCTGCTGCCGGATCATGAACCTGACCCGAAAGTCCGCTCCATGTCGTCTTGCGCCCCCGTGAAGACCTCTCCCGCCATTGCCAGCCTGGGCGACATTGCCGGCGAGGCGCGCGCCTGGCTGCTGGAGATTGCAGCGCCCCTGTGGTCTTCCACCGGGCGGCTGGACAAGGGGCTTTTCGTGGAGCGGCTGACGCTGGAGGGACAGGGCGATGATGCCCCGCGCCGCCTGTTCGTGCAGGCGCGGGATATCTATGCGTTTGGCGAGATCGGGCGGCTGGGCTGGAATGGCCCCTGGCAGGACCTGTGCAACCAGACGGTGGATTATCTGCTGGCCCATGGCCGGCGCGCCGATGGGCTGTTCATTCACAGCTTCACCACGGATGGCGCGGTGCATGATGGACGGGCGGATCTGTATGATCAGGCTTTCATGCTGTTCTGCCTCGGCCACGCCTCCCGCGCCCTCGGGCGCCCGGAGCTTCTGGCGGCGGCGGACCAGCTGATGGCCGCGCTGGATGCCGGATGGCGCCATGCTTCAGGTGGATTTGTGGAGAAGGACATTCCCCGCCCCCTGCGCCACCAGAACCCGCACATGCACTTCTTCGAGGCTTTTTCCGCCCTCTATGACATCAGCGGACAGGAGGCATGGAAGGCGCGGGCGGAAGAGATGGCGCGCCTGTGCCGGGATCATTTCATTGATCCGCGCACCGGCGCACTGCTGGAATATTTCACCGAAGATCTCATCCCCGCCCCCGGCCCTGAAGGGCAGATCGTGGAGCCCGGCCACTGCTTTGAATGGGCATGGCTGTTCGAGAAGCTGGCGCAGTGGGGCTGGGCGGATGCCCGCGCCATTTCCGACCGCCTCACCGCCTTTGGCCGCACATATGGCATCAGCCCGGTGCATGATGTGGCGATCAATGAGGTGACGCTGGGGGGGGATGTGGTCAAATCTTCCGCACGCCTGTGGCCGCAGACCGAGCGGCTGAAGATCGCCCTTGCCCGTCTGCGCCGTCTGGATACGGCAGAGGAAGCGGAAGAGGCGCGCCGGGCCTTCCGTGGCCTTCAGCTCTATTTCGACATGCCGGTGCCCGGCACATGGCGCGATGTGCTGAATGCGGATGGCAGCTTCGTTCTCCAGCCCGCGCCCGGCAGTTCGCTCTATCACATCACCTGTGCGCTGGCGGAGCTGCTGGATACATATGAGGGGCGGGCCGGCTGACCGTTGCAGCCGGCCTTTATCCTCAAAAGGCTTGTGCCCTCAGAAGGCTTGCGGCCCCACCATGCCCTTGGTGATGGTGAGCAGCATGATGCGCAGATCCAGCCAGATCGACCAGTTCTCGATATAATACAGGTCCAGCGCGAGGCGGCGCTCGGCCTTCTCCACCGATTCAACAGGCCCGCGCGAGCCATTGATCTGCGCCCAGCCGGTAATGCCCGGCTTCACGCGATAGCGCGCCACATAACGCTGGATCGCCTCATAATGCACATTGGGCGCCACGATCATGTTCGGCACATGCGGACGGGGGCCAACAACGGACATGTCTCCCTTCAGCACATTGAAGATCTGCGGCAGCTCATCAATCGAGGTCGAGCGCAGGAAACGGCCGATGCGTGTGATGCGTGGATTGTCCCGCCGCGTTCCGCGTGAGCCGTCATCATTGGGGTCCACGGTCATGGTGCGCAGTTTGTAGACCATGAAAACCTTGTTGTTCCGCCCCACCCGCGGCTGACGGAACAGAACCGGCCCCGGTGATTCCAGCTTGATGGCAATGGCCGCCGCCAGAAGAATGGGCGAAACCAGCACCAGCGCGATGCTGGCAACCACATAATCCTCGATCCCCTTCATGAGGCCGAGAGAGCCCTTGAAGGGCTGCTGCTGCACCTGCAGGGCGGGCTCGCCCGCCAGCATGGTGTGGTGCGCATAGGTGAGGGAGAAGCCCTTCGGGTCCATCTCCACAATCACATCGGCGGCGACCTGATACAGCTCATCCACAAGCGCACTGATGGCGGCAGGGTTATCCCAGCTCGTGGTGACGATCACCGTATCGATGGGGTTGTCGTGCACATATTCCAGAAGCTCGGGCAATCCGCCAAGCACCGGCGGATAGGAGGCGTCATCCGTCACTGCGTCCGGCGCATCAGCCTCATCACGGAAAATGGCCTGGAAGGAGAAGAGCGCCTTCTTCTCCCCGTTCAGTTCACGATAGCGGTCAATCAGCTTGTGGGCGCGCTGCGGGCTGCCCAGCACCACGGCCTTGCGCCGCAGGAGCTGATATTTGCGCACCAGCCGCATGCCGATATGGACCGGACCATAGCGGCCCGCCAGAAAGGCCACGGAGGCCAGAACCGCCCAGGTGGCAAAGGCCGCCCAGTTCATGCTCTCGTTCGGAATGAAGGCGTAGTAGCACACGCCCACGGTCAGCACCGCGGGAATGCCACCCACCAGCAGATGCATGAACTGGCGGCCGGCATGGCCATAATGCTCCACCCGATAGGCCCGGCCGAGCTGGAGAACCTGCACGAAGATGACCGTGCCAATGGCCCACAGAATGGCGATCTGGCTCCAGGAGAGGAAATGCCACTCCAGGTTCACGATGACAGCCGCACAAATCGCCATCACCACATCGCAGAGCACGACAAGGCGATTGATAAGCCCATGGGTCCAGTGCGTCATTCCCGGCAACCCCCAGCGTGCGGTGCGTGATGCTTCATGTCTCCAGCAGTTTCTGCGCATCTTCCCCTGATGGGTCAAGGGCTTGGAAAAACTGATTTACGGTTTGTTTAATATGCGCATCTGGGGGCCGGCTTTCAGGAGCGGCGGGCCTGGAAAAAACTGCGCAGAATATCGGCCGCCTGTCGCTCGGCAATACCGCCATACACCTCCGGCGCATGGTGGCAGGTGGGCTGGCAGAAGAAGCAGGGACCGTGATCCACCCCCCCGCTCTTGGGGTCTCCAGCCCCATAATAGAGGCGCCGGATACGGGCAAAGGAGATGGCCGCCGCGCACATGCCGCACGGCTCCAGCGTCACATAGAGATCACAGCCGATCAGCCGTTCCGAATTGAGAATCTGCCCGCCCTGCCGCAGCACCAGCATTTCCGCATGGGCCGTGGGGTCATTCAGTTCACGCGTGCGGTTTCCCGCGCGGGCCAGCACCTCGCTGCCACGCACCAGCACCGCCCCCACCGGCACCTCCCCGCGCCCGGCCGCCGCGCGCGCCTCGTTCAGCGCCATCTGCATGAAGGTTCCCGACATGGGCCAATGCCTCTCCCGCAATCTTGCCCTTCAATCTGCGCACTCGCGATATGGGGCTGTGTGTGCTACTGCATTTCCATTCGCCCGGCCCTTTGCCCTTTGCAGAATCAAGATGGCCGCCGGGCCTTTGATGTACCCTCTTGCCGCGAAGCCGTCTGCCCTTCGCTGAAACCTTTGAATGTCGCGAAATTTACCGCCCCGTAAGGACAAGAACCGTGTTCCGCGCCAGAAGCGCGAACTCCCCCCCGCCCCGAAGAAAGAGGCCGAGCGCGTCGCCAAGGTCGTCGCCCGCGCGGGCCTTGCCTCGCGCCGCGAGATCGAGGAGTGGATTGCCGCCGGCCGCGTTGCCGTGAATGGGCAGGTTCTTGAAACACCCGCTGTCACCGTGACGGCGGCTGATATCATCACCGTGGATGGCGCGCCGCTCCCCGAGCGTGAGCGCACACGGCTTTTCCTCTACCACAAGCCGCGTGGCGTGGTGACCACCAACAAGGATCCGGAAGGACGCACGACCCTTTTCGAGCTTCTGCCCGGCGGCCTGCCGCGTCTTGTCAGCGTGGGCCGGCTGGATCTCAACTCCGAGGGCCTGCTGCTGCTCACCAATGATGGCGGCCTTTCCCGCGTGCTGGAATTGCCCGAAACCGGGTGGCTGCGCCGTTACCGCGTCCGCGCCCATGGCGATGTCGATCAGGCCCGCCTCGATACGCTGATGAAGGGCATCAGCGTGGAGGGGATCGAATATGGCCCCATCGAAGCCACGCTGGAACGCATGCAGGGCTCCAACGCATGGATCACCGTGTCCCTGCGCGAGGGCAAGAATCGCGAAGTGCGCAACGTGCTCGGCGCGCTGGGGCTGGTGGTGAACCGGCTGATTCGCATTTCCTACGGCCCGTTCCAGCTCAATGACCTGCCTGAGGGCGAGATCGAGGAAGTGCGCACCCGTGTGCTGCGCGACCAGATTGGTGAAGAGCTTGCCGCCGCTGCCGGCGCAGACTTCTCCGGCCCGCTGGTGGAACGCGAGCTGGAAGCCGCCCCACCCCGCCCGGCCGTACGCACCCCGGAACGGGCAGCGCGTGGCCCGCGGGAGCGGGAGAACATGCATGAAGGTGCCCAGCGCGGTGCCGGCCCGCGGGAACGCCGCCGCCTTTCCGAGACCAATGAGCTGGAAAGCCGGGGCACTGTGGCCGATCGCAAGGGCCGCACCATCAAGGTGGAACGTGTCGTGGCCGACCGCACGGCCCCCGTGCGTGAGCCCGGCCGTGGCCCCGGCTCCTTCCGTGGTGAACGTGGCGGACGTGACGGCTTCAACGCGCCTGCCCGCTCCCATGGCGCACATCGTGGTGAGGGCGCGCGCCGTGGCGAGCGCTTCGAGGATGATCGTCGCGGCCCCGGGCGCAGCTTTGGTGGCCCGCGGGAAGATCGTCCCGGGCGCGAGGATTTCCGGCGTGACCGCAGCCGTGACGAGCGGGACGGTGCACGCGGTGCCTCGCGATTTGATGAGCGCAGCCGTTTCGGAGCTGGTCGCAGAAGCGAGGGCGCCGAAGGTCGCAATCGCTTTGGTGATCGCAACCGCGATGAACGCCCTGCACGCGAGGACTTCCGCAGGGAGCGGCCAAGGGATGCCCGTGGCGATGAGCGGGGCTCGCGTCGTTTCGACGAGCGCCCGCGTTCCGGCGGCTCCCGCGGCTTCGAGGGTTCAGAGGGACGCAACCGCTTCGAGGACCGCCCTCGCGCACCCCGCCCGGCTGGTGAGCGGAGCGAGCGGCGCTTCGACGAGCGCCCGCGTTCCGGCGGCTCCCGCGGCTTCGAGGGTTCAGAGGGTCGCAACCGCTTCGAGGACCGCCCGCGTGGCCCCCGTCCGGCTGGCGATCGGTTCGAGCGCGGCGCTTCCTCCTCCCGTCCCCATGGTCGCCCGGCGGCCGGGGCTGGGAGCTATGAAAAGCGCGGTTCTGGCGAAAAGAGCTTCGGGGACAGATCCCATGCTCCGCGTGATGGCGCCGAGCGTTCGTTCAGGTCTGATTCCGGCTACGGCAAGGGCCGTCCCGGTCATGGCGGCTCGCGTTCCGGCGGCCCTGCCGGTGGCCGAGGGCATGGCGGTGGCAAAAGCCATTCCGGAGACAAGGGCTTTGGCGGCCGCCCAGGCGGCGGCAAGGGCGGCGGCTTCAAGGGCGGCGGGCGTGGTCCCGGCCACCGCCCCGGTGGCCCGCGCCCCAAGGGCTGAGCCTGACAAATGCGGATCGTTGGCGGCAAGCTGAAAGGGCGCCCCCTCAAGGGTCCCCTTTCCAGCGCAACACGCCCCACATCGGACAGGCTGCGTGAAAGCCTGTTCAATGTGCTGGCGCATGGCTATGGCCATGCCTGCGAGGATGCACTCGTGCTGGATCTGTTTGCCGGCACCGGTGCTCTCGGGCTTGAGGCGCTTTCACGCGGTGCGCGATTTGCCCTTTTCGTGGAAGAAGCTACTGCGGCCCGCGCAACCATACGTGACAATGTGGAAGCTCTGGGCCAGACCGGCTCCACCCGGATTTTCCGCCGCGATGCAACCAGGCTCGGTGCGCATGCCGGCGCGCCGCATACGCTGGTTTTCTGTGATCCACCCTATGGCAAGGCCCTTGCCGAGGCGGCCCTCGCCTCTGCCCTTGCCGGAGGCTGGCTGGCGGATGACTGCCTGATCGTGGTGGAGGAGCGCACCGGTGCCTTCACCATACCGGCGGGCTTTGCCGAGCTTGAACGGCGCTCCTATGATGAAAGCGAACTGATCTTTCTGGAACGCGCATCAGCAACTGAGCCATAGCGCTACAGCGAAGCAGCAACACAAAGCAAAAAGGGCCCATTCAGGGGCCCTTTTTCAATTGGCTGCATATCAAGAGCTGAGCGGATCTCTAGGTCCGATCGACATTCAGGATTCCCAAGGCTGGAGAATGCTGATTCATAGGGTTCCGTGTTTCCGAAGCACGGAGCCCTGCGATGATGGCGAAGCGGTACGAGTTGAGCGATGCCCAATGGGCGAAGATCGCACCTTT
>NZ_JBQWAR010000008.1:0-32947 GCF_052491725.1 Haloleucobacter ellipsoideus
TTCAGGCGCCTTGTCAATCTGGTCATATGCCGTGAAGGAGGCGCCGCCAGCCTCAGCCAGCACCTTCGTGATCGCAGCCGTCAGCGACGTCTTGCCATGGTCAACGTGACCAATGGTGCCGATGTTGCAATGCGGCTTCGAGCGGTTGAACTTCTCTTTGGCCATGGGACGCTCCGTTGGGTCTCTCTGGCTTGATCTTAAGGGCGAAGTGAAACTCAGACCGACGCTTACGCGTACTTGGCCTGAATTTCCTGAGCAACGTTCGACGGAACCTGCTCGTAGTGGTCAAACTGCATGGTGAAGGTTGCGCGACCCTGACTGAAGGAACGCAGGGAGTTCACATAACCAAACATGTTGGCCAGCGGCACCATTGCATTCACGACATTCGCGTTACCGCGCATGTCCTGCCCCTGGATCTGACCACGACGGGAGTTCAGATCACCGATGACAGAACCGGTGTACTCCTCGGGAGTCACCACTTCGACCTTCATCACCGGCTCAAGGAGAACCGACGAACCCTTCTGCAGAGCCTCACGAAGAGCGGCCCGGGAAGCGATTTCGAAGGCCAGGGCCGACGAGTCAACTTCATGGAACGCGCCGTCGATGAGCTGGACCTTGATGTCCACGACCGGGAAGCCAGCCAGAACACCTGCACCGAGAACACTTTCGAGGCCCTTCTGGACGCCCGGGATGTATTCCTTCGGCACCGCACCGCCAACAATCACGCTCTCGAACTCGAAGCCCTTGCCGGCTTCATTCGGCTCGATCACCAGCTTGACGCGGGCGAACTGACCCGTACCGCCGGTCTGCTTCTTGTGGGTGTAATCCACCTCGGTCTTCTTCGTGAGAGTCTCACGATAGGCAACCTGAGGAGCACCCACATTCGCATCGACCTTATAGGTACGGCGCAGAATGTCGACCTTGATGTCCAGATGCAGCTCGCCCATTCCCTTCAGAATGGTCTGGCCGCTTTCCTGATCGGTCGAAACGCGGAAGGACGGATCCTCGGCAGCCAGCTTCGACAGGGCGATGCCCAGCTTCTCCTGGTCAGCCTTGGACTTCGGCTCGATCGCGATCTCGATGACCGGCTCGGGGAATTCCATCTTTTCCAGAATCACGGCCTTGGTCGGATCGCAAAGCGTGTCACCGGTGCGGACATCCTTGAGGCCAGCCAGAGCGACGATGTCGCCGGCATAAGCTTCCTTGATGTCCTCACGGTTGTTCGCATGCATCAGAAGCATACGGCCAACACGCTCACGCTTGTCGCGCGTGGAGTTCAGCAGGCTCATGCCAGCTTCCATCACGCCCGAGTAGATCCGGCAGAAGGTGATCGTGCCGACGAAGGGGTCGTCCATGATCTTGAACGCAAGAACCGAAAGCGGCTCCTGATCCGTGGGAAGACGCTCCGTCTCTTCTTCGGTACGGAAATCGATGCCGCGAATCGCGCCACGATCGACCGGAGAAGGCAGATAGTCGACAACGGCATCAAGAAGCGGCTGAACGCCACGGTTCTTGAAGGCCGAGCCGCAGAAGACGGGGTTGAAGACGCGACCGACAACTGCCTTGCGGATCAGGTTCTTGAGCGTCTGCTCGTCCGGCTCCACGCCATCCAGATAGGCGGCCATGACATCGTCATCAAGCTCGACAGCAGCTTCGATCAGCTTGCCACGATACTCGACAGCCTTGTCCTGCAGGTCCGCCGGGATCTCGCCTTCCTTGAAGTTCATGCCAGTCCCGTCATCTTCCCAGATGATGGACTTCATGGTGATCAGGTCAACGACACCCTTGAAGTTGCTCTCGGCACCGATCGGAATCTGGCAGCAGACAGGATTGCCGGCCACACGATCAACGATCATGTCCACGCAGCGGAAGAAGTCAGCGCCGATCTTGTCCATCTTGTTGACGAACACGATACGCGGCACATCATACTTGTCCGCCTGGCGCCACACGGTTTCCGTCTGGGGCTCGACGCCCTGGTTACCGTCCAGCACGCAGACAGCGCCATCAAGAACACGCAGGGAACGCTCGACCTCAATGGTGAAGTCCACGTGGCCGGGAGTGTCGATGATGTTCAGGCGCTTGCCGCGCCAGAAAGCGGTCGTCGCGGCCGACGTAATGGTAATGCCGCGCTCCTGCTCCTGGCTCATGAAGTCCATGGTGGCAGAACCATCATGGGTTTCACCAAGCTTGTGGTTCTTTCCGGTGAAGAAAAGAATCCGCTCGGTGGTCGTGGTCTTGCCGGCATCAATGTGGGCCATGATGCCAAAGTTGCGATAGTCCTCGATCGCGTGGCTGCGCGGCATTGCTCAGTCCTCGGTTCCGATCACCAGCGGTAATGCGAGAATGCACGGTTGGCTTCAGCCATACGGTGCGTGTCCTCGCGCTTCTTCACGGCAGAGCCGCGATTGTTTGCCGCATCAAGAAGCTCGGCGGACAGACGCTCCACCATGGTCTTCTCGTTGCGAGCACGAGCAGAAGCAATCAGCCAGCGAATCGCCAGAGTCTGACGACGCTCGTTGCGCACTTCCACCGGCACCTGGTAGGTGGCGCCACCAACACGACGAGAGCGAACCTCGACGGCCGGAGCCACATTCTCAAGAGCCTGAATAAACACTTCAACCGGATCGTGCTTGGCCTTGGTCTCGACGACATCAAGCGCACCATAAACGATGCCCTCGGCGACAGACTTCTTGCCATCACGCATCACGGAATTCATGAAGCGGGAAAGCACGGTGGAACCGTACTTCGGATCCGGAATAACCTCGCGGCGCTCAGCCTTGTGACGACGAGACATATCTAATTCCTCACTTCAGCCGATCACTTGGGCCGCTTGGCGCCGTACTTCGAACGACGCTGCTTCCGGTTCTTGACGCCCTGCGTGTCGAGCACGCCGCGCAGAATGTGATAGCGCACGCCGGGAAGATCCTTCACACGACCGCCGCGGATCATCACCACGGAGTGCTCCTGAAGATTGTGACCTTCACCCGGAATGTAGCCGATCACTTCGAAGCTGTTGGTAAGCCGCACCTTGGCAACCTTACGAAGAGCCGAGTTCGGCTTCTTCGGAGTGGTGGTATACACACGGGTGCAAACACCACGCTTCTGGGGGCTCGACTGAAGCGCAGGCGCCTTGTCCCGCGCCTTCTGCGCTTCCCGCGGCTTACGGATCAGCTGGTTGATCGTCGGCATGTACGCCTTCGCCTCGTCCTGACCTGCGGCCTTGACCGCATTCTTCGTTGCACAGCCCGAATGGACTGCATGACTGACCCCTAGGGGCCGTGAATTCTTTCGACCATCGTCACCGACAGTCTCACCACGACAGGAAAGGCGTCACCCACCCCGCAGGGCTTGGGCACACCTTGCCGCGACAGAGGATCACCACGTTCCCGTTTTCTGATCAGAAAACTGACGCCGCGATCATGCACCTGAAGTTATCGCAGTGCTGTTTCCGGCAGCGTCGTGAGCCAAGGAATGCGAGAAATCATAGGGTTATGATTTCCGTGGACCGCGATTCCCGACATGGCATTAACTGCCTGCCCTGAAAGTGGGCTGCTTTTACCCGCAGAGTCGCTCTACGTCAAGCGATTACAAGCTTTCAAGCGGAGAAAAGCGCCCGTCACCGCAATTCACTCCCGCATCCGGAACCACGTGTCTGATCCAGATGCAAAAAGGGGCGCGACGTCTTACGCCGCGCCCCATTAACCATAATGGACAGGATCAGCCCAGAAGCGAGGCGACGCCGTCGCGCTCTTCCAGAAGCTCCTTCAGGGTGATGCCAAACTTCTCCTTGGAGAAGTCATCCATCGGCAGATCCTTAATGACTTCGTAATCACCATTGGAGCAGACGGCCGGGACACCGAATACGATTCCCTCCGGTACGCCATAGGAGCCATCCGAGGCCACGCCCATGGAGACCCAGCCGCCATTGGTGCCGTGGATCCAGTCATGCATGTGGTCAACCGCGGCATTGGCGGCGGAAGCGGCGGAGGACAGGCCGCGCGCTTCGATAATCGCGGCGCCGCGCTTGCCGACGGTCGGAATCAGCGTGTCGCGATACCAGGCCTGGTCATTCACCAGCTCCGGCAGCGGCTTGCCCTTGACGGTCGCGAAGCGGTAGTCGGCATACATGGTGGGGGAGTGGTTGCCCCACACGGCCAGCTTCTCGATATCCTGGGACAGCACACCGGCCTTCTTCGCGAACTGTGAAAGAGCGCGGTTGTGGTCCAGACGCAGCATGGCGGTGATGTTGCGCGCCGGCAGGTCGGGAGCGCTCTTGGCGGTGATATAGGCATTGGTGTTTGCCGGATTGCCGACAACCAGCACCTTTACATCGCGCTTGGCTGATTCATTGAGAGCGCGGCCCTGCACCTTGAAGATCTCGGCATTGGCGGAGAGCAGGTCTGCCCGCTCCATACCCTTGGAGCGCGGACGGGCACCAACCAGAATCGCCGCGTCCACATCCCTGAACGCGACCTTCGGGTCATCAGTGATGACGACATCGGCCAGATTCGGGAATGCGCAGTCCTCAAGCTCCATCACCACGCCGCCAACGGCCGACTGGGCCTGCGGCAGATCCAGAAGCTGAAGGATGACAGGCTGGTCCTTGCCGTACATATCGCCATTGGCGATGCGGAACAGCAGTGAGTAACAGATCTGACCGGCGGCGCCTGTAACAGCGACGCGAACGGCGGGTTTCGTCATGAGATTAGCCCTTTGCCTTGAGTGAGCCCCTAAGTTCGGCCGCGCAATCTAGGCCGCCGCGCTGCTCTTGGAAAGCCATGGAAGCACAACAGGGGGAAGCGAGAAGCAGCACGGGGCCCATTATGCTGTTTTCGCAACCTCGTTCATGGCATCCGCTTTCCTTGAGTTATCCTTTTGCCATCGGCTTCACAGGAGGATGACCCGGTCGTCCAGCTCATTCGCCCCGGAGGTGACAGGGGGAAGAAACGCGGCCAGACGCTCCCCTGCCCGCTCCACCCCGGCGATGATCCCCTCGCCCAGATTCCCCTCACGCGCCCGGCTGGTGATGAGAGCGCAGATCTCGGCCCATGTTTCGGCGCCCGGATGTTCGTGGATTCCCTCATCCGCGACAACTTCGACCATATGCTCATGCCCTGCAACGAAGATGAGCACGCCACTGCGTCCGGTCGTCTGCGTCATGCCATGCGCCAGAAAGGTTTCAATGGCCGCCGCGCGCACCCGCAACCTGAGGAAATAGCCCGGCACCACCCGGTCCGACAGGCCGGGAAGCATGAGGATGAGCGCGCTGACCATGAAAATGGCCGCCTGGATCTCGAGAATCGCCAGGCCAGACATCGGACGCCAGAACTGGATGATCCATGGCAGAAGCAGCGCCGCCGCCCCCGCCCAGACCAGAGGAAAGAAGCGGTGCCGGATGACAGGCGTACCTGAAACCACCACCCGGATTTCCGCGGCGGTTTTCTGCTCGGCAGCGGCAATGGCCCGGGCAATATTCCGGAGCTGGTCTGCGGACAGGCCCAGCTTCTGCATTTTCATCATCTGCCCAGCAGTGTCGCCCGATGACATTCGGTTCCCTCAATGTTCGGCAGCCGGATGGCTCACCACACGGCGCACGATACGGCCCTCACCAGCTGCCGGATGCCCCGCCGCCGCCGGAAGAGCCACCCCGCCCCCCGGACCAGCCGCCGCCCGAACGTCCGCCAAAACCGCCCCGCCCGGAGCCCCAGTCCCATGTCGAGATCATGCCGCCTGCCCCCGCATTCCGTCGTCCCCTCCCCCGGATTCCGGGGCCGCCTGAACTGCCGTTGGATCGCCAGATCATGAAAATGATGAAAGCAAGGAAGATGAGAAAGATGATGATGTCCGCGACATCCTCATCGGTCATCTGGTTCTGCTGGGCCTCCAGCGCGCGGGCACGGGCGCGCGCCTCTTCCGGATCCATGTTCAGCACATCCTGAATGGCCTGCGCGCCCTTCAGCGCCCCCTGCCCCATGTCTCCGGCCTGAAACTCGGGAATAATCGCGTTGCGGATGATGGTGCTGGCGACAGCATCGGTGAGAATGCCCTCAAGCCCATAGCCAACCTCGATACGGACGCGCCGTTCATTTGGCGCGATCAGCAGCAGGATGCCATTATTCTCTTTTGACTGGCCCAGCTTCCATGCCCGGAAGAGGCCATTGGCATAATCCTCGATCGGATACCCCTCCAGCGAAGGCACCGTCGCCACCACCAGCTGATCCGATGTTTTCCCCTCCTGCGCCAGCAGGGCGGCATCCAGCTCGGCGGCGGTCACCGGATCAATGATGCCTGCGGCATCGACCACATGGCTGGTCAGAGGGGGATAGCGGGGCTCGGCATGGGCCGGGCTGCCCGTCTGCGCCAGAATCGCCAGCAGGAGCAACAGGGCACACAAATGGCGCAACACCGCCTGCGGCCACACAAGTGGTCGCGGGCACGAATGGCTGTGGCGGTCTGCGTTCATGAGCCCTGTCCACCCGCAAGGCGCGTCGTCAGAACTTCACCTGCGGCGCCTGCTTCTGCTCCTCGGAAATGGTGAAGGTCTCCATCGGCTTGTAGGAGCGATAGATGGTGGAGGCCCAGATCACACCCGGAAAGGTTTTCAGCTCGGTATTATAGACCCGCACGGCCTCGATATAATCGCGCCGCGCCACCGCAATGCGGTTCTCGGTCCCCTCGATCTGCGACTGGAGAGCGAGGAAGTTCTGGTTTGCCTTCAGGTCCGGATAGGCTTCGGTAATGGCCAAGAGCCGGCCCAGAGCGCCGGAAAGGCGTGACTGCGCCTCCTGGAACTGGCGGAACTGTTCCGGGTCGGTGATGGTGGAGGCATCGACATGAACGGCGGTGGCCTTGGCGCGGGCATCCGTCACCTCGGTCAGAACCTCGCGCTCATGGGTGGCATACCCCTTCACCGTTTCCACCAGATTGGGGATGAGATCCGACCGGCGCTGATACTGGTTGAGCACCTCGCTCCAGGATGCCTTGGCCTGCTCCTCGGCGGTGGGAATGGTGTTGATGCCGCAACCGGCCAGAAGCAGCGAAAAGAACACCATGAATACGGGCGCCCGCAGGCGGCTCACGGACACAACCATTCCAGACATCGCCTTCTCAGCCCCTTTTCTGCTTTCCATCGGATCTTGCCGCTTCCGATGTCTTGCCCGCACGGCGCCCGATAAAGCCGGGCAGATCATGCGCCTCATCAATATGCGAGAGCTTCACGGCAAGTTCCATCGCCAGTTCACTATCACACTCCAACAGGCGCTGTGTCATGAAGGAGCGATAGTAATCCCCCCATTTGAACTCCTGAAACGGCGTATCCTCATTGGAATAGGCCGTGCCCCGGATGGAACGGGCCAGTGTCCGCCACGGATTGTCCGTCAGTTCCCGGATATGGGGTGGAATTCTGGAATAGGGGCGCCGGTTCCCGTTCATGTCGATCGGCCAGCAATAACTGTGCGCTTCCATCCGCGCCCAGAAGGATTTCAGGTCCAGATCAGACCAGTCCTCGAGCTGGGTGCCGAGAATCACGCGTTCATGACCCACCTCCAGCAGGGCGCGGCACAGATGATGATGGTCTATGATATAAATGCGCCCACCCGGCCCCAGCACATGCGGCACCGGCTTGCTCTGCAACAGTGACCTGAGATCCCCCGGCGCGAGCTGGCGCATCGCCTTGGCGCGCTTGCGCACCTCCGCAAGTCCCAATGTCAGCTGTGTTGGATGCAGATCATGAATACTTGCGTCCTGCTCCATCAAGCCCCCCATAGTGTCAGCCCATTCCTGTCAGACAGTCCGCAGCAAGTTACCCCCTTCCCCAGAGATACAAAAGAAAATGGCGTGCCAATTTTCATCGACACGCCACATTCAGAAGAGATCCAGAGACGGATCAGTTCGGAGAAATCATCTTCTCCGGACGGACAATCTCATCAAATTCTTCATTGGTGACATAACCGCCCCCGACAGCCTCATCGCGCAGGGTGGTGCCATTCTTGTGCGCGGTCTTGGCGATCTTGGCGGCATTGTCATAGCCGATCTTCGGCGCCAGCGCGGTCACCAGCATCAGGGAGCGTTCCAGCGCGGCCTTGATATTGTCCTCACGGGCCTCGATGCCCACCACGCAATGCTCGGTAAAGCTGACCGAGGCATCCGCCATCAGGCGTACGGACTGGAGGAAGTTGTAGGCCATCACCGGGTTGAACACGTTCAGCTCGAAATGGCCCTGGCTGTCCGCGAAGGTCAAAGTGGCATGGTTGCCGAAGATCTGCGCGCAAACCTGGGTCATCGCCTCACACTGGGTGGGGTTCACCTTGCCCGGCATGATCGAGGAGCCCGGCTCATTCTCGGGCAGAGCCAGCTCACCAAGGCCGGAACGCGGCCCGGAGCCGAGGAAGCGGATGTCATTGGCAATCTTGAACAGGGAAGCCGCAACGGTGTTGATCGCGCCATGCGTGAACACCATCGCGTCATGTGCCGCCAGAGCCTCGAACTTGTTCGGGGCGGATGTGAAGGGCAGCTCGGTGATCTTGGCGATCTGCCCGGCAACCTTTTCAGCAAAGCCGATGGGCGCATTCAGGCCGGTGCCGACAGCCGTGCCACCCTGCGCCAGCTGCATCAGCGCCGGCAGGGTCAGCTCGATACGCTCGATGCCATTGGCCACCTGCTGGGCGTAGCCGGAGAACTCCTGGCCAAGGGTCAGCGGGGTTGCATCCTGCGTATGGGTACGGCCGATCTTGATGATGTGATCCCAGGCCTTCGCCTTGGCATCCAGTGCTGCATGCAGCTGGCGCAGGGCCGGGATGAGACGGCGCACAACCTCTTCCGCACAGGCCACATGCATGGCGGTGGGGAAGGTGTCGTTGGATGACTGGCTCATATTCACATGGTCATTGGGGTGCACGGGCTTCTTGGAGCCCTTCTCACCGCCCAGAATCTCGATGGCGCGATTCGAGATGACCTCGTTGGCATTCATGTTGGACTGGGTGCCCGAGCCGGTCTGCCAGACCACGAGGGGGAAATGCTCGTCCAGCTTCCCGTCGATCACTTCCTGCGCGGCGGCAATGATGGCATCTGCCAGCTTGGGATCGAGACGGCCAAGATCGCGATTGGTTTCAGCGGCGGCGCGCTTCACGATGCCCAGAGCGCGAACGACCGGAAGCGGCTGCTTCTCCCACCCGATCTTGAAATTGCCCAGAGAGCGCTGCGCCTGAGCGCCCCAGTAACGGTCCGCGGGAACTTCGATTGGACCAAAAGTATCCGTTTCAGTACGGGTGGTCATCGGCTTAACCCTTTCATCACCATGAAACACGCAGCGCGGGCTCCTTAGCACATGTCGCGAGGAGCGGGGAAATTACGATCACAAAGACGCGATAATCCCCTGTCAGGCACTAAATTTATTCCCTGGAGGTAACCGGCGGAGGGCAACCTTCCGACAAATGGCCATATTCTCGCGGCGCACCGAGAGGTATTCTGGTCGCCGACTGCAACAAAACCAGAGCATCAGTCTGGTTCCTGCACGTAAGCCGGAGCGTGTGTGTTGCCTCTTCGCGCATGTATACAAGTCTAGCCAGCCGGTTTGGGGGAACCGGCTGTTCCATGAGGTGTAAATTGGGCGACGTCATCAGTCTTCATCGAGAACGCAAGGTGCGCACACGCCGGGCGGAGCAGGCAAAGGCAGAAGAGAACCGGGTTCGATTCGGCAGACCGCGTGCTGAACGTGACATTACGAGCAAGACTTTGGAACGCCAGCGTCGCCTTCTTGAAGGCCATGCCCTGACCGGAAGGGAAGAAAATGAAAAGCCCCGTGGTTAAGCGCTCTATTGTCATTGCAGGGCATAAAACCAGCGTCAGCCTGGAAGACGCCTTCTGGGAAGCACTCAAGGAAATTGCCAGCGGGCGCCGCCTGACCCTTTCCGATCTTGTCGCCAGCATCGATTCCGCACGCAGCCAGGGCAATCTGTCCTCTGCTATCCGCCTGTTTGTGCTCGAACATTATCGAGCCGCAGCCCAGAGCGCGCGGAACAATAATAGCACTGAACGCAACGGTTCCGTCCCTCCTCCCGTTGCGTAAAGTTCATCAGCATCCTATTTGCTGAAAGTGGAGAACCGGTCCTCGCGTTGAAAGGCGAGGACCGGTTCCCTATAACCATGCGGTGGCGTGGCCGTGATAAGGAAGGTATGGAGCCTGGGCTTTTGCTGGCCAGTTCCACATTTCCGGACTCTGGCTGCCTGAAGATTCGCCATCCGGCGGAGGACAGGCAGGTTTTCACGCATGAGATTCACAGCCCGGCCTGCCTTGCGCGGTGCCGGGCAAGACACGGTGTGATGCGGCGGCCTGAGGGGCTCCGCTGAGGAGAGACACGGATGTCATGGAAAAATCAGAGTGGCGGCCCATGGGGGAGTGGGCCGCGCGGCCCATGGGGAAATGGGCCATCCTCCAACGGACCAACGCCACCTGATATTGAAGACATCATCCGCCGCAGTCAGGACCAGCTCCGCACCATGCTGCCGGGTTCGTTCGGCGCGAAAGGTGTCATTCTTGTCCTGATCCTGATCATTGCGGGCTGGCTTCTGTCCGGCTTCTACCGCGTTCAGCCGGATGAGCAGGGCGTCGTTCTCCGGTTCGGCAAGTTCATCGGCATCACCCAGCCCGGCCTGAACTATCACCTGCCCTATCCGATCGAAACCGTGCTGACCCCCAAGGTCACCCGCGTGAACCGCATCGATATCGGCATGCGCGTTGCCGAAGAGCCGCGCCGTGGCGCAACCATGCGCGATGTGCCGGAAGAGAGCCTGATGCTCACCGGTGACGAGAACATCGTGGATGTGGACTTCTCGGTGTTCTGGGTCATCTCGAATGCCGAACAGTATCTGTTCAACGTCCAGAACCCGGAAGGCACGATCAAGGCCGTGGCGGAAAGCGCCATGCGTGAAGTGATCGGCCGCACCGATATCCAGCCTGTCCTGACCGGGGCGCGCCAGAATATCGAGACCGCGGTGCAGGAGCTGATGCAGCGTACGCTGGACCAGTATTCCGCCGGCGTGCGGGTCACGCAGGTGCAGCTGCAGAAGGTTGACCCTCCGGGTGAGGTGATCGACGCCTTCCGTGACGTGCAGGCCGCCCGCGCCGACGCCGAGCGCGCCCAGAACGAAGCGCAGACCTATGCCAATCGCGTTCTGCCGGAAGCCCGTGGTGAGGCCTCCCGCATCGAGAACGCCGCCCAGGCCTATCGTGAGCGCACCGTTGTGGAAGCCCGCGGCCAGGCAGCCCGCTTCCTGTCCATCTATGATGAATATCTGAAAGCCAAGGATGTGACGCGCGAGCGCATGTATCTGGAAACCATGGAGCGTGTGCTCGGGGGCGTTGACAAGATCATCGTCGATCCCGGTACCGGCCAGCAGGGCGGCAGCGGTATTCTCCCGGTTCTGCCCCTCAATGAGATGCTGAACCGCAAGCCGGCAGCCAGCACCACGCAGGGAGGTCAGCGGTGAGAAATCAGGTTCTGGGCGTTGTTCTCGCCATCCTCGTCGCTGTCGGCCTCGTCGTGCTGTACTCGGCCGCCTTCATCGTCAACCAGACCCAGCAGGCGCTGGTATTGCGCTTTGGTGAGCCGCAGGCGCCCATCACAACGCCGGGCCTGCACTGGAAGGTGCCCTTCATCGACAGCGTGGTCTATCTCGACAACCGCACGCTCGATCTGGAAATGCCTTCGCAGGAAGTGATTGCCTCGGATCAGAAGCGTCTGGTGGTGGATGCCTTCGCGCGCTATCGCATCACCAATCCCCTGCGCTTCTATCAGGCTGTCGGCACGGTCGAGGCGGCCAACTCCCGCCTTGCCACGGTGCTCAGCTCGGCCCTGCGCCGCGTTCTGGGTGAAAGCACCTTCATTTCCGTTGTGCGTGATGATCGTGAGGGTCTGATGCGCCGTATCGCGGAGCAGGTGAACCGCGAGGCTACCGGCTTCGGTATCACGGTGGTGGATGTCCGCATCCGTCGCGCGGACCTGCCGGAGGCCAACTCCAAGGCGGTGTTCCAGCGCATGCAGACCGAGCGCCAGCGCGAAGCCGCCGATATTCGCGCACAGGGTAACGAGGCCGCCCAGCGGCTGCGCGCCCGGGCCGAACGTCAGGCAACCGTTATCGTGGCTGAAGCCAGCTCCAAGGGCGAGCAGCTGCGCGGTGAAGGCGATGCCGAACGCAACCAGATCTTCGCCGAAGCTTTTGGGCGTGATCCGGAGTTCTTCACCTTCTACCGCTCCATGCAGGCATATGAGGCCAGCATGAAGTCGGCCGATACCCGGCTGCTTCTGAGCCCTGATTCCAGCTTCTTCCGCTATTTCCAGAACCCTGTCGGGGCTGGAAAGCCGGCTGCTGCGAACTGAGTGATATTGCCCCATCCAATGGGTCAGGATCTGCGGCGGAGTGTGCATGGCACGCTCCGCCGTTTTCTTTCCGGGGGCGGCTTTCACGCTGACACTGGACTGCTTTCACAGCATTTATCTCATCCGTTCACAGATCCGCCTGTTTCCGCCTGCTAGACTTTCGCCAAACACGCGTCATTCCGCCTGCATGCCGGGCGCGCATCGAGGACAGCCATGCCCGTACTTCACCGTTCGCATCCTGCATTCCGCGCGCTGACGACCCTCTCCCTCGCTCTCACCTGCGCCCTTGCTCCCCTCCCCCTGGCGGGCACGGCTCCCCTTGCCCATGCAGCCCCCTCCAAGGGGCCGGATACGGTGGCGGATGCGGCGGAAAAGGTGATGGATGCGGTGGTGAATATCTCCACCTCCCAGAATGTCGCAGCCTCCCGCAGCGTCACCGTGCCAGACCTGCCCCCGGGCGCCCCGTTCGAGGAGTTCTTTGAAGAATATTTCAAGAACCGGCAGGAGGATGGTGGAGAAAACACGCCTCGCCGCGTTTCATCCCTCGGCTCCGGCTTTGTCATCGACCCTGCGGGCCTCATCGTCACCAATAACCACGTCATTGCCGATGCGGATGAAATCTACGCGAACTTCAATGATGGCACGAAGCTGAAGGCCGAGCTTGTCGGACGAGACACCAAGACGGATCTGGCCCTGCTGCGGGTGAAGCCGGAAAAGCCCCTCACGGCTGTCAGCTTCGGGAACTCCGAGATTGTGCGGGTGGGAGACTGGGTGATGGCCATCGGCAACCCCTTCGGGCTCGGCGGCTCCCTGTCTGTGGGGGTGGTTTCCGCCCGGAACCGGGACATCAATGCCGGCCCATATGACAATTTCATCCAGACGGATGCCGCCATCAATCGCGGCAATTCCGGCGGGCCCCTGTTCAATATGGAGGGGGAGGTTGTGGGCGTGAACACCGCCATCATCTCTCCTTCCGGAGGGTCCATCGGCATTGGTTTCGCCGTTCCCGCCTCCAGCGCGAAAGCGGTTCTGGCGCAGCTCGAACAATATGGCGAGGTGCGCCGGGGCTGGATTGGCGTGCGCATCCAGCCTGTCACCGAGGAAATCGCCGAAACGCTGGATCTGTCGAAAGCACAGGGCGCGCTTGTCGGTGTCGTCAACAAGGATGGCCCGGCCGACAAGGCGGGGCTTCATGTGGGCGATATCATTCTCAAGTTCGACGGGAAGGACATCAAGACCATCCGCGACCTGACCCGCACCGTGGCGGATACGATGGTTGACCGGGAGGTTCCCGTGGAGATCATCCGCAAGGGCAAGGCCCGAACCCTGCGCCTGAAGGTGGCGCGCATGCCGGCGGATGAAGGTGAGGCGAAAGCCGCCTCAAACGCGGAGAAAAAGTCCGAGAAGCCCTCTCCCCAGCAGGAAGCGCTCGGCCTCACCCTCGCCAATATGAGCGATGAGCTGCGCACCGAGAACAAGATCAATCCGTCCATCAAGGGCGTCCTGATCACGGATGTCGCCGAGAATTCACCGGCGGCGGAGCGCGGATTGCGCCCGGGCCTGGTCATCGTTCAGGTGGGGCAGGAAGCTGTGGAGAATACGGACATGCTGGAGCGACGTATCGCGGCGCTGCGCAAGGCCGGCCGCAATGCCGTGCTCCTGCTGATTTCCGATGGCACGGGCGAGCAGGAGTTCGTGACTCTCCCGCTGGACTGAGCGGCCCTGAAAAGAGAAGAGCCGGAGCGGCAACTCCGGCTCTTTCCGCATTCAGCTCACGCGGAACTCGTCATGGGTATAGCCCTGCAGGTAAAGCAGTGCTGTCAGGTCTCCATGATCGATACGGGCATGGGCGGCTGCCGCCACCTGAGGCTTTGCGTGATAAGCCACGCCAAGGCCGGCCTCGCCTAGCATGGCAAGATCATTCGCGCCATCGCCCACAGCCAGCGTTTCGGAAGGCGCCAGATGCATGCGGTCCCGCAACTCCACAAGCGTTGCGTATTTCGCCTCGCGCCCCAGAATGGGTTCGGCCACCTTCCCGGCCAGCACATCCTTTTCCACCACCAGCACATTGGCGCGGTGTTCATCAAAGCCCACCTGCTCGGCAATCACTTGCGTAAACAGCGTGAAGCCACCGGAAACCAGCGCCGCATAAGCGCCATTGGCCCGCATGGTGCCCACCAGTTCACGCCCGCCGGGGGTGAGACGAATGCGCTCGCGCAGCACATCCGCCACCACGCTCACCGGCAGATCCCGCAGCAGTGAGACGCGCTCACGCAAGGCGGGCTCGAACTCGATTTCCCCGCGCATCGCCCGCTCGGTAATGGCCGAGACATGCGCCTTCAGCCCGGCCCAATCGGCCAGTTCATCAATACATTCCTGCCCGATCATGGTTGAATCCATGTCCGCAAGGAAAAGACGCTTGCGCCGGCCCGCCTCAAGTTGCACCACAACATCCACCGGTGCGCCGTTCAGCGCCTCGCGCACATGTTGCGCAAGTGCGCGGATATCTGCGCCAAGCTCCGGCTTGAAATGGATATCGACCGCCACCTCCGGGTGCAGCACCACGGGCTCCTGCGCATTGAGCAGCACGGCGCTTGCATCATGAATTGCCTTCCGCGTCACAGCGGGGGCAGAAGGATTAGAGATCAGCGTTGCAACATAGGCCATGACGATACCGGAAGCTGAAACAGAAAAGAGAGTCGCGGTGCTTATCGCAGGCCCGACTGCCAGTGGAAAATCAGCACTCGCGCTCGCGCTCGCGGAACAGCGAAACGGTATCGTGCTGAATGCAGATTCCATGCAAGTTTACGCCGACCTGCGGATCTTGACGGCGCGTCCAAATGACGCAGACCTTGCCAGAGCACCCCACGCCCTTTACGGTCATGTGGATGCCGATACCGATTACTCTGTCGGGCGCTGGGTGGAAGATGCCAGGGCCGCGCTTGAACAGGCATGGAGCCGCGGCCAGCTTCCCATTCTGGTGGGGGGAACCGGCCTCTATTTTCGCGCCCTCACACAGGGGCTTGCGGAAATTCCGGCCATTCCCGAGGAGATCCGCGCCGCGATGCGCGAACAGGCGGAAGCGCTCGAAAATCCGGTTCTCCATCAAAAGCTTGCAGAACTGGACCCGGAAGCCGCCTCACGGCTGAATATCAATGACCGGCAGCGCATTCTACGCGCGCTGGAGGTTGTCAGCGCGACAGGACGGCCTCTTTCACAATGGCAAAAGGATGCCCAGCCCCCCTTTCTGAAAGAGGAACAAACCGTTTCCATGGTGCTTGAGGTGGAAAGGGAAGTGCTGCGCGCCCATATTGATGAGCGCTTCCACGGCATGATCAACTCTGGCGCCCTTCAGGAAGTGGAAGCGCTGGCGGCCCGCAAGCTGCCGGCCGATCGCACCATATTGAAGGCGCATGGCGCGCCGGCTCTTAGCCGATACCTGCGGGGAGACATCAATCTGGACGATGCGATCCTTGAGGGGCAGGGCGATACCAGGCGCTATGCCAAGCGTCAGGTCACCTTCTTCCGCCACCAGATGAGGGACTGGCCCCGGAGCACGCCAGACAAGGCCCTGAACCATTTGCTGAAGGCTCTGGCGGAAAGATAAGCGCCCCTCCAGATGAAAAAACCGGCCACGCCAAAGCGTGACCGGTTCCCGTTCAGCAAGCGATGCAAGGCATGGGCTGGCCTGTGCTCACACCCCGGCGAGCGCCGTATCGAGCTGTGCCTTCAGGCCCGGATCAACCCCCAGCCGATGGGCAAGATCATCCAGATACTTCTTTTCAGCAGGATTATCGGGCTTGATGGCCATCAGGGACGCCACATAGATCTCGCTCGCGGCCTGCGGATTCACCGCAGCATCCACCAGAACCTGCGGATCGACCGGCGTGGAGAGATATTCCATCAGGGCTTCACGGTCCGCATTGCTTGCGCCCGCTTTCTCCAACCCGCCAAGAATGTGGTTGAACTCATCCTGATCGATCTGCCCATCGGCCTGCGCGGCTGCGATCATGGCCTGCAGCAGCACATTCGAGAAAGCCTCCGGGCCACCCGGCGCCTCTGCCGGAGTAAAGCCGTGCTGGCCCTCGGCAAAATCGGAAACGAAATTGGCGCGTCCCTGCGTGCCCTGCGCCTGCCACTTGCGGAAGGCATTGAAGGCAAGCATGCCGATAACGGCAAGGCCGCCATATTTCACCAGATCATTGCCACCCGCCGGCTGGGTGCCGCCGCCCGGCGCCTGCTGCGGTGCCGGAGCCGGGCTGGAGCCGGTGGAGGGCACGGATGAGGACCCGCCACGGCCCAGAGCCTCACTGGCCAGATCGGCAAGGCCGCCACTGGTGCCACGGCTGCTGCCCTGGGGCGAGGCTCCGCCAGCCGAACCGCCGCCCAGCACCTGACCAAGAAGGTCTCCCAGTCCGCCAGAAGGCCCGGTCTGCCCGCCCTGTCCACCGCCGAGAACCTGGCCCAGAATATCGCTCAAGCCACCGGAAGGCCCGGTCTGGCTGTTGCCGCTGCCGCGCGATGTCGCCCCGCCCAGAACCTGCCCGAGAAGATCCCCAAGGCCACCGGCTCCGCCTGTGGCGCCGCCGCGAGAGGCCCCGCCGCCGAGCACCTGCCCCAGCACATCACCCAGCGCACCGGGCAGGCCATTGGCAGAATTCGCCTGCCCGTTCCTTACGCCGCCATTGCTCAGCGCCGCACCAAGCAACTGACCCAAAAGGCTTCCCGCGTTGGACATCGAATTCTCCTCAGAGTCGGTTCATCGTTGTGCCAGCTTGACACATCTTCATGACAAGAGCACGCCCGGAGAAAGACGTAGAGGCAGAAAGAACTACACTGCCACAGGCGCACGAATAGCCGGCTCCGGGTCATAGTCTTCTATCGAGATGTCCCCGAAGCGGAATGCGAACAGGTCATCCACGGCGGGATTGAGCCGGAGACGGGGCAAGGCGCGGGGCTGACGCTGGAGCTGCAGGCGCGCCTGTTCCAGATGATTGCTATAGAGATGGGCGTCGCCCAGCGTGTGGATGAAATCCCCCACCTTCAGCCCGGTCACCTGCGCCACCATGTGGGTGAGCAGAGCGTAGGACGCGATATTGAAGGGCACACCCAGAAACACATCGGCCGAGCGCTGGTAGAGCTGGCAGGAAAGCCGGCCTTCCGCCACCGCGAACTGGAACAGGCAATGGCAGGGCGGCAGCGCCATTTTGGGCACATCCGCCGGGTTCCATGCCGTGACGATCAGGCGGCGGCTATCGGGATTGGTGCGAATCTGCGCCACCACATCGGCGATCTGGTCGATCACCCCGCCATCAGGCTTCGGCCAGGAGCGCCACTGGTGCCCGTAAACCGGGCCGAGATCGCCCTTCTCATCCGCCCACTCATCCCAGATGCTGACGCCATTTTCCCGCAGATAGCGCACATTGGTATCGCCGGCGAGAAACCACAGCAGCTCATGAATGATGGAGCGCAGATGCAGCTTCTTCGTTGTCACCAGCGGGAAGCCCCGGGACAGATCAAACCGCATCTGGTGCCCGAAGATGGAGAAGGTTCCGGTGCCGGTGCGGTCATCCTTGCGCACGCCCTCATCGAGAATACGGCGCATCAAGTCGAGATATTGCTGCATGGTGAGGCAGAACCTGAAAAACAGATGTGCGGCCGGGGCCGCCTGCCCTCCCTTAGCACTTTTCCGCCATCTCCTGCTAATATGCGCGTTTCATGCATCCGCCATCTGTCAGGCGTTGACTTTCTCTTCCGCTTCAGCCCACACTCGCATTGTTCCAAGGGGGGTCCCGAGATGGGGCTGAGATTTCGCATCGCCTGAACGCCATATGGCTTTCCGGCACCGCGTTGACCCTTCGAACCTGATCCGGGTCATACCGGCGAAGGGATCGGAACCCGCGCGGCTTTGCGAACTGTGTCCCCGGCACCGTTGCGCGTCTGTCGTGCCCGCCTCCTGTAGCTTGAATCCCGGCTCTCACTTTGCCCGCCGCGCGGCCTGTCCGCGCGAGCCAGCTTGTAGGAGAACCGCAAGTGCTTGATGAAGCCTCCACCTCGTCGCTCAAAGTGACGACTGGCCCCCTGCCCCAGTCCCGCAAGGTGTATCTGGAAACCGGCCGCCCGGATGTCCGCGTGGCGATGCGCGAGATCTCGATTTCTGATCCGGAGGAAAAGCCGCTGCGTGTCTATGACACCTCCGGCCCCTATACCGATCCTGGGGCGGTCATCGACCTGACCAAGGGCCTGCCCCAGTTGCGCGCGAAATGGATTCGCGAGCGCGGGGATGTTGAGGAAGTGGAAGGCCGGGCCATTCGCCCGGAAGATAACGGGCTGAAGGCGGGGCAGGAATCCGCCCTGCCGCAGTTCAACCTTGAGGGGCGCAAGCCCCTGCGTGCCAGACCCGGCAAGCGCCCCACCCAGATGGCCTATGCCCGGGCCGGCATCATCACCCCGGAAATGGAATATGTGGCCGCCCGCGAGAATCTCGCGGCAGCCAATGGTGGCGCGCATCCCCGCCACCGGGCGATGGGACTGGGCGCGGCCATTCCCGCCGAGATCACCCCGGAATTCGTGCGCGAGGAAGTGGCCCGTGGCCGTGCCATCATTCCCGCCAATATCAACCATCCTGAAATCGAGCCGATGGCGATTGGCCGGAACTTCCTTGTGAAGATCAATGCCAATATCGGCAATTCCGCCGTCACCTCGGGCGTGGCGGAAGAGGTGGACAAGCTGGTCTGGTCCACCCGCTGGGGTGCCGATACGGTGATGGACCTGTCCACGGGCAAGAACATCCACACCATCCGCGAATGGATCATCCGCAACTCCCCGGTGCCGATCGGTACCGTGCCGATCTATCAGGCGCTGGAGAAGGTGAACGGCGTTGCCGAGGACCTGAACTGGGAAGTCTTCCGCGATACGGTGATCGAGCAGGCCGAGCAGGGCGTGGACTATATGACCGTCCATGCCGGCGTGCGCCTGCCCTTCGTGCCGCTGACGGCAGACCGGGTGACCGGCATCGTCTCGCGCGGGGGCTCCATCATGGCCAAGTGGTGTCTGGCCCACCACAAGGAGAGCTTCCTGTACGAGAATTTCGAGGAGCTGTGCGAAATTCTCGCGGCTTATGACATCTCCTTCTCGCTCGGCGACGGCCTGCGCCCCGGCTCCATTGCCGATGCCAATGATGCCGCGCAGTTCGCCGAGCTGGAGACGCTGGGCGAGCTGACCGAAATTGCCTGGAAGCATGATTGCCAGGTGATGATTGAAGGCCCCGGCCATGTGCCGCTCCACCTCATTCGCGAGAATGTGGAGAAGCAGCTCAAGGTGTGTCACGAGGCACCCTTCTATACGCTTGGCCCGCTCGTGACGGACATCTCCCCCGGTTATGACCATATCTCCTCCGCCATCGGCGCGGCGATGATCGGCTGGTTTGGCACGGCCATGCTGTGCTACGTCACGCCGAAGGAACATCTGGGCCTGCCGGATCGGGATGATGTGAAAACCGGCGTGATCTCCTACAAGATCGCGGCCCATGCAGCCGATCTGGCCAAGGGCCACCCGGCCGCACGCATCCGGGACGATGCCCTCTCCCGCGCCCGCTTCACCTTCCGCTGGCGTGACCAGTTCGCAATCTCTCTGGACCCTGAGACCGCCGAGCGCTTCCATGATGAAACGCTCCCTGCGGAAGGCGCCAAGGTGGCGCATTTCTGTTCCATGTGCGGACCGAAATTCTGCTCCATGAAGATCTCGCAGGAGCTGAAGATCGAGGCCGGCGACATTGCCCGGGCCGAGGCGGACAATGTGGCGGCAAAGGGCATGGCAGACATGGCCCAGCGCTTCCGCGAGAGCGGCAGCGAAATCTATCAGGCTGCACCCGAGGTCGCCCCTCCTCCGGCAGCGGAATGAAAAAAGCCTGTGCCGGGGCGCCCCGGCACAGGCTCAACATGATGATCGGGGAACATACCGTCCGCCATGACCTGAGGACCGGATCAGCCTTCGCAAACGGTTAGAGTGAAACGATCACATGCAGACGCATCACTTGCCCGAAAACACCAGGGCAAGGCGTGTCATCAGCGGCTCATCGGTCATGTCGAGGCGAAGGGGGGTCACGGAAATGCGCCCTTCCTCGATAGCGCGCAGATCGGAACCGGGCGCGGTCTGCGGGCGGGCGCGGTCAAAAGCGATCCAGTAATAGGGAATGCCCCGCCCATCATAGCGCGGATCAATGCGCATGATCTGCTGGTCGCGCTTGCCCTGCGAGGTGGCGACAACCCCCTTCACCGCATCCGGCGCGCAATCCGGGAAGTTCACATTCATCACGATGCCGGCGGGAATGCCCTCTTCCAGCAGCATGCGCACCACACGGCCGCCATGGGCCTCTGCCGCCGCATAGCTGGGATTGGCCCGGCTGGCGAAATTGATCGCCTGAGAGAAGGCAATGGAGGGAATGCCAAGAATGGTCCCCTCGATCGCGCCCGCCACCGTGCCGGAATAGCTCACATCCTCCGCGATATTCTGCCCGCGATTGACGCCCGAAAGCACCAGATCCGGCGGATTGTCACTCATGAGCTGGCGCACGGCAAGAATGACGCAATCCGTCGGCGTGCCCTTCACCGCGAAGCGGCGCGGTCCAATCTGGCGCAGGCGCAACGGGTCCGAAAGCGAAAGGGAGTGGGCCACACCGGACTGGTCCGTTTCTGGCCCAACAACCCACACATCATCTGAAAACTCACTGGCGATGCGCGCGCAAACATCAATGCCCGGTGCATTGATGCCATCATCATTGGTGACCAGAATACGCATGGGATCTCCCTGCTCTCTCGTATCGCAGCCCGCGATCAGGACAGCTTCTCGATGACCTTCAGACCGCCCATATAAGGGGCGAGAGCATCCGGAACGGCAACCGTGCCATTCTCCTGCTGGTAGTTTTCAAGTACAGCCACCAGTGCACGGCCAACCGCAACGCCGGACCCGTTCAGCGTATGCACGAAGCGCGGTGTCTTGTCCGCCTTCGGGCGATAGCGGGCATTCATGCGGCGAGCCTGGAAGTCTCCGCACACCGAGCAGGAGGAAATCTCGCGATAAGCCTGCTGGCCCGGCAGCCACACCTCGATGTCATAGGTCTTGCGCGAGGCAAAGCCCATGTCACCGGTGCACAGGGTCATGACACGGAAGGGCAGATCCAGCTTCTTCAGCACCGCCTCGGCGCAGGAAAGCATGCGCTCCAGCTCATCCAGAGAGCTTTCCGGGGTTGTGATGGAGACCATTTCCACCTTGGTGAACTGGTGCTGGCGGATCATGCCGCGCGTGTCACGACCGGCAGAGCCGGCCTCCGCGCGGAAGCACTGGGTGAGCGCAGTGAGGCGCAGGGGCAGTTCTTCCTCGGCAATAATGCTCTCGCGCACCAGATTGGTCAGCGGCACCTCGGCGGTCGGCACCAGCCAGAGGCGGTTCCCAAGCTGGGCCTTGCGCACCTGCGCCGCCAGATTGCTCTTCTCCAGAGCGCTCTTGGGGTCCATCCCCTGCGCAATCATCGCGGCGGCCTGCGCGGCGACGGCTTCCTGCGCATGGGCCAGCGCCTCATCAAACTCTTCCGTGCGGAAGGTGGGAAACTGGTCATTCTCGAATTTTGGCAGCTGGGCCGTGCCATACATGGCTTCATCGCGCACCAGAATGGGCGGATTCACTTCCATATAGCCATGCTCGGCCGTGTGCATATCCAGAAAGAACTGGCCCAGTGCCCGCTCCAGACGCGCCAGAGGCCCCATATTGACGACAAAGCGCGCGCCGGACATGCGGGCCGCCTTCTCGAAATCCATCTGCCCCAGCCCTTCACCAATCTCGAAATGCTGGCGCGGCGTGAAGCTGTAGGTACGCGGGGCGCCGTAACGATGGTCCTCACGCTCAATATTTCCGGTCTCGTCCACGCCCAGCGGCACATCCGCCAAGGGGGCGTTGGGAATGCCGGAGAGCGCATCATCGAGCATGGCCTCAACCGTGCGCACCTCGCTCTCAAGATCAGGCAGCTGCGCCTTGAGCTTGGAGACCTCGGCCATCAGTTCCTGGGCGCGGGCATCATCCTTCGCCGCCTTGGCCTGGCCGATTTCCTTGGAGGCGGCATTGCGGCGGGAGAGCACATTTTCCAGCGCGGTAACGGCAGCGCGACGCTGCTCATCAAGGCCCTGCAACTTCTTCACGAGCAGATCGGCGCGCATCTTCGCGTCTTCGGAATCGCCCCCGCGCCGGGAAAGGGCTGCGACGAAATCTGCCGGTTGCTCCCGAATCCACTTGATGTCGTGCATCGCCTCACTCCGCAGACTGAAATCGCACAGGTCATGCCGCGCAGAACCGCAGACCGACCGCGCCTGAAATGCTCAGGGGCCGCGCCCGGTCGATCAGACCTGGAGGCACGGCACCCACCTGAATGCAAGAACGGACAGAACTAGCTGGAAGCAGCCTCGTCCGCATCTCTCGCGGCCTCATCTGCCTTCCGGCGCTTTTCAACCGCCCCCACCAGATAGACGGATACCTCGTAGAGAAGGAGGGTCGGGAGAGCAAGGGCGAGTTGGCTCACAACGTCCGGTGGCGTGAGCACGGCGGCCAGAACGAAGATGCCCACAATCGCGTAACGGCGTGCCTTGCGCAGCATGTCCTGCGTCACCACACCGATCCGCGCCAGAAGGGTCAGGATGACAGGAAGCTGGAAGCACAGGCCGAAAGCCAGAATGAGCGTGGTGATGAGGGACAGATATTCGGACACCCGCGGCAGGAGCGAGATTTCCGCCCGTCCATCTCCACCCGCCTGCTGCATGCCGAGAAAGTACATCATCGCCATGGGCATGGCGATGAAATAGACGAAAGCTGCCCCAATCAGGAAACAGATGGGCGTGGCAATGAGATAGGGGCGAAATGCTGCCTTTTCATCCCGGTAGAGCCCCGGGGCCACGAACATGTAGACCTGTGTGGCGACAATCGGGAACGAGATGAAGGCTGCGCCGAACAGGGCCAGCTTGATCTGCGTGAACAGGAATTCCTGCGGGGCGGTATAGATAAGCTTCACACCCGGAGCAAAGCCGGTTGCGAACTCATAGGGCCAGAGCAGGATATTGTAGATCTTCGAGGCCACGAGGAAGCACAGGAAGAAACACACCAGAAATGCGATGACGGACTTGATGAGCCGGGAGCGCAGCTCGATCAGATGCTCAACAAGCGGGGCCTTGGAGGCGTCAACTTCGTCCTCTTCGGACACGCGAGGGTCAGTCATGGAAGGGGCAGCTCATGATGGCGTGTTGGAAGAAGTGGGCCGCTCCGCACCAGCCGGGGCAGCCTGCGAGACCTCCTGCTCCGGGCCATCCGTCACGGATACGCCATTGGCCTCAGCCATGGCAGGAGATGGCGGCGGCAATTCGGAGCGCTCAAGCGGGGAGACGGGCGGCGGGGGAAGAAGATCGTGCAAATCTCCTGACACCGGCTCTGGCGATGCAAGGGCCGCATCTGCCGGGGAGGTTGCAGCCGCAGGGGCTGCCTTGGCCAGCGAGGCGCGGATCTCCTCGCGAATGGCGCGCAGCGTGTCATCCTCCTCTGCCGCATCGGCAGGCGGTTCCGCAGCCTTGCCCACATCCGCGGCGGCGGGAAGGGTGAGGGCCGCTGTCGCACCTGCGACGCTTGCGCGAATCTCATCGCGCACATTGCGGAGCGGATCGAACAGCTCTGTCAGATCAGAGGTCGGTGCAGCCTTGCGTACTGTATCCGAAACCTTGGTGATCTCATCGCGCATGTCCGAGATGTCAGCCTCGCGCAATGCCTGCTGAAACTGCCCCTGGAACTCGCCCGCCATGCGGCGCACGCGCGTTATGGTGCGCCCCATGGTGCGCAGGACAGTGGGCAATTCCTTGGGGCCAATAACGATCAGCGCGACAATGCCGATCAGCATCAACTCCGACCAGCCGATATCGAACATAAGCGCCTCAGGCCGACGGCAGTCCCGTCATCATCATGTTTCAGTCAGGCAGAAGCCGGTCTCAGACCGGCTTCTTCTCCGCTTCGGCGCTCTGTGTTGCCTGATGCGGAAGCGTACGCGGCGGCTCGGCAGCCTCGGCCGGAGCCTTTGGTGCCTCATCCTCTTCCGCCAGTCCCTTCTTGAAGGACTTGATCCCCTTTGCCACGTCGCCCATCAGATCAGAAATCTTGCCGCGACCAAACAGAAGGAGCACCACAACAAGCACGACAAGCCAGTGCCAGATGCTCAGTGAACCCATCTCGTTACCCTCCGAGAGGCAATTGTTTCCTCCGGCAAGCCGGACGGAGTTTTCATCGCAATGACACTATTCGCCTCTGGCGGCGAAAACAAGGACACCCCGTGACCCCATATGCCGCCCTTTCCCGCGCCCCGCCGCCGGCCCTATGGCCCGGTTTCGTCATCGGAAGGAGGTGAAACCAGCATGAAGTCCAGAGGCTCGGCATCCAGTGGTTCCTCATCCTCCAGCGGTTCCAGATCATCGGACGGGCTGGGAATGGAGAAGCCCGGCGGAATGCGCCCGTCCAGAAGCCCCGCCCCCTTCAGCTCATCAAGCCCGGGCAGATCCTGTATGGAATCCAGCCCGAAATGCACAAGAAAGTCACCAGTTGTTCCGTATGTGACGGGCCGCCCCGGGGTGCGCCGGCGCCCACGCATGCGAATCCACCCCGTTTCCAGCAGAACGTCCAGCGTTCCGCGGGAGGTCGAGACGCCGCGGATCTCCTCTATCTCCGCCCGCGTCACCGGCTGGTGATAGGCGATGATGGCCAGCACCTCCACCGCCGCGCGGGAGAGCTTTCTCTGTTCCGGAATCTGGTCGGCCAGCACGGGAGCAAGATCCGGCGCGGTGCGGAGCATCCAGCCGCCGGCAATCCGCAACACATTCACCCCGCGCGGGGCATAGTCCTGCACCAGTGCGGCCATCAGGGCCTCCACATCCGCCCCCTTGGACAGATGCGGCTTCATCATCGCCTGCGTCACCGGCCCGGGCGTAGCGAAGAGCAGAGCCTCAATTACCCGCACATCCTGCGCGAAGACAAAGGCGCGCTCGTCATCCGGGCGAACATCAAACAGGTCTATGCGGGGCGCCGGGCGCTTCATGTCTCTTCCCCACCCGGTGCGGAGCCGCCAGCATGCGCCCGCAGCCACAAAGGTGCAAAGGGCGCATCCTGGCGCATATCGAGCACCCCTTCGCGCACCATCTCAAGGCTGGCCGAGAAGCTGGAGGCCAGCGCTGTCGCGCGCTGGTCCGGCTGGGCGACATACTGGATCAGAAACTGGTCAAGGCGCATCCAGTCCTCAAGAATATCCGCGCCCAGAAGACGCTCCAGCCGGGCGCGCGCATCGGCCAGAGACCATACGGCACGCACCTTGAGCGTGACAGTGGAGAGCACCTGTGTCTGCCTCTGGCGGGCATAGGCGGACAGAAGCTCATAGAGTGTAGACATGTATACAACTGGCCGAGCCGGATCTTTTTCCGCCTCGGGCACAACGCGGGCAAACACATCCCGCCCCAGTTGGGGGCGCGCCATCATCTGCGCCGCCGCCTCGCGGATCCGCTCCAGATAGCGCAGCCGGCGGGTGAAGGCGGCTGCCAGCTCTTCGGCACTCGGCCCCTCCTCCTGCGGCGGAGCGGGCAGAAGAAGGCGGGATTTGAGATAGGCAAGCCATGCCGCCATCACCAGATAATCCGCCGCCAGTTCCAGACGTCCACGCCGGGCCTGCTCGATGAAGGCGATATATTGATCGGCAAGAGCCAGAATGGAAATGCGGGAAAGGTCCACCTTCTGCGTGCGGGCCAGCGCCAGCAACAGATCCAGCGGACCTTCAAACCCGTCGAGATCGACAACGAAGGCGCCTTCATCCCCGTCTTCCGGGCGCTCTGTCCCGGCCAGTTCGAAGGCATCTTCGTCCGGCGTCATGTCAGGCCACGCGCGTGATGCGGCGCGCCACCTCTGCCCGCAGCTCCGCCGCATCGACGGCTTCAGCCTGCTTGCGCAGGTTCAGCGCCTGCTCGGCGCGGGCGGCGGCCTTTCCGGCCAGAAGGGGCGCATGGGCGGCAATGATCTGCATTTCCTCCATCTTGCCATTGCAATGGAGAAGCATGTCACAGCCGGCTGCGACAGAACTGTCGCATCGGGCCGCCATATCACCGGCAAGGGCGCCCATGGACAGGTCATCGCTCATCAGCAGGCCATCGAAACCGATCTGCCCGCGAATGATCTCTTCAATCATCAGCCTTGAGGTCGTGGCCGGCGCATCCGGATCAAGATCGGCATAGACCACATGGGCGGTCATCGCCATGGGCAGATCCGCCAGCGGGCGGAAAGCGGCAAAGTCGGCAGCTTCCAGCTCCGCTCGCGGCGCGAGAACGACCGGCAGCTTCTCGTGGCTGTCCACCGGCGCGCGTCCATGGCCGGGAATATGCTTGATGATCGGCAGCACGCCTCCATCCAGTAACCCTTCCGCCGCCGCACGCGCGAGAGCGGAAACCACGTCCACGCTCTCCCCATAGGCCCGGTTGCCGATGATGCCATGCCCATCCGGGTGGCGCAGATCCACCACCGGAAGGCAATCCACATCGATCCCCAGAGCGGACAGATCGGCCGCCAATGCGCGCGAGTTCAGGCGCACCGCTTCCAGCGCGCCCGGAGCATCCTGCAAATAGAGTGCACCAAAAGCCTCGCCCGGCGGATATTCCGCCCAGTGGGGCGGACGCAGACGCTGGACACGCCCGCCTTCCTGATCAATCAGAACGGGGGCATTCCAGCCCACGGCCTCGCGCAGCTCGGACACAAGTGCGCGCACCTGATCCGGCGCTTCGACATTGCGGGCGAACAGAATGAAGCCCCAAGGCTGGCTTTCGGCAAAAAAGGCCTTTTCCTGCGATGTGAGACGCACACCGGAGCAGCCCGCGATAAATGCCCGTGATGTCATGCTTGATCCCTGCGCACCCATAATGGCGAGCCCTGCTCACCATATCCGGGCAAAGCCTGCATGGCCCGGCAGAGCCTGCCTGCAGAAGGTTGCACCCATGGTATGGAGCGCCAGCGCGGCCCGTCAAGCGCAGCGGCGGCCCCTCACCTCTTCAAATGAAAACGGCCGGGACTGGCCCGGCCGCAATATTGTATACTCTTATACGAGACTACAGCCCGGCAACATAGCTGCTGGGATCAACCGGGGTCGAACCCTTGCGGATCTCGAAGTGCAGCTGGGGAGACTGCACATTGCCCGTCTGCCCCGCCTTGGCGATGATCTGGCCGCGACGGACCTTGTCACCCTTCTTCACGGTCAGCTCGCTGTTGTGGGCATAGGCTGTCACATAGCCATCCGAGTGCTTCACCAGCACCAGATTGCCATAGCCCTTCAGCTCATTGCCGGAATAGGCGACAACGCCATCCTCCGCAGCCCGCACCGAAGTTCCGGCCGGAACCGCGAAGTTCACACCTTCATTGCGCGTGCCACCCGGCTTGGGACCAAAGCCGGCGATGACACGACCACGAACCGGCGCACGGAACTGCGGCCCGCTGCCGCTCTTGCGCGGCTCATCCTCAGCCGCATCACCAACATCGGCGGTCTTGGCGGCACTGGTGGCGGCCGGCTTGGCAGCCTCGGCAGAGGCTGCGGCAAGGGTTGCGGCAGGCGCGGCCAGAGGCTTGCTCTCAACCACGGGCGCGGCAGCAACGGCGGCTGTCGTGGTGGCCGGACGGGCCACCGGCAGAGGCTTGGCCTCAGGCAACGCGACCGGCGTCTGCGAGGTCGCGATCAACTGGCCATTCGCCTGATAGGGCGCGGCGGTCTGCGGCGCGTTCAGGGCCTGCTGGCCCGCACGCACCACATTACCAGCCTGCGTGACATGACCATTGGCGCTCTGGACGGCTGTATTATAGGCGCCATAGGCCTGCTGGCTGGTCTGGTTGGCATATGTGGTGGCCTGGGATGCATAGGAGGCAGCCTGCCCGCCATAATTCTGCACCGCCTGTCCCGCCGCATTGGTGGCGTAGTTCTGCACCGCCTGACCGCCGTAATTCTGCGCGGCCTGCCCGGCATAGTTCTGCACCGCCTGCCCTGCTGCATTGGTGGCATAGTTCTGCACGCCATAAGCCTGCGTGGCTGCCGTCTGCCCCATCTGCTGCCCGGCCTGGCGGCCCATGGCACCCAATGAGCCTGTCACATCAGGCGATGCACCCGCATAGCCTGCCTGCTGCCCCACGCCGAAGCGACTGACATCTGAACTGCAACCTGCAATAGCGCCGGAAACGAGGCCAAGGACGGCCACTTGCGCAAAGACTTTTAGCCTCTTGGTCCCGCCTGAATTACGCATCTGCCCGCACTCGCACACAAAAAGGAACATGCGGGCCATTAGAAGGAACAGGCGTAAATGTGACCTTAAGGGAGGAACGCTCCGATCAACTCTTTCCTCTTTTCAACATCCTGTTGCGAAAACGTCACATCCATATTCCACCTTGACCGCCTCCCCTTTTCCAGCCCAAAGGAGCACATGCTTGCAGGACCAGCCTGGCCCCACAGCACCCCACCCGACCACGGACCCGACATGACGCTGGACCGGATAGCCCAGGACCTTTTCAGCGCCCTGCGCTTCTACTCCCGCCTGCCAACCCCTGCCCCCGCGGATGCGGCCGAACTGTGGGCCGCGCCTGACATGGACCGGATCGCCTATGCCATTCCGCTGGCCGGCGCTGTGATGGGGCTTCTGGGAGGGGCGGTTCTGGTGCTGGCGGCTTGGGCCGGATTACCGGAATTTCTCTGTGCAACACTGGCTTTCACGATTCTGGTTCTGGCCAGCGGAGCCATGCACGAAGACGGGCTGGCCGATACGGCCGATGGCTGGGGTGGCGGAAGAGATGCAGAACACCGCCTGATGATCATGAGAGACAGCCGCCTTGGCACCTTTGGTGTCACCGCGCTGATTCTGTCCCTGCTTCTGCGCATTGGCGCCGTGATGGCCCTGATGGCCGCATTTTCCCCCATTCAGGCGGCCTTCGCGCTGGTCGCGGCCTGTGCGGCCTCGCGCGCGACAGGGATATTGATGTTGCGCGCCCTGCCATCGGCACGCAAGGATGGCGCATCCGCCACCTTCGGCCAGCCCTCCCACAAGGCCGCCCTCTCCTGCGCCCTCATGGCGGCTTTTATCGCGGCTCTTCTCCTTGTCCCGCTGTTTGGGCTCGCGGCGGCGGTCTCCGGCCTCGCCTTGTGCATTGCCGTCATCTACATGATGGCCGGCATCTCCCGCCGCATGCTGGGTGGACAGACCGGCGATGTGGCCGGGGCCACGCAGCAGATCAGCGAGATTGCCTTCCTGCTCGCGGTCCTTATCCTTGCCTGAAGCGACATGGGAAGGCTGAAGAGGAAGGCGCACGAAGCCCGATGGTTTCCGTTCCCACCCGGAATATAGAAAGCCCCTGCAACAAGGTCTGCACCCTTGCGGCAGATGACGGGCCATGCCTGGGCTGCGGGCGCTCACTGGATGAGATCATCAACTGGCTGCGCTATTCCCACGAACAGCGCGCCATGATCATGGCCCTTCTGCCAGAGCGCCTTGCCACCATGCGCGCAGAACGCAAAGCCCGAAAGAAAGGCCGCGCATGAAACCACGCAGCAATACCCTGCTCATCATACTGCTTCTGGGCCTGCTGGCCGGGCTTGTCCTGCTGGTCACCCATCATGATGAGGGTGAGATTGCCGGCATGAGTACAGACCAGTTCGGGCGGCTGGTTGTTCTGCTCTCCATCGGCATCTTTATCGGTGCGGGGATGTGGGGCCGCATGCGCGGGCAACTCTCACAATCACTAATCGCCATCATCTTCTGGCTGGTGATCGCCCTGCTGATCGGGCTGGCCTACAGCTACAGGGATCTGCTGCCCCAATTCAGCAGCCTTGCCCCTGTTGCAGAGCTGCTGCTGGCCTGAGCCTTCATGGCGGGCCGGCCCGCTTTTTCCATTTTCCAAGGAATGACATGCAGAACCGGTACGGCACCCTCGCATCCTGGGTCTATAATCTCGACAAGCCCATCGGCCACTCGTTCGGGGATCAGGACTATTACAGGCAGCGCCTCGCACTGTGTGAGGCTGGCCCCATTCTGGAACCGGCTGTCGGCAATGGTCGTGTTTTTGTGCCCCTGCTTGAGGCCGGCTTTGACATGGAAGGCTTCGACGCCTCCGATGAGATGCTCGACTATTGCCGGAAAGAGTGCCGGAAGCGGCAACTCTCCGCCAGTTTGACCCGGCAGACATTTGAAGACTTCTCTGCCAGCAAGAGCTTTGCAGCCATCATCGTGCCCGCAGGTTCCTTCCAGCTGATAACCGATGCCTCCTCGGCCAGCGCCGTGCTGCAGCGGTTCCATGATCATCTGTCCCCGAACGGCAGGCTGATCATGGATATTGATGCCATCGGCGGTTTTTTTGGCCCCGCCGTCTCTGTCCGCAGTTGGGAGACCGCAGACGGTGACCTGCTGACGCTGACCGAGCATCGGGTCGAAACGGATTACATCGCCCAGACCACCCTTTCCCATCTCCGCTATGAGCACTGGAAAGACGGCAGCCTGATCAACACCGAGCTGGAGCTTTTCAAGCTGCGCTGGTGGGGCATCAATGAGCTCAGGCTTGCACTTCAAGCCGCCGGCTTCACGGATGTGGTGATTTCAGGCGGCTATCAGCATGGAAAACCGCCCGGGAAGAATGATGAAATCATCAGCTTTGAAGCGCGGCGACCAGCCGAAGGGGAAATGACCGCCTAAGAACTGATAGAAACTGCACTTCATGCGCGGAGGTTCATGGCATCTGCTGGCTAATGGGCCTTGAAAAACGCTTCATCCCCGTATGCGCGGGGAACAGCCAAGGTGCGGCCCCAGCACGGAATGAACCGCCGGTTCATCCCCGCATGCGCGGGGAACAGTGCGTGCGCAACTTCTGAGCGACGGGGCCTGACGCTTCATCCCCGTATGCGCGGGGAACAGCCAAGGTGCGGCCCCAGCACGGAATGAACCGCCGGTTCATCCCCGCATGCGCGGGGAACAGTGCGTGCGCAACTTCTGAGCGACGGGGCCTGACGGTTCATCCCCGCATGCGCGGGGAACAGCGAGAACGCCCGGCTTTCCAGCATCTGGGCATCGGTTCATCCCCGCATGCGCGGGGAACAGGCCCTTTGTTCCGGGGTCAGTATCCCCGGAAACGGTTCATCCCCCCATGCGCGGGGAACAGATCACCTCCTGCCAGAACACCAGATGAAACGGCGGTTCATCCCCGCATGCGCGGGGAACAGTCGTTCTCTCGTCTCCTGATCTATTGCGCAGGCGGTTCATCCCCGCATGCGCGGGGAACAGATCGAAGCGACGTTCGATGCGATTTCTACGAGCGGTTCATCCCCGCATGCGCGGGGAACAGGTACAGGAAAGCATGCGGGAGTGGCCGCCCTACGGTTCATCCCCGCATGCGCGGGGAACAGAATTTGTTCGCCGTCCGGTTACGCGGTGTAGCCGGTTCATCCCCGCATGCGCGGGGAACAGATCGCCTCCGTGATGCTGTCTGAGCTGGTGTACGGTTCATCCCCGCATGCGCGGGGAACAGTTTGCAAAACAGGTCACGATTCCGGCGCGCCCCGGTTCATCCCCGCATGCGCGGGGAACAGGTGGATGAGCCTGCCGGAGAGCATTGCCGACGCGGTTCATCCCCGCATGCGCGGGGAACAGGGCGCCATCCATAATCGCGAGAGTGGATGCGACGGTTCATCCCCGCATGCGCGGGGAACAGCTGGCAAAGCTGATGCGGAACGCCTGAATGGGCGGTTCATCCCCGCATGCGCGGGGAACAGGTGGCGAGGTCTGCCTCAAGCTGGGCGCGTTCCGGTTCATCCCCGCATGCGCGGGGAACAGGCATCTGTGGACTGAAAGGCAAGCCTGCGAACCGGTTCATCCCCGCATGCGCGGGGAACAGATCGGCCATCGCCCGAGCAAGACCGGGGTGGGCGGTTCATCCCCGCATGCGCGGGGAACAGTTCTGCCGCACCACAACACGCTTGAAGGCTTCCGGTTCATCCCCGCATGCGCGGGGAACAGTTCGCCTGCCGTCACACATCAGAACGGAGCTACGGTTCATCCCCGCATGCGCGGGGAACAGCGACGGGTCGAAAGGCCAAACTGCGTCATCACCGGTTCATCCCCGCATGCGCGGGGAACAGGCGTCGCCAAACGTCAGCACGTTCTCGTCGCTCGGTTCATCCCCGCATGCGCGGGGAACAGGAACGGGTTCATGCTCGCTCTGCCCGATGGTCCGGTTCATCCCCGCATGCGCGGGGAACAGCTGCGCGGTGATAGCGCGGCGCGTGCCTCCTTCGGTTCATCCCCGCATGCGCGGGGAACAGGTTGCGAGGTTCTTATGGTCCGCGTGGAACAGCGGTTCATCCCCGCATGCGCGGGGAACAGACTTCTTGTATATGACTGATCCATATCAGTATTTTACTTTTCAAACAGCGCACCGATTTTCAGGAGGTCAATCACCTTGGGCTGGCGGGAAGAAACTGACCAGTTTCAGCCCGTCAA
>NZ_JBQWAR010000001.1:0-1925 GCF_052491725.1 Haloleucobacter ellipsoideus
ACAGTCACGGATTTTGCGAGATTTCTGGGCTGGTCGACATCCGTGCCCATGATGACGGCGGTGTGATAGGCGATGAGCTGGACGGGAATGGCGTAAACCATCGGGCAGATGGTTGCGGCCATTTCCGGCACGATCAGCTTCTGCACCGCATCCACATGCGCGGCCTGCGCGCCCTTGGGGTCTGTCACCAGAATGATCTGTCCGCCACGGGCGGCCACCTCCTCCATGTTCGAGACGGTCTTCTCGAAAATGTGGTCATGGGGGGCGATCACCACCACCGGCATGGTCTCGTCCACCAGCGCGATCGGCCCGTGCTTCAGCTCTCCGGCCGCATAGCCCTCGGCATGGATGTAGGAGATCTCCTTCAGCTTCAGCGCCCCTTCCAGCGCCAGCGGATAGGCCGGGCCGCGGCCCAGATAGAGAACGTCCCGCGCCTTCGCCAGCGTGCGCGAGAGGATCTCGATCTGCGGACCCAGCTTCAGCGCCTCGCTCATCAGGCGGGGCGTTTCCATCAGCTCATGCACCAGACGCTGCTCGTCATCGGCGGAAAGGGTGCCATTGGCCCGCCCCAGCGCCACCGCAAGGCAGGCCAGCGTCGCCAGCTGGCAGGTGAAGGCCTTGGTGGAGGCCACCCCGATCTCCGGCCCGGCAAGGGTCGGCAGAACCGCATCCGCCTCGCGCGCAATGGTCGAGGTCGGCACATTGACGATCGCCACCACCTTCTGTCCGCAGGCCTTGGCATAGCGCAGCGAGGCCAGCGTGTCCGCCGTCTCGCCTGACTGGGAGATGACGATGGTGATGCCATCATCCGCCAGCGGCGTTTCGCGATAGCGGAACTCGGAGGCGATATCGATGCTCACCGGAATGCGGGCGAAACGCTCGATCCAGTATTCCGCCACGGCCCCGGCATAAAGCGCGGTGCCACAGGCGGTGATGGAGATGTGCCGCACCCCCTTCACGTCGAAGGGCAGCTCGGGCAGGTTCACCGTATCGCTCGACAGGTCGAGATAATGGCCGAGCGTGTGGCCGATGACCTCGGGCTGCTCGTAGATTTCCTTGGCCATGAAGTGGCGATGGTTGCCACGGTCCACCAGCAGTGCCCCGGCCGGCACGATCTGCACCGCGCGCTCGACAATGACCCCATCCTCATTGCGGATCTCGACCCCGGCGCGGGTCATCACCGCCCAGTCCCCCTCTTCCAGATAGGCGATGCGGTTGGTGAGCGGGCCAAGGGCGATGGCGTCCGAGCCGAGGAACATCTCCCCCTCGCCATAGCCGATGGCCAGCGGCGAGCCCCGGCGGGCGGCGATCATCAGGTCATCCTGCCCGTCGAACAGGAAGGCGAGCGCGAAGGCCCCGCGCAGGCGCGGCAGCACATGGGCCACCGCCTCCGCCGGGGCATGGCCGGCCAGCAGCTCGCGGTCCACCAGCTGGGCCACCACCTCGGTATCGGTGTCGGAGATGAAGCTCACGCCCAGATCGAGGAGGCCCTGCTTGAGCTCGCGGAAATTCTCGATGATGCCGTTATGCACCACCGCCACGCGCCGTGTGGCATGGGGGTGGGCATTGCGCTCCAGCGGCTTGCCATGGGTGGCCCAGCGGGTATGGCCGATGCCGCTGCGCCCGTTGAGGGGGTGGCGGGAGAGCTTGATCTCGAGATTGCGCAGCTTGCCCTCGGCGCGGCAGACCTCGAGATGGCCATTTTCCAGCGTGGCGATGCCTGCGGAATCATAACCGCGATATTCGAGGCGATGCAGGCAGTCCACCACATGAGATGCCACCGCACCCTTCCCGAGAATACCGACAATCCCACACATAGGCCAAAGCTCCACCACTTGCCGGCCGCGCCTCAGGGGAATCAGGGCAGCAGCCTTTACCTTCTCTACCGGCAACACCTCCGACGGAGGAATCAATTCATCTTGCCG
>NZ_JBQWAR010000004.1:0-16779 GCF_052491725.1 Haloleucobacter ellipsoideus
TGCCGCCGGTGCAGATGGGGTGAAGCAGTTTGGCCGCGACCTGATGGCTCTCTCCGAGCGCATCCCCGTGGCCGCTGAGGATCTGACAAAGGTTGCCGTTGCGGCAGGCCAGTTCGGTCTGAAGGAAGACCAGATTCTTCCATTCACCGAAATGGCGGCCAAGGTCGGTGTCGCGATTGATATGGCCGCAGGTGAAGCGGCGCAGGGCATGGCCGAAATCATGTCCGGCGCGAAGATGACCATCCCGGAAGTGTCTCTTCTGATGGACAGCATCAACCATCTATCGAACAACAGCGCCGCTTCCGCTGGGAAAATCTTCGATACGGTCAAGCGCGTGGCAGCGCAGGGCAAGACATTTGGCTTTACTGCCCAACAGACCGCAGCATTTGCAGCCCAGATGACGGCGGCGGGCTATGCCTCTGAGGTGGCCGCCACCAGCTTCAAAAACATGGGGTTGGCGCTCACGCAGGGATCGGCGGCGACCAAGAGCCGACGAAGCGCACTGGGACAGTTGGGGTTTACCCCTGAGCGCATTGCCAAGGACATGCAGAAGGACGCAGTTGGCACCGTCCTAAAGGTGATGAAGGCAATCCAGAAGGCCGCACCGGAAAAGCGGGCGGCGCTGGTCTCACAAGTGTTTGGCAATGAGGCCCAAGGCATTCATGCCCTGATCGGTGACATTGAAGGCCTCGAACTCGCGATGAAGCGGGCGACCGATGAGGCTGAATATGGAGAGTCCATCCAGAAGGAGTATGCGAACCGTATTCTAACGACAGAGGCGAGCGTGCAGCTTGCCCAAAACGCTTTCGGCAACCTGTCCCGCGCCATCGGCCTAACCCTTCTCCCCGCCCTAAAGGGGGCATCTGAAGGGATCGTGCCGATTGTCCAAGCCATCCGTAACTTTGTGCATGAAAATGAAGGCTTGGTGCGTGGCGTCATCATGGCGGCGTCCGGTCTTATCGCCTTACGGGTTGGCGCTGTCGCTGCGCAATTCGCGGCGCTCTACCTCAAGGGTGCCATCCTCCAGGTTGCGCTGGTCGCACTGAAGGCGGTGCGCGGCCTGCTGATGCTGCTCAATCCGATCAAACTGGTGACGGGCGCAATGGCGCTGCTGAGAGGCGCGTTCCTGCTCTCCGGTGTCGGTGCCATCCTGATGGCTATCGGGCTAGCTGGGGCGTTCATCTATAACAACTGGGAAGGCGTGAGCGCAGCGTTTGCGGGCTTCGGTGAGGCGTTCATGGCGGCGCTCGGCCCAGCCGGTGGAATGCTCACACCAGTGATTGAAGGCGCAAGGCAGCTTTGGCAGTGGGTCACCGATCTGGTGAAGCCGCTGGAAATGACTGGCGAGCAATGGAAGGATTGGGGCAAGGGGGTTGGCAAGAGCGTGGGCGCCCTCGTCCAGGGCAATATTCGTGCTTTCCAGACGATGTGGACGCATCTGAAGGCCGGGAATTGGAAAGAGGCATTCGCCCCCGCGATGCGCAGCCTTTCCGGTATCGGCCAGCGACTTCTCGCAGCCTTTCACTCTATTGATTGGGCCGGGCTAGGTAGCAAGATCATCACTAGCCTGGCTCAGTCATTTCAGAATATCACGACCGCTATCCAATCCATCAACTGGATGGGTGTGGGTGAGGCTGTTGGCCGCCTGATCGGTGATGCGATTGCGGGCCTTCTTAATCTAGGCGCATGGCTCATCAAGTCCATATCTTCAGGAGATGGCGGCGGAATCGGACTGGGTATAGCTGTGGTCAATGCGTTGATTGCAGGGCTTATGGCAACGTGGGGTTTCTTCGCGGGGGTGCTGAAGGGGCTTTTCACAAATATCAGTCTTGTTGATGCGGGTGCGGCACTCATGAACTCTCTTTGGGAGGGCATGAAGTCAATTGGCGCATCCATTAAGGCTTGGATTGCCAGCCTGTTTGAGGTGAATCTGCCGTCTTGGATGGGCGGCGGCGGAGCTTCGGCCGCAGTGCCTCCCGCTGCTAAATCCGGCCCTGCAATCCAAGAGCGTGCCACAGGCGGCCCGGTCGCAGCAGCAAAGCCCTATCTCGTCGGTGAGAGGGGGCCTGAACTGTTCGTCCCCCGCGTTGCTGGGAACATCGTCAACGCCAGCGAAACAGCGCGCCACCTGACACAGCGGGCCTCTGCCGCGTCTGCAAGAGCGGGGAGCGCTACAGCCAACGCCCGTACACCGGCCGGCGGCGGCTCCGGCCCTGTCAGCGTCACCTTCGCTGGCGGCATCAACATCCAAGGCGGTGCCGCTGCAACCCCCCAGCAAATCCGGCGCGAGTTCAGCCGGGAGGCGTCATTGCTCATGCGTCGTCACTTTAGCGATGGGATCACCTGATGGCTGGACCTTCAATCATGGCGCTTGGCCCATTTGTCTTCGAGGCGATGGGCTTTGGCTTCGACGCGCGAAGGCGCAATCAAGGCACGCGATGGGCTGAAATCCCCGTCGCGGGCGGCCTCAACCCGATCCAGTGGACGGGCGGCGATGGCTCCACGATGGAAATCCGGGGCGTCATCTTCACGCTGGAATGGGGTGGTGACGACACCCTGCGCGGCCTGTATCGAGCGCAGGAGGCAGGTCAAATCCTGCCTCTTGTCACCATGTCGGGAGCGCAAAATATCCACGATATGTGGGTCATCGAGGACATCTTTGACGATCACGCCCACATCACTGCCGGTGGCGTCGCCCAGATGCAGACCTATGGCATCCAGCTCCGGGCCTACATCCAGAGCGCCGGCGGCTTCTCTCCCACCTCTGTCCTGACGTGGTTTTGAGCATGGCTGATAAGATCATCACAGGCCAAGGCGACATGGTGGACACCATCTGCCGGCGCACTTATGGCGACGAGAGCGGCTATGTGGAGGCCGTTCTTGCTGCCAATCCGGGGCTGGCCGCTAAAGGGCCGATCCTGCCAATGGGCACTGTCGTGGTGCTGCCGGATATTGAGGCCAGCACTGAGGTGCAGGTCGTCAAGCTATGGGATTGAGCGCATGAAACCAACCTGCCGCATCGAAATCGACGGAAAGCAGGTGCATGGCGAGTTCATGCGCCGTCTCATCTCATGCTCTGTCTCGGATCAGGAGGGTGTATCCTCCGATAGCTGCTCAATCGAGCTGAACGACAGCCCTCCGGCCGAAATCCCCCGCACCGGGGCGCTCATCAAAATCTGGATGGGCTATGAAGGGGCGATGGCCTACATGGGCACGTTCACCGTGGAAGATGTCTCGGTGAATATGTTTGAGCATAAAATGAGCATCACCGGGCGCGCCGCCGAAATGGGCGGAAAGGTGAAGGAAGGCAAGGAGCGCCATTGGGATGATAAGAGCCTGAAGGAGGTTGTGGAAGAGGTTGCCTCCGATCATGGCCTTTCCCCGATGGTGGATAGCGATCTGGGTCAGTTCAGATATGACTGGCTGGGCCAGATGGGTGAGAGCGACATCCACTTCCTTGAGCGGCTGGCGGAGCGCCACGGCGCCCTGTTCTCGGTGAAGGACGGCAAGCTGATCTTTGCCGCCAAGGCCAGCGGCAAGAGCGCTTCCGGCGCGGCGCTCACCCCCATTACCATCACTCCCGCTATTCTGGGTACCGGCTCTGCGCAGGTGCAGTTCTCGGATCGCACCAAAAGTGGAAAAGTCAGGGCCAGCTACACCGACAGGGCCAAGGGGAAAAAGATCGACATCGAGGAAGAGAGCGACCCGGACGGCGAGGCGGATTACGTCCTGACCGAACAGTATGCCGATGAGAAGGAAGCGCGGGCGGCCGCCAAATCCATGGCGGGCGACCTGCTGCGGCGGCAGGCCACATTCTCATGCTCCATCCCCGGAGATCCATCAGCACGGGCTGGCGCGCCGCTGACCTTTCAGGGATGCAGGCCCGGCGTGGATGGCATTCCGTTCATCATCAAGAGCGCCACGCACAATTTTAGCAAGGGCGGCTACACCACGGATCTGTCGGGCGAGAGTCAGGATGGCGGGAAGTCAGCGAAGAAGGGCGGCAAGGGCAGCGCGCCCAAATCCGGGAAGGCGTCCAGCTCCGGCGGAGGAAGCGGCGGCGCACCGTCCGGCAGCGTCCCGCTCCCGCCCGTCCGTCCGAGTATTCCAGCGTGATAACAACCGGTGGACGTGCGGAATCCGATATGCAACTTAATAGAGCATGTCACTCTCGCGCATCCTACTGATTGCATCCCTGTTCGTTGCCTCACCGGCCATTGCCGATGACCTGATCGGTCGAGCATCGGTGATCGACGGCGACACGCTGGAAATCCACGGCCAGCGCATCCGGCTGGAGGGCATAGACGCTCTCGAAAGCTCCCAGCCATGCACCCATCGCGAGACAGGGCAAAACTGGCGCTGCGGGCAACGGGCGGCGCTGTGGCTCTCTGACCTGATCGGGGCCAAGACAGTCACCTGCACGCCTGCCGGAACAGACCGCTACAAGCGCACCCTCGCGCGCTGCTATGTGGGTGGGCAGGACATCAGCGCGGCAATGGTCCGCAACGGCTGGGCTATGGCCTATGTCCGGTACAGCAGCCGCTATGAGCCGGAGGAAGCCGAGGCCCGGAAATCCGGTGTCGGTATCTGGCAGACCGAGTTTGATCCGCCATGGGATTGGCGGCGCAGCCGGCGAAAGCCGAACGCCATGAACTGACATGGCCCCGCTACGGCGGGGTTTTTCTTTGCCCGGTTGGCTCCTGCCCGCCGGGTTTTTTGTCGCCTGAAAGGATGACCATGACCACATGGCCTTTGCAGAAGGACTGCACACAATTCTATGGCAACCCGCGCGGATCTGGCGGGAAAGCCAATCCCAAGTGGGAGGCGGAAAATCTGGTGCTGGTGAAATGCCCTTGGACCCTGCGGTTTGAGGGCAAATTTGTATCCGGCATCCGCATTCATAAGAAGTGCGCGGACAGCCTCAGGCGCGTCCTGGCGGCAATCTGGGAAGCCTGCGGGCGCTCTCAGGCGGAAATCGACCGCATCGGCATGTCCAAATATGGCGGATCGTACAATTTCCGGTCTATGCGCGGCAGCAATAGCCTGTCGATGCACAGCTACGGCATTGCCGTGGATTTTGACCCCTCGCGCAATGGCCTCGGGGATGCCACCCCAGCCATGGACCATCGCGTGGTCCGGGCTTTCGAGGCTGAAGGCTGGGAATGGGGCGGACATTGGAGCCGGCCGGACGGGATGCACTTTCAGGCGGCGCGCACCCGGGCCCAGCCCAAGCGCCTGCCCGCCAAGCCCTCCCTGACCCGCGATGAAATCCGCCCCCTGCAAAAACGCCTGCGCGACCTCGGCTATTTCGAGGTCGGTCTGGTGGATGGAATTGTCGGCAAAAACACCCGCTCCGGCATTCGCAACTTTCAGGAAGAGCACGGCCTGCCGGTCACGGAAGCGTTCGACGACGCCACCATCAAGCGGCTTGCAACGGCGGGACACCGGCAGGCGACTACCGATTCCGACCGCTCCACACTGACGGCCAAAGACCTGTCCAAGGCCGGGGATCAGGTGGTGAAGGGAGCGGAGACGGTGAAGAAAACCACCGTGGCAGCCGGTGCATCGGCGGCAGTCATCGGCATTGCCGAGCAGGTTGGGCAGGCCACAGGCTTGCTTTCCCCGCTCACCAGCCTGTTGTCCGATGTGCCGGGCTGGGTGTGGGCATTGCTGGCTGTGGGTGTGGCTGTCGCCCTTTGGCGTACTGCAACAAAGGTCGAGCGCGCCCGGCTGAAGGCTGTGCGGCTCGGTGAAGACGCGGGGCCGGCATGAGTGACATTCTCAGTTGGTGCCCCTCACTCATCGTTCTGATCGGCGGTGGCTTGGCCGTTTTCATCACACTGCGGTTCGGCCTTCGTGCCGGGCTGCTCACCGGCGCATCATTTGCCGCCCTGTTTATCGACCAGCGCGCACGACAGCAGGGCGCACAATCCCAGAAAGCAAAGGAACAGGCCGATGCCGAAAAGCGGGCGCGGGCGCGAGAGCGTATTCATGAGGACGTGGCGGGGGCCGGTGACGATGATCTGCGCCGCCGCGCTCGTCGCTGGGTGCGCGATGACGGGGACGGCACCGGAAGCTGAATGCCGGGGGCGCTATCCGATCCTCCTGAACGAACGGGTGATCGAGGCGATGGACCGTGACCAGCTCGCCCGGCTGGTGGCTCATAACGAGGCGCTGGAGCGTGAGTGCGGCGTCAAAGCACCGGGAGGGCGGTGATGGCCGGAGAATGCACCCACTGGACCGTGGACAAGAAAGTCCCTCTCGCCCTCATCATCACCCTCGTTGTGCAGACCGGAGGCGTGATCTGGTGGGCCTCGACCACTGAAAACCGCATGGGTCAGGCTGAAACTGCCATCATCCGACTGGAGAGCAAGGAGGTCGAAACGCGCGAATCGCGGGACAGGCTCATCCGCCTGGAAGAGAGGATGATCGCCATCAGTGACGATGTGCGCCGCGCCCTGAACAAGATGGAAGCCCTGATCGACGGGCGGACAAAATGAGAGCAGCCCCTGCGCTTCGGCGTGGGGGCTTCTTTTTGCGTTTCTGTCCGGATAACTGTCCGCTTGATTTTTGACCATTCCCGTAAGTGCTTGATCGGAAATGGTGGGCGATACTGGGATTGAACCAGTGACCCCTCCCGTGTGAAGGGAGTGCTCTCCCGCTGAGCTAATCGCCCTCGCGTCAATGACGAGACCGGCTGTTTATGATGGGCGCCCGGGCCTGTCAAGCATGGCCTGCATCTTTCTGTCCCAAAGCGCAGATATCCACAATCCGCGCGCAACATGGCTGCCGGCAGGGGGCCGGCAGCCATGGCGTTTCAGCCTTCAGCGGGCAAAAGGGCCTTCACCGCCGCATCGAGTTCACTGAAATCATGGATGAGCCGGTCTGCCCCCATCTCGGCCGGGGGAATTTCGGTATAGCCGAAGGAAACAGCAACGACAGGCGTGCCGGCCGCCCGCGCGACGCGAATGTCCGTAAGGCTGTCCCCCACCATGACAGAGCGGGAAAGTGTGCCTCCGGCGGCGGCAATCGTGGCATTCAGGGGCAGCGGGTCCGGCTTGGAAACGCCATGCGTGTCACCGCCGGTGATAGCTGCGAAATGGCGGGTCAGATCAAGCGCATCCAGCAGCTGGCGGGCCAGATGCTCCAGCTTGTTGGTGCACACGGCCAGACGCGCGCCACCCGCGGAAAGCCGTTCCAGCGCATCCACCATACCGGGGAAAGGCCGGGAATCCTCCGCGATATGGGCGGCATAATGGGCGAGGAAGGCGCTGTTCAACTCCTCAAGCCGCGCGGCATCCACGGTCTGCCCCTCGCTTTCCAGTGCCCGGCGCACAAGCAGCCGGGCGCCGCCGCCAATGAAGTTGCGCGCCACTTCGCGGTCCACCGGGGCAATGCCCAGCGGGGCGATCACCGCATCCAGCGCATTGAGCAGGTCTGGCGCGGTATCCACCAGGGTCCCGTCAAGGTCGAAGACGATGGTGGCTGGAAGGCGGGTCATGTCGGAGATCTCCTTGCGGCGCGAAAAAAGAAGCGGACAGCGCCTTGCTGGCATAAATGCTACCGCATTTGCACGCCAGCCTTGAGGGCCATGTTCGGCCACAAGGCGCACCGCCGCCACCCACAGCATCCTTATGGAGGCGCATATGACCCTTTCCCAGCCACCCGTGGAGCGTGGCAGAATCAACTGGCTTCTGGGCCTTGGCCTGCTGGTGGCCGGTGCCGGGCTGGGCTATGCCTTTTCCGGCGGCACATCTGCGGCGAAGGCCGAGGCCGTGACCGGCTACAGCTTCTCCGCCCCGCCCTCCACCGAGGCGAATCGCATCTATGGCGTGAACCGCCGCACGGGCGAGATGTCGGTTTGCCAGTTCGAGCGGCCGGAGGGGAGCACGGTCGGCATCACCCGCTGTTTTCCCAAGGGAGAGGGCGCAGGCGCGCAGGCGGATGGGGACTATGCCCTCGCACCCACCCATTATGCGGGCGAGACCGGCATTTTCCGGGTGAACCGGGCGACCGGGGAAATGAGCATCTGCTATGTGCGTGAACTCAACGGGGCCAATGGCGCGCGCGATACTCTCCTGCTGTGCACACCCCCGGCCAAATAGACCGCGCTCCCCGGAATCGCACAGGCCGGGCGGTTGTGTTGTGCTTGTTTGATCGGGAGATCAGGTTTAGAGCAACAGGGAAACCGCCTGCCCTGCTCCCATGGGCCGGGCAGATATTTGCGTCATCATGAGGAAGCCAGCCATGGCCGTAGCAGAAGACTTCAAGCGCCGTGCCGCTGCCCGCGCCCTGGACTATGTGAGCGACGGCATGCGGCTCGGCCTTGGCACGGGTTCCACTGCGCGCCATTTCGTGGAGCTGCTGGCGGAAAAGGTGCATGGCGGCCTCAATATCATTGGCGTGCCCACCTCCGAGCAGACCCTGGCCCAGGCGGTGGAACTGGGCGTGCCGATCGCCACGCTGGATGAAGTGGGCGAACTGGATTTGTGCATCGATGGCGCGGATGAGGTTGGCCCGCAGCTTGCCCTCATCAAGGGCGGCGGAGGGGCGCTGCTGCGCGAGAAGATCGTCGCACAGGCGTCCAGGAACATGATCGTGATTGCCGACGACACCAAGAAGGTGGATGTGCTGGGCCGTTTTCCGCTGCCTGTCGAGGTGGTCGATTTCGGTCTTGCCAGCATTTCGCGCAGCCTGAAGGCCGCCTTTGCCCGCGCCGGCTGCTCGGGCGCCCTGACCCAGCGCAAGGATCAGGATGGCCATGCTTTTGTCACCGATCAGGGGCATCTGATACTCGATGCCCATCTCGGTGCCATTCCGGACCCCGCCGCCCTTGCAAGCGCCGTGGCGGAAGTGCCCGGCGTGGTGGAACACGGACTTTTCATCGGTCTTGCCAGCCGGGTCATTCTGGCCGGCACGGGTGGTATCGTGGTTCTGGAACGCCAGAACTGATACGACCGGACCTGAACACTGGATAATGAAAGCACACATGCTTTTTCTGGAGGATAGGATGCCCTCTTTCTGCCGCACCCGCCGCGCTTCCGGCCTTTTCGCGGCTGCCGCCCTGTCGGCCGCACTTCTTGTCGGCAGCCCTCTCGGGGTGTCCATGGCGCATGCCCAGCAGGCTGCCGCCCCTTCCGCCGCACAGGTGGAAACGGCGCGCAAGCTTGTGCTCGCCAATGGCGAGGCCCGCGCCTTTGATGGCGTCATCGGCAATATCGTCGATGGCGCGGCGCTCTCCTTCCTCCAGACCAATCCTGATCTGGTCCAGCATCTGCGGGAGGCCGCGATTGCCGTGCGTCCCGAGTTCGAGAAGCGCAAGGACGAGATCATCGACATGCTGGCCAAGGTCTATGCCCAGCGCTTCAGCGAAGCCGAGCTGAAGGATGCCCTGACCTTCTACACCTCCCCTGTCGGCAAGAAGCTGGTCGATGAGCGTCCGATCATCGTGCAGGACGCCCTGCGCCAGATTCAGGCCTGGGGCGCCGAGCTGAATGGCGAGGCGGTGGAACGCGTGCGCGCTGAAATGCGCAAGAAGGGATTCGATCTCTGATTGCAGCCTGAAACCGCGGGCCAGCGCCTGCGGACAGGATGGCGGAACAAGAAAAGGGCGGCTCCACATGCGGGAGCCGCCCTTTTTCATGCCGGCCTTTCGGGGCCAAGGCAGGGCCTATTGATAGCTGCCCGCCCGCTGGAGCACCTCGATCTCATACCCGTCCGGGTCCTGAATGAAGAAGAATCTGGCGATGACCTCTCCGCCGGGGGCAAAATCCACCAGCTTGCGCGGGGCAAGGCCCAGCGCGGTCAGGCGGGCATGTTCAGCAGTCACATCCGCCACCGAGACGGCAAGATGGCCATAGCCATTGCCGCGCTCATAAGGCTCGGTTCGCCCCTTGTTGATGGTCAGCTCCAGCTCGAAGCTGCTCTCCCCATTGGAGAGATAGACCAGGGTGAACGCCTCGAAATCCATCCGCCGCGCGACTTTCAGGCCGAAAGCCTTGTCATAGAACTCGACCGAGCGCGCCTCATCCAGCACCCGGATCATGGAATGAATCATCTTGGCCATGGGGTCCTCTCATCTGCTGGCGACAGACATAGCAGAAAGCGCCGCCCGCTGCCCAACCCAACCCTGCCTCCCCTGCCCTGCCCCGCAGGAGGTAAAATGCGCACCGGTGGCACAAGCGGCGCGGGTCTGTCATTCTTCCAGGCGGGGGTATTCATGCGCGCCATTCGCGCATCGCCCAAGGAGGACTTCACATGGCCACGTCCATCTATGACATCCCGCTCACCCGTATCGACGGCACGCCCGCAACCCTTGCCGATTATCGCGGCAAGGTGCTGCTCATCGTCAATGTCGCCTCCAAGTGCGGGCTCACCAAGCAGTATGAGGGGCTCCAGAAGCTCTATGACGAGAAGAAGGATCAGGGCCTTGAAATCCTTGGCTTTCCCGCCAACAATTTCAAGGAGCAGGAGCCGGGCAGCAATGAGGAGATCGCCAGCTTCTGCTCCCTCAATTATGGGGTGACCTTCCCGCTGTTCCAGAAGATCTCCGTCACCGGGGAAGACCGCCACCCGCTCTATGATGCGCTGATTGCCGCCCAGCCCAAGGCGCAGGATACGGATGCCTTCCGCAAGCGCCTGACCGATCTGGGCATTCCGGTTGGTGGCGAAAATGATGTGCTGTGGAATTTCGAGAAGTTCGTGGTGGGGCGCGATGGCACTGTCGTCGCCCGTCTTTCGCCGGACATCTCCCCCGATGATGCCCGCCTGACCGACGCGATCGACAAGGCTCTCAAGGCCTGACCCTGCGCGGCAACAGATCTTGCCTGTGCGCCAGCCTGCCCGGGCTGGCGCATTCAGCGCGTGCATCACCGGGGTGGCCTCACGCATCCCACCGGCATGAAGACCCGGCCGGCACGCTCCGGCACCCGCCTGAGGCGACAGCCATCTTCCGCACCGGCATGCCTTTCCTCCCCATGCCTTCTGGCGTAAGGAGCTGACGAACACGCCACAACTCCCGGCCCATGCGGGAGCAGCGTATCGCGTGATGCTGAGCCTGCCAGAAGACATGCCCCCGCACCTTTCGCTTTCCGCGCCCCCTCTCCTGCCACCGCGCCGCGCCAGAACGAGGCCGCGCCATGCCTGACATTTCCGGCATGGTCATTCTTGCGCTTCTGCCCGTGGCCCTGCTGATTGCGCTGGGCTATGTGCTGAAACGCACCAGCTTTATCGGCGAAAGCTTCTGGCCGCAGGCGGAACGCCTGACCTATTACGTGCTCATGCCATGCCTGTTCCTGCATGGCATGAGCACGGCGGATATCAGCACCCTGCCGGTGCGGGATATTGTGCTGACCCTGCTAGGCAGCACGGTGCTGGTCTCGCTCCTGCTCGTGGTGGTGCGCCCGGCCATGGGGCTGCGGGCAGATGCCTTCACATCGGTGTTTCAGGGCAGCGTGCGCTTCAACAGCTATATTGGCGTCACGCTCGGGGCCGGGCTGCTCGGCCCCAAAGCCATCGCGCTGGTGGCGGTGTGCAGCGCCGTTCTGGTGCCGCTGGTCAATCTGCTCTCCATTCTGGTCTTCGCCCGCTTTGGAGCGGCGCGGCTGAATGCCCGGCAGGCCGCCATACAGGTTGCGACCAATCCTCTTGTCCTGTCCTGTCTTGGCGGCATCGCGCTGCAGCTGATGAATCTCCACCTGCCCCCCGGCGTGCAACCGGGCGTGAAGGCGCTGGGCACCGCCGCCATGCCCATGGGCCTGTTGTGCGTGGGGGCGGCTCTGCATTTCGGCTCTGCCCGCAACTGGGTGAAGCCGATCCTCATCGCCTCCCTCGCGAAATTCCTCATCCTGCCTCTCGTCACCTTCCTCATCGCGCAGGCATTGCAGCTTGATGCAACAGCGATGCTGGCGGTGCTGATCTTCCAGACCCTGCCGACAGCCTCATCCTCCTACATCCTTTCCCGGCAGCTTGGAGGCGATGCGCCGCTCATGGCCGGGATCACGGCCCTGCAAACCGTTCTGGCCGCTCTTCTCCTGCCGCTCATGCTGAGTGCCCTGCTGCCCTGATGCGGTTTCGGCGGAGGTGACACGGGGCGACCGTTCAGGGCCTCAAGGCGCGGGCCACATTCTGCACTCATCCGCACGGCGAGGCGGACAGGGCCCTTTTGGAATCGAGCCATTGCGGCTAAAGGAGGCGACAATATCCGCCATCCGCTCCGCGAGGCCCGCGTCATGTCCGCCGATTCCGCCATTTCCTCCGCCCAGGATACCGTTCTCATCATTGATTTCGGCAGCCAGGTCACGCAGCTCATTGCCCGCCGCGTGCGCGAGGAAGGGGTCTATTCCGAGGTGGTGCCCTTCCAGAAGGCGCAGGAGGCCCTCGGCCGGGTGAAGCCCAGGGCCATCATCCTTTCCGGCGGCCCGGCCTCTGTCATCGAGGGGCAGAGCCCGCGCGCACCGGAAGAGGTGTTCACCTCCGGCGTTCCGGTTCTGGGCATCTGCTATGGCGAGCAGTGCATGGCCGCCCAGCTTGGCGGGCAGGTGGAAGCGGGCCACCACCGCGAATTCGGCCGTGCTGAAGTCACCGTGAAGAAGGTGGTGCCGCTGTTTGAAGGCGTCTGGCGCGAGGGCGAACGCCACACCGTGTGGATGAGCCATGGCGACCGGGTGACCCGCCTGCCCGAAGGGTTCGAGGTTGTCGCCACTTCCGAGAATGCGCCCTTCGCGGCCATCGCGAATGTGGAGCGGCGCTATTATGGCGTGCAGTTCCACCCGGAAGTGGTGCACACGCCAGATGGCGCACGGCTGATCTCCAATTTCGTGCGGCAGGTGGCTGGCCTGAAGGGCGAGTGGACCATGGGCGCCTTCCGCGAGCGCGCCATTGCCCGCATTCGCGAGCAGGTCGGCACCGGGCGCGTGATCTGCGGTCTCTCCGGCGGGGTGGACAGTTCTGTTGCCGCCGTTCTCATCCATGAGGCCATTGGCGACCAGCTCACCTGCGTGTTCGTGGATCACGGCCTGATGCGGCAGGGTGAGGCGGATGAGGTGGTTTCCCTCTTCCGCGGCCACTACCACATTCCGCTGGTGCATGTGGATGCTTCCGAAATGTTCCTTTCCGCGCTGGCTGGCGTCGAAGACCCGGAGGTGAAGCGCAAGACCATCGGCAAGCTCTTCATCGATGTGTTCGAGGAAGAGGCGAAGAAGGTTGGCGGGGCGGAATTCCTTGCGCAAGGCACGCTCTACCCGGATGTGATCGAGAGCGTGTCCTTCGCCGGCGGGCCTTCTGTCACCATCAAGAGCCACCACAATGTGGGCGGCCTGCCCGAGCGCATGAACATGAAGCTGGTGGAGCCGCTGCGCGACCTCTTCAAGGATGAGGTGCGCGCGCTGGGGCGCGAGCTGGGCCTGCCGGAGACCTTTGTCGGTCGCCACCCCTTCCCCGGCCCGGGCCTTGCCATCCGCTGCCCCGGTGCGGTAACGCGCGAAAAGATGGATATTCTGCGCAAGGCCGATGCGATCTATCTGGAGGAAATCCGCGCTGCCGGCCTTTATGACGTGATCTGGCAGGCTTTCGCGGTCCTTCTGCCGGTGCGCACCGTGGGCGTGATGGGCGATGGCCGCACCTATGACCATGTACTCGCCCTGCGCGCCGTGACTTCCGTCGATGGCATGACGGCGGACTTCTACCCCTATGACATGAGCTTCCTCGGCCGCGTGGCAACCCGCATCATCAATGAGGTGCAGGGCGTGAACCGGGTGGTTTATGACGTGACATCCAAGCCCCCGGGCACGATCGAGTGGGAGTGATCCCGCGTCCGGCATAGACTGGCACCAAATAGCATTAAAACACCCATAAGCCCGCGTAATTGCGGGCTTTTTTCGTTCTTGGCGTAGCACTGTCTGGCAAATTTATGCATCGCCAAGCACCCCGTTTCTATGGCATGGTAGATGGTACGATTTGAACCTGATGCCATGTTCGGCACTCGATACCATGCCGCCTCTGATGGGGTGTTCATGGTATCGAATTTAGGTAACACATTGTCCTTAAAGAGGTTTCTTGAGGATTTGTGGGGCTTTTTTGAGCATGGTATTTTTGAGAGGAAACCCAACCCGACCATGCTGACTGATACCAAGCTGCGCAACCTCAAGCCAAAGGACAAGCTCTATAAAGTGAATGACCGTGACGGCCTCTACGTGGCCATCACGCCGGCGGGTTCGATTTCATTCCGCTACAACTACTCGATCCACGGCAGGCAGGAGACCATCACCTTCGGCCGTTACGGTGTCGGCGGGATCACGCTAGCGGAAGCCCGCGAACGGCTGGGCGAAGCCAAGAAGATGATCGCCGCAGGGAAGTCACCGGCCAAGGAGAAGGCACGGGACAAGGCTCGCGTCAAGGATGCTGAGACATTCGGCGCGTGGGCCGAGAAGTGGTTGCGCGGTTATCAAATGAGCGAAACCACCCGCAACATGCGCCGTGGAACATACGAGCGAGATCTAAAGCCGAAGTTCGGCAACCGGAAACTCATAGAAATTACCCACGAGGATTTGCGGGCGCTGACTGATGCCATCGTGGAACAAGGTAGGCCATCAACGGCGGTAGTTTGCCGTGAGATTATGATGCTGGTCTTTCGATGGGCCATCGAGCGCGGTCAGAAGGTTGAGAACCCGGCCGATCTGGTGCGCCCGTCAACTATCGCCAAGTTCGAGCCGCGAGACCGAGCACTGACGCCCGAGGAAATCGGGTTGATGTACCAGTATATGGAGCGTATCGGCACCACACCTTCAATTCGAGCGGCCGCCAAACTGCTGTTGCTCACGATGGTACGCAAAAGCGAACTGACCAATGCAACGTGGAGCGAAATCAATTTCATCGATGCGCTCTGGACAATCCCCAGGGAACGGATGAAGCGCCGAAATCCCCATTTGGTGTTCCTGTCTAGGCAGGTGCTGGAGATATTCACCGCCCTGAAAACGTTCGCGGGCGGTTCGGAGTACGTTCTGCCATCGCGCTATGACTCTGACTTACCCATGAGCAGCGCTACGCTCAATCAGGTGCTCACTCTGACCTATCGTCTGGCGCAGAAGGAAGGGCAGTCACTTGGCAAGTTTGGACCGCACGACTTGCGGCGCACAGCCAGCACGCTGCTGCATGAGGCGGGCTATAACACCGACTGGATTGAGAAGTGCCTTGCGCACGAACAGAAGGGCGTGCGAGCCGTCTACAACAAGGCCGAATACCGCGATCAGCGCAGGGCGATGCTACAGGATTGGGCGGACATGATCGACGAGTGGACAATCAGGAAGCCCCGCCTCAAGGACTGATTCGGAGCCTAGAGACCTGCATTCTGTAGCGAAATGCCCACTTCGGTGGGTATTTTTTTGTCCCGAAATAGACGTTTTCGGGACACTCTTCCTCTCCTAAATTTCCTTAAGAAAACTTCCGAAAAAACAAAAGATTGGGCGATTGTCGCCGTCCCGAAACTATACGTTTGCCGGACAGTTAAACCATTGATTTTTCACGAAAAAAACAGTCCATTAATGCTGGAAAACACCGGCATTGTGTAGCAATAATTAAACCTCGGACGATGACAAAACGAGGTATTCGGTGTAGGCTGCCGACCATTCTGCGGAAACCTGCATGATCAGACCCACAATCAGAGTCAGGACAAACAGCTTGGCACCTACCGCAACGGCATAGCGAATGGGAGCCAGTGCATATTCGCGCGTCCATTGAGAGCCACCGAAACCCATGAACAGGACGGCGGCATTGATGATGACGTAGGCCTCTACGAGCGTCACGAACACCAGAGCCGCTATAAACGTGAAACACATCAGGACGATCAATGCAGATACGGCCACTACATCGCGCTCAAAACCTGTTCAGGTAATTCGCGATTTGTGCTGCCGTCGCGGTATCGTGCAGACGCCCCCATGTCGCCGGCCACACTCAATCGCGTCACCTACCTGATCGCACAGCGGGCGGAAAAAGAAGGGCTGCCTCTGGAGCCATTCACGGTGCATGACCTTCGTCGCACTGGCTCGACATTGCTGAATGAGCTCGGCTTCAACCGCGACTGGATCGAGAGGTGCCTCGCGCACGAGGACAGCAACTCGTCACGCGGTGTCTACAACAAGGCCGAATACGAAATTCAGCGCAGGCATATGCTGCAGGAGTGGTCTGACGTCGTTGATGCGTGGGTCAAAGGCGAGAAACGCCCCGTGGCGCTCATGCCTCCGGCGATGATGACTCTGGAGCCCGACCCCGCTCTTTGACGGGGCGGGTTTTACGCAGAGAGACATCAGGTGCCCTGGCCCGCTTAATTGGCCGCGCTCTGCGCGCGGTCAGCCAGGCTTCAATCTCCGACAGATCCCATACGACACATCTGGGAGTCAGAGCGAACCGGCGCGGGAACTCCCCGCGCTGCTCCATTTCGTAAATGGTACTATCCGCCAGAGGGACGATTTCCCTCAGTTGCTGCCGTTTGATAGTTCGCCTGACAGTCTGAGTTTTGCGCTTTGACATTACGGGCCTCCCATGTGTTCTGCCAAGAGAAGCCGATAGATGTCGACAGAGGAAGAGCGACTGAACTGGCGTGCGGTGATTGGGTAGCTATCGGCGGCAATTGGGATGGAAGGGCCTAGGCTGTATCGACATTCAGCACCAGAAGGGCAAGGCGGCGATGTAGAGGCTGGCGAGGTAGTTATGCGGGATGCGGTCGTAACGGGTGGCGATGCGTCGTAGCTGCTTGAGTTTGCCGATGGTTCGTTCGATGTGGTT
>NZ_JBQWAR010000011.1:0-122600 GCF_052491725.1 Haloleucobacter ellipsoideus
CGGACCTGCCCGAGCGCTACGGCAAATACAAGACCGTCCACAAGCGCTTCACCCGCTGGGCGCGTGCGGGCGTGTGGGAACGCATCTTTACCTTGCTCGCGCGCGACCGAGACAATGAGTATCTGATGATCGACAGTTCGATCGTGCGCGCCCATGCCCAGGCGGCAACGGGCCAAAAAGGGGGCTGTGCGACCAGGCTCTGGGGCGCTCCCGAGGAGGACTGACCTCCAAATGGCATATTGCGGTCGACACCTTCGGCCGGCCGGTGCGCTTCATCCTGACCGGCGGCAACGCCAGCGACGCCAGGCTCGCTATCCCCTTGCTCGCGGGGCTCGATGCCGAGCACGTCATCGCCGACAAAGCCTACGACAGCCACGCCATCCTCGACCACATCGAAGCCAGCGGCGCCCAACCTGTCATCCCGCAGCGCACCTGCATGCCTCGCAAACGGGCCTTCGATGCCACCAAATACAAGCTCAGGAATCCTCTGAATGTCGATACAGCCTAAGCCTTTTCTTCATTCGCTTTGATGGGCGTTTTCAGACAGCAACAACTGATTGTGGTAATAGTGCCAGCACAGATCAGAAATATTCCATTACAACAGTGCTTTGCACGAACCAGAGACCAGAATTACGTTAATGTATTGTAATAATTTAACATAGATTTCAGAAAGCTGCCTGACGGCAGTGCGGCATGACGGCCGCAGCCACCGGGGGAAGGCAGCCATTCAGGCTGCAGCGACATATCTGCCGCATCGACCATGAAGGCGGTGATGGTCGGTGTCGTAGCCCTTGTTGGTCATTGCCGCTTCGGCCTCGATGGCCTCGATGAGGTCACGGGTGAAGGCGATGTCGCTACGCTGGCCGGGCGAGGCGATCAGGCGGACGGGAAGGCCATGCGCCTCAGTGGCGGCATGGATCTTGGTGCTCAGGCCGCCGCGAGACCGGCACAAGCTTTGGGCAATCCCCCCCTTTGACCTTGCGCGCACCAGCGGCGTGCTGATGGGCGCGAACGATGGTACTGTCGATCACCAGCCACTCCAGATCGGCTTGGCGGATTACACCTCGCGCTTCTAAACTTAGTATTTATTTTGTATGAACACAGTGATTTCAGCTGGTCTTTGCGGGGCAATCGGGTAGGGAATAAGAGGATAATCTTCTACGCGGGGTAACTGAAGAAAGTCTGTAGCAGGGTGAATTCGAAGTGACAGAAATAGCTGTTGCCAGCGAAAGACAAACAGCCATTCGCTTGCTCGCCTGCATTCAGGCTGCCGGAGACAGGAGTAATGCACGCCGGTGGGAAAGTGATGTTGTGTGTGTCCTGCAGTCTCAGTCGCGCCTGCAGGCGCTCGACTTCTGGATGCGTAACCCAGACTATCTCGCCAACGAACTCCTAACGGAGTTCGAGACATCCGGCGAACGCGATCTGCTGACGGTCGCACAGCGTATATTCGATGATCGCGAACCCGATCTCCGGCGCTTACCGATGGTCCGCTATCTGTTCGGGGCGTTTGAACCGCTCGACAACGCGCTGGCGATCCTGCGGGCAGCAGACCTCATTCGGATCAAGCGCGACGGTGTTCCCGGCGGCAAGATCCGCGAGCATCTCTATCTGTTGACCACCGCAGGCGAAGACGCGCTGGGGCGGATCGCCGCTGCAGCACCCGAACTTGGCTGGTATTGTGATCGTGCCGGTATCGTGGCTCGGGTGGCAGGCGCACAGGGCGGCAAGGCGCTGAAGGACCGACAGTATTTACAGGCCGAATATGCGGGAACGGAACTTAGCCATGTAATCCAGCCGATCACCGATCGGGTGCTGGCACGGCTCGCAGCAATCTTGGAAGGGCTCGACGAATGAGCGGTAGCTGGCTGGAGACGGTCGCGGAAAAGGCCGGTATGAGCCCCGCAGAAGCGGAGTTGGCTCTGCGCAAGCGAGGAATTATGGCAGACCGGCCGCTGCGACCGGCGCGCACGTTGACGATACGCCGTATCGCGTTCAAGGGGGAAAAGCGCGGAACCGCACAGGGTGCGATCGACTTCGACTGGGCGGAACTGACCGCCGGCGTCTGGGCCGTGACGAGCCAGAGAAACCTCCGTGGCAAATCAACCGTGCTGGAAATCCTACTGTGGGCGCTGCGGGGCAGGCCTAAGGGCTTGCAGGACGATGTGCGCCGGTGGTTGTCCTCGGTGTGCGTCGAATTCGATGTTGATGATCAGCGTTACGTGGTGGAATTCGCGGTTGAGGAGCGTGTTCCGCGCGGCAGCTTGGCGCGTCGCCGCGTGTCAGGAGAGACGGACGAACTGGATCGCTTCATTTCGGACGAGGGCTTCGAGGCTGCGATGTCGCGCTTCATGATGAATACGCTCGATTTTGACCCGATCAAGGCGATGCAGGGCAAGGAGGAAGAACGCCAGGTTGTTGAGCATGGCTGGGCCGCGCTCTCGGGTGGCCTCTACTTCGGCGGCGACCACAAGCAGTTGCTCGGCGATGTACAGATGGCAGGCCTGCCAGCACGCATGCTGCAGATGTATATCGGTATACCTTGGGCGACAACGGTGATGCAGGCGGTCACGGTCAAGCGCGAGCTTGAACAAGAAGCCGAGAAAGCGTCCAAGGCTGCGACGACAGCGGCGAGAGCCGCGGAGACGGCACGCGCACGGATCGACGGTGAACTCCAGGCAGCGAAGAAGATTCTCGACAGCTTCGCGCAGGTGACCGGAACAGCCGCCGAACTCGAGCGCCTTGCGGGCGAGGTCGCTCGCCTATCGCCGATTGCGCTCGATCTCGCGCAGCGCCTAGCCCGTGCCGAGGCCGAAACGGCCGAACTGGAACGCCTCGCGACCGAGGACGAGCGTGCGGTGCGTGATCTGCGCGAGAATATCGTTGCGACGCAATTCTTCAACGGCCTGCAACCTGTTTGTTGCCCGCGCTGCGAGACGCGCGTGTCGAGCGAACGGCTGAAGCGCGAAAGCGCTGATCTGAGTTGTTCGCTCTGCGCCGAGGAGATTCCAATCGATGAGATGGAGGGCGCGAGCGACGGGCTGGACGCGATCGAACAGCGTTTCGCGGCCGCCAAGGCTGCCGCCGATCGCGCACGCGCCAACACCAAAGTGCTGAGGGAGAAGTCGAAGTCGAGCGGCGACGAGCTCGAGAATGCACGCCAGGAGCTCTCCAAGGCGGCGACGAGTGCCACATTCGAAGAGCGTCGAAAGGCGGAACTCGATGTCGCGCGGCTGGAAGGGGCGCTGAATGAGCGCCAGGCACCCACGACACCCGTCATTGTTTCTCCTGACGTAGCGCTTGTCAGCGCGGCTCATGCAGAGGCAGAGAAAGCCTATAAGGCTGGCCGTGGTGACATCCTTGATCGGTTGAACACGGAGATTCTGGCACTAGGACAACGGCTCGGCGTGCAGATGCTTGAAGAGGTCAAACTCAACACCAATGCCTCTCTCCATCTTACCAAGGGTGGCGAGCCGACCAGCTTCAGCAAGGTGACGGCGGGCGAGCGACTGCGGTTGCGGATCGCGACTGCGGTGGCTCTGCTTCGGGTCGGACAGGAACGGGGCCTCGGTCGTCATCCCGGTCTCCTGATCGTCGATTCCCCTGCTGCTGAAGAAGTGAGCGCCGATGACCTGACCGCCGTACTCAGCGAGCTTCAGGCGATTTCGCGTGAAACCGTGGGACTGCAGATCATCATCGGGAGCGCCAATGCCAGCGCGATTGTCGATCAGCTCGGCGAGCAATGGTGCCGCTCCGCGACAGGAGACGATTATCTATGGTAGCGCGGCCGCCAGCGCATTCCTCGGCATGAGCGCGCTTGATCTGCTCGAGTCGCGTCTGGCTAGCAACCAGCCGATCACGATCGATGATCTTGGCGGCGTGGATGAAATCCTCGCCGACTCTGATCGGCTCTATGCGGCGCCTTTCCTCGACATTCTCGCCGACATGATCAGTGCGGTCCCGCCCACGGAAGGCGCGCGCCTGCATGATTTCTTGGTTGGCGGCTTCGATGCTGCACGCGATCCGCAATCCTTCCGCGACGCGATCGACCGCATCATCAGGAACGCGACGCTGCGCGCTGCCATGGCGCAGGCGGTCGTCGCGATCTTCACGCGGCGAATTCGGGAACACGCGACCGAGCGCGAGGCGCTAATCGCTGCCTACGCGCTCGAAGGCCTTTTCCGCCTCGCGTTGGAAGGCGATGTGAGCCGCCACCGACCCCTGCTCGAACTCGCCGAGATCGCTCCCGATGTGCCGGGCCCCTTCGCCCAGCATGTCGCGAAAATTGGCGGAGCCGCCTTCCATGCATGGGGAGATGACGATCTGCTGACTATGCTCCACCGGCTGCTCGACAATGAGGAAGCAGAAGGCGAGGCGGCGTTCGAGCTCGGCCTCGCGCATCTTGCGCGCGCGTTCGATGGCGAAGATTTGGTAACAATCCTTGCCGGCCTGGACACGGCGAGGCTGCTTTTCGAGCGGGCGCACGAGGTCGATGATGATCGGTCGGACGCGCGGGCCTATCGATCGGCGATTGATCTCGTTCTCGGCTTTGCGGCCAACCGGAGCGCTGCAGACATGCAGGCGGCGATGACCGATCTGGTGAGAGCCGCGCGAGAAAGTGCTGCGGTACTGCGCACCGGCTACGTAGCGCCATGGCTCGCACCCCGCCAGGACTTGGATCTTGAATGGTTCGAACTCGCGCGGACGGTCCAGCGCGCGGCCGACGATCTTGCCCGTCCAAGCTGGATCAATGCCGCCACGACGATGGATCGCATCCTCGCCGTCTATGACGCAAGCTGTAGCATTGCGCACGGTGACAGTCTGCGGTCCGTGCTGCGGCCCCGGATCGAGGCTTCTTTCCTACGTGAACGCGGCCTCGCCGCCCATCTCGACGATCTACTCAGCGAAGGCCAATGGCCCGATGCACAGCGAACGATCGCGCAATATCTCCGCACCAGATTGGATGAGGCTTACCGCTCGGGTGCCCGACCGGGAAAAGCCGGGGAGAATGAGCAATATCCGCTGCTCGCGCGCATTCTCCCTGAGAGCACCTCGACCGAGCAGATTCCCTCCGACATGGCGCGCTTTCTCGAGGCCGGGCTCGCCGGCCGTGTCGCGCATGACCGCGAGCTTGCCAATCCGGTCCTGCAACGTGTGCTGGCGTCGCTGCGTGATCAGCTATCCGACAGCAGCGAATATGCAGGCGAGGTCCAGCGGATGTTCGACGCCGTCCTCCAACAGATTTTGATTTTCTGTAGTGACCGGCAAAATGCGGGTAGTCGCGATCTCGGTTCGCGAGGTGCCTATCTGCGTGCTCACGATCCGAGCGAGGCCGACCTCCAGTCAGACCTCCGCGACTTCCTCAGGGGTAATCTGGTGAGCGCCGAGGTCCTGTCTGAGGTGAGCGGTATCGCGACGGGGCGGACAGATCTCTACATCAGTCTGGGCGGTCCCGCTTTCGTTATCGAACTCAAGAAGCATGAGGGCGCGTTTTCACCGGAGGCTGCCAACCGCTACCTGGCGCAGGCAACCAGTTATCAGGCGACCAATGTCCGACTCGGATTCCTCGGCGCTCTCGAACTTGTTGATCGCTCAGGGCCGGTGCCGACTATCGAGGAATGTCTCTGGCACAATGCCTATATTCCTGAGGGCAGCACGCTCGCCCGACACCTCATAGTCTTCAGGGTTCCCGGACGCCTGAAATCACCATCTGCGCTCCGCTAGCTAGCGCGTCTACCCCCGGCTCCGCTGGTTCGCATAATGCTAGCTCTAATGTTACTAAGGCAACCACTCAGTATCGGTTTCTCCGTTTCCAGTGACCTGCCCCTGGACGTCCTTCGCTCATGAGGAAGGAGTATCCTCTGCATGCCTAACTAAAGGACCGCTTCGGGCATGCTACCACGCAGCATGGGCGAGACCGACTGGCTAGTATGGGGCGAAAGTGACCTTCCCCCAGAATTCAAGCTCTCTGCCCCTCCACAAGCGACGCGGCGATTGCGGCGATAGATCGGAACAGGACGAGCGGATCGTCTTTTGACGGCACAAACCCTCGCCTCTGCCAAAACCGGGCCGCTTCCTCGTCCACGGCGTTGACCATCAGCGCCCGACCGCCGATGAGGTTTGCGGCCTGAACGCAGCGCTGGAGTGCGTGCTTCACTAGGCCCGTGCCAATACCACGCCCTGTCCATTCGATATCGGTGGCGAGCTGGCCGAGCAGCAGGCAGGGAACCGGATCGGGCGGCTGGCCGGTGCGGACCGAGCGCGGCAGGATGGCGGGAACGACGGCCGTCGGCGCCAGGCCATAGTATCCGACCACACGCCCCTCCTCATGCACGACGAGGACGGCGGTGAAGCCCTTCTCCTGATTGGAGAGCGCCCGCGTCTTCAGCCAGTGATCGAGCGTCGGCTTGCCACAGGAAAAGGCCGAGACATCATGTTCCGCGGTGAGCGGTTCGGGAGCCAAGAGCGCCACGTTTCAGCGCTTCGCGTCATAGCCGGCTTCCCAGGGCGCGGGACGCCTCGCCAGCTCCACCATTTCGGGAACGGGGGCGGCCGGTGCCGCCAGAACCTGCATGAACTCCGCGAACCCTTCCGGGCTCATGCGGATCAGACGGTTCTCCATCAGCACGTCCTCGGCGGCGCGCACGGCGGCGTCGCGCACGAAGTCCGTGCGCGAACGCCCGCGCAGGTTGGCGGCGCGATCGATCATTGCGACGTCCGCCTCGGGCAGGCGCATCGAGATCGGATATTCCTTGCGTTCCGCAGTGCTGGCCATTGGTTTTCTCCTTGACTGCAACATAACGCTTTGTAGCTTTAAATGCAATACGCTATTATCGCTGGTGATGGCGACGTGATCCTTTACCCCGAAGTGATGGTCTCAAGGTGCGATCGCCGGGGAGTTGCCATGCACTTGGAGCCGGTTTTACAGATTTCGGGCCAGTCATTTCACTATGCCGGAGCGCGCCATGCTTCGCTGGCGTGTTCTGCGATACGCGTGATCCTGCCTTGCAGCGCCGATTTTATGCCTTTGATTCCAGTTGTTTATGACGGCTCTTGCGTCAATCCTTCATTTCATGACGCAAAAGGCACGCACATCAACGGCGATAGCACGCAGCGAGCGCGAAGAGCTGCTCGAAGCGATGCTGGTCGACGTGCCGGAACTCAGCTTCACACCGCGCGGCGATCCCGACCCGCGTCTTGTCCGCCTCGCCCGGCTGCTGGGCGAGCAGATGGCGCGTCAGGACTTCGCGGCGCAAACAACCAGGCGGGGGTCGCGCCGCTCCCGGTAAGGAGCCATGCCCGATGAAAGTCGCGATCTACGCCCGCTATTCCTCCGACAACCAGCGCGATGCCTCGATCGCCGACCAGCTCCGCATGTGCCGCCTGCACGCGGAGAAACAGGGCTGGCACATCGTCGAGGAATACACCGATCACGCCATCTCCGGCGCCTCGCTGCTGCGGCCCGGCATTCAGGCGATGATCTCGGATGCCGCGCGAGGCCGCTTCGACCTGATCCTGTCCGAGGCAATGGACCGGCTGTCGCGCGATCAGGAGGACATCGCGGGCATCTTCAAGCGCATGTCCTATGCGGACGTGAAGATCATCACCCTGTCCGAGGGCGAGGTCACGCATCTGCATGTCGGCCTCAAGGGCACGATGAATGCGCTGTTCCTCAAGGACCTGGCCGACAAGACCCGGCGCGGCCGCGTCGAGGCAGGCAAGTCCAGCGGCGGCAACGCCTATGGTTATGATGTGGTCAGGAAGCTGGACGCCAATGGCGAGTCGGTGCGCGGCGATCGCACGGTCAACGAGGGGCAGGCGAATGTCGTGCGCCGCATTTTTCGCGACTATGCCGCCGGCAAGTCAGCCAAGACAATTGCTTTTGCGCTGAACCGGGAGAGCATTCCAGCGCCCTCCGGCGGTGACTGGGGGTTCAGCACCATCAACGGCAATTCCAAGCGCGGCAACGGCATCCTCAACAACGAGATGTACGTCGGCAAGATCGTCTGGAACCGCCAGCGCTTCATCAAAGACCCGGATAGCGGCAAGCGCCAGGCCCGGCCTAATCCGGAAGAGGACTGGGTAATCCAGGAGGCGCCGGAACTGCGCATCCTTGATGACGCACTGTGGCAGGCGGTGAAGACACGGCAGGCCCGCAACCGGATCGCGCCTGATGCCAAGGGGCAGCCCGACGTCGCGCGGGTCAACACCCGCCGCCGCCCAAAGTATCTGTTTTCCGGGCTGACGAAGTGCGCCTGCTGCGGTGGCGGCTATTCGATGATCTCGGCGCCCCTCATCGGCTGCTCGACGGCGCGCAACAAGGGCGCCTGTGACAACCGGGTCAACACCCGCCGCGAGGAGCTGGAATCGCGCGTCCTGAACGCGCTGCGCAACCGGATGCTCGATCCGAAGATTTTTGCCGCGTTCTGCGACGCCTATACGCGGGAGATCAATCGCCTGCGCATGGAGGCGTGTGCGCATATCGACGCGGCCCAGAGCGAGATCGGACGGATCGACCGGGAGGTCCAGAAGCTGATGGACCTCTACCTGAAGGACGCGCTCTCAGTGGATGACGTCAAGGAGCGCGGTGACAGGCTGCGGGCACGAAGGCGGAACTGACCTCCTTCCTGGCGACGGCCGACGCGCCGCCTCCGCTTCTGCATCCGGCGATGGCACAGCACTATCGCCAGCGGGTGCAGCAGCTTTATGAGACGCTGCAGGACAATTCCGAGGAGCGGCGGACCGAGGCAGCCGAGGTTATCCGCTCACTGGTCGAGGACATTGTGCTGACGCCGGTGGATGGCAAGGTGGAGATCGACGTTCGCGGTGATCTCGCTGGAATCCTTACGCTTTCGGCGGAATGCAAAAACCCCGCCGAAGGGCGGGGTGATGCGCAAATAAATATGGTTGCGGGAGTAGGATTTGAACCTACGACCTTCAGGTTATGAGCCTGACGAGCTACCGGGCTGCTCCATCCCGCGTCAAAGCCGGTTGAGGTGGCTGTTGGCCGCCCCGTTGGCGTGGCGCTTATGTAGCAAGCGCTTTTGTAAAAGGGAAGGGCCTGGCTTCAAAAAAGTGTCGTATCTCTCGCCCTGTGGATATCATCGCCTCAAACACAATTCTTGATTGTTCCGTCTTTCCCTGATGAGGCTGGCAAGTCGGGCCTGGTTGGGGCAGGTTGCCAGATAGAATGTGCGCGTTCACGCAGCTTGTCAGGGGGATGGGGATGGGACGTGGATTTCACGGCGAGGTGCGCTGTGATTGACAGGCTCTTGCGCGGATGGACGGGCTCTCTCGACTTCCGGGCGCGGGGTGAGGCGCAGCGGCAGTTGCATGCGCATCCCAAGATGCATCAGGTGCGCTATGGCGCTGGCGAGAGGCTGCTGCGTGTCCTGTTCTCCATCCGCACCTTTGGCGGATTTATGGGGCTTTATCTCGCACTCAATCTGGCCGTGGGCTTCATGGAGATCTTCAGTGTCCATGTCCTGCCGGACCTGTTGCCCAATGCGGCCCCCAACCCGCCGGAACTGCAGGTGGAGATTGAAGAGTTGATGCTCAATATCTCCAGCTATCTGCTGGGGGCCCAGATCGGCCTGCTCGGGGTGATCTCACTCTCCCTGACGCTGGTGACGCTGATTGCGCAGCGTGAAGGCTCGGCAACCGATATCCAGCTCTATTATCACGAGTCCCTGGCGCTGGAGCTGGTGGCAAGCTGCGTGGCGCTGGCGGTTGTGCTGTGCATGCAGTTTGTGTGGCCGCTGCAATTGCTGCTCTATCATGTGGGCCTCGGGGCCGGGATGCAGCTTTACAAGCTCACGCTGTTCTCGCTGCATCTGTTCTGGCTTCTGGTGAATTTGTGCGTTTCCGCCTATTTCATCATCGTCACCTTCCGGTTTGTGGAGCAGGCCTCGCGCGAGCGGTTTAGGGATCGCTATACGGCCTATGTGGTGCTGCCGCGTGATTTGCGGCGCCATTTCCGCCAGCAGCTTTATCTCCGGATCGGGCGGGCAGGGTCTCCTCTGGCCATATCCGGCATGGAATGCGGCACGGATGGCGAGGGGACTGTTGAGCTCGCCTCACATTTCCATCGCACGAGCGCTCTGGTTGATGTGCATACGCTTGGGGTGCGCTGGGTTTTGCGGCGCTGGCTGGCCCGCAGCGCGCAGGCGGCGGGAGCGCCGGTGGAGGGCATGCCGGCTGAAATGCGGCCATGCCTGATCTTCCCGCCACTCATGGATGAGCCGGTACATGGCATGCGCGCATGGTGCCGCCGCCGTGGCGGCGTGCCTTTGAGCGGGCTGGAAAGGCTCGTCCTGCGCTGTTCTTTCCGTTTCAGGGCGGTCAACCATCCGCATCAGGCGCCCACGCCTTCCCGTATTCTTGAGGGGCTGATCGAGAATGCGATCGCGCAGGTGGATGGCCTCTCGCCGGTGGCTTTTGACAGCGCCTTCGGGGAAGTGACCCGCTATCACCAGTTCCTGCTTGGGCTGAGTGTCGCCGAGGGGGTGGATGGTGTGCGTTTCAGCCTTGCGGAAGTGCCGGGTTTCGGCTGGCACCCGCCCCACCGCCCCTGGAGCACCCAGTATCGCCGCCTGTTCCGCCGGGGGGCCGATGTGGTGGGCGAGGATACGCATTTCTTCAATGCACTGGCGCAAACGCCCAACCGGCTGTTGCCCCGGCATGGCGAGCAGCCCTTGCCGGATGATCTGGTGCGTGAGCTGTTCCGGCTTGGACCAATGCTCACACAGAGTCTGGAGGGCTGGGTGGGGTTGCGGTCAGCGGCAGCGGGCGGTGACCAGCAGGATGTCTCCTGCGTGCGTCTCTCGGGAATAGATGCGGCCCTACATCATGATGTGATGTCGGGGCTCATCCAGTCCTGGGAAGCGCCCTTGCATGAGGTGCCCGTGCTCTATGGCTGGCGCGATGCGGCAGGGCAGGGCGAGGCCCGGCACTGGGCAGCCTTGTGCGCGGCATTTCCCTTTCTCTGGCAGCATCTTGCGGAAACCGCACGCAGCCTGATCCACGCTGTCCAGAATGGGGATGAGGTTGGCGCTCAGCTCTTCATGGCCTCCCTTCTGCGCTGGAGCGAGGATGTGCTGCGCAAGGCCGGTGTGGATGCCCATCACCATGATGTCTCGCCCCGCATCCTGCAGGATCTTGTGAGCCTGAACTGGGAGCAGGTGGGCCAGAGGGCGGATCATGCTTCTGGCGAAAAGCCGGGCACGCTCTTTGCGCAGCTTCTGAATGCCACCCATGAGGATATGCTCTTCCTCGTACTGGGCCTGCTGGTCGCGGCGCAGGTGAAGAATCCCGCGCATGTCTTTTATGGCGAAACGGCCCGTGCGCTCTTCTCGCAGCGGCAGGCAGATGTCTGGCTGGCTGCGGCCGTGCGTCACCGTCTTCTCTCTTCCTCGGCCAGCCCCATATATGCGGATGAGGTGGAGCGGCTGCGGCAGGGGCTGAATGGTGTGCTGGCGCATCCGGCCATGCGGCACGGGACGGTTCATCCCGTACATGCCGCCAGCCGGGATGAGCTGGAGCAGGCCGGGCTGGCGCTCATGCTCGCGGCAGACCTGCCGGTTCTTCCGCAGGCGTGGGTCATTTCATCTCTTGGACCAGTGGAGAGGATTTTGCCGGAAGCGGATGCTCTTTCTGAAACGATTGGCGAGATGTTGCGTGTGCTTCAGCCGGAGATGGACGAGAATATGCAGGCCACCCGCCTCAGGCAGGCGCTTGAGGGGCGGTGAGCGCGCCCTTCACCGTTCTCGCCATGGCTATGCCGTTTTCCGGTTCTCCAGAACCGGAGCGGTCCGCGGTTGGAAACAGCGTGCGGATGTTCGATAAGATGCGGTTCGCATCATGCAGGGCTGGTGGCAGTTTCAAGGAGTTTCCATGGGGCGTGCAATGTTGAAGACCGCTTCTCTTCTCGCGATCATGCTGGCAACGCTGGCATCCACGGCGGGGGCACAGGAACTGCGGGTCCCCTCATCCAATGCGGAAGTGAAGCTTTCTTTCGCGCCCATCGTGGCGCGCAGCGCTCCGGCTGTGGTCAATGTATACGCGCTCAAGACCCGCCGTGTGAGCAACCCGATGCTGGAAGACCCCTTCTTCCGCCGCTTCTTTGGCGGGCAGGGCGGTGCGCCGGAAGGGCAGGAGCGGATGCAGCGCTCCCTCGGCTCCGGTGTGATTGTCGAGGCATCCGGCATTATCGTCACCAATTTCCATGTGATCGAGGGCGCGGATGAGGTGCGCGTCGCGCTGAATGACAAGCGCGAATATCCGGCGGACATTCTGCTGCGCGATCAGCGGACCGACCTTGCCGTTCTGCGGATCCGGCGTGATGGGGATGAAACCTTCGCCACCCTGCCTCTGGGCAATTCGGACCAGCTTGCGGTGGGAGATATCGTGCTGGCCATTGGCGATCCCTTCGGCGTGGGGCAGACCGTGACACAGGGCATCATCTCCGCCCTTGCACGGACGCAGGTCGGGGTTTCCGACTACCAGTTCTTCATCCAGACGGATGCGGCCATCAATCCCGGCAATTCAGGCGGTGCATTGGTGGACATGTCGGGCCGGCTGGTCGGAATCAACACCGCCATCTATTCGCGCTCGGGCGGTTCGCATGGGATCGGGTTCGCCATTCCGGTGAACATGGTCAGCACCGTTCTGGAGCAGGCCAAGGCAGGGGGCAGCTCGGTCAAGCGGCCCTGGCTGGGGGCGCAGTTGCAGCAGGTCACCCCCGATATTGCCGATGGGCTGGGCCTTGAACGGCCCATGGGCGCCCTGGTGCAGCAGGTGATGCCGGGCAGCCCGGCAGACAGGGCCGGCCTTCAGTCCGGAGACCTCATCATGGCGGTTGAGGGGCAGGGGGTGGAAGATCCTCCGGCCCTGCATTACCGCATTGCCACCCGACCACTCGGCAGCAAGGCGGCTTTGCGGGTCCAGCGCGGCAACAAGCAGGTCAGCCTGGTTCTGGTGCTGGAGGCCGCGCCGGAAATCCCGCCCCGAAATGAAGTGCTCATTCAGTCCCGCTCGCCCTTCGCCGGCGCGCGGGTGGTGAATCTTTCCCCGGCGGTGGCCGAGGAGCTGCGGCTGGATGTGGATGCCTCGGGTGTGGTGATTGCCGCGGTCGAGCCCGGTTCCCCGGCTGCCCGCGCAGGCTTCCGCCCGGCGGATATCATTGTGGATGTGAACGGCCAGAAGGTCGCAAATACCGCCGAAATGCAGCGCATCACCAGCACACCGCTACGCGGCTGGCGCATTGCGGTAGACCGGGGCGGACGCCTCATCAACGCCCTGCTTCCGGGCTGAGGACAAAATGGCCGATCTGTTTGAAAATGCCGGGCTGGGAGAGGGCGTCGCGCGTCCGCTGGCAGACCGGCTTCGCCCCACGACACTGGCTGAGGTTGTGGGGCAGGATCATCTGGTCGGGCCGGATGGCGCCCTGACGCGCCTGCTTGAGAACCGCTCTCTCGGCTCCCTCATCCTGTGGGGGCCGCCGGGCACCGGAAAGACCACGGTGGCGCGCCTGCTGGCCCATGAAACGGATCTGCATTTCGAGCAGATCTCTGCCATTTTCTCAGGGGTCGCGGATCTGAAAAAGGTGTTCGAGCAGGCGCGGGCGCGACGTCTTGCCGGCAAGGCCACGCTTTTGTTCGTGGATGAGATCCACCGGTTCAATCGCGCCCAGCAGGACAGCTTCCTGCCGGTGATGGAAGATGGCACCGTCACTCTCATCGGCGCGACCACCGAGAACCCTTCTTTCGAGCTGAACGCCGCCTTGCTGTCCCGGGCGCGGGTGCTGGTCTTCCAGTCACTGGATGCTGAGGCCATAGGGCGGCTGCTGACCCGTGCCGAGGAGGTGGAGGGCAAGCCCCTGCCCCTGACTGGCGAGGCACGGGAGGCTCTGGCCAATATGGCGGATGGGGATGGGCGGGCCTCCCTCACGCTGGCTGAAGAGGTCTGGCGCGCCGCGCGGCCGGGAGAGGTGTTTGATATTGCGGGTCTTGCCAGTGTCGTGCAGCGCCGTGCCCCGATCTATGACAAGAGCGAGGACGGGCATTACAATCTGATCTCTGCCCTGCACAAATCCGTGCGGGGGTCGGACCCGGATGCCGCCCTTTATTATCTGGCGCGCATGCTGGATGCGGGGGAAAGCCCTCTTTTTCTCGCGCGGCGGATTGTGCGCATGGCATCCGAGGATGTGGGGAATGCGGATCCGCAGGCCCTCGTCATCGCCAATGCCGCGAAGGACGCCTATGATTTCCTCGGCTCACCGGAGGGCGAGCTGGCGCTGGCGCAGGCTGTTGTCTATGTCGCCACCGCGCCCAAATCCAATGCTGTCTACACCGCCTACAAGGCCGCCCGCGCCCTTGCCAAGCAGGCCGGCTCCCTCATGCCGCCGAAGCACATTCTGAATGCGCCGACAAAATTGATGAAGCAGGAAGGCTACGGCAACAGCTACCGCTATGATCATGATGAGCCGGATGCCTTCTCGGGCCAGGACTATTTCCCCGAGAGTCTTGGCCGCCAGAGCTTCTATCACCCTGTTGAACGGGGCTTCGAGCGGGATATTCGCAAGCGCATGGAGTATTGGGCACGCCTGCGGGCCGAGCGGAACCGCAAACCCTGAATCCGGCTTCCTAGAACTCGGGCAATCCGGTTTCCAGCGGCACAACCGGGGCATTCTTGGATTGCTTCAGGGTCAGCGCTGTTTTCACATTGCGCACATTGGGTGCGGCGGTCATTTCCAGAACGAAGGTCTGGAAGGTCCGCAGGTCTGGCGCGACGCAGAGCATGATGAAATCGACATCACCCGAGAGCATCCATGCCGAACGCACGATGGGCCATTGTGAAATGCGTTGCTGAAACGCCTCAAGGTCGGTTTCGGCCTGGCTGATGAGATGGACCATGGCAAAGGCCATGAGATCATAACCAAGGCGCTTCTCATCCAGCAGAGCACGATAGCTCTGGATGATTCCATCCTCCTCCAGCGCCCGCACGCGGCGCAGGCAGGGCGGGGCGGAAATGCCGACTCGCCGGGAGAGTTCCACATTGGTGATGCGCCCGTCACGTTGCAGCTCGTCGAGGATCTTCCAGTCGACAGCATCAAGGCGGACGGTCAAGGCTTCATCTCCATATCAGAATATGCCGGCACCTTAGTGAATGAATCCGGCAAGGCAACGAAATAATCTTTCGTTTCAGTCCCTGTCCGCTTTTGTTCAGTGATCCCATGGACTTTTCCGCCAACACCTTGTGGCAATGCGGGGAAGCTCCTACATTTGCGCATAGCTTACGTTGCGCTGTGCGAATGGCTGAGTCCGACAGGCCATTGCGCACCATCGCTGTTTCGAGGACATCATGAGCGCCCAACACGTCAAGGTCGTCATCATCGGCTCCGGTCCGGCTGGTTACACTGCAGGCATCTATGCAGCCCGTGCCATGCTTGAGCCGGTCCTGTTCGAGGGCATCCAGCCCGGCGGGCAGCTCACCATCACGACGGACGTGGAAAACTATCCCGGTTTCGCCGATCCGATTCAGGGCCCCTGGCTCATGGAGCAGATGCGGGCGCAGGCAGAACATGTTGGCACGCGGATCATTTCGGATCATGTGGCCTCGCTCGATGTCTCCCAGCGCCCCTTCCGCTTCACGACCGAGTCGGGTGAGGAGTGGACGGCGGATGTGGTGATTCTGGCGACCGGCGCGCAGGCACGCTGGCTGGGGCTGGATTCGGAACAGGCCTATCGCGGTTTCGGCGTTTCAGCCTGCGCAACATGTGACGGCTTCTTCTATCGCGGCAAGCAGGTGGTCGTGGTTGGTGGCGGGAATACGGCGGTCGAGGAAGCACTGTTCCTGACCAATTTCGCCTCCAAGGTCACGGTGGTGCACCGGCGTGAGGGGTTCCGGGCCGAACGGATCCTGCAGGAGCGTCTGTTCGCCAATCCCAAGGTCGAGATCATCTGGAATGCGGCGATTGATGAGGTGAAGGGCGAGCAGGACCCGAGCCGTGTCACCGGCGTCGTTCTGCGCGATACGCAGACCGGCGAGACGCGCGAGCTGGCGACTGATGGGGTGTTTGTCGCCATCGGCCACGCGCCGGCAACAGAGTTGATCAAGGATCAGATCCGCCTCAAGGAGAGCGGATATGTCTGGACTGCTCCCGATTCCACGGCCACCTCGGTGCCCGGCGTTTTCGCCGCCGGCGATGTGGCGGATGATGTGTATCGACAGGCTGTGACGGCTGCCGGGCGCGGCTGTATGGCAGCCCTTGAGGCAGAGCGCTTCCTGGCGCATCTGCCTGCGACCGCAGAAGGCTGAGACCTCCCGAAACAGGTGGCCCAGCATGTCGCCTGTTTCGGATGATGGATGCGAAAAGGCCGGATCGCGGGCTTTTTCAAACGTTTATATGGAGAGTTCGGCACCTGCCGGACCCGCTCAGGGAGCCATGCCCCATGGATTGGGACAAGCTGAAGGTCTTTCATGTCGCTGCGGAGGCGGGGTCCTTCACCCATGCCGGAGAAACGCTGGGGCTTTCTCAATCAGCGGTCAGCCGTCAGGTCTCGGCACTGGAAACCGATTTGAAGGTGCCACTGTTCCACCGCCATGCGCGCGGCCTCATTCTGACGGAGCAGGGCGAGCTTCTCTACCGCACCGCGCATGATGTGTTTCTCAAGCTGGAGGCTGCCCGCGCGCAACTGACAGACAGCCGCGAGAAGCCCAATGGGGAGCTGCGCGTGACAACGGCCATGGGCCTTGGCACGCACTGGCTCACCGCGCGGGTGGGCGAGTTCAGCGAAATGTTCCCGGATATCCGTATCCAGCTCATTCTCACGGACGATGAGCTGGATCTGGCGATGCGCGAGGCCGATGTCGCCATTCGCATGCGCCAGCCTGTGCAGCCGGATCTGGTGCAGCGCAAGCTCTTCACCGTGAATTATCACGCTTACGCTTCAGCCGACTATATCAAACGCCACGGCCAGCCGCGCACGCTGGAAGAGCTGGATGATCATCGCATTCTGCTGATGGGTGGTCCCATTCCGCATTTCTATCAGGGCCTGAACTGGCTTGAATATGCGGGGCGGCAGAGTGGGTCGCCACGTATCCCGGCCTTTGAGGTGAACAATGTGCTGAGCCTGCGCCGCGCCGTGGAATGCGGGGTCGGCATCGGCACATTGCCGGATTATCTGGCCGATGATGGTGGCTCCCTTGTGAAACTGTTCAGCGATGGCGAGGCGCCGAAGCTGGAGGCCTATTTCACATATGCGCAGGAGATGCGCTCTGTCGCGCGGATCCAAGTGTTTCGGGACTTCCTGATCTCCAAGGCGCAGCGCTGGAGTTATTAAGGTGGCAAACAGGGTGACGCAGGACATTCCGCCTATTGAGAGATGGAATGCGGCGTTGAGTGCCGGGTAAATTTCCAATTCAGGTCCGTTTTTCCGCCTTGAAGCTGAAATCACCATGTTTCAGTCGCATGTCTGCGTATAATGATGGGCCTATTGGTAGGCTTTCTGTTTGAAAGAGGGATAAAATGGCACTTCTGAAGCGTGGGCTCGCCGGAGAACCGGTGAAAATTCTTCAGGCCAAGCTTGGCGTTAATGCCGATGGCCAGTTCGGGCCGGGTACAGAGGCTGCCCTGAAAGCTTACCAGACGCAGCACAATCTTGCGGCTGACGGTATTGCCGGTCCCGATACCTTCCTGGCCATGGGCCTGCCCGAGCTGGTTCTGCTGACCGTCGGCACCCGCGGCGAAGCCGTCAAGACCCTTCAGACCGCGCTCGGCATTGGTGCGGACGGGATCTATGGCGCCGGCACGGCCAAGGCTGTGAAGGAATTCCAGGAAAAGAACGGCCTGACCGCTGATGGCATGGCCGGTCCGGTCACGCTTGCCAAGATCGAGGGCTTCTCGGCTGTCATCACCGATGAGGCGATTGCCAAGGCCCAGTCTGGCGATGAGACGGCCCCTGCCGCTGGCGCCAAGCCGGCCGGCGACGAAGTAGCCGAAGCTCCGGCCAAGAGCATCTGGAAGAGCATCACCAGCATCTTCTCCTGATTCTTTCTCCACAATACCAAGGCAGCTCCGCTTGCGCGGGGCTGCTTTTGTTTGTTTTCAGGGTGCGGGCACAATGGATGACGCTTCACGGAAGGGCTCTGCTGGCGCACCTTCTCTCGCAACCCATGCCAGTACTGTAAAGCCGGACATTTTTGTCGATGTCGCAACATATGTGCCGGATGTGTTGCTGGATATTCGCTATGCCACGGCAGAGAATTTCGTGGGTGCGCCCGTTGACGGCTACAGCGCTTCACGCGCCTGGCTGACACAGCCGGCTGCGGAAGCCGTGCAAAAGGTTGCCCTGCAGGCGCGGCAGGATGGTTTTCTGCTCAAGCTTTTCGATTGTTATCGGCCGGTGCGTGCGGTTGCGCATTTTGCGCGCTGGGCGGCGGATCTGTCAGATCTGCGAACCAAGTCTGTCTATTACCCGGATCTTGAGAAAAACGAACTTTTCACCCTGGGCTATATTGCTGCACGCTCCGGCCATTCCCGCGGCTCCACTCTGGATCTGACCCTGGTGGAGAGGGAAAGTGGGCGAGAGCTGGATATGGGCACGCCTTTTGATCTGTTCTGTCACAGATCCTGGCCGCAATCGGATGAGGTGAGCCCCGCCGCCCGGACCAATCGCCGTTTGCTGGCTGATTATATGATGGCAGCGGGGTTCGAGCCCTTCTTCATGGAGTGGTGGCACTTCACCCTGAAGGATGAGCCCTTTCCCGATACCTATTTCGATTTCCCCATCACATAGGGAACAGGCCAATAAAAAAGGGCAGGGCCGTTTCCGGCTCTCTGCCCTTTTCAGGCTTTGACCTGAAGCTGCTGCTTACGCCTCTGCTTCGTCCAGGGGCATGCTGGCGCGTCGCTTGGCGGCTGCACGCTCCTCAGGGCTGAGAGTGGGCTCAACCATGGCCATGAATTCATCCGCAAGCGGGCTCTTGCCCGCCTTCGCGCGCAGAAGCCACGCATAGGAGGCCACGCGGTCCCGCGGCAGGCCCACGCCAGAATGATGCGCCGCGCCGAGCATGGCCTGCCCATCCACATCACCAGCCTTGGCGGCCTTGGTCCACCACTGCACGGCTTCGGTAGGATTGGCTGCAAGGCGGGCTGTGGGAATGCCCTTATAGGCAATCATGCCAAGGCGGGTCATGGCAGATGCCACGCCCTGCTCGGCCGCAGCCAGCGCCCAGCGGCGTGCTTCCACCATATTGGCAGGCACGCCATTTTCGCCATTCAGCAGAAGCCAGCTCAGCATGTCCTGGGAGAGCGAATCCCCGTCCGTGGCCGCCTGACGATACAGTTCGAGGGCGCGTGCAGCATCCTGCGGCCCGCCCTGTCCCTTCAGGCAGAGATTTGCGAGGTTGCGCCGGCCGACAGGGTCTCCATCCTCGGCGGCAAGCTCAAGCCACTGGCGGGCCAGCTCATAATCCTGCTCGACACCCAGCCCATCGATGAAGCAGGCACCGATATTGTTCTGCGCACGGCTATTGCCGGCGCGGGCCAGCGGCTCCCAGATCGAGAGTGCTGTTTCATAATCCTTCGCCTGAACGGCCGTGAGGGCCTCCTGCATCAGGGCCTCTGTGGGGTCGGAATCATCCTCTTCCGTCTGCTCCGGAAGGTCAGGGTTCTCGATCGGCGCTTCCTGTCTGGCCTCGGCCAGCGGAATGACATTGCCGAGGTCGATTTCAAGAGCGCGTTCCAATTCCTCTTCCAGCTCCAGCGTAATATCCTCAGGCGAAGGCGCGGGTGCGGAAGCCCGCTCGCGCGGCGCGAGAATCGGACGACCTTCCTCGGTCTCGGCCTGCTGCGCCGTATCTGGCGCAGAATCCTCTCCAGACTTGCCCTTGAGACGATCCAGCCAGCTCATCAGGCTTCTCCCGGTGTATCGTCCATCGGCACAGGCCGGATGGCGCAAAGTGGGGCCGGCATGAGACGGGCAGATGGAGCGGGCGTGAAAGGCATCAGCCCCGCATGCGCAAGAGACCCAGAAAGAATCATCATGCTTTCCTCATCAAACCCGGAACAGTCCAGGCCAGCGAAACAGGTTTACCCCAAGGGGCAGTGAGCAATGCGACTCACTGACCATGGAGCTGGGCAGCGAATCCAGACTAACCCCTTCTGAAACACACGAAAACCGGATCTCTCATCCTTCGTGGCGCATTTCAGGGCCGGGGCCTGTCTGTGTCGAGCCTGTCATGGTCCGGTCTTTGGAACCATAAGCGGGCATCAGCACTCCAGATCCACATATGGCGCCGCAGAAGGTTTCGCCCATGACTGAAACCGGAGCCGGGCACCATGTGAGGTCATCATCCCGTCTGTATGTGAAATTTTCGTTTGTATTTTGACGAAAAGGACCTGTTTCACACAAGAGGCGGGGCAAGAACCGTGGGGCCGAACACCTCCTCGAAGGCGACGCGTAAAACGGCATCCACCTCGGGCATGGTCACGGGCAGGCCCAGATCGGCAAAGCTGGTCACGCCGTGTTCCCGCACGCCGCACGGCACGATGCCCGTAAAGTGGCTGAGGTCTGGCTCCACATTCAATGAAATGCCGTGGAAGGTGACCCAGCGCCGCAAGCGTATGCCAATGGCGGCGATCTTGTCCTCCGCCCCATGGCGGGGCACCCAGACGCCGACACGGTCTTCCCGTCTTTCTCCGGTGATGTTGAAGGCGGACAGGGTGCCGATCAGCCAGCTTTCCAGCGCGCTGACATAGCGGCGCACATCCGGGGTGCGGCGCTTCAGGTCCAGCATCACATAAGCCACGCGCTGCCCGGGCCCATGATAGGTGAACTGCCCCCCGCGGCCTGCCTCGAAAACAGGGAAGCGCTGATCAACCAGATCTTCCGGCTGGGCGCTGGTGCCGGCGGTGTAGAGGGGCGGGTGTTCCAGCAGCCAGACGGCTTCGGGGGCCGTTCCATCCGCGATTGCGGCAACGCGCCGGTCCATCGCCGCAAGGGCATCCGGATAAGGCACGAGTCCCTCGCTCACGCTCCATTCCACAGGAGCCGAGGCGGCCGATTGCGGGAAAAGAGTGGCGGCGAGACTGTCCCGCGTGGGGGCGGAGCTGGCTGAAGGCATGCTGGCTAAACTCATGGAGGCAAGGGATAAAGCATATATCCGGCACGTCCAGCCCCCCATGTGGAGATGCAGTCATCCACAGGCTGAGCTCTCTTTTGCTTGTGAGACGCCTCAGGACTTGTAGCGCGAGAAGTGATCTGTTAGACGATGGCTCCTGTTCGGGACGGCAGCGCTGAAGCGAACAGATCATATCACTGACTGCGGTCGTGGCGGAATTGGTAGACGCGCTAGCTTGAGGTGCTAGTGGGGAGACCCGTGGAGGTTCGAGTCCTCTCGTCCGCACCAGTGTATGTGAAAACAGGCGGCCTTGTGCCGCCTTTTTTCGTTTCTGGGGGGCTTTTCGTTTCTGGCGTGCCATGCCGGGAATATCGGGCGGGTGCGCACTGCACCGTGCTTTTCTGTCCACCCCTATGCTCTTCCCAATCTTCTACAGCCTGCTTCTCCATTTTTGTGGATGAGGGCTCAGGGGCAGGAATCAGCCGCTTGATTCCCGGCTGCCCGGAATCATGGGCACCCGCCTGTTTTGAGTTTCCGGCACCGTCCCGAATCTGGAAAAGCCGGAATCGCATCATTCCCGTGGCCACACATATCGGCCTGCAAGTGCTTTAAAGCGGCGCTTTAGTGCGGACAGGGCAGGGGGAGGCCGGCCGCCAGGCACAAAAAAGCCCGCGCCCCTTAAGGGTGCGGGCCGATAGAACAGAGCAGGGGTGTTTCACTCCTGCCCTGAAAAATCACTTGGTCTCTTCAGGAGCGCCAACCAGACCCTTGACGGTGCCGGTTACGCCGCCAACAGCGCCACCAACCACGGCGCCAACCGGGCCGGCAGCCTTCTCACCAGCGGCAGCGCCGGAAGTCACGCCATCCTTGGCGCCCTTCACCGTGCCGACAACACCACCAGCGACGCCGCCGACAGCACCGCCAACCGTGCCACCCACTGCGGAGCCGACCGGGCCAGCCTTTTCACCCGCAGCAGCGCCCTTGGTGGCGCCATCGGCAGCACCCTTGACGATGCCCTGAGCCGAGGCGGCGACGGGAGCAAGAGCGAGAGCAAGAGCAGCAGTGCCTGCCAGAATAGTCGTCTTCATGGCCGATCCTTTCCAATTTGATGCCCTGCATGAGCGCCACTTAATAACGGCGATCATGAGGCGATCAGCGCTCATCGTCCGAGCGCCTTGGCATAGACATAGCCTCGCTGGCCTCCGCTTTCCACCTCGCACCATCCCTTACACCCATAAAGTGTAACCTGCGTTCCTTTTCCCAGCGTCGTCAGCACCTTGCCATTTGTGGTCGGCCGGGCGCGCAGGCGTGCGGAGCTCGAAATGCGAATGGTGCGTGCACTGCCGGAAGCCGTTGAGGAGCGGCCACTCTCACGCGCCTCATCCAGTGCGGCGATATCCGACATGGGTTCATCATCGGGATTATAGGAGAGTTCATCCGGCGGAAGCGGGTCGGCCGAGACCTGAAGAACGGAAGCGGGAGTTGGCATGATGCGGGCTGCCGCCGAGGGGCGCGGGGTGATGGAGCCGGTCTCATCCACATCATCTTCCATCATGCTGGCCGGGGGCACCAGCGCGGCCACCGTATGCGCCGCAACGGGGCTCTGGGTGGAGATGTCGACCTTCGCGGCCACGATGGTTCCGGGCTCATCCGAAGGTTGGCTCAGAAGGCCGAAAACGGTTGCGGATGCCAGAAGGGCGACGGCCAGCGTACTGCCGACAGCGGGCCAGAAAATATTGTGATTCTTGCAGGGAACAGGCGGCTGAAGGGTGCCTTCCGGCTTGCGCGGACCCATCCCAAAGCGCGGCTGGATCGCCTGAAGTGCGGGCAGGGGAGATGCCGCAGCAACTGCGTTATTGCCGTAGGCAAAACCTGCCCCGTTCAGCCTTTGTGGGTGGAGGGCCACCATCGCACTTACCTCTTTCCAGAACCGCTTTCTGGCAAAGAGGTATCGGCCGGCAGTTGATGTTTGGTGAAGCCGAAAGCGCTGGCCGGCCGGTCGTCAGCGGAAGAATGTACGCAAATTCAATTGGTTGCCGAGATTCATGATTCCCCGTTCATGATGAATGGGCCATCTGTACGGTTTGAATTTCCTCTTATGGTTAATCAATCCCTCACATGCCGCGCGCTCAGTTTTCCTCCGCACGCCACCATGTTTCGGGCAGGGTGCCATAGAGCGAAGGCATTTGCGGATGCTGGATCCTGGTCCATCTCGCCAGCCACTGGCCGGGGGTGTGGAACAGCGGCACGGCATAAGAACCGGAGATCAGCAGACGATCGACCATCCGTGCGGCTGAAACAAACTGCAGCTCGTCCTTGGAGGATATGAGGGCAGCAATCGCGGCATCCAGCGCCGGGATTCGCGCGCCCATATAGTTGCGGGAGCCGGGCGTGTCGGCGGCGACCGAGCCGAAATAGAAGGCCTGCTCATGTCCCGGCGAAAGAGACTGGACCCATGTGAAGGGCATCATGTCGAAATCAAAATTCTTGCGCCGGCTGTAGAACTGCACGCTGTCCACATAGCGCACCTGTGCCGTGATGCCGGCCCGGCGAAGCTGGCTGGCATAAGCCAAGGCAAGGCGCTCATGGTCCCGTGTCGCAACCATGATTTCAAACTGAAACGGCTCTCCAGTGCCTACCTTCACCAGCGCGCGGTTGCGCAGAATCCAGCCGGCCTCCTCAAGAAGGCCGAGAGCAATACTGCGCCGTTGCCTGTCCCGCCCCGAACCATCTGAAACGGGGGGCAGATAGGTGCCATCCAGCACGTTTGGCAGAATGGTGTTGGGAAATCCGTCCAGCAATTCCCGCTCGTCCGCATCTATGGGGCGGTTGAGGAATGAGAGGGAGGAGCCGTGAAAGAAGCTGCCGGTGCGCTGATAGAGGCCGTGATAGAGATTGCGATTGAGCCATTCGAAATCGAACAGCTCGATCAATGCCTTGCGGACGCGGATATCGGCAAAGATCTCGCGTCTGGTGTTGAAGACCAGTGCTGAATAGGGCTTCGGGGTGCCGGTGGGAATGGTCTCGCGCTTCACCTTTCCCTCGCGCACCGCGGGGAAATCATAGCCGGTGACCCAGCGGGTCGGGTCCGTTTCGAATCGCGCGTCGATCAGGCCCTTGCGGAAGGCCTCGAATTCCGTATTGCCATCGCGGAAATAGACGTAACGGATTTCGTTGAAATTATAGAGGCCGCGATTGACCGCCAGATCCCGCCCCCAATATGCGGGATCACGCTTCAGCGTGATGCGTGCGCCGGGATCGATCCCGTCCAGGCGGTAGGGGCCGGAGCCGATGAGTGGCATCATGCCGGTTTCATCAAATCTTTCCGGGTCGACCCCCTTGGTCGAAAATACCTGCATCAGGCCCATGATGAGCGCGAGTTCCGGGTCCGGTTCGGAAAAGGTGAACCGCACCGTTTGCGGATCCGGTGCTTCCGCCTTTGCGATCTTGTTGTAGTAAAGGCGGAAATTGGGACGCCCCTTCTTGCGCAGAAGGTCAAAGGCCGCCAGCACATCTGTACTGGTGATGGGCGTGCCATCAGAAAAATGGGCCTTGGGGTTCAGCCTGAACTCAACGAAGCTGCGCACCGCGTCTGTAGTCACGCTTTCGGCCAGCAGGGGATAGAGCGTGAAGGGCTCATCATAACTGCGCACCATCAGCGGTTCATACACGAACTTGCCGAGGGAGGAGGGGGCCGTGCCCTTCACGATGAACGGATTGAGGCTGTCGAATGTGCCGAGCTGGGACAGGGTCAGGGTCCCGCCCTTGATGGCATCAGGGTCGGCATAGGGAAAAGAGCGGAAATCCGGCGTCAGGGCCGGCTGGCCATGCATGGAAATGGCGAAGGAGGTGAAGATGCCATTTCCGGGCGCTTCATGCGTCTCGGCGGCTGGCGGCCTGGCCTCTTCGGCATGAACGCTCTGGCTGGCCGAAGGCATGCCGCCTGCCGAAAGGGCAAGCAGGGCGATCATCAGAGCCTTGAAACCATATTTCATCAGAGCCCTCGTCCGGATCATGCTTCTTTCGCGCGAATCGAGAGAATGTCGTGTATTGGCCTCATTTATCGGCAAATAACACGCCTTGCATGTTTAGAGGATCACGGTTACGGGAAATGCCTCCGTTCCGCCTCAATTGATGATGAGAGAGCCGAAGTTGAATCGGGGCTGACGCACTGCCGTGACAGGATATGCGGGCAGCGGAAAGCACCACAGGAAAGGCCACAATGACCAAGACCCATTCCATCGCGCAGCTCAAGCTGGGGTTCATTGCAACGCTGTTCTCGGTAGCGCTTGCGGGGCCGGCCTTTTCCCAGACAGCGCCGGCGGCCCAGGGCGCAGCTCAGGGAAATGCTGAAGAAGAGAAGGTGAACTTCACGGCTTCTCCCTGGCAGAAGATCTGTCAGGAAAATCCGCAGAACAAGAAGAAGGTCTGCGTGCTCAGCCAGATCCTGGGCGTCGAGGATCAGGCCATCGCCAAGGTTGACCTTGTCGAAATGGAAGGTGAGCCCAAGAAGCGCCTGAATGTTTCCGTGCCGCTCGGCATGCGTCTTCAGCCTGGCATGCGCATCACGCTCGACAAGGATCCGATCGCCATTCCGTTCGTGATCTGCCAGCCCATTCAGGGCGGCGGCGCGACCTGCCTGGGTGATGTGGAAGTCACCAATGATTTTGTGGCCAAGCTCAAGAAGGCCAATGCGGTCTATCTGCAGATGGTGAACGGCCCGGGCCGCACCCTGAGCCTGCCGATTTCCAACGGCGATTTCGGCAAGGCTTATGACAGCCCCGGCGTGGATGCCAAGGTTGCCATGGAGCAGGAGCAGAAGCGCATGGAAGAGGCCCGCGCCAAGCAGCAGGCCCTGGAAGAGCAGAACAAGGCCGCCCTGATGAAGAAGGGCCAGGAGCTTGAGCGGGCCCAGTCCGGCAAGTGATCCTTCTCAAGACGTGATCTTGCTGTGAGATGGCTGGCGCGGGTTCGCCCCGTCAGTCATCTGCACGGGCGCTGTGCGGTTTCAATGCTGTGGCTGCCCCGGCTTTTGAGCGATATGAACAGAAATGGCGTGCCTTGGAAGGCACGCCATTTGTTTTTCAGATGATGTTGAAAGTGCCTGAAAGCGTCAGTTCAGGCGAATCGGGTGAATGCGCCACATTCCCGCGGCATCCTCGCGCAGGGTTTCGGCCACCTTGGGGTGACGGACAGGTTCACCTGAAATATCCCGCTCCAGATTCTGCTCGGAAACATAGGCCACATATTCCTGCTCCGCATTTTCTGCGTACAGGTGATAGAAGGGCTGGTCCTTCTGCGGGCGGATATGTTCGGGAATCGAGAGCCACCATTCCTCGGTATTGCCAAACACCGGATCAACATCAAACACCACGCCCCTGAAGGGGAAGTGCTTGTGGCGCACAACATCGCCCACATTGAACTGGGCCTGCCGGACGAGAGGGCGCTCAAGACCAAGGTCTTCCTCTGCGGGAGAAACTAGAGCCTCGCTCAGCGCATCGCGCTCATTGGTCACGAGAGGGCTCGTTCCCGTCCTGTAGATCCCCATGGCCGCCTCCTCTCGTGCAATCCTGATGGTGCACTGAAGTGCCAGCAGGTGTGAGTGTGATGGATGTCGGCAAAATAACCATTTTTCTGCATATGCGAAATGGAAAACTGCGCGGCCCATTCCGATGATGGTTTTTCCAGATCAATCCGGAAGGCGGAAATGCAAAAAAGCGGCATGAAAGCCCGCATGGATTTCAGAACATATATGTGCAGCTGAAGTCTGCTTGCCCTCAGCCTCTCATGCCGGGCGATGGCAAATAAAAGACGTGCCCGGCCCATATCATTTCCGCTATGGGCCGGGAAAAGTCATGGCTTCAGAGATTGTAGACCTTCGCCAGATCCGCATCCTTCGCGGCCACGATACGGGCCAGGTCGACAATGACCTTTGCCTGCTTCCATGTGGCGTCATCCTGCATCTTGCCGTCGATCATCACCGCGCCGGCACCATTGGGCATGGCTTCGAGGATGCGCAGGGCAAATGCGACCTCGGCCGGATCGGGGGAGAAGACCCGCTTGGCAATCTCGATCTGTGTCGGGTGCAGGGACCATGCACCCACGCAGCCTTGCAGGAAGGCATTGCGGAACTGGCTTTCGCATGCGGCAAGATCGGCAAAATCACCGAAGGGGCCATAGAAGGGCTTGATGCCATTGGCCATGCAGGCATCCACCATGCGGCCAATGGTGTAGTGCCACAGATCCTGCTGATAGGCGGCGCGGGCCTTGTCGCCGTCGGGGTCGGCAAGCACCTGATAATCGGGATGTCCGCCACCCACACGGGTGGTTTTCATGGCGCGGGAGGCGGCAAGGTCTGCCGGGCCAAGGCTCATGCCATGCATGCGCGGGGAGGCGGAGGCAATCGCCTCCACATTGTTCATGCCCTCGGCGGTTTCCAGAATCGCATGGATGAGGATCGGCTTGCCAATGGCATGCCTCGCCTCAAGCTGGGCGAGAAGCTGGTCGAGATAGTGGATGTCCCACGGCCCATCCACCTTGGGCAGCATGATGACATCCAGCTTGGCGCCGACAGCGCCCACAATTTCGGTAATGTCGTCCAGCACCCACGGGCTGTTGAGGCAGTTGATGCGGGTCCACAGGCCGGTGGTGCCGAAATCTGTGGCGTTCGCCATCTCGATGAAGCCCTTGCGCGCGGCTTCCTTGGCATCCATGGGGATGGCATCTTCGAGATTGCCCAGAACCACATCCACCTGCCGGGCGATGTCCGGCACCTTGGCGCGCATTTTCTCGACATGCGGGGGCACGAAGTGAATCATGCGCTCCAGCCGCACGGGCAGTTCGCGGTAGGGTGCCGGTGCGCCGATGGCCAGCGGCTTGAAGAATTGACGTGGAAGCTTCATGCGTTTCCCCTGATCTCCCCGTGTGGGCTGCGCCCATTATCGCGGATGGTTATGGTGGCAGTGCAGCATAGCTTGCCGCATTGCGCAATCCGCAGAAATGCTCCCCGGCCTCATACCTTCGCCGGTTCAGGCCGCACGCTCGCCCACGCCCATGCGCATCAGGAAGCGGCGCAGCGGGCCGACGCGGTCGAGCATATACATGCCAAACCCGCGCGCGCCCTGAAGGGGCAGGAAATCCGAGAGCAGAGAGCGATTGAGCAGATCCACCGCGCGCATGCGGCCTTCAATATCGCCGCGCCGCTCGCGCTCATACTGGCTCAGCAGGTCCACCGCGCCGACATCCTGCCCCTTGCGGGCGGCCTGTGAGACGAGGCGAACGAGAACATCCGCATCACGCAGGCCGAGATTGAGCCCCTGCGCCCCGATTGGCGGCATGATGTGGGCCGCCTCGCCCACCAGCGCAATGCGCGGCGCATGGAGGGAAACGGCCGTCTCTGCCCCAAGAGGGAAGCTGCCGCGACCCGGCAGCATGGTGAAGGCGCCCAGAATGGAAGAGGCCCGCCGCTCCATCTCCTGTGCAAGGGCGGTGTCATCAAGGCTCATCAGGTGGTGGGCATCACTTTCCTTCACCACGCACACGATGCCGGAGCGATCACCCGAAAGGGGGACGAGCGTGAAGGGGCCGGTGGGCGTGTGAAATTCCGTGGAGGTATCTTCATGGGGGCGAGTATGGGCAACCGTCGCCGTGAAGGCCACTTGCGGGTAGGCGTGGCTGCGCAGTGAAATGCCGGCGGTTTTCCGCACGATGGAAGAGCGCCCGTCTGCGCCGACCACCAGACGCGCAAGAACCGGCTCGCCCTCTTCCAGATGAAGGGTTGCCGCATCCGGCCCCACTTCAAGGCTGGTGACCGAGGTGCGCAGCAAGGTGAGGGTCTCATAGCCCTGTGCCGCCTCCAGCAGAACATTGCGGAGCTTGTCATTCTCCAGATTGTATCCGAAAGCCTCCAGCCCGATCTCGGCGGAACGGAAGGTGACCTCCGGCGCGCGGACCAGCCTTTTGGTGGCATCGGCAATGCGCATGTCGCGTAGGGGAGCGGCCTCCTGGACCAGCTTGTCCCAGACGCCAAACCCCTCGAGAATCCTTACGGAGCCATCCAGCAGGGCCGTGGTGCGGTGGTCCGCCCTGCGTTCGGGGCCGGTGATGAGGGCCGTGGAAATGCCTTGTGCCAGCAGGCCAAGCGCGGTGGCAAGGCCGGCCGGGCCTGCGCCGACAACCGCGACATCATGGATCTTCCGCGCTGTCATTTCATCCTCCCACGCTCTGGCTGCACAGCCGATAGCCGGAGCCCATGCCTCTTGGCAATGGCTGTTCCACGGGCCTGCGGCTCCGGGCCGGTGCATGCGCGCCATTCTAGACAAGGTTCGATACTTTTGCGCGCGGTCTCTTGCCTCAGCATGGCAGACGTGCACGGCCGGAGGCTTGAAGCTGTAGCTCAACGGCGCAAGAAATGAACCGGTCACCGCAGGGGGGATGACAGATGCTGGAAGTGTTCACGTCTCCGGAAGCATGGGCGGCGCTTGTCACCCTCACCGCCATGGAGATCGTGCTCGGCATTGATAATGTCGTGTTCATCTCGCTCGTGGTGCAGCGGCTGCCCGCACGGGAGGCGCTCAGAGCCCGACAGATCGGCCTGTCCCTTGCGCTTGTGCTGCGCATCGGCCTGCTGTTTGCCCTCACATCCCTGATCGGGATGCGGCAGACGCTGTTTTCCGCTTTCGGCCATGACTGGTCCTGGCGCGACATCATACTCGCCTGTGGCGGTCTGTTTCTCATCGCCAAGGCCACCCACGAGATGCACATGGCGATGGAGGATGCGCCGGAAGAAGATGGCAGAGCCGATAAATCGGGGCAAATGCGCCATCATGCCGGGCGCGCCTTTGCATGGATCATTGGGCAGGTGGTGATTCTGGATCTGGTCTTCTCGGTGGATTCCATCCTCACGGCCATCGGCATGGCGCAGCATCTGGAAGTGATGATCGCGGCTGTCATCATTGCCGTATGCATCATGTTCGTGGCTTCCGGCCCGCTTGCCGCCTTCATCGCCAGCCATCCCACCACCAAGATGCTGGCCCTTGCCTTCCTGCTGCTTATCGGCGTCACGCTGGTGGCGGAGGCGTTCGGGGTGGAAATTCCCAAGGGCTATATTTACGCCGCCATGGCCTTTGCCGTGGGGGTGGAGGTGCTGAATGTGGTGGCCTCGGGCCGCCGCGCGCGGTTGCGGATGGAGCGAAAAGGCAAATAGTGCCGGGCGTTCCGCTCCCCCTTTTGGCAGGGTGCTTGCGGGCCGTGGCCTCATCATATGATCATGGCCGCAGGCGGCAGAGATCCGCCAGATCTGACACACACAGCCAGAGGGCCGGATCATGGTGCATGCAATTCGGGTTCACCGCACGGGCGGGCCGCAGGTTCTGACCTGGGAAGAGGTTTCCGTACCAGCCCCCGGGCCGGGCGAGGTGCAGATTCGCCATAGGGCGATTGGCGTCAATTTCATCGACACCTATTTCCGCTCCGGCCTCTACAAGGCGGCGAGCCTGCCCTTCATTCCCGGCAATGAGGGGGCGGGGGAGGTGGTGGCTGTCGGCCCCGGCGTGGAAGGCTTCCATGAGGGGGACAGGGTCGCCTATGCCAGCGCTATTGGCGCATATAGCGAGGTGCGCAACGTGCCGGCCGCCATGCTGGTGCATGTGCCCGATGCGATTGATGACAATACCGCCGCGGCCATGATGCTGAAGGGGCTGACCGTCCGTTATCTGGTGCGACGCACCCATGTGCTGAAGCCTGGAGACACCATTCTGCTGCATGCGGCGGCTGGCGGGGTTGGCGCCATTCTCACCCAGTGGGCCAAGCATCTGGGCGCAACGGTGATCGGCACGGTCGGCTCGCGGGAGAAGGCCGAGATGGCGCGGGCCAATGGCGCGGACCATGTCATCCTCTACCGGGAAGAGGACTTCGCGAAGAAGGTGCGGGAGATCACGTCCGGGAAGCTGTGCGATGTGGTCTATGACGGGGTGGGGCAGGCAACCTATCCCGCCTCGCTGGATTGCCTGCGTCCACTCGGTCTCTGGGTCAGTTTCGGCAATGCCTCCGGGGCGGTGAAGGATTTCGACCTGCTTCTGCTCTCGCAGAAGGGGTCTCTCTATGCCACGCGTCCAACCCTCAACACCTTCGTCGCCAAACGTGAGGAACTGGTGGGGGCGGCGAATGAGCTGTTCGAGGTGGTGATTTCCGGGGCGGTGAAAATCCCCGTTCACCAGACCTATGCCCTGAAGGATGCAAGGACTGCCCACGAGGATCTTGAAGGGCGCAGAACCACGGGCTCGACCCTGCTGCTGCCCTGAGGCTTGCGGGGCCTGTGTCGCAAAAAGGCCATTGCGCGGTGGAACACTTCCACAGTGCAATGGCCATGTGGCATCCACACCTTGCGCCCCACCTGTTTTTCGATGATATTTCAATGAACAAGAAGGATGGAGCACACACGCTCCACCGTGCTGTGACGGATCGTTCCCGGCATGATGCGCCAATACGAACTCGTCGAGCGCGTTCGACGATATAACCCGAACACCGACGAGGCGCTGCTGGACCGCGCCTATGTCTACGCCATGATGGCGCACGGCAATCAGGTGCGCGCATCAGGGGATCCCTATTTTTCCCATCCGCTGGAAGTCGCCGCGATCCTGACCGACCTGAAGCTGGATGATGCGACCATTGTCGCCGCGCTTCTGCATGACACGATCGAGGATACGGACGCCACCAGGGCCGAGATCGAGCGCCTGTTCGGGGCGCAGATCGCCACGCTGGTGGAGGGCCTGACCAAGATCAAGAAGCTCGATCTGGTGTCCAAGCAGGCCAAGCAGGCGGAAAACCTGCGCAAGCTGCTGCTGGCCATTGCCGATGATGTGCGCGTGCTGCTGGTGAAGCTGGCGGACAGGCTGCACAATATGCGCACCCTGAAATGGGTGCCGCCGGAAAAGCGCAGCCGCATCGCGCAGGAAACGCTGGATATCTACTCCCCCCTCGCAGCCCGTATGGGTATGCAGGACATGCGCGAGGAGCTGGAGGATCTCTCCTTCCGCCAGCTTTCGCCGGAGGCGTACCAGTCGATTGCCGATCGCGTCGCCGCGTTGCGCCAGCGCAATGGGCCGCTGGTGGAGGATATTGAGCGCGAGGTGGGAGCGGAGTTGTCCGTGCGGGATATCCCGGCAGAGGTGAAGGGCCGTGAGAAGCGTCCTTATTCCATCTGGCGCAAGATGGAGCGCAAGGCCATCGGCTTCGAGCAGCTCTCGGATATTTATGGTTTCCGCATCATCGTGAACTCGATTGATGACTGTTATCGCGCCCTGGGGGCCGTGCATACCAAGTGGCCCATCGTGCCCGGGCGCTTCAAGGATTATATCTCCACTCCCAAGCCGAACGATTATCGCTCCCTGCATACAACGCTGATCGGCCCGCGCCGCCAGCGTGTGGAACTGCAGATCCGCACACGGGATATGGACGAGATCGCCGAATATGGTATCGCCGCCCACGCGCTCTACAAGGATGCCTCCGGCGCACCGGGGGCGACCCTTTCCAGCGAGAGCCGCGCCTATGCCTGGCTGCGCAAGACCATCGAGAACCTCTCTCAGGGCCTCTCCCCCGAAGAGTTTCTGGAGCACACCAAGCTTGAGCTGTTTCAGGATCAGGTCTTCTGCTTCACCCCGAAAGGGCGCCTCATCACCCTTCCGCGCAAGGCCACGCCGATCGACTTCGCCTATGCGGTGCACACCGACGTTGGCAATACGGCGGTGGGCTGCAAGATCAACGGCTCCATTGCACCTCTGGTGTCGGAGCTGAAAAGCGGCGATGAGGTGGAAATCATCACCTCCAAGGCGCAGACCCCGCCCGGAGCATGGGAAACCATTGCCGTGACCGGCAAGGCCCGGGCGGCCGTGCGGCGGGCAACGCGGGCGGCCGTGCGCGCCCAATATGCCGGGCTGGGCCGCAAGATCGCGGAGCGGGCCTTTGCGAAGGCGGGCAAGTCCTTCTCGGATGAGGTGATGGCGCGGGCGACCCCGCGGCTGGCCCGTATTGCACCGGAGGATGTCTTCGCCGCCATTGGCCGGGGGGAGATCAAGACGGATGACGTGATCCGCGCCGCCTATCCCGAATGGCTGCCGCCGCGCCCGGAAGACCGGCTGCAAGGAGGGCGGGCCCCCAATGGCGAGGGGTGGTTCGAGCTCAAGCGCGGTCACAATCTCAAGTTCAAGATCCCGGATTCCCCGGATGATCCGAATGAGAATGAGGGCGCACTCCCCATTCGCGGCATCAATACAGACCTGCCGGTGCGTTTTGCCCCGGATGGAGGGGCGGTGCCGGGAGACCGGATTGTGGGCATCCTCTCGCCGGGGGTGGGAATCACGATTTACCCGATCCAGTCCCCGGCGCTCCAGAGCTTCGAGGATGCCCCCGAACACTGGCTGGATGTGCGCTGGGATCTGGACGAGCTGTCTGATGTCCGCTTCCCCGCCCGCATCATCGTCACCGCGCGCAACGAGCCCGGCGCTCTGGCGCAGGTGGCCAGTGCGGTGGGCGACCATGGCGGTAATATCGAGGGGCTGACCATGCGGTCGCGTTCGGCCGATTTTACCGAGATGATGATCGATGTGGAGGTGTTCGACCTGCGTCACCTCACCAGCATCATTTCAGAACTGAAGTCGCGGGAAATGGTCTCGGCCGTTGAACGCGTGAATGGGTGAGCGGACGGCCCCGCGCTGAGGGTTCCCCCGCCTTGGGAGTGACACATGGCACATGAGCGAACGGTGCGGCTTGGGGTCAATATCGACCATGTGGCGACCGTACGAAATGCGCGCGGTGGTGCATTGCCGGACCCGGTGCGCGCGGCTCTTCTGGCGCAGAGCGCCGGGGCGGATGGCATTACCGCCCATCTGCGGGAGGATCGCCGCCATATTCGCGATCGGGACATGGAGCGCCTGAAGGCAGAGCTTCAGGTGCCGCTGAATTTCGAGATGGCGGCAACGGAGGAAATGGTGGCCATTGCGCTGCGTATTCTCCCCCATGCCTGCTGTCTGGTGCCCGAGCGGCGCGAGGAACGGACGACGGAAGGCGGGCTGGATGTGGCCGGGCAGAGCCATGACCTGCGCCCGCGCATTGCCCGGTTGAAAGAATCAGGGATCCGCGTCTCCCTCTTTATCGCGGCCGATGACCGGCAGATCGCCGCAGCCCATGCCCTTGGCGCCGAGGTGGTGGAACTGCATACCGGCGCATGGTGTGATGCGCTGGCGGAAGGCCGGCTTGATGAAGCCGCAGCCGAATTCGAGCGTTTGCGTACAGGCGCGGCGCAGGCCGCCGGACTGGGGCTGGAGGTGCATGGCGGCCACGGGCTCGATTATGCAACCGCCGAGCAGATGGCGATGCTGCCGCAGATTGCCGAGCTCAATATCGGCCACTTCCTGATGGGGGAGGCCATATTTGTGGGCCTTGAAGCGGCCATCGCCACCATGCGCGCCGCCATTGAGCGCGGTCGCGCCCGGCTCGCACAGGAGAATGGCGCATGATTCTGGGAATCGGTTCGGACTTTTCCGATGCGCGGCGCATCGCCCGTTCAATCGAGCGCTATGGCGAGCGGTTTCTGGAGCGTGTCTTTACGCCGGAGGAGCGGGTAAAAGCGGATGCACGCGCCCGACGGGCTGAAACCTATGCCAAGCGCTTCGCCGCAAAGGAGGCCTGCTCCAAGGCGCTGGGAACGGGGCTGAGCCATGGCGTCTTCTGGCGTGACATGGGAGTCGTGAACCTGCCTTCCGGTGCGCCGACCATGAGGCTGACAGGCGGTGCCGCCGAGCGGCTGGCGCAGATGACCCCGCCGGGCCATGATGCGGTGATCCATCTTTCCATAACGGATGAAGGCCCTCTTTGCGCCGCTTATGTCGTGATTTCAGCCATTCCGCGTGCGTAACCCGAAGGGCAGGGCGCAGGGCCGCGTTGCTGTCTGCGCCTGAAGTCTTTATAGGAAGCGATGAGTATGAGGTGGCGCGCATGCGTTCTGCACCTCAGTTTTGGCGCAGTCTCTTGTTTCCTGCGCCATCATCGTGATTTTCGGACCCCGAATGACCGCAAGCAGCGATTCAAAGAAAAAGAACGGCGGTTTCATGGAAACCGTCCAGGTGGTCGTGCAGGCGCTGCTGATTGCGCTCTTGATCCGCACCTTCCTGTTCCAGCCTTTCAACATTCCCTCCGGATCGATGAAGGATACGCTGCTGATCGGCGATTATCTGTTCGTCTCCAAATATACCTATGGCTATTCGCGTTTCTCGCTGCCGCTGTCGCCAGACCTGTTCTCCGGCCGTATCTGGGGTGCGCCGCCGCAGCAGGGCGATGTGGCCGTGTTCAAGCTGCCGCGCGATAATGAGACGGATTATATCAAGCGGGTCATCGGCCTGCCGGGTGACAAGATCCAGATGATTGATGGCTGGCTGCATATCAATGGCCAGCCGGTCAAGCGCGAGCGCCTCTCCGATATCGAGCAGGATGACGGCACCGGCCAGATGGTGAAGGTGAAACGCTGGCGCGAGACGCTGCCGAACGGCGTTTCCTATACCACGCTCGATATGGTCGATAACGGTTTCTACGATAATACGCCTGTCTATGAAGTGCCGCTTGGTCATTACTTCATGATGGGAGATAATCGCGACAATTCGGCCGATAGCCGCGTTCTGAGCCAGGTTGGCTATATTCCGTACGAGAACTTTATCGGCAAGGCGCAGGTCATCTTCTTCTCCATAGACGAGGGTGCCTCTGCCTGGCAGGTATGGAACTGGCCCTGGACCGTGCGATGGGATCGCTTGTTCATGACGGTGAACTGAAGGTGCGTGTCACAGATCTTTCCGTTGTCGAGGAGCGGATCGGCTATCGGTTCAAGGACCGCTCCCATCTGGTGCTGGCGCTCTCGCATATCAGTGCGGTGAAGGGGCCCTCGCCCCGCATCCGCTCCTATCAGAGGCTTGAGTTTCTGGGCGATCATGTGCTCGGTGCCGTGGTCTCCGACATGCTCTATACAGCCTTCCCCAAGGCGGAGGAGGGGGAGCTTTCCCGCCGCCTTGCCGAGCTGGTGCGGGAAGAAGCTTGTGCCGATGTCGCGGCGGATATGGATCTTGGCCCGCATATTCGCCTCGGCTCCGGCGAGGCGCAGTCCGGCACCCATAAGCGCCGAGCGATTCTGGCGGATGTGGCGGAAGCCGTGGTTGCCGCCGTTTTTCTGGATGGAGGCTATGCGGCGGCCAATGAGCTGGTGGAGCGCTTCTGGCGTCCGCGGCTGGAAGCCCCGCGCCGGCCCTTGCGTGATGCCAAGACGGTGCTTCAGGAATGGGCACAGGCGCGCGGCCTTCCGCCTCCTTCCTACCGGGAGGTGGCGCGAAGCGGGCCGGACCATGCTCCGCATTTTACCATGGCTGTGGATTTGCCCGGCCAGATCCCGGCTGAGGCCGATGGCCCATCGAAACAGGCCGCCCAGAAAGCGGCGGCGGCAGCCTTCCTGGTACGGGAAGGTGTGTGGAACGGAACTGAGATATGAGCAAGAAGCCACAGGAAACGGCTGGCGCGAACCCTGATGCCGCGACGCCGCAGACCGGCGCTCCCGGGAGCGAGCTGGAAAAGGACCCCGCCCTGCTGACGGACGAATTGGCAGACGACTTCGACGATGATCTTGATGAAGATCTCGATGAAGATGACTTTGAGGATGAGGATGGGGAGGGGATGGACCCCGCCTCTGTCTTCGCCCCCTCCCAGACCCCGGATGGCCCGACCCGCTGCGGTTTCGTCGCTCTTCTGGGGGCGCCCAATGCTGGCAAGTCCACACTGACCAATGCGCTGGTCGGCACCAAGGTTTCGATCGTCTCCCACAAGGTGCAGACGACCCGCGCGATCATGCGCGGCATTGTGATGGATGGGCCGGCGCAGGTGATCCTCGTCGACACCCCCGGCATTTTCGCACCCAAGCGCCGGCTCGAGCGGGCGATGGTGACAAGCGCATGGACCCATGCCGCCGATGCCGATGTTCTGGCGCTGCTGGTGGATGCCAAGCGCGGGCTGGATGCCGATATCGAGGCGCTGCTCAAGCCGCTGGCTGATATTCGCCGCCCACGCGCCCTCATCCTCACCAAGATCGACCTGATCCGCCGCGACAAGCTTCTGGCTCTGGCGGCCAAGATCAATGAGCTCATGCCTTTCGACAAGGTGTTCATGATCTCGGCCCTGACCGGCTCCGGCGTGGATGATGTGCGCAACTGGTTCTCGCAGACCGTGCAGCCCGGCCCCTGGCTCTATCCGGAAGATCAGGTTTCCGATGCGCCCATGCGCACGCTGGCGGCTGAAATCACCCGCGAGAAGATGTTCCTGCGCCTGCATGACGAGCTGCCTTACCGCTCCACCGTGGAGACGGACAGCTGGAAGGAACTGCGGGATGGTTCTGTCCGCATCGAGCAGACCATTTTCGTGGAACGTGACAGCCAGCGCAAAATCGTGCTGGGCAAGGGCGGGCAGGCCATCAAGATGATCTCATCCGAGGCCCGCGCCGAAATCTCGGAGATCATCGAGGCGAAGGTGCATCTGTTCCTGTTCGTCAAGGTGCGCGAGAACTGGGCGGATGACCCGGAACGCTACCGGGAAATGGGGCTGGAGTTTCCGCGCGGCGGATAAGGCCCGTTCAGACAGGATGAGGGTGACGCATCGCCATGGAATGGAGCGATGAAGGCATCGTGATCGGGGTGCGCCGCCATGGCGAGGGCAGTGCCATTGTGGAACTGCTCACCCGCCAGCGGGGGCGTCATCTGGGCATGGTGCGCGGTTCACGTCGTCTTGCGCCCCTTCTTCAGCCGGGCAATACGCTCTCGGCCCATTGGCGGGCGCGGCTGGAAGAGCATATGGGCAATTATACGCTGGAGGCGGTGGCCCTGCGTACAGAGGCGATGATGGGGCTGCCGCATGCCGTTTTCGGCATCACCCATATGAGCCAGCTTCTGCGCCTGTTGCCGGAGCGGGACCCGCAACCGGGCCTTTATCAGGCCTTCAGCGCCATTCTGGATGCCTTTGGCGATGTTGAGGCGGCAGGAATATTGCTGGCGCGCTTTGAATTGGCCGTACTGCGCGAACTCGGTTTCGGACTGGAGCTGGAATGCTGCGCGGCCACAGGCCAGCGTGATGACCTGATCTATGTCTCGCCACGCAGCGGCCGTGCTGTCAGCCGCATGGCAGGGGCACCCTATGCTGACCGCCTGTTTGGCCTGCCGCCCTTTCTGGTTGATACGAGTCGTTCTCCACAAATGATGGATGTGGAGGAGGCATTTCGCCTCACGGGATATTTTCTCTCCAACCGGGTGATGGAGCCGCGCGGGACAAGCTTCTCCGAGGCCCGCTCAAGCTTCATTGCCGCCTGGAAGCGCTGGCGGCAGGTGCAGTCCGCTCCATCCGCCCGCCCCGCCATGCTCTCAGTTCGGTGAAACCAGCTCCGAACGGGCGCGATCATAGCGCCACATGGCGCCCGGCATCAGCCTGAAGCCACCAATCGCCCGTTCTATGCTGTTCTGGCAGGCATGATCGAACTTGCCCCGCAATGCGGCAAGCCCCGCCTCAGTGAGGGAGATTTCCGCACCCGCATAGGCGCGATACGCCATTTCCGCCTGACTTTTCTCACCTTGCTCAAACGCCATGCTGCCACACTCATTGCAGCTGAAGGGCAGGCCGGTGACCAGAGGCTCGTGCGTGAAGGCCAGTCCGTCAAGACGGAGGAAAAAAGGAAGATCGGCAAGAAACTGCGCATCTTCATCCATCGCATTCACGGCGGCAAACACATGCGCCACCTTGCGTGGGCCTTCCAGCAGCTGCTGGAGAATGCGCTCTTCCGTCAGGGAGAGGCCGGAATGCGGGGCCGGCAATTCCGCCAGCAGGCGACGAAAAGCGGGCGCCAGATAGGGCAGGCAGGCATGGGGTGTGGTGGCGAAGCCGGCAAGGGCCGTGGGGGTGGGCGCTGTAAAGGCCTCCCATGCGCTGCGGCCCGTTTCGAGCTGGATCTGGCTGACAGGTTTGCGGCTCTTGCCAAGAGCGCGGATATCGGAAACCTCCAGCAGGCCCAGATAGTCTTGCGCCTGAACCAGAAAGAGTCCCATCCGCTCGGGCTGGTTGGAGAAATAATGCAGAAGCTGGATGAGCTGGAGCTGGTCATAGAGATCATGCTCGAACCAGAGCTCAACCTCGGCATAGGCCGGATGGATGTCCAGCACACCGTCACGCCGGGCGAAATTGGCGCGCACCTCATCCAGCGGCAGGCCCAGCGCCTCGGAAAGAAAGGTCGCGCGAATATCCGAAACCTCATCCAGCACATCACTGGACGGCACGGGGCCGTCATGGAGCATATCCTGCCAGGGCAGGATTTGCCCTGACATGTCCGCTTCCTTCAGGCGTTCAACCGCGACATCCCCGTTGGTGACGATGAGCTTCGGCATATCCCTTGTCTCCAGCAGCATTCCACATTTCCGGGAGTGCGGCTCCAGCCTTCGTCATGGGCTGTTGGCACGAAAGGGCCTGCCTGGGGTGCGAGGCAGACTCAGCCGCGGCCGCGATATGGCGCGACGCCCGTCTCGGGCAGCCAAACGCCTTCGGCCAGCGTACCAGTTTGCCAGAAAACGTCGATGGGAATACCGCCGCGCGGATACCAATAACCTGCAATACGCAGAAAACGCGGCTCCAGCAGGCCCACCAGCCGCTTGCCGATGGCCACGGTGCAATCCTCATGGAAAGCCCCGTGATTGCGGAAGCTGGCGAGATACAGTTTCAGGGACTTGGATTCGACCAGAAACCTGTCCGGCACATAATCGATCACCAGATGCGCGAAATCCGGCTGGCCGGTGACAGGGCACAGGGAGGTGAATTCCGGGCAGGTGAAACGGGCCACATAATCCGTATCGCTATGCGGATTCGGCACCCTGTCCAGCACGGCCTTCTCCGGGGAGTCTGGCATGGGTGAATTGACGCCGAGCTGTAGCGTGCTGTCTGTCATGTCGGGCCTCGGGGAGCTTGCGGGCCGGAAGGAGAAAACGGAAGAGGCCGGCCCGGATGGGGCATAGCCTCCCCGTCCGGCTTCTTCAACCATAATGGAGCCAAATTGCCGCTTTCCCCTTCGCATGCGCTATGGATCGCGCTAGAAGCGAGCAGCCTGCAAAGGCCATGTATCGCACGCTTACAGGATGGCAGGACAGCTTGCGGAATTGTCCGCGCTGCGGCCTCCGCGCCATTGGAAGAACAGGGAAGGACCGTTCATGACCGCCATCGTCGATATTATCGGCCGCGAGATTCTCGACAGCCGCGGCAACCCGACGGTCGAAGTGGATGTGGTGCTGGAAGATGGCTCTCTGGGCCGTGCAGCGGTGCCCTCCGGCGCTTCAACCGGTGCCCATGAGGCTGTTGAACTGCGCGACAATGATGCCGCACGCTATCTCGGCAAGGGTGTCGGCCGGGCGGTCGATGCCGTGAATGATGAGATTTTCGACGCCATTGGCGGCTTCGATGCAGAAGACCAGCCGGCTATCGACAGCGCCCTGATCGCGCTGGATGGCACGGCGAACAAGGGCCGTATCGGCGCGAATGCGATTCTGGGCGTCTCTCTGGCCGTGGCCAAGGCTGCCGCACAGGCATCCGGCCTGCCGCTGTATCGCTATGTGGGCGGCGTGAATGCGCGCGTGCTGCCGGTGCCGATGATGAACATCATCAATGGCGGCGCGCATGCCGATAACCCGATCGACTTCCAGGAATTCATGATCCTGCCCGCGGGTGCTGAAACCTTCTCCGAGGGTCTGCGCTGGGGTGCGGAGATTTTCCACACGCTGAAGAAGTCGCTGCACGCTGCCGGCCACAACACCAATGTGGGCGACGAGGGCGGTTTTGCCCCGAACCTGCCTTCCGCCGATGCCGCTCTGGACTTCGTGATGACCGCCATTGAAAAGGCGGGCTTCAAGCCGGGTGAGGATGTGTATCTGGGCCTTGATTGCGCTTCCACCGAGTTCTTCAAGAATGGCGCCTACCACTATGAGGGTGAGGGCAAGGTGCGCGATATTGATGAGCAGGTTGCCTATCTGGCGGATCTCGTCTCGCGCTACCCCATCGTCACCATTGAAGACGGCATGGGTGAGGATGACTGGGCCGGCTGGAAGAAGCTGACCGACGCGATTGGCAACAAGTGCCAGCTGGTGGGCGATGATCTCTTCGTGACCAATGTGGAGCGTCTGTCCCGCGGCATCCGTGAGGGCGTTGGCAATGCCATTCTCGTGAAGGTGAACCAGATCGGCTCCCTGACTGAGACGCTGGATGCGGTGGAAATGGCCCACGAGGCCGGCTATCGCGCCGTGATGTCCCATCGCTCCGGTGAGACCGAGGATTCGACCATTGCCGACCTCGCGGTGGCGACCAATTGCGGGCAGATCAAGACCGGCTCTCTGGCCCGTGCGGACCGCACTGCGAAATATAACCAGCTTCTGCGTATCGAGCAGGAACTGGGCGATCAGGCCCGTTATGCCGGCAAGGCTGCCCTGAAGGCTCTGGCCTGATCCTCAGCCTTTCAGTCTGGAATGAAAAAACGCCCGGCGAGAGCCGGGCGTTTTGTTTTCAGAGCCAGCCGGTCTGGAGCCACGGATCAGCCCAGATGCTGCTTGGCCACCTGATCGATCAGCTCATGAATGCCGCCCCACAACATCTGCAGGCCGATGGCAAGCAGGATGAAGGCGAACAGACGCACCAGCACATTGGTGCCGGTCTTCCCCAGAACGCGCTCAATGGTGTTCGCTTCCCGGAAGGCGAAATAGATTGTGAGACTCATCGCCAGCAAACCGCAGGCGGCACCACCAAAGGAGATGGCCAGATTGGCCCATGATGCGCCCGGCTGAATGGTGTGGCCGGCCGAAAGGGCGATGGCGGTTGCAATGGAGCCGGGTCCGACAGTGAGGGGCATGGTCAGCGGATAGAAGGCGCTGCCCATGATGTCTTCCTCACGCAGCTCCTTGGCATCTTCCTTCTTGTCCGGGTCGCCGCCCTGATGAAGCAGGTTCCAGCCCAGAGAGGCGACGACCAGCCCGCCCGCAACATTCAGCACAGGGATGGAAACCCCAAAGAACATCAGGATCTGCGCGCCGAACAGCATGGCGCACATCAGGATGGTGAACCCATAGATGGCGATCTTGCGTGCCATCTGCTCCTGAATTTTAGTGGAGCTTCCCCGTACGAAGGAGAGAAAGATGGGAGCACCGCCCAGCGGGTTCACAATGGGAAACAGCGCTGCATAGACGGTTAGAAAAATATGCAGAAATGAGGAGCTCATCCTGTCGGGTCCGTTCACACAATGGAGAAGCGTGACCGATTGCAGGTGCAGACGGCCGGTTGGACCCATAGGGCATGGACAGGAAGTTGAGTTCAAGCATTCAGGGCAGAAAAATGCTTTGAAACAGCAAATTTCAACTGGCGCTATCCACGCGCTCCCAGCCCTGGGGGGAGAGGCGTTCCTGTGGCATGAAGCGCTGCTTGTAATCCATCTTCCGTGAACCCTTCACCCAATAGCCCAGATACACATAGGGCAACTGCATGGAGCGGGCCTTGGCGATGTGATCCAGAATGATATGCGTGCCAAGGGAGCGATGCGGAATGTTAGGGTTGAAGAAGGAATAGACCATGGAAAGGCCATCGCTGAGAATATCCGTCAGCGCCACGGCAAACAGGTCTCCGCGTGCGCGAAGCTGCCCCGGCTCCGCGCCCGGAGGAACGCGCTTGCGATACTCCACCAGATAGGTTTTGACGTGGGTGTCCTCAACCATCATCGCATAATCAAGCGCGCTCATGTCGACCATGCCGCCCGAGCCATGCCGGCTGCTGATATAGGACTGGAACAGGGCATATTGCTCTGATGTCGGGGTGGGCGGGCGGAAGCTTCCCAGCAGATCGGCATTGGCCGAGAGGACACGCCTGAAGCTTCGCCCCTCGCGAAAATCATCGACACAAATGCGCACGGAGATGCACGCCTTGCAGCCCTCACAAGCCGGGCGATAGGCAATGGACTGGCTGCGACGAAACCCGCCCTCGCTGAGCACATCATTCAGGGCACGCGCTTTTTCCCCCACCAGATGGGTGAAAACCTTCCGCTCTTCCCGCCCGGGCAAATAGGGGCAGGGGGAAGGCGCCGTCAGATAGAATTGCGGCGTATCGCGGGGGTGCTCACTCACCTTGTTCCTGTCCTCGTCTCCCTTGGAGGTCATCATCAGGGGCGCGCGGATACGCCCTTCTGTTCACCGTGGCTCAGGGCCGGCGCAACATGGCGGCCCGGCTTTCAGTATTGACCATGACCGTGCCCAGCAGGAAATCATGGGCGAGGCGGCGGCGATCATTGAACAGGGCGACCAGAAGGATGAGGGGGGTGAGCGCGCTCACCGAAACCCAGAAACACACCGCATGCACCGCCCCCAGCACGCTGTAGCAAGGCGCGCCATACCAGGTGCGCAACTCGATATCCATCAGGCGCATGCCAAGGGTCGCCGAGGCGGGGGAGCCGAGGGTGATGGCATAATAAAGAATGGCCCAGACCACGAAAGCCGGCCCCAGCAGCGGAAACAGCATCCATCCGAAGCTGAGCGTGACGATGCCGAAAATGAAGATGAAAATGGCCAGCAGAATGATCGGGCCAATGATCATCAGCGCATCCACAAGGAAGGCCATGATGCGGCGGGAAAGCACGCCCTCGAAATATTCGGGCTGGGTGAGCGGGTCATAGGCATGCGGGCGCACGCCATCCGGATAGCTGCCGTATGGCCGTTCGCGGGATGCTCCATTGGCATCATAGGTCACGCTCAATCCTCCTTTGCCCCATCATGAAAGTAGGTGTTGCAACGCGTGACGCAAGGGCGGGTTCCCGCCCGGGGGCTCAGATGCCGATGATTTTACCAGTCCAGCCCGGCCTCGTTCAACCGCTCCACTTCAAGGCCCAGATCCTTTAGCGCCGCCAGAATCGTATCGGCATGAATACGGTCCCGGGTTTCCACGGTCAGGTCCAGCCTTGCGCCCTTCGCCGGCACATCCAGGAAGGTGCGGCTGTGATGGACATCCAGAATGTTGCCCCCCAGCTGACCCAACACGGTGGAGATGCGGCCGAGCATGCCAGGCCGGTCCAGAATGGTGAATCGGAAGGAGACGATGCGTGATTCCCGCTCCAGCTCCCGCAACAGGATACCAGCCAGAACGCGCTCGTCGATATTTCCGCCGGAGACCACCAGCCCAACCGTTTTCCCGCGAAAATGCTCGGGATGGGCAAGAATGACAGCAAGACCCGCAGCACCGGCCCCTTCGGCCAGCGTCTTCTGGTGCATCAGCAGGGCATTCACGCTGCGCTCCAGCGCGGTTTCACTCGCCAGCATGATGCTGGGAACCAGCTTGCGGACGATTTGTGCTGTCAGGCCACCTGCTGTGGAAACGGCAATTCCCTCTGCCAGAGTTGGCCCGCCACTGGGGCGGGCGACATTGTTGAGGGCATTCCACATGGAAGGATAAAGTTCGGCCTCGGCCCCGATCACCTCGGTTCGGGGAGAAAGCCCGGCAAACGCCAGAGCCATGCCGGAGATGAGGCCGCCACCGCCAATCTGCACCACAACCTGATCGAACTGCGGGCCGTCCTCGATCATCTCAAGGGCAATGGAACCCTGTCCCGCAATCACATCCGGGTCATCATAGGGGTGAACGAAGACGCGGCCTTCAAGATGGGTGATCCGTTCGGCCTCCAGAAAGGCATCCGCGACAGTATCGCCATACAGCACCACCTTGGCCCCATGGGCCTCTGTCGCCATCACCTTCACCTGAGGGGTGGTGACAGGCATGACGATGAGAGTGGAAATGCCGAGGCGGCGGCCATGATAGGCTACAGCCTGCGCATGGTTGCCGGCAGACATGGCGACAACGCCACGCTTTCTTTCCTCCGGGGTCAGGCGTGCGAGCTTGGCCAGGGCGCCGCGCTCCTTGAAGGAGGCGGTGACCTGGAAATTCTCATATTTCACCCAGATATTCGCGCCCGTCAGCGCCGAGAGGCGCGGGGCGGGCAGGGTCGGGGTGCGCAGAATGGCCCCTTCCAGCAGGGCTCGCGCGCCCTCCACATCCGCAAGGGTCAATGGCAGCTCGCCTTTGGCGGCTTGGGTCATGATCGATCCTTGTCGTCGGAGGGCGCGAGAGGTTCAGCGGCCGGAGTTGAGAAGTGCCGCCACGCGGGGGGCGAAATAGGTGAGGATGCCATCGGCGCCCGCACGCTTGAAGGCCGTGAGGCTTTCCAGCATCAGCCGCTCGCCATCCACCCAGCCATTGCGGGCCGCACCCTCGATCATCGCGTATTCGCCGGAGACCTGATAGGCGAAAGTGGGCAGGCCGAAGGTCTCCTTCAGGCGCCAGACAATATCCAGATAGGGCAGGCCGGGCTTCACCATCAGCATGTCCGCGCCTTCATTCACATCCAGCTCGGCTTCACGCAGGGCCTCAAGGCCATTGGCCGGGTCCATCTGATAGGTGCGCTTGTCGCCGGAAAGGGTCTTGGCCGTGCCGATGGCATCGCGGAAGGGGCCATAGAAGGCCGAGGCATATTTCGCGGCGTAGGACATGATCTGCACATCCTGGAAGCCGGCATCGTCCAGCCCGGCACGGATTGCGCCCACGCGGCCATCCATCATGTCCGAGGGGGCGATGACATCGGCACCCGCCTCGGCCTGAACCAGCGCCTGCCGCACCAGAACATCCACCGTTTCATCATTCAGGATGCGCCCGTCCTCCAGCAGACCATCATGGCCATGGCTGGTATAGGGATCGAGGGCGACATCGGTGATCAGGCCGATATCCGGCACTTCCGCCTTTATGGCGCGCAGGGCGCGGCAGATGAGATTGTTCGATTTGAGGGCTTCAGAACCGTCAGGGTCCCGCAGGTTCGGGTCCACATAGGGGAAAAGGGCAAGGGCCGGAATGCCCAGCTTTGCGGCCTGCTCCGCCGAGCGCACCAGCTCATCCACCGTGTGGCGCTCGACGCCCGGCATGGAGGGGATCTCGGTCCGGGTCTTTTCGCCTTCCATCACGAAGACGGGCCAGATCAGGTCATCCACCGTCAGCGTGTTCTCGCGCACCAGCCGTCGCGCCCAGTCATTCTTGCGGTTGCGGCGGGGGCGGTGAACCAGATCAAGCGTAGGGGAAACGCCGGAGCGGGTGGAACGGTCGGACGAAGATAAGGTCATGGCACACTCGAATCGCTAAGGCTGGCGCAATAGGGGCCAGCCCGGCATGAGAGATGCCCTTCATATAACGTGTATGGGGTGGAGGCGAGCCCCATTCCCGGTAAAAATTACCGCGAATGGGGAAATATATTCAGAATTACAACAGGTTGGAATGTTTCCGGCCTTGCCGGGGCCGCCCGGAGACCCTGTCATGTGGCCCCGTGCCGCGCTACCGGCCAGCAATCCAAGAATGCCTATTTTTCAATCCACTTGCCGGGCGTGGCCTCGCCTTCACCGTCATTTGCGGGAGGGTTCAGGCAGGCCGCCTTATGGGTGCCGAACGTGCTGGCGGAGGCACCATAATAGTAAATATTGACAGGCTTGCCATAGATGCCCTGGCACGCGGCCTTGTAATCGGGCGAGCATTTGGCGACGCGCGTGCCGGATATGGTCTGGCAGCTTTCCAGCGCGTCCTTGAGATCTTCTGTGCTCAGGGCGCCGCCATATTCATAGCAGGTCTGCTCTGGCTCACCCTTCATGGATTCAAGGATTTCCTTGCTCATGGGCAGGCCCGCAATCGTTGCCTCCAGAGCCTTTCTTGTATCCAGCATGCAGGAATGCCCCTGCGCCTGCGCGGCAGATGAAAGGCCAACGAGAAGGGCGATGGCCCCAAGAGCACCGAGAGAGATTTTCATGGTGAGCCTTCAGGCCGTGTGAATAAGAGCGTGGAGAAATGCACGACATTGGAGCTCTTCCCGAAGCGGGATGAGGCATGCTCCTGAGGGCTGATACGCCCTGTCCACGAAGGATTGATGAAACACGCGGCCTTTCATGGGCTGCGTGTTTCATCATTTTACAGATGGCTTCAGACCGTCACGACTCCGGGGGCGCGGCCTTCTTCGTGGCGGCCTTTTTTGCCGGAGCCTTCTTTTCCGCGGAGGCGGTGGTCTTTTTGGTCGCGGCCGTCTTGGTTGTGGTTTTGGTGGCCGTTTTCTTGGCCGGGGCCTTTTTGGGCGCGCTCTCGCCATCCTCCGCCGCGGCCTTGGTGCTTGCCTTGGCCTTGGCCGTGCTCTTGGCCGGAGCCTTGCGCGCCTTTGCCGGCGCACTCGCGGCCTTGGCGTCGATGAGCTGCACGGCCTCGTCCAGCGTCAGCGCTTCCGGGTCTGTCGCCTTGGGCAGGGTGGCATTCACCTTGCCATGGTTGACATAGGGGCCGAACCGCCCGGCACGCACGGTGATGGGGCCGCCATGAACCGGGTGATCACCCAAAGTGCGCCCGGGGGCTGCCGCGCCACGTCCGCCGCGGCCCTTGCTGGCCTTCTCGGCAATCAGCACCACCGCCCGGTTGAGACCAAGCGTGAGAACGTCATCCGCGTCCTCAAGATTGGCGTAGGTGCGCCCGTGCTGCACATAAGGACCGTAGCGCCCGATACCCGCAAGAATGGGTGTGCCATCTTCGGGATGCAGGCCGATCTCGCGCGGGAGGGCCAGCAGCTTGAGGGCCGTTTCAAGGTCCACATCCGCCGGAGCCAGCCCCTTGGGCAGGGATGAGCGCTTGGGCTTCTCCTTGTCCTTCGCCTCTCCCAGCTGGAGATAGGCACCGAAGCGGCCAACCCGAACGGTGACCTCCTCGCCCGTCTCCGGATCAGTGCCCAGCACGCGCTTGCCATCACCCTGCGGAGCATCGTCACTGGCGGAAAGCGGCTGGGTGTGGCGGCATTCGGGATAGTTGGAGCAGCCGATGAACGCGCCGAACTTGCCCATCTTCAGGGACAGGCGGCCAGCGCCACAGGTGGGGCACAGACGCGGGTCCGTTCCATCCTCTCGCGGCGGGAAGACATGCGCGGTGAGCATCTCGTCCAGCGCATCCAGAACCTGGGAAACGCGCAGTTCCTTGGTCGCCTCGATGGCGGCGTGAAAATCCTCCCAGAAGGCGCGCAGCACGTCCTTCCAGTCGATCTCGCCGGCGGAGACCTCATCCAGCTTTTCCTCAAGCCCTGCCGTGAAGTCATATTCCACATAGCGCTTGAAGAAGCTGGAGAGAAAGGCGGTGACGAGCCGGCCCTTGTCCTCCGGCACAAGCCGCTTCTTTTCCAGCTTCACATATTCGCGCTCGCGCAGAACGGCGAGAACGGCGGCATAGGTGGAAGGGCGGCCAATACCCAGCTCTTCCATGCGCTTCACAAGGGAGGCTTCCGAATAGCGCGGCGGCGGCTCGGTGAAGTGCTGGGTGGTGGTGATGTCGCGACGGTCGAGCGCCTCATTCGGGCTCATGGCGGGCAGGCGGCGGCCTTCCTCGTCCTCGTCCTCATCATCCTTGCCCTCACGGTAGAGGGTGAGGAAGCCGTCGAACTTCACCACCGTGCCGGTGGCGGTCAGGTCCAGCGTGCGGGGGCCGGCCTTTGCCTCGATATCGGCTGTGGTGCGTTCGAGCAGGGCCGATTCCATCTGGCTGGCGACGGTGCGGATCCAGATCAGCTCATAGAGCCGGGCCTGCTCGGCATCCAGATGCCGGGCCATGTCACGCGGATGGCGGTTGGGGTCCGTGGGGCGAATGGCTTCATGCGCTTCCTGCGCATTCTTGGCCTTCACGGAATATTTGCGCGGCACGCCCGGCAGATAACGCTCGCCAAACTGCTTGGAAATGGCGCCGCGCGTGGCGGCGATGGCTTCAGGAGCCATGTCGACGCCATCGGTTCGCATATAGGTGATGAGGCCGACAGTCTCGCCACCCAGATCAATGCCCTCATACAGTCTTTGGGCGATCTGCATGGTGCGGGCCGGGGCAAGGCCCAGCTTGCGGCTGGCTTCCTGCTGAAGGGTGGAGGTGGTGAAGGGCGGTTGCGGATGGCGCTTGACCGGCTTTGCCTCGATGCCGCGCACGCGGAAGCTGGCGCTTTCCAGCGCGGCCCGGAAGGCCGCGGCCTCCTCACCATTGCCCACGGTGAGGCGGGTGATCTTCTTGCCATCGGCGCCGGAAAGCCGGGCCTCGAACTCCTCGGCGCGCGGTGTCGCCAGCCGGGCGACAATGGACCAGTATTCGCGCGCAACGAAGTTCTCGATCTCGCTCTCCCGGTCACAGACCAGACGCAGCGCCACGGATTGCACGCGCCCGGCCGAACGCGCGCCCGGCAGCTTGCGCCACAGAACGGGGGAAAGATTGAAGCCGACCAGATAGTCCAGCGCACGACGGGCCAGATAGGCATCCACCAGCGAGACGTCGATATCGCGCGGGGCCTTCATCGCGTCGAGCACGGCCTGCTTGGTGATGGCATTGAACACCACCCGCGAGACCTTCTGGTCCTTGAGCGCCTTTTTCTGACGCATCACTTCCAGCACGTGCCAGGAAATCGCCTCACCCTCGCGATCCGGGTCGGTGGCGAGGATCAGGCCATCGGAGCCCTTCACGGCGCTGGCGATTTCGCTGAGACGCTTCTGCGCCTTGGGGTCCACCTCCCAAAGCATGCGGAAGTCCGCGTCCGGATCGACCGATCCATCCTTGGAGGGCAGGTCCCGCACATGGCCATAGGAGGCGATGACCTCATAGCCCGGACCCAGATACTTGTTGATCGTCTTCGCTTTAGCCGGCGATTCGACGATGACGACCTGCATAGCGTCTCTGTCTCTTCATAGACCCTGCCGCGGCACGGTCTGTTTTCATGAACGCCCCGCTCCATCGCCAGCCTGTCAGCCCAGCGGCGACAAGACCTTCATGCTCTTCCAGCGAGGGGTTCTCCGGTGATGGAGACTCTTCAAAGGAGTGAGCCAAGGCTCCGGCTTGGGTTTCGAAGGGCCGGGGCAACATGGTCAGGCGCGCCGCGCCTGTCAAATGAGATCTCACCGGAGGACCGGCGGGGGTTCCTAGATTATACAACCTTTGGTATGTTTCATAATGAATGACAACCTATAAGAAGTTAGCTTGTTATCCATCAGTTGTAGCCGACAGGATCGTTCCATGGAAAAAATCCCGACGCCCCAGCCTTCGGACGATCCCGCTGCCTTTGCCTCTTATGTGGCATCGATCAGCGGTGAGCTTGCGCGGCTGTCTCGCGAAAACGGACTGCCAACTCTGGCCTATATCCTTGAGATGGCGCGCCTTGAAGCGCGAAACATGTCTTTGAAAGAGTCTGAAACCGTTCAGCAGGCACAGCGCTCTGCCATGCATGGATAAGTACAATCTGACGAGGCCGGGTCAGACCAGGGCGACAAGTCCGGTCCCCGGCCTGTCCAGTCGCCCGGCAAGATCGAGTTCCAGCAGAAGGGCCTGAACCTCTGCTGCCGTGCATTCAGCATGACGAACAAGATCATCGATCGCAATGGGCGTGGGGCCAAGAAGGGCATTGACCCTTGCCCGCACATCCTCCGCCGGTGAGCCCGGAGGCGATATGGAATGCGACTCTTCCGCAAGGAACATGTCCGCCTGTCGCGGCATGGGGGCAGGGCTCCCGGACCGCGAAAACCCTCGCATGTCCACCATCGGGTTCAGCACTTCGAGAATATCCTGCGCCTCGCACACAAGGGTTGCGCCCTGCTTGATGAGTCGGTTTCCTCCGGCTGCGCGTGGATCGAGGGGGGAGCCGGGGACCGCGAAAACCTCACGCCCCTGTTCCGCAGCCAGCCGCGCCGTGATCAGTGAGCCGGAGCGCAGGGCGGCCTCCACGACAACCACCCCGTAGGACATGCCGGATACGAGCCGGTTGCGCCGCGGAAAATCCCGTGCACGCGGTTCCCACTTCACCGGCATTTCCGAAACCAGAACGCCGGACTGGGTAATTTTCTCCATCAGCCGGATATTTTCGGCCGGATAGGGTCTGGCCAGTCCCCCGGCGAAAACCCCAACCGTGCCAGAGGACAGGCTTGCCTCATGCGCAACGGTATCGATCCCGCGCGCAAGGCCGGAGACAACACACCATCCGGCTGCTCCCAGATCCCGCGCCAGATGGCCTGTCATGGTGCGACCCGCGGCCGAGGCGTTGCGTGAGCCGACAAGCGCAATCATGGGTGCGCGCAGCATCTCCTTGCGGCCACGCACGGCCAGCAGGGGCGGGGCATCATCCAGCATGCCCAGCGGCAGGGGATAATCCGCCTCTCCAAGCGCCACGAGGGAGGCATTCATGGCCTCCAGGGCGGAGAGTTCGTCTTCAATCTCTGCGCGGGTGGGGCTGCGGGGCGGCAGCAGTCGTCCACCTCGTCGCGAAAGGGTCGGTAGCGCCTCAAGCGCGGCTGCGGCATTGCCAAATTGATGGATCAGCGCACGGAATGTGCGTGGGCCGACATTCTCCGTGCGGATCAGGCGCAGCCAGTCCACGCGCTGGGCCGGGGTGAGAAGGATGTGCGGGGAGGTTTGCACCTCGGCCCCCTCAGGCGTGGATGACTTCACCCTTTCGCGCCGATCTTGCCTTCAGTGCCATTCAGCAGGCGACGAATATTCTGGTGGTGCTTGGCCCACAGCAGCGCGGTGAGGAACAGCAGGAGCAGCATGATGTCCGTCTCGCCGCGCAGCCCCACTATGATGACCGTGACAACAGAGGCCACCAGCGCGGAAAGGGAGGAATAGCGGGTGAGGAAGGCCACGAGAAGCCATGCAATGGCGAAGGCTACCGCCCCCTGCCAGACCAGCCCGAGTGTCACGCCCAGAAATGTGGCGACACCTTTCCCGCCCCGGAAATTGAGCCACACCGGAAAAATATGCCCGACAAAGGCGCCAAGCCCGGCGGCTATTCCCCCCGCCTGACCAAAGACCGAGAGGGCGACCAGCACGGCAACCGTGCCCTTCAGGGCATCGCCCAGCAGGGTTGCCGCGGCCAGATCCTTCCGGCCCGTGCGCAACACATTGGTTGCGCCGATATTGCCGGAGCCGATACCCCGGATATCTGCCGTCCCGGCCGAGCGGGTCAGAAGCAGGCCGAATGGGATGGAGCCCAGCAGATAGCCGAATACCAGCGCGAGCGGCCAAATCAGCAAGGGCGAGAGATCAGCAAGCATGAGTGTCCTTCACCCCCTGAAAGGCTCAAGCGTAATGGTAGACGACATCACCTGCAACGATGGTCCGCAAGACGCGGCCAGTCATGCGGGCATCATCGAAGGGGGTGTTGCGTGAGCGGGATTTGAGCGTGGTCAGATCCAGAACATAGGGCAGATCCGGATCGAATATGATGACATCCGCTGGTGCCCCGGGACGCAGGGAGCCGGCATCCAGCCCCAGCAGCTCGGCCGGCCGGGTGGAAAGAGCGCGCAGCAGGGTGATGAGATCCAGAGCGCCCGCATGCACAAGCCGCAAACCGGCGGAAAGCAGGGTTTCTATGCCGATAGCCCCATGCTCCGCCTCGGAGAAGGGCAGACGCTTGCCTTCCACATCCTGCGGGGTGTGATCGGAAACCACGACATCAATCAGGCCGGAGGCCACAGCCTGGATCAGGGCCTGCCGGTCCGCATCCGCCCGCAGAGGGGGGCGGACCTTGAAATAGCTGCGGTAGCCGGCAATATCGAGCTCGTTGAAGCTGAGATGATTGATGGTGGCTGAAGCGGTAATCGGCAGGCCGGCTTCCTTGGCCCGCTGGAGCACCTCAAGGGACTCGGCACAGGTGAGGGCCGCTGCATGATAGCGGCCGCGCGCATCCCCCACGAGGCGGACATCGCGCTCCAGAATAATGGTTTCGGCAGATTTCGGCACGCCGGACAGGCCAAGGCGCGAGGCAAACTCGCCCTGGTTCATGTCTCCGCCGGAGAGCGTGACATCTTCCGTATGGTGGACGATGAGGGCGTCGAAATCACGCGCATAGGCAAGGGCGCGGCGCAGCACCCGGGCATTCATCACCGAACGGTGGGCATCCGTGAAGGCAACAGCACCGGCCGCCTTCAGCAGGCCCATCTCTGTCATCTCCTCCCCCTTCAGCCCCTTGGTGATGGAGGCCATGGGGTGGATGCGCACAACAGCGGTATCGCGGGCCCGGCGCATGATGAAATCCACCATCGCCGGCTCATCCACCACCGGGGCCGTATCCGGCTGGCAGACCAGCGTGGTGACCCCGCCCGCAGCCGCCGCATGGCTGGCGCTGGCAAGGGTTTCCAGATGCTCGAAGCCCGGTTCGCCGACAAAGGCGCGCATATCGACAAGGCCGGGCGCGACAATGCAGCCACGGCAGTCGATCACCTCGGCACCCTCGGGAATGCCGGCGGCGGCAAGGCCGGTGGCGGCATCCTTCACAACACCTTCGGCCAGAAAGACATCACCGTGAAAATCCGACCCGCGGGCAGGGTCGATGACACGGGCATTGGTCAGCAGCAGGGGGCGCGGATTACGCATTGGGCAACTTCCGGGCAAGGGTGTCGAGCACGGCCATGCGAACGGCCACGCCCATTTCCACCTGCTCGCGAATGAGCGAGCGCGGACCATCGGCGACATTGGAACTGATTTCCACACCCCGGTTCATGGGGCCGGGGTGCATCACCAGCACATCAGGCTTGGCATGGCGCAGCTTGGCCTCATCCAGCCCGTAGAAGTGGAAATATTCGCGGATGGAGGGAATGAAGGAGCCGCTCATGCGCTCACGCTGAAGGCGCAGCATCATGACGATGTCGGCTCCTGCCAGTCCCTCTTCCATATTATGGAAAACCTCGACGCCGAAATTGTCTATCCCGGCCGGCAGCAGGGTGGAGGGCGCGACGACCCTCACCCGTGCGCCCATTTTCGCCAGCAGCAGCATGTTGGAGCGGGCGACGCGGGAGTGCAGGACATCGCCGCAAATGGCGACGGTCAGCTCCTCCAGACGGCCCTTGTTGCGGCGAATGGTGAGCGCATCCAGCAGCGCCTGTGTGGGATGCTCGTGCGAGCCGTCGCCGGCATTGATGACGCAGCAATCCACCTTGCGCGCCAGCAGCGCCACGGCGCCGGAGGACTGATGGCGCACGACCAGAATATCCGGGTGCATCGCATTCAGCGTGATGGCGGTGTCCACCAGTGTCTCGCCCTTCTTCACGGAAGAGGAGCCGACCGACATGTTCATCACATCCGCACCGAGTCGCTTTCCGGCGATCTCGAACGAGGATTGCGTGCGGGTGGAGTTCTCGAAGAACAGGTTGATCTGCGTGCGGCCACGCAGAGTGGAACGCTTTTTCTCAACCTGCCTGTTGAGTTCCACGAACTCTTCGGCAAGGTCAAGCAGGCCGGTGATTTCACTGGCGGCGAGGCTTTCGATACCGAGAAGGTCTCGGCCCGAAAATGTGAATGCGGGAGCAGCTGGCATGGCAAGCCGCAGGCATAAAGCCCGCGTCGTGATCCGGCAAGCTGTATGGGCCGGTGGTGTGGTTATTTTGATCCGGCCCAAACCGGGCGCTCGCCACAAAAGCAGGTGGAACCTTGCTTTCCATGGAATGGTGATGTCCGCGGCAGGGCGCACATATTCTGCCCGTTTTCGGCATCACGCTGAAAGGGCCGGATTTTGGTCTGATCCGAGGGTTCTGGAGGAGGCGATGAGAGCACCACTGGCGACATTGGCTTTCGCGGGGGTGATGCTGGGCATGGTTCCGGCAGCATTTTCAGAGAATGCGCGGGAGGAGGCCCGGGGCTGGTCGCGGGCCTATGGTGTGGGCGCCTGTGTGAACTGCCCGAGTGGAACCGGGGTTATGGCTGGAGAGCAGGTGGGGCAGGGGCTGGCGGATGCCGCCGCCGGGATGTTTGGCGCTGTGCTTGCACCATTTGCCCGCGCGCCCGTGGCCCCGCCGCCGGAACTGTTTGACCAGCCGCCGCCACAGGGCATGAACTGCTGGGTGGAGGCCGGGGCGGGGCAGAAGGGATATTGGGCGCGCTGCCCCTGAACGGGCAGGCAGGGGGAGGGGAGAGCTGGCGAATCAGTCCGGAAAATCCAGGCCGTTCCCGCCCTCCATCTGGCGGTCCAGAAAGTCCAGCGCGCCTTGCAGGATATAGGCGGCGGCATGCTGGTCCACCACCGCAGCGCGCTTGGCGCGGCTGACATCTGCTGAAATGAGCGCGCGTTCCACCGCAGCGGTGGAGAGGCGTTCATCCCACAGGGCAATGGGCAGCGATGTGAGTCTGGCAAGATTGCGGGCAAAGGCGCGGCTGGCCTGAGCGCGCGGCCCTTCCGTGCCATCCATGTTCAGTGGCAGGCCCAGAACGAAGCCGCAGGCCCTGCGCTCCGTCGCAAGAAGGAGCAGGCGCTCGGCATCCGCCGTGAATTTCGTGCGTTTCACTGTTTCCACAGTGGTGGCGAGGCGCCGCTCCGGGTCACAGCAGGCAACGCCGATGGTCTTGGTGCCGGGGTCCAGCCCCAGCAACGCGCCGCGCGCGGGGAGGAGAGGGGCAATCTCCCTCAATGGGGCGACGATGGCAGGGGCGGCATCAGCCATGGGTGATCTCTCCCAATGCCGCTTCCGCCAGCATATCCAGCGCCACGAGAACGGAGGCATGGCGCACGGCATCCCGGCCGATATCGCCAAACCGCTTTTCCCGGTGCATGATTTTTCCATCCCTGCGCGCGCAGGCAAAGTGCACAAGGCCCACGGGCTTCTGGTCCGATCCGCCGCCCGGTCCGGCAATGCCGGTGATGGAAACCGCGGCATCGACACCCGCCGCCCTGCATGCGCCCTGCGCCATCTGCCGGGCCGTCTGCTCGCTTACGGCGCCATATGCGTCCAGAGTGGCGCTCTCCACCCCCAGCATCGCCATCTTGGCGGCATTGGAATAGGTGACAAATCCCCGGTCCACCACATCGGAAGAGCCGGCAATGGCTGTCAGCGCGCCGGCAACCAGCCCGCCCGTGCAGGATTCGGCGGTGGCCAGAGTCCAGCCCCGAACCCGGAAGGCCTCCAGAACCTCTTCGGCGCGCGCGCGCAGATCTGCCTCGATCATGCATCATCCTCCGCGAGGGGCAGGCGGATGGTGGCGCTGGCCATGGCGGCAATGCCCTCCCTGCGGCCGGTGAAGCCCAGCTTCTCGGAGGTCGTGGCCTTCACGCTCACCCGCGCCACCGGCACGCCGGTGATCTGCGCGATGGAGGCCCGGATGGCATCGCGATGCGGCCCCACCTTGGGCGCCTCACAGATCAGGGTCAGATCGAGATGCGCAATCCGTCCGCCCAGCGCATGGACCTTCGCCACCGCATGCTGGAGGAAGCGATCAGACGATGCGCCCTTCCATTGGGGATCGGATGGCGGGAAATGCGCCCCGATATCCCCATCGCACAGCGCCCCAAGCAGGGCATCCGTCAGGGCATGGAGGCCGACATCGGCATCGGAATGGCCGCTGAGGGCAAAATCATGCGGAATGGAAATGCCCCCGAGAATGACATGGTCACCTTCCGCAAATGCATGGACATCAAAGCCGGTGCCGGTGCGCACGTCATTCAGCTCGCTCCAGCGGGGCGGGCGGGAAGAGGGGGCGTGATCGCGCTCTGCCCTGGCGAAGTCTTCGGCTGAGGTCAGCTTCATGTTGGTGGGTTCTCCCGCGAAGGTGAAAACGGCATGCCCGGCCCATTCCATCACTGAGGCATCATCCGTCAGTTCCAGAACGCCGGCTTCGGCGGCAAGGGTATGCGCCGCGAGCAGGGCCTTGTAGCTGAAAGCCTGCGGCGTCTGCACCGCGCGCAACGTATCGCGCGGAAGGGTGTTTGTAACCCGCCCCTCTGCATTCACCGCCTTGATCGTGTCCGTAACCGGCAGAACCGGCACCGCAGCCCCGCGGGAGCGGCCCATCGCAATGGCGTGGGCGATCAGTTCTCCTGTGGCGAAGGGGCGGGCGGCATCATGCACGAGCACGATATCCGCCATTGCGTCCCTGAGGGCGGCAAGGCCATTGCGTACGGAAGACTGCCTGCTCTCTCCACCGGCAATGGGTGCCATAATTTTAGGCAGTCCGCCCGCAGCTTGTGCAAAAAGATCAGCATCATCCGGGTGTATGACAGGCAGCACGCCATCAATGCCCGGCGCTTCTGAAAAAAGACGCAGGGTGCGGCGCAGGACAGGCTCGCCATGCAGCAGGCGATATTGTTTGGGCAGGCCCTCGCCGGCCCGGGTGCCGCGACCGGCAGCGACAATGATGGCGATGGAGCGCATGAGCCTTCCTCTTCTGTCGCTGTCTTGAAGCCCTTTGTGCTGATACTGGCAAGGGGCGTGCAAGAGTTCTCCATATGGCAGGGCCGGTCATTGCGGCCTCGCCGCGCCGCCACGCCGGATAAATTCCGCGGGACAGAAGTGTTTTGTCTTGCATGGAGTTTGAGTGCGTCTAAAATAAATGCAGAAACAAAGAAGCCTATTTTCTGTGCAGAATAATGATCCAGCAGCCATGAAACCCCTGCAGATTGGGCCGCATGTGCTTCCAAATGCAGTCGTTCTGGCGCCCATGGCAGGAATTACAGATGCGCCCGTGCGGCGCATGGCGGTGCGCTATGGCGCGGGGCTTGTGATTTCGGAGATGATCGCCAGCGAGGCTCTTCTTCATGAAAAGCCGGAAATGATGCTGAAGGCAGACGGTGAGGGGGTGCCCCTTCATGCTGTCCAGATCGCCGGCAACTCCCCCTACTGGATGGGTGAGGCCGCCCGCCATGCGGAGGCTGCCGGCGCCCAGATCATTGATATCAATATGGGGTGCCCCTCCAAACGGGTGACCACAGGGGCCGCCGGCGCAGCGCTTCTGCGGGATCTGCCATTGGCGCGCAGGATCATTGAGGCGGTGCGTGCTGCCGTGCAGGTGCCGGTAACGGTGAAGACCCGTCTGGGCTGGGATGGCGAGACGCCGACATCCGTGCAGCTTGCGCATATTGCCGAGGAATCCGGGCTTTCCCTCGTCTCCATCCATGGCCGCACCCGCTGCCAGTTTTATACCGGGCAGGCGGATTGGGCGGCCATCCGCTCGGTTGTGGAGGCCATTCATATTCCTGTTCTGGCCAATGGTGACCTCACCATTGCCGGGGATGCCCCGCGCATGCTGGCCCTTTCCGGCGCCGCGGGGGTGATGATCGGCCGTGGCGCACAGGGCCGGCCATGGTTTCCGGGGCAGGTGGCGCAGCATCTGGCGCAGGGGCAGGCGCCCGCAGATCCGCCCCTTGCCGAGCAGCGGGATGTTCTGCTGGAGCTTTATGAAGGCTGGCTCACTCTTTACGGGCTGGAGCTGGGCATACGGCAGGCGCGCAAGCATGTGGGGTGGGCGCTGCTGGCGGCCTGTGCCTCGGCCGGGGAGCGCACGCCGGAAGAATTCGTCCGCAATTGGCGCAAAAGCCTCCTGACCAGCGAGGACCCGCTGGCTGTGAGGGCCGGCATTGCGCAAGCCTATGAAGAACTGATGTGGAGGGCGGCGGCATGATGACCGATGCCTGGAGCGGTAGTGGCGAGAAGCTCATGGATTTCAATGGAAAATCTGGACAGAGCCTCAGCTCTGCCATTCTGGACGCTATTCCGCACCCCATTCTCACCATTGCCGGCAATGGATATGTGATTGAGGCGAATGTGGCGGCGGAGACCTTCTTTCAGGTCAGCACGCCTTTGCTGCGCCGGCGCCCCTTTGCCGAATTCGTGCCCTTTGGCAGCCCCCTGCTGGGTCTCATCGAGCAGGTGCGCGAAAGGGGCGCGCCAGTGAACGAGTATCGGGTGGATCTCGGCACCCCGCGCAATGGCGGTGAACGGGTGGTGGATATTCATGTCGCCCCCGTGGCCGACAATCCCGGCCATGTGGTGGTGATGTTTCAGGAGCGCACCATCGCCGACAAGATGGACCGCCAGCTCACCCATCGTGGTGCGGCACGTTCCGTTACGACTCTGGCCTCCATGCTGGCGCACGAGATCAAGAATCCGCTTTCCGGCATTCGCGGCGCGGCCCAACTGCTTGAGCAATCCGCGGGCGATGATGACCGGGTGCTGACGCGGCTGATCTGCGACGAGGCGGACCGGATCGTGAAGCTGGTGGACCGCATGGAGGTCTTTTCCGATGAGCGGCCGGTGGAGCGCGAGCCGGTGAACATTCATGCGGTTCTGGAGCATGTGCGGACCCTGGCTTCGGCAGGCTTCGGGCGGGATGTGCGCTTTGTGGAGGATTATGACCCCTCCCTTCCGCCGGTCTTCGCCAACCGGGACCAGTTGATTCAGGTCTTTCTCAACCTGATTAAAAATGCGGCAGAAGCGATCGACGGCCTGCCGGATGGTGAAATTCAGATCACCACCGCATTCCGTCCCGGTGTCCGGCTCACCATTCCCGGCGCGGCGAGCAGAGTCAGCCTGCCGCTTGAGTTTTGCGTGCGTGATAACGGGCGCGGCGTGCCGGATGACCTGATTCCGCACCTGTTTGACCCGTTTGTGACCACCAAGCCCACCGGAAGTGGCCTGGGTCTTGCATTGGTTGCCAAGATTATAGGCGACCATGGCGGGTTGATCGAATGCGAGAGCCAGCCGCGTCGCACCACATTCCGCGTGCTCCTGCCGATGTACACAGCAGGAGCATGACCGCAGAATCCAGATGAGGTCCTCCATGCCAAGCGGAAGCATACTTGTCGCAGATGATGATGCCGCGATCCGCACGGTGCTCAATCAGGCCCTGTCCCGTGCAGGTTATGATGTGCGCTCTTGCGGCAATGCGGCGACACTCTGGCGCTGGGTCAGCCAGGGCGACGGCGATCTCATCATCACCGATGTGGTGATGCCGGATGAGAATGCCTTTGATCTCTTGCCGCGCATCAAGAGGCTGCGTCCAGAGCTGCCCGTCATCGTCATGAGCGCCCAGAACACCTTCATGACGGCCATCCGCGCCTCGGAGCGGGGGGCTTATGAGTATCTGCCCAAGCCATTCGACCTGAAGGAGCTGACCTCCATCGTGGGGCGGGCGCTGGCGGAGCCGCGCAAGGGGCATGCCGTTGGCCTCTCGCAGGACGAGCAGGAGAATATACCGCTGGTGGGCCGTTCCCCCGCCATGCAGGAAATCTACCGGCTGCTCGCACGCCTCATGCAGACGGATCTCACCGTGATGATTGTGGGTGAAAGCGGCACCGGCAAGGAACTGGTGGCCCGCGCGCTGCATGATTATGGCAAGCGGCGGAGCGGCCCTTTCGTGGCCATCAACATGGCCGCCATTCCGCGTGATCTCATCGAGAGCGAGCTGTTCGGCCATGAGAAGGGGTCCTTCACAGGAGCCACCGCCCGCAACCCCGGACAGTTCGAGCAGGCGGAGGGGGGCACGCTGTTCCTCGATGAAATCGGCGACATGCCGATGGAGGCGCAGACCCGCCTTCTGCGTGTGCTTCAGCAGGGTGAATACACCACCGTGGGCGGGCGCACGCCGATCAAGACCGATGTTCGGATCATCGCCGCCACCAACAAGGATCTGCGGTCCCTCATCCAGCAGGGGTTGTTCCGCGAGGACCTGTTCTTCCGCCTGAACGTGGTGCCCCTGCGCCTGCCCCCCTTGCGCGAGCGTTCCGAAGATGTGCCGGACCTGATGCGGCACTTCTTCCACCTGATCGAGCGTGAGGGCTTGCCGACCAAGCAGATCGAGGCGGCCGCGCTCGACAAGCTGAAGCGCTATCGCTGGCCCGGCAATGTGCGTGAGCTGGAAAACCTGGTGCGCCGGCTTTCCGCGCTCTATCCGCAGGATATCATCACCACGGCGATCATCGATGCCGAGCTCTCCGAAAACCAGCCCGGCGTTTCGGGTGAGGAGGGGGCGGGGGATGCCACGCTGGCAGCCTCTGTGGAGCGCCACCTGAACACCTATTTCGCAGGCTTTGGTGATGATCTGCCCCCGCCGGGGCTGTATCACCGGATCTTGCGGGATCTGGAATATCCGCTGCTGTCGGCGGCGCTGGCCGCCACACGGGGCAACCAGATCAAGGCGGCGGAGTTGCTCGGCCTGAACCGCAACACCCTGCGGAAGAAGATTCGCGATCTGGACCTGCAGGTGATCCGAACCAACCGGTAGCAGGCTCACATCCACACCGTGAAATGAGACCGGGCGCTTTTTCCGCGCCCGGTTTTTTTGTGCATTCACACGCGCAGCAACTCACCATGGTACCTTTTTTCGGAAATGCTGGGTGCAAAACGAGATGGTGGCGCGCAATGTCACATTTTTGCACCAGTGTCATATCACTGCATCAGTCACGATCTGAAGCCGCGCCAACAGGTGGCATCAGGAGCGAGGACATGTGTAAGCATGAAGATGATGCCAGCCAATGATGGGCCGGTCTTGCCGCAGCGCAGGCGCAGCCTGTTGAAGCGCCTGCTGATACCTGTGGTGATGACGCTCGCGCTGGCCTCAGCGGTGGCGACATTCCTGATTCTGATGGGGCTGACCTCCATCGTGCCCACGCCCGAGGTGGTGGTCATCACGCTGGCGATTTGCGGCGGGGCGGGGCTGGTGCTGCTGGCCATCATCGCCACAGAGGTCTGGCGCATCCTGCGCGCGCGCGTGAAGGGCAGGGCGGCGGCCCGCCTGCATGTGCGCATCGTCGGCCTGTTTGCTGTCGTGGCCGTGGTGCCGGCGCTGGTGGTGGCCGTGGTGGCGAGCCTGACGCTGGACCGGAGTCTGGATCGCTGGTTCGCAACCCGAACGCAGGATATTGTGGCGACGGCCGGCTCCGTGGCGCAGGCCTATGTGCGGGAGCATGCGCTTTCCATTCGTGGCGATGTGCTCGCCATGTCCAAGGATCTGTCGCGCCTGAAGGAGCTTTACAAGAACGATCCGAAGAAGTTCCGCGAGATTTTGACCGCCCAGGCCGCCCTGCGCAATGTGCCCGGCGCGCAGATCATCGAGCGCAACCTTTCCGTGGTGCAGAAGGCGGATCTGCGTACGGAGCGTGAATATCTCGTGCCCGCCAATATCGCGATCAATGAGGCGGAAGGCGACCAGCCGATCATCTATCTGCCCTCGGATGCGGATTTCGTGAGTGCGGTCGTTCCCCTGGCCGATTTTGACGACCTGTTTCTCTATGTCGCCCGCCCGATCGACCCGCGCGTGATCGGGTTTCTGAAGGTGACGAGCGATACGCTGAATGACTACCGGGAGCTGGAGGAGCGGCGCTTCAATGTGCAGCTGGCCTTCGCCATCATGTATGCGCTCATCACGCTCATCGTGCTGCTCTCGGCCATGTGGATGGGTATCAATTTCTCGAAATGGCTGGTGGCGCCCATCCGTCGCCTGATGTGGGCGGCAGACAGGGTGGCGGCAGGCAATCTGGATGTGCAGGTTCCCGTCCACAAGGCCGAAGGGGATCTCGCCACGCTCGGCGCGACCTTCAACAACATGACGGCCGAGCTGAAGACCCAGCGCAATGATATCGTGCGGGCCCGCGACCAGATCGACAGTCGTCGCCGGTTCACGGAAGCCGTGCTGGCCGGTGTCGGGGCAGGGGTGATCGGTCTGGATGCCGATGAGCGGGTGACCATCGCCAACCGCTCCGCAGAGCGCCTCCTCGGGGTGTGCGAGGCCGAGGCGCTCGGGCGCAAGCTGGCCGAGGTGGTGCCTGAAACCGCCTCCCTTCTGGCCGATGCCGAAAAGGCTGGCGAGCGGATTGTTCAGGGCAACATCACCGTGCAGAGCAATGGGCGCGAGCGCATTCTGGCCATGCGCGTCACCACCGAGCAATCGACCGAGGGTGACCATGGCTGGGTGGTGACGCTGGATGACATCACCGCGCTGGTGAATGCCCAGCGCACCGCGGCCTGGGCTGATGTGGCCCGTCGCATCGCCCATGAGATCAAGAACCCGCTCACCCCGATCCAGCTTTCGGCCGAGCGGCTCAAGCGCAAATATGGCCGGCATATCACGCAGGACCGGGATGTGTTCGACCAATGTACGGATACGATCATCCGGCAGGTCGGCGATATTGGCCGCATGGTCGATGAGTTCTCCTCATTCGCCCGCATGCCCAAGCCTGTGGTGGATGCGCAGGACATGGCGGAAACGATCCGCCAGACCGTGTTCCTGATGCGGGTAGGGTACCCCTCTGTGGAATTCGAGATGAGCCTGCCGGATCGCCTGCCGGCCCGGTTTGATCGCAGGCTGGTTTCTCAGGCGCTTACAAATCTCCTTAAGAATGCCACAGAAGCCATTGATGCAGTTCCTGAAAACATTCGGGGGCAGGGGTGTATCCGCATCAAGGCGGAACAGGTGGGTGAGAACCTGATTATCGATATTACGGACAATGGCATGGGGCTGCCGAAGGATCAGCGCAGCCGGCTTCTGGAGCCTTATGTGACCACACGTGAAAAAGGGACGGGGCTTGGCCTCGCCATTGTTGGAAAGATCATGGAAGAGCATGGCGGCTCCATCCAGCTTCAGGACTCCCCGGAGGGGCGCGGAGCGTGGATTCGCCTTTACCTGCGCGTGGACGGCCAGCCCGCAGAGGCCGGAACCCCAAAGCAGGGCACAACAGAAGCCGGGAGGGCCTGACATATGGCCATGGACATTCTCATCGTTGATGACGAAGCCGATATCGGCGAACTGGTGGCCGGCATTCTGGAGGATGAGGGTTACAGCGCCCGCACGGCCCGCGATGCCGACAGTGCGATCGCGGCCATTTCATCGCGTCGCCCCAATCTCATCTTTCTCGATATCTGGCTTCAGGGCAGCCGCCTTGATGGGCTTGAATTGCTGAATGAAATCAAGGCACAACATCCGGATATTCCAGTTGTGATGATCTCCGGGCATGGCAATATCGAAACGGCCGTGGCAGCCATCAAGCGCGGTGCCTATGACTTTATCGAGAAGCCGTTCAATGCCGATCGGCTGGTGATGGTTGCCGAGCGGGCGCTGGAGACCCTGCGCCTGAAGCGGGAGCTGAAGGAGCTCAAGCAACTGACGCCGAATGCGCGCTCCATGGTTGGCCAGTCCAGCGCCATCCAGCAGTTGCGCAATACCATTGAGCGGGTGGCCCCCACCAATAGCCGCATCCTCATCGTCGGCCCCTCGGGCTCCGGTAAGGAACTGACCGCGCGGATGATCCATGCCAGTTCGGCGCGGGCGCACGGGCCTTTCGTGGTGCTGAATTCCGCGGCGATCACGCCGGAGCGGCTGGAAGTGGAGCTGTTCGGCGTTGCTGATGGTGAGGGGCGTGAATCCAAGCGCGGCGCGCTGGAGGAGGCCCATGGCGGCACCCTCTTTCTGGATGAAGTGGCCGACATGCCCCGCGAAACCCAGAGCCGTGTGCTGCGCGTTCTGGTGGAGCAGACCTTCTCGCGCGTTGGCTCCAATGAGCGCATCAGTGTCGATGTGCGGATCATTTCCTCCAGCGCCCGCAATCTGGAAGAGGAGATCGCCCGCGGGCATTTCCGTGAGGATCTGTACCATCGCCTTTCGGTGGTGCCTGTGCGCGTGCCGCCGCTGGCGGAGCGCCGGGAGGATGTGCCGCTTCTGGTGGAGTTCTTTGTCGATACCATCTCCCAGTCCACGGGCATGCCGCGTCGGCCAATCGGCGAGGATGCGATGGCGGTACTTCAGTCCCACGACTGGCCAGGAAATGTCCGCCAGCTTCGCAACAATGTGGAGCGGCTGCTGATTCTGGCCGGTGGCGACCCCGAAGGCACCATCACTGCCTCCATGCTGCCGCCGGATGTGGGCGCCATGGTGCCGAGCCTGCCCAATGGCAATGGGGGGGAGCATCTCATGGGGCTTCCGTTGCGTGAGGCGCGTGAGGTTTTCGAGCGTGAATATCTGGCCGCGCAGATCAGCCGGTTCGGCGGTAATATTTCCCGCACGGCAGAATTTGTCGGCATGGAGCGCTCGGCCCTTCACCGGAAGCTCAAGGCCCTTGGGGTCGGGTGAGTCTGTTGCGGGCTGCTGCAAGGCGAGGGGAAGATATGGGCAGGTCATGGATGGTGCGGTGTGGGCCGATGCTGCTGGCCCTCGTCATCGGGATTCTGCCTGTGAAGGCCCAGGAGCATCAGCAGGAACAGGAGAGGCCGGAGCCGCAACTCCGCCTGCCCGGTCCTGCCCGCCAGCCTGCCCGCCAGCCGGCCCCCTCCACCTCCGAGCCGGCGGCTGCCCCGCCCGCCCGGACAGATGAGGCGGAAGCCGCCCTCCAGCCCCCACCGCCCCCGGCCATTCGGGTAACGGGCACGCGTTCCGTTTATTCCCAGGAAGAGGTGGAGCAGGCGGTTGCAGCTCTGCGCGCTTATTGCCAGCCTCTGGGCGGAGAGCAGTGGGGCGATCTGAATGACATCACCGCCCGCATCACCCCCGAATATGCGCCATACCGGCGGGAGAAGGGCTGGATCACCGCCATTCATCTGACCGCGAATATCTCGAACAAGCCCCGTCACATTCCGGGGTCAGACCCCCAAATGGGCTCCATAGCCGGCCGCACGCTCTATTTCTTTATCGGCGGAGGACGTGAGCCGGGCGTGTTTGTGAGTCGGCAAACCGGGCAGTTTCTGTGCGGCCTGCCGGCCTATGAATCGGGCGATGTGGAATTCATCCCGATTCCTGAGCTGGAGTTCCTCAATCGCTGAGACCCGGTGAAGTGCGCAGGCGCATGGGCTGGCCGGCTCGCGCGGCCGGTGCCCCATGCCCCGCCAATCGTCTCATCGCGGCATGGCTTGCGCGATACTCGCAGACATGATCTGTCTCGTCCGTCTTCGGCTCTGTTGTTGAGCAAGCAAGGGAAGAACCATGCGCGTTGTGATCTGCGGCGCAGGGCAGGTTGGCTTTGGTATCGCCGAGCGCCTCGCCGCCGAGCAGAATGATGTCTCGATCATTGATTCCGATGCGCGCCGTATTCAGCTGGTGACCGAGCAGCTGGATGTCCGGGGGATCGTTGGCTGGGGTGCGCACCCGGATGTTCTGGCCCGCGCCGGAATCGATCAGGCAGACATGCTCATAGCCGTCACGCTTCATGATGAAGTGAATATGGTCGCCTGCCAGATCGCCCATGCGCTGTTCAATGTTCCCACCAAGGTGGCCCGTATCCGCGCCCAGACCTATCTGGCGCAGGAATGGAGCGACCTGTTCTCCCGGGAGCATCTGGCGATTGATGTCGTCATTTCACCGGAGATCGAGGTCGGGGAAATGGTCCTGCGCCGCCTCTCCCTGCCGGGCGCGATTGATACGGTGTCGTTCGCCGATGGCGCCGTGGTGGCCGCGGGTGTGATCTGCGCGGAAGACTGCCCCATTCTGAATGCTCCCCTCCAGCAGCTGACGGACCTGTTTCCCGAGCTGCACGCCACCATTGTCGCGATCAACCGGAACGGCCGTACCATTGTGCCTTCCGGCATGGACCAGCTCCATGCGGGGGATACGGCCTATTTTGTCTCTCAGGCCGATCAGGTTGAGCGCACGCTGACCCTGTTCGGCTATGACGAAATGCCGGGGCAGCGCATTGTCATCGCAGGGGGCGGAAATATCGGGTTTTATGTGGCGCGCGAACTTGAGAAGAGAAATCCCCAGGCGCGCATCAAGTTGATCGAGCATGATAAGGAACGCGCGCAAGCCATTGCAGAAGCAACAGAACGGGTTCTCGTGCTGAATGGTGATGCGCTTGATCATTCGATTCTGGATGAAGCCGGAGTCGGTGAAGCTGACATCATGGTTGCGCTGACCAATGATGACAGGATCAACATTCTTTCCTGCCTTCTGGCCCGCCAGATCGGCGCCCGTCGCATTCTGGCCCTGCTGAACGAGCAGGGCTATGCCGGTTTCGCCCGGGGGCTGGGGATTGATGCCCATGTGAATCCGCGCCAGATCACGGTCTCCAGAGTGTTGCAGCATGTGCGGCGCGGCCGCATCTGCGGCGTGCATGCCCTGCTGGATGGTTCTGGTGAAATCATTGAGGCTGAGGCGCTTGAGACCTCACCGCTGGTGGGCAAGGCCCTGCGAGACCTGAACCTGCCGGATGGGGTGAGGATCGGCGCGATCCTGCGGGATCACAAGGTCTTGCAGCCCCGGGGGGATCTGGTCGTGCGGGCGCATGACAGGGTGGTGCTGTTCGCCCTTGCCGAGCGGATCAAGCGTGTGGAACAGATGTTCCGTGTCGCGCTTGAATTCTTCTGATCGGCATCGTCGATGATCTATTCCGCCCGCCCGCTTTCCAGCGCCCTGATCGTTGTGGGCATTCTGGCCCTGGCGCCTGCGCTGGTGGCTCTGCGCGATGGCGAGGAGCATGTCTCCATTTATGTCATCACATCGCTGATGTGCATTTTTCTGGGTGGGGCCATGCGCTTCACTACGGAAGGCAACTCCCTGCGGTTCCGGCGGATGGATGGCCTCTTCAGCCTCTTTCTGCTGTGGATGGCCCTGCCCGTTGCCGCCATGCCCTCCATTGCCGCGATCTCCGGCCTTTCGCCTCTGGCCGCCTGGCTGGAAAGCGTCTCGGCCCTGACGGCAACCGGAACGAGTGCCGTCAGCTTGGGACCGCGAAGCCTTTATATCTGGTTCGCTTTGCTGCAATGGGGTGGAGGGCTGCTGACCCTGACATCCGTTGTCGCCATTCTGGCACCCACGGGCCTTGGCGGCCTGCCGGACCGCTCGCCACGCGGCGGCATGATGCCCGATGTGGTGGATCTGCGCAGCGCCATGCGCCAGATCGTGCCCCTTTATGTGGGGGGGACGATAGCCTGTTTTCTGGCCCTGCTGATCAATGGGCAGACCATCTATGTCTGCTTTACGCTGGCATCGGCTGTGGCCTCCACCGGAGCGCATCTGCCGCCCGAGGCGCAGATTGCGCTGGAGGGAGATCAGGCGCCGAAATGGATTCTCATTCCCTTTCTGTTGTGGGCAGCCACCAGCGTGCTCTGGCATCGCACCCTGTTTTCCCGTCGCGTGAACAATTCACCGGAACAGAAGGAGAGCCTGATTCTCCTCATTTACTGGGTCATTCTGGGCATCGGTCTGGGCTCGGTCATGTTCCGCACCACCAGCCCGGAGGCGCTGGAGGCGCTGCGGGACGGGCTGTTCACATCCGCTTCCCTTATTGCCACCAGCGGCATCGGGCCGGATGACGGCACCTATCAGAACCTGCCTCTGGTGCTGGTCATCTGTGTGGTTCTGCTGGGTGGCGGTGCGCTGTCCCTGACAGGCGGGCTGAAGATCATGCGCCTGCGCTCCATGCTCTTGCGGGCGCGGGGCGATCTGCTGCGGCTGGTCTATCCCAATCTGGCGCAGCCGGTTGCCTTTGGGGAAGGCGGGATGGCCTCCACCATGCGTGGCGTGTGGGTGGCTCTGGCGACCTTGTTCGCCATTTTCGGTTTTTGCGTCATTGCGCTTGCCCCCGGCCTGCCAAGCCTTGATGCCGCCCTGATGGCGTCGGCGGCTGTCGTCAGCAATACCGGCCCCATCTATGATGCGGGCGGGACAGGCTGGCCGGCGCTGTCCTCCCTGCCTGCGGGCTCTGTTATTGTGGCGGGGCTGGCCATGGTGGCCGGTCGTCTGGAAATCATCGGTCTTCTCGTCACCATTCACTACGCCTTCTGGCGGCCTTGAGGCGCGTGGTTCATGTCTCGCATTGCATATGTCAACGGTCAGTATGTGCCTCACGCCATGGCGGGGGTGCATATCGAAGATAGAGGCTACCAGTTTGCAGATGGGGTTTATGAAGTCTGCGAAGTGCGTGGCGGGCATCTGGTGGATATGCGCCGGCATCTGGACCGCCTGGAGCGCTCTCTGTCCGAGCTGCGCATCGCCATGCCGATGTCGCGGGCGGCTCTGGAAATCGTGCTGCGGCAGGTCGCCCGGCGCAATCTGGTGCGAGAGGGGATCGTCTATATTCAGGTCACGCGCGGCGTGGCGCGGCGAGACCATTTCTTCCCGTCTCCGCAGGTTCCACCCGCCATTGTCGTGACAGCGCGCAGCGCCAGCAGGGCGGCGGCGGATGCGCTGGCCCGCAATGGTATTGCCGTCATCTCCCAGCCGGAGTGCCGATGGGCCCGTGTGGATATCAAGACCGTTGGCCTGCTGCCCAATGTGCTGGCCAAGCAGGCCGCGCGGGAGGCCGGGGCCCGCGAGGTGTGGTTCGTGGACAGCCGGGGTCTGGTGACAGAGGGTGGTTCCAGCAATGCCTGGATTGTGACGCAGGATGGCACGCTGGTGACACGCCCGGCCGATTTCGGGATTCTGCGGGGCATCACCCGCACGATCGTGCTGGAGGAGGCCGCCGCGCTGGGGTTGCGGGTGGAGGAGCGCCCCTTCGCCCTCAATGAGGCATACGAGGCGGCCGAGGCCTTCAATACCGCCGCAACAGCCCTTGTGATGCCGGTTGTGCGGATTGATGACACCATTGTCGGGGCCGGAAAGCCGGGGCCGGTTGCCATGCGTTTGCGGCAACGCTTTCACGATTTTACAGAATTTTCTTCATGAGCTAAGAGAAGCACATTGCCCTGCTGCATGGCAAAAGACTATTGCACTGCCCAATGGCTGTGTCATTTTAGCGAAATAACTTCCACGGGCGGCTTTGCTATTTCTGCGTGTGGCGCGTGGACATAACGCCGGAACAAACGGATACGAAAATGGCGGCGGAACGGACCCAAAATCTTCAGGACACGTTTCTCAATCATGTACGCAAGACCAAGACTCCCCTCACCATCTTTCTGGTGAACGGGGTGAAACTTCAGGGCGTGGTGACCTGGTTCGATAATTTCTGCGTGCTGCTACGCCGCGATGGGCATTCCCAGCTGGTGTACAAGCATGCCATCTCCACCATCATGCCGGGCCAGCCCGTGCAGCTCTTCGACCCGACCGATGAAGGGGCGGAAAAGAGCTGACACCTGTGGAACGAGAGCCCGCTGAAGGGCGTGGGGGACGTGATGTGAAGAACGCCGGGGGCGAGGGCTCCGGCGTTGATCATCGCGTGCGGCCCACACGCTGCGCTGTCATTACGCCTGCGCTTTCACGCCGCGCCCAGCGCGCCACCCCCGAACGTCGCTCTCCAGAGGCGCGGCTTGAGGAGGCTATCGGCCTTGCTGCGGCCATTGATCTGGATGTGGTGTATTCCGGACTGGCGCCGCTTTCCGAGATCCGCCCGGCGACATATCTGGGGGGTGGCAAGGTCGAGGAGCTGGCCGAGATCGTGCGCGATCAGGAGATCGGGCTGGTCTTCTTCGATGCCGCACTGACCCCTGTCCAGCAACGCAATCTGGAGCGGGCATGGTCCACCAAGGTGGTGGATCGCACGGCGTTGATCCTTGAGATCTTCGGCCGCCGCGCCCGCACGCGGGAAGGGGCATTGCAGGTGGAGCTTGCCCACCTCAATTACCAGCGCTCCCGTCTGGTGCGGTCATGGACCCATCTGGAGCGCCAGAGGGGCGGCTTCGGCTTTCTGGGCGGCCCCGGTGAAACACAGATCGAGGCCGACCGCCGGATGATCGGCGAGCGGATCGTGCGGATCGAGAAGGATCTGGAACAGGTCAAGCGCACCCGTGGCCTGCACCGGGCCAGCCGCAAGCGTGTGCCTTACCCGGTGGTGGCTCTGGTGGGCTATACCAATGCGGGAAAATCCACGCTGTTCAATCGCCTGACCCGGGCGGATGTGATGGCGCAGGACCTGCTGTTCGCCACTCTTGACCCCACGCTGAGGGCGGTGAAGTTGCCGCATGGCACGCCGATCATCCTTTCCGATACGGTGGGCTTCATCTCCGAGCTGCCCACCCAGCTGGTTGCCGCCTTCCGGGCAACACTGGAAGAGGTTCTTGAGGCTGATCTGATCCTGCATGTACGGGATATTTCCCACCCTGATGCGGAAGCCCAGGCGCAGGATGTGACAGACGTTCTCACCAGCCTTGGCATTGAGCTGACAACGGGCGGGCGTGTTCTGGATGTCTGGAACAAGGTTGACCGCCTCTCGGCTGAAGAGGCCGAGGCGCTGGAAAACCAGCTGATCCGGCAGGAGAGCGATGAAGCGCCCATTGCCGTTTCAGCCCTGACAGGGCAGGGGAGCGATGCCCTTCTCAACCGCATCGAACAGCATATCACCGCTGGACACAGCCTTCTGGGCGTGCATCTCGATGCCGGAGACGGAGAGGGGCTCAGCTGGCTGTATCGTCAGGGCGAAGTTCTGAAGCGCCATATGGAGCCGAATGGAGACGTGCATGTGGAGCTGCGGATTCTGCCTGAACGCGCATCTCTGGTGATCCGCCGTTTCGGGGCAGGGCGGGTCATTCTCCTGCGGCACGATGGCGGCAATTTAGCTGACTAGATAAATGGAAAGAGGGCAGGCGGAGCCTCTGTTTGAGATCTCTCCTGCCCCTTTTCGACCCCTGCTTATGCTGGCTCAGCTGCGGCGCTCATCCTGCTTGGCCTCTTGCCACAACTCTTCCATCTCTTCCAGCGTGGCCTGTTCGGGAGTGCGCTCCGAAGCGCCGAGGCTCTTTTCTATATATCTGAAACGCCGGGTGAATTTGTCATTCGTTCCGCGCAGTGCGGTTTCCGGATCAACTCCGGCATGGCGAGCCAGATTCACAACGGCGAAAAGCAGGTCACCAATCTCGTCCCGGATAGCCTCAACCCCGCCAGCCTCAAGAGCCTCGGAAACCTCCGCCGTTTCCTCGCGGATCTTGTCCAGAACAGCTCCGGCATCCTGCCAGTCAAACCCGACAGTGCCAGCCTTTTCCTGAAGCTTCAGGGCGCGCGTCAGGGCTGGCAAGGGCAGGGGAATGCCGGAGAGGATGCCTTGATCCTGCGTCTCTATCGGTCGTCCGGCCGCTGCCCGCCGCTCTGCCCGCTCACGCTTTTCCTCCGTCTTGATCTGCCCCCACAAGGCATTCACCGCCTCAGGCGAAAGGTCGCGCGCTTGCCCGAATACGTGCGGATGGCGCCTGACCATTTTGGTATTTATGGCCTCGACGACATCGGGAAATGCAAAGTGGCCAGCCTCTTCGGCCATGCGAGCATGGTAGGCCACCTGCAACAGAAGGTCCCCCAGCTCTTCGCGCAGGTCATCAAAATCATTGCGCGCCACGGCATCCGCCACCTCATAGGCTTCTTCCAGCGTGTATGGAGCGATGGTTTCGAAGGTTTGCACGATATCCCACGGGCATCCGGTGGCGGGATCACGCAGGGCCGCCATGATCTCCAGCAAGCGGGCGACATCACGGGAATCGGCCATAACACATCCTCATTTTTCAGCTGCCCGGCTTATACAGCATCACAGGGGCGAGGTCTCATCAGGAGCGGTTCGGCCAAGGGTGGCGCCTGATGGATGCAGGCTTGGGAAGGATTGTCAGTTTGGCCGCTCTTTCAACGGGCAGGCTTTCAAAACCTATGGGAGTGCAAAGGGATAGCACCTTTGCAGAGACATCAATCTTGAATTCGCAGAAGATATATTATGGAACATATGTGGGGGCGGATATGCGCCTTGGCATGCGACGCATTTGGAATTCACGTCTTACAAGTGTGGTTAACGACCTGGTAGTGATGAGGTGAATTGCATCCCATCATAAGCCGGCTCAATATGTGCGGGCAGCTCCTGCCTCAGCTTCTCGTAATCCAGATCTGTATGCAGATTGGTCAGAATGGAGCGGCGAGGCTCAAGGCGCGAAATATGGTCCAGCGCATCCTGCACGCAGAAATGGGATGGATGGGGGCGCTGGCGCAGGGCATCAATGATCCACACATCAAGCCCCGCCAGCAGCGGGAAACTCTGTTCGGGCAGGCCGTTGACATCGCTGGAATAGGCGACATCGCCAAAGCGGAAGCCGTAAGAGTCCACATCGCCATGGTGTTGCAGGAAAGGCAGGGCCTGGATGGCGCCGCCCGGCCCTTCCACGGTGATCAGATCCCCATGGCCAAAGGTGTGCGCGCGCAGGATGGGCGGATACGAGCTGCCGGCCGGTGTTTGAAAACAATAGCCAAAGCGCTTGTCCAGCGCATTGAGGGTTTCATCATCGGCATAGGCATCGATGCGCTTGCCATCCATCAGATACAGGGGCCGCAAATCATCAATGCCATGGGTATGATCCGCATGGGCATGGGTGAACAATACGGCATCCAGATGCTGCACATGCGCATCCAGGAGCTGCTCGCGCAGATCCGGTGAGGTATCGACCAGCACTGTTGTGGTGCCATGCTCACCGCGACGCTCGACAAGAATGGAGCAGCGCCGGCGCCGGTTGCGCGGATTGTTCGGGTCACATTCCCCCCACCCCTGCCCTACACGCGGAACGCCCGCAGAGGAGCCGCAGCCGAGAATTGTGATGGTAAGAGACATGGGGCTTCCGACCAGATCGTATATATTTCACCTTCTGCATCATAGTGATGCAGGGTCACAAAGCCATATGCCGAACCGCTGGAGCGGGCCTGCATGGCGATCTGTGAACTGAAAACATCTGATTGTGGAAGAATGGCGAGATTCCGGCGCACCCCTGAGGGGTGAATATCTCTGCCCGGATCTTGGATAAATGGTCGGAGCGGCGGGATTTGAACCCACGACCCCTAGTCCCCCAGACTAGTGCGCTAACCGGGCTGCGCTACGCTCCGACTTGGTGCGCAGCTTTAAAGGATGTTCCCTGACAGCACAAGCGCTTTCCGGCAGGAAAGATCCGGCCCCTTCTCGAATCTGTGGAAGATACCGGCAATCTCTCCATTCCGGGGGAAATCAAGCGGGCCCTTCCGGCTCCTTTCACTTATTCACCCCATAATCGTGACATTCTAAACAAATTTCCACGCCATTCGAACCGCCATCCCTAACAGCAGGAAGGTTGATCGGATGAAACGAAGCGTGGTCCTGTCTTGTGCAGCGCTGGGCATGATGGCCAGCACATGGAATATCGGCCCTGCTCTCGCAGACATTCCCACGGGCATCGCGTCCTATTACTGGCAAGATCAGCGTACGGCGAATGGTGAGCGGTTCAATCCCGAGGCCATGACAGCGGCCCACCGCTCCCTGCCCTTCGGTACCAAGGTGCGTGTGACCAATCTGAAAAATGGACGCAGCGTCATTGTGCGGATCAACGACCGAGGCCCTTATATTCGTGGCCGGGTCATTGATGTTTCACGCGCGGCAGCCCGCCAGCTCGGCTTCACCAGGCAGGGCGTTACCCATGTTTCGATCGCACTGGTGCGCTGACGGCCGGAAGGCGGATCTCAGTCTTTCTTGTCGTTCAGAATATTTTCCATCAGCCGTTGGCACTCGCTCAGTTCATACAGGGCGGCCTGCAGGCGATGAATATCCTCACGGGAAAGTACAGGCATGACACCTTGCCCCATCATCCTTCGCCCATCATAGGGCGGGGGCTGGGGGGCAGGTGCATATGGAGCTGAAGCCTCGTTTCCGTGCGGGTCTACACCATAGCGCATACGCGGGGCGGCTGCGGAGGCCGGGATGCGTTCCGGTGCCGGTGGCGGCGTGCGATATGCATCCTGATGCGCGGGGCGCTGGGGATAGTCATCCTCCCATGCGGTGCGCTCTTCCCATGCGGCACGGCCGCTGGGCGCACGGCGCATATCCACCGGCGGCAGCTCGAATTCCTCCACCACGGGCTCAATGAAGGGGCCAAAGCGGCGCGGCTGCGGTGCTGGTTCGGGCATGGCCGGGCGCATGGGGCGCGGGCCCGGCGGAGTGGCAAACAGCTCTGGCTCGATTTCCGGCTCAAGGCGCCCGGCCTCCCTGTAGGCAGGAAAGTCCGGCGCAGGGGCACGGGCAGGCTCTTCATGCGCTTGCGGGCGCGGAGCAGGCGCACGCCCCGCCTCCACATATCTGTCTGTCATATGTGGCTCCTGGGGCAGGTCCCGCGCAGTGCCGCGCACAACCGAGGGGAGATCGTCCTCTTCGATCTCCTCCTGCAGCATTCTTCTGTCCGTTTCCGCATCCATGGCATGTCGATGCCTTTGCGGCACATATTCAGCCGGCGGCCCCTCCTCCGCCCGGTGGGCGGCGGTTTCGTGCTGCTGATCATGCGCCTTCTTGCGGCGAATGCGCTCTTCCAGGGGCTCGGACTCCTCCTCCTCGGAAGCGGCGGCGTCATCCATGAAGGGCAGCAAAGGGTCCTGAAATTCCGGACGGGAAGGACTGGTGATATGGGCGGCCGGCCCACGGCTGGGACGCGGCTGAAATACCGGCTCGGCGCGCACTCTCCCGCCCATGCGCGTGTCTCGCGCGGATGAGGGGGCAAAGGATGGCGGCGGCGCAGGCGGTGGAGGCGGCGGTGCCTCTATCTCATCAAGGAAGGGCGGTTCATCATGATGAAGCGCGATGTCGTCTTCAGGGAAGGACAAGTCCTCCGGCTGATGCGAGATCTCACTCTCATAGCGCCGTTCCTCGACAATCCGTTCTTCATAGACGGAGCCGTCAAAACGCCGCTCCTCGACACGCTGGGCCCTTGCCCGGGTGCGTGGCGGGGCATGCACCGGCTCCTCATTTTCCGGGGCGAACGAATCCAGTGGGGCCAGATCATCAAATGGCAGAGGCGGCTCATCCAGAGCGGGAGGCTCCTCGTGGCGCGCATTTTCCTGCGCCTTGCCGCGCCGCAAGGGCAGCAGGCCGAGCAGGCCGCCATAGGATTTCCCCTCAGGGGAGGGGCTGCGCACCTCGGGCTCTGCCGCATTTCGCATGGCGGCGACATCACCCTCAATGCCAAGGTCCTGCACATGCCGGACCCCCTGCTCCTTCAGGATCTTCTGTGCCCCCTTGATGGTGAACCCATCTTCATACAGCAGCCGCCGGATGCCGCGCAGCAGGTCGATATCCTCAGGGCGGTAGAAGCGGCGTCCCCCTGCCCTTTTGACAGGCTTTACCTGATGAAAGCGGCTTTCCCAGAAACGCAGGACATGCTGCGGCAATGCGAGTTCCTCAGCCACCTCGCTGATTGTGCGGAAGGCATCAGGGTCCTTCTCGGTCTCGCGCGCATCGGCCACTATGTCCTGTCCTCGCAAATTGGGGGAAGGCCGCGACCATCAGATCAAACTTCCCCAGCCGTTGCCGGAAAATCTATGGCAACGGTGATGGTTCCAGATTCTACAGGTAAAAAAAGAGCCTCAGGAAAAGCACCCGGCCCCGAAACCGGCGGGGAGTTCAGTCCTTCTCCGCCGCGTCGGAGGTGATGCCATTGATGCGGTTCTTGAGAATGGATGAGGGTTTGAACACCATCACCCGGCGCGGCTCGATCGGCACCTCTTCGCCGGTCTTGGGATTGCGGCCGATACGACGGCCCTTTTCCCGCACCACAAAGGAGCCGAATGAGGAGAGTTTTACTGTCTCGCCACCCACCAGACAGTCGGCGATCTCCTTCAGCACAAGCTCCACGAGCGCAGCTGATTCTGTACGAGACAGCCCCACCTGCTGATAAACGGCCTCGCACAGATCCGCGCGTGTCACAGTCCGACCAGCCATGTGTCTACCTGACCTCTTTCAAGATTGCGCCAAACCAGTGAGGCCCTCCCCGGTTACACCCTTCGCGCGCCTGCCCGGCCAGTGCCTGACAGACGGAAATGTGCCCCCGGTTCAGTCCCGAACCATTGATGACCAACACTAGACGCGGGTCACAAGGCTGGTCAACGCCCTTCTGCATCACCAGCGCAACAGCGCCGAACCCCATGTAAACCCGCCGCCCATGGCCTCGATGAGAACCAGGTCTCCGGCCTTGAGGCGCCCATCCCTTGCCGCCACATCGAGGGCGAGGGGAATGGAGGCTGCAGAGGTGTTGCCGTGCCGGTCCACGGTCATCACAACCTTTTCCGGGGCAATGCCAAGCTTCTGGGCACTCGCATCAATGATGCGCCGGTTGGCCTGATGCGGCACGAACCAGTCGATGCTCTGGGCACTTTCGCCGGTGGCGGCAAAAGCATCCTCGATCACATCGGTGATCATGCCGACGGCATGCTTGAACACCTCGCGCCCTTCCATGCGCAGATGTCCGACAGTGCCGGTGGAAGACGGGCCGCCATCCACATAAAGCTTTGCACGGTGGCGCCCATCCGTCCGCAAATGGCTGGTCAGAACGCCGTTGTTTCCGGCCTCATTGACGGGTACGGCCTCCAGCACCATGGCGCCGGCGCCATCGCCGAACAGCACGCATGTGCCGCGGTCTTCCCAGTCCAGAATGCGGGAGAAGGTCTCCGCGCCAATCACCAGTGCACGCTTGAATGCGCCCGTACGCAGATGGGCATCCGCGGTGGAAAGCGCAAAGACGAAGCCCGAGCACACGGCCTGCACATCAAAGGCTGCACCATGTGTGATGCCGAGTTCAGCCTGGATGACGGCTGAAGTGGCCGGAAAGGTCTGGTCCGGCGTGGAGGTCGCCAGAACGATCAGATCGATGTCGGCCGGCTGCAATCCTGCGGCAGCCAAGGCATTGCGGGCCGCGGCAAGGCCCAGATGGGAGGTGAATTCCCCCTCCCCCGCAATATGGCGCTGACGGATGCCCGTGCGCTGCACGATCCATTCATCAGATGTATCAATGCGTGCAGAAAGCTCAGCATTGGTAACGATATTTGCCGGGAGATAAGATCCGATCCCCCTGACGACAGACCTGATACCGCTCACGATTGTCCTTCCGCACCAGCTGGCTGAAGCGCCCGGGCCGTCGTCTCAAAAGGTCGACGGCTGACAAGGCTGGCTTCGATACGCGCCAGCAGTTGATGGCGCACCATGTCATAGGCGAGATCGACGGCGGCAGCGAAGCCCTCCGCATCCGTCCCACCATGGCTTTTTATCACGATACCATTAAGACCAAGGAAAACACCGCCATTGGAGCGGCGGGGATCCATCTTTTCTTTCAGGACCTGAAATGCATCCCGCGCCAGCAGATAGCCGATCTGCGCACGCAGGGTCCGCCCCATGGCGCTGCGCAGATAGGAGGCAAGCTGCTTGGCCGTGCCTTCCGCCGTCTTGAGAGCAATATTGCCGGCAAAGCCTTCCGTCACCACGACATCAACGGTGCCGGCGCCAATATCATTGCCTTCGACAAAGCCATGATAATTCACAGGAACCTGCTCTTCGCGCAGCACGCGGGCAGCTTCCTTCACCTCATCGATACCCTTGATTTCCTCGACCCCGACATTCAGCAGGCCGACGGTGGGATTTTCGATATCGAACAGGACCCGCGCCATGGCCGAGCCCATGATGGCCATTTCCACAAGGCTGCGGGCGCTGGCGCCAATGGATGCGCCGACATCGAGCACCACGCTCTCCCCGCGCAGGGTTGGCCAGATGGCCGCGATTGCCGGGCGGCTGACGCCGGGCATGGTGCGCAGATTGAAATTCGCCATGGCCATCAGCGCGCCGGTATTGCCGGCGGAGACGGCGGCATCGGCCTCCTTCAGCTTCACGGCATCGATGGCGCGCCACATGGAGGACTTGTAACGCCCGCGCCGCAGGGCCTGGCTCGGCTTGTCATCCATACCGACAACGACATCGGTATGGATCACCGTCGATACGGCCGCCAGCTTGGGGTGGGACGCCAGCGTCGCATTCACGCGGGTCTCATCGCCATAAAGGACATAGGAGATGTCAGGGTGTTGACCGAGGGCGATCTCCGCTCCGGCAAGAACCGTCTCGGGGCCATGGTCTCCTCCCATGGCATCAAGAGCGATGCGGACGGATGCAGTCATCTGAAACTGGCTTTCATATCGGCGGCAGATCTCTGCAGAAATGCGAAAAGCCATGTGACTCGGGTTTGCGTTCCCAGTTTCAGCTCGGAATACATTCCCGGCCTCACAGCCAAGATTTTATGCGTGGCAATGTGATCGACGGCGATGCCTGCCCCCGGACGCATCCCACGCCTGAAAGTGGAAAGGCTCATGCCCTCTCGGCTCATGCCCTCTCCCTTGCCAGCGGGCGCGACAATAACGCCTCTCGCAGGCATCGCAACCATATCCATCACTCCCGCCCGTATGCTTATGATTTAATCCTTCAGGCGCGCGAGGGCGGAAAAGGGGGAAAGTGCGCCGGGCTCGGGCTCGGGCGCTATAAATACAGCATCCGGTTTGCGTGGATAAGGGTCTACCCCCAGGGCGAGAAACTCGAGCGCAAGGGCGCCCACATCAATCCGGCCATCGAGAATCTCATCCGGCAGGTCATGATCCTCATCCTCCAGCGATTCGGAGGGAATCGCCGTGCCGGCCGGAACGAAGTGCACATCGACCATTTCATTGAGCGGGGCATCGAACGGCTCAAGCGAAACGCCGCAATTCTGGCGGATGGTGGCGCGCACCGTCCCTGTCACATGAATGCCATCGGCCCCCTCATGGGCCAGACGGATCTGCGCCCGGAAATCGGAAACCGCCAGCACATCCACATAGCGCGCCAGCTCCTGCAGCAGCGCGGGCTCATCGACCCTGATGTCGATTTCCAGCCCCCTGGGATTGATCTCGGCGATCGTGACAGGCCGGGAGAGCGGCAAAGGCGAGGCGGAGGAAGCTTCAGGGGCACCGGGCTCGATATCAGACATGGCTCACCCTCACTTGGCTTCAGGCGCAGGCAGGGGCAGCTCACCCTCGGCCAGCACGTTAAAAGACGTATTCCCCAAAAGGTCTGCCGCGTTCCGCACATAGGTTGCCAGTGCGGCCGCGTGACGGTCCGCCTCGTTCCCATGGATGTTGCGGGCCAGCGCCAGTTCCAGCGCCGCGCTGTCGCGTGCATCCAGCGCCGCGTCATAAGCGGCGGCTCGTCCGTAGAAGGCGGCGCCGATTTTTTTCATCTTCTTCGGCACGGTCAGGTCTCCGACCCCCATTTCCCTCAGGGTGCGATCCATATCATCCGCGAATGTGTCGAAGATATCCTGAGACAGGGCCTTCTCGGTCGCATCCCCGTTTTTCAGGCGATAGCACAGCAGGATGGTATGGAGGAGCATCATCTCGAAGCGCCCTTCCACCGTATCGGGAACGCCGAAGTCCGTGTAGAAGGCGGGATGCCGTGACTGTGTCACGATCGCGCCATACAGACGCTCGACGATCACACGGGTTTTGTTGGGGCGGAAGAGATTGAACATCGCGCTTAAGAATCAGGCAGGGCTCGGTGTGTATGATATTCCTGCCCAGCGGCGTAACGCCCACGCGACGGACTGGCAAGGCCCTGTATTGTGCAGCCTGTCAGAGAACGGCATAAACAGCTGGATGGTTGCGGACGGAATGACCAGCATATGAGGAACGGTGTAGTGACACGGCACTTGGGAAAGACGCAGAATTCTGGCGATGACACGACCGCCGCCGGGTCCATGGCACGTGAGAACATGCAGGATAGCTATCGCCTTTCCAGAAGCTGGCCGCTGGCGCTGGCGCTGCTGACTCTCGTGCCCGCCATAGCCGGTTGTGCGGAAATGGTGAGCGGCAAGGGCACCAGCCTTTCCGGCATCACGCGCACATATCAGCGCGGCTATGTGCTGAGCGATGATGCCCTGGACCAGATCCCCGTCGGCTCCAGCCAGGAGCAGGTGCTGCTGGTGATGGGCACGCCCTCGACTGTGGCGACCGTGAATGGCGAGGTCTTCTATTATATTTCGCAGACCGAGAAGCGCACGGCCTTCCTCAAGCCGAAAATCTCCGACCAGAAGGTGGTCGCGGTCTATTTCGACAAGAATCGCCGCGTGAGCCGTGTCGCCCAGTATGGCGCCAAGGACGGCAAGGTCTTCGACTTCGTTTCCCAGACCACGCCCACCAGCGGCGAGGATCTGAGCCTGGTCCGCCAGCTCATCGGCCTCATTACCTTCTGAGCCCGGTGGCGCACCAAAAAGAAGGGGCACGGTTTGAAGCCGTGCCCCTTTTGCATGGACTGGACCAGATGACCGGAGCTGAGGACGGACCGGCGCCCCTCCTCAGGCTTCAGAGCACCGCATGGGCGATGCCGAGGAAATCGTTCGCCTTCAGGCTCGCACCGCCAACCAGCGCGCCATCCACATTGGGAATGGCCAGCAGGGTCTTTGCGTTATCAGGCTTTACCGATCCGCCATAGAGAATGCGGATCTTCTCGCCTTCCTCGCCAAAGCGCTCGTTCAGCACATTGCGAATGGTATTATGCACCTGCGCCACATCCTCGGGCGTGGGAATACGGCCTGTACCGATCGCCCAGATCGGCTCATAGGCGACCACGAGATTGCCGCCCTCCGCCCCGCGCGGAATGGACTGGCGCACCTGCCGGGCCACAACCGCTGAAGCTTCGTTCGCATCGCGTTCGGCAAGGGTTTCCCCCACGCACACGATAGGCAGAAGGCCCGCGCGCCAGGCAGACTTGACCTTGGCCTTCACCACGGCATCCCCCTCGCCATGGTCTGCCCGCCGCTCGGAATGCCCCAGAATGACGGCCACAGCCCCGGCCTCGCGCAGCATTTCGGGGGAAATGTCGCCCGTATGCGCGCCGGATTCGTTGAAGTGGCAATCCTGCCCGCCAAAACGGATCGGACCTGTGGCATTTTCAGTGAAGCCGGCAAGCAGAACGGCCGGAGGGCACACCAGCATGTCCGCCTTTTCGCTAAACGCCGGATCAAGGCCAGCCGCCATGGCGTCCAGTTCCTGCCTGGACTGCCGGCTCCCATTCATTTTCCAGTTTCCGACAATCAGAATGCGGCGCGGGCTGCCCATGTTGATATTTCTCCCGGAAATTCCGGCCTCCCCTCACCGGGGTGGCTCCCATCGGGCTCTAGCAGAGCTGGGGGTGGGCTGCAAATGAGTGGGGCACAGCATTAACGATACGTTGCCTGCCCCCCTGCCCGTCCCTATGATGCGCGCCAAATTCCGTGCGCGTTCCGAACCGCGCCTACCAGATGATTGGACGATGGCACTTCAGAATCTCCGCAAGGGTGCATCCGGCTGGGTCGCCAAAATTTTCCTTATGTTGCTGGTGTTCAGCTTTCTGATCTGGGGCATTGCCGACGTGTTCCGCGGCATGAGCGACACAGATGTTGCAACGGTTGGAAAAACAAGCATCTCCTCAAGCGCTTTCCGTGAGCGCTATCTGGATCAGATCCAGCGGCTCGGGCAGCAGGCCGGGCGGGGAATTTCACCGGATGAGGCCCGCGCCTTCGGGCTGGACCGGCGCTTGCTGAACCAGATGGTTGCCGATGCGACCCTGGATGAAAAAGCTTCGCGGATGGACCTGTCCATCAGCCCGGAAGAGCTGGTGCGCCTGATTCAGGAGAACCCCGCCTATCGTCCTCCGGGGGCATCGGCGTTTGATCCAGCCTATTTTGCGCAGCTTCTGCGCTCCAACGGCATGACCGAGCAGCGCTTCCTTGCCGCCGAGCGCCAGCGCGCCCTGCGCCAGCAACTGGTCCAGTCCTTTGGCGAGGGCGTGGTTGCCCCCAAGGTTCTGGTCGAGGCTCTGGAGCGTTTTGAGGGCGAGGTGCGGAATGTATCCTATATCGCCGTCACGCCCGCCGCTGTTGGCCCCCTGCCCGCCCCGACCGAGGAGCAGCTGCGGACCTTCTATGATGCGAACAAGATCAGCTTTCGCGCGCCCGAATATCGCAAGATCAACCTGATCGCCCTCACGCCGGAAGAGCTGGCCGGCAAGATCGAGGTCAGTGACGAGGATGCCCGCGCCGCTTATGATTCGGACAAGGGGCGGTTCGGAACCGCCGAGCGCCGCGAAGTGCATCAGATCATGTTCACCAAGCCGGAGGATGCCGCCGCCGCTGCCGGGAAGATCAAGGCTGGCGCCAGCTTCGCGGATATTGCCGCCGAGCGGGGTCTGAAGCCGGAAGAGACGAATCTTGGCCTTGTTGAACAGGGCGCCATTCTTGACCCGAAGGTGGGTGAAGCCGCATTTGCCCTTGATGAGGGGAGCGTGAGCGCACCTGTCGAAGGCCGCTTTGGCAGTGCATTGCTGCATGTCGCCAAGGTGGAGCCGGGCAGTATCCGTCCCTTTGATGAGGTCAAGGCGACCCTCAAGCAGGAGATCGCCGCCCGTCGTGCCGAGTCGCGTCTGCTGGATGAGCATGATGCGGTGGAGGATGAGCGCGCCTCCGGCTCCACGCTTGCCGAGATTGCCAGAAAGCAGAACCTCAAGGTGCAGACCTTCGAGGCTGTGGATCGCTCCGGCCGCATGCCGGACGGGGAGCCGGCCGCCATGCCGGGGGCCTCTCTTGTCATTACCGCCGCTTTTGACACCCAGCCGGGTGTTGAGGCTGAAACCATCCAGCTGCCGCAGAATGCAGGCTTCATCTGGTTCGAGACCGTTTCGGTCACCCCCGCGCGGGATCGCGAGTTTGATGAAGTGAAGGATGCCGTGACCGCCCGCTGGACCGAAGAGGAAACCGCAAAGGCCATTCAGGCCAAGGCGGAGGAGCTTCTGAAGCGGGCAGAGGGCGGCATTCCGCTGGCGCAGGTTGCCGGCGAGGCCGAACTGCCCCTGCGCATTGCGGATGGCCTGCGTCGAGGACGGGTTGATGGCCCCTTCTCGACGGATGCCGTGAACCGGGTGTTTGACCTGAAGGACGGCGGACTTGGCGAGGCTCTTGCCACGAATGCACCGGAGCGTCTCGTTTTCCAGGTCACCAATGTCATCGCCCCTCAGCTTTCGGCGGAGGAAGACACGCGGATTGCGAACGAGATTGCGCAGCAGATCGAGAGTGACATCCTGCTGCAATATCTCGGGGCCATCCAGCGCGAGATTGGTGTCCAGATCAACCAGCGTGCGCTTTCCCAGGCCATTGGCGCCGGGAATATCAATTAGGGTGGTCTCGACCGTGACTGAACCTTTCAACTTTGAAACCTTCTCCCGGCTTTATGCCGAGGGGAAGGCGCAGGTGGTCTCCACCAGCCTGGTCGCAGATCTGGAAACGCCGGTTTCAGCCTTCCTGAAAATTGCCGGGGACCAGCCGAACTCCTTCCTCCTCGAATCTGTCGAAGGGGGAGAGACCTGCGGGCGCTATTCCATGATCGGCCTCGCGCCGGATCTCATTTTCCGCGCGACAGGTGACAAGGCGGAGATCAACCGCTCTGCCGCAACGGACAGCACGGCTTTCGAGCCTTGCGATGCCCCTCCGCTTCAGGCCCTGCGCCAGCTTCTGGCCGAATCCGCCATCGAGCTGCCGGAGGGGGCCCCTCCCATGGCGGCCGGCATTTTCGGGTATCTGGGATATGACATGGTGCGGCAGATGGAGAATCTGCCCCCGGCCAAGCCCGACCCTATCGGCGTGCCGGAAGCGCTGCTGATCCGCCCGACCATCATTGTGGTGTTTGATGCAGTTCGGAACGAGCTGAATGTCGTCACCCCTGTGCGCCCGCGTGAGGGGATCAGCGCCCGCGCCGCCCATGAGGCTGCTCTGGAGCGGATCGAGCGGGTGGCAGCCACGCTGGAAAGCGCCGTTGCCCACACCTCTCCGCAGCCCTTTCATGGGGATGTGAGCGCTGTCTCCAATACGGAGCCGGCTGAATATCTGGCGATGGTTGAGAAGGCGAAGGAATATATCCGCGCCGGAGACATCTTTCAGGTTGTGCTCTCGCAGCGGTTCGAGAGCCCCTTCACCCTGCCCCCATTTGCGCTTTATCGTGCCCTGCGGCGTGTGAACCCTGCCCCGTTTCTGGTCTATCTGAACTTTGAAGGCTTCTCGGTGGTCTGCTCCAGCCCCGAGATTCTGGTGCGTCTGCGCAAGGGCACGGTCACCATTCGTCCCATCGCCGGAACCCGCAAGCGTGGTGCAACGGCTGAAGAGGACGAGGCGCTCGCCGCCGAACTGCTGGCGGACCCGAAGGAGCGCGCCGAGCATCTGATGCTGCTCGATCTTGGCCGCAACGATACCGGCCGGGTCTCGCAGATCGGCAGCGTGAAGGTGACAGACAGCTTCTTCATCGAGCGCTACAGCCAGGTGATGCACATTGTTTCCAATGTCGAAGGCCAGCTGAAGGATGGCGCTGATGCGCTGGATGTGCTGGCCGCCGGTTTTCCAGCGGGCACGGTTTCCGGTGCGCCGAAAGTGCGCGCCATGGAAATCATTGATGAGCTGGAGAAGGAAAAGCGCGGTATCTATGCCGGTGCCATCGGCTATTTCGGCGCCAATGGCGAGATGGATACCTGCATCGTGCTGCGCACCGCAGTGGTGAAGGATGGGCGCATGTATGTGCAGGCCGGCGCAGGCATCGTCTATGATTCCGTACCGGAGAGCGAGCAGCAGGAGTGTGTGAACAAGGCCCGCGCCCTGTTCCGCGCCGGTGAGGAAGCGGTGCGCTTTGCCGCTGGTGCGCGCCACGGGCAGTAAGGGGCGGGCCAGCTACATGACCATGCAGCCGGAAGCAGGGGCTTGGACGCCCGTGTTTCTGGCCCCGGTCACTCTCGTGCTGGGTGCTCTCTATGGATATGGCGTTGCCACGGCCTTCTCGCCGGGGGCGGAAGGGTTGGCCGCCATGCTCATGGGGTTTTGCACCTGGGCTCTGGCCTTCGTTTTCTGGCGTCTGTATCGGGGGAGCCGGCAGGCCGGGCACTGGCGCAGAATGGGCATCGGGGCCGTTTCGCTGGTTTGTGCCCTGCCCTGCGCCGTCTTTCTGGCCACGGTGCTTTTGCTCGTGTTGCAGAACCCTGTTCTGGGCTGGCAGAAGCCCGCCGATATTGTGGAACTCGGCATGTTCATGGTGCGGTTTACAATTGTGCATGCCGCTTTCATCACCCTGCCCGTCTCTGCCCTGGCCGGCGCGCTTGCCGTGGTGAAATAGACAGGCATACTGTCATGCTTGACCCCGCCCCCCGGAACGCGCTTTAAAAATGAATGAGTAGCCCGAGAGCATCGGGGTTGGAGCGTTCATGACCACCGTTACGCTGATCGATAATTACGACAGCTTCACCTATAATCTCGTGCATTATCTGGGCGAGTTGGGCGCAGCCGTTACTGTTCACCGCAATGATGCGCTGAGTGTCGCCGATGTGCTGGCCGGCAAGCCGGATGCCATTGTGCTTTCCCCCGGCCCCTGCACGCCGAACGAGGCGGGGATCTGCTGCGATCTGATCGCCGCGGCCAGCGAAACGGTGCCGATGCTGGGGGTCTGCCTCGGGCATCAGTCCATCGGTCAGGTGTTTGGTGGCGATGTCATCCGCGCGCCCACCCCCATGCATGGCAAGATGTCCGAGATCCTGCATCAGGGGCGCAGCGTCTTTCGCGGCATCAACGGGCCGTTTCAGGCCACGCGCTATCATTCCCTGATCGTGCAGCGGGACTCACTGCCGGATGAGCTTGAGGTGACGGCGCAGACCGCAGACGGGCTCATCATGGGGCTGGCCCATAAAACCCGGCCCGTTCATGGCGTGCAGTTCCACCCGGAAAGCATCGCTTCCGAGCACGGGCACACGATGCTGCGCAACTTTCTGGAGATTGCAGACGCCTTCAATGCGGCGAACCCGAGATAGACGGGCAGCGGATTGAGGCGCATACCGGCGCGCGGGGCGCGGCCCGGGCCTCATATGTTTGCCCGCCCAGGATTTCAGCCGCCGACCTGCTGAGGACAAGAGATGACCGATGAGTTCAAGCCCCTTCTCGGCAAGGTGGCAACCGGAGCAAGCCTGACACGGGATGAAGCCGCCAGCGTCTTCAACACCATGATGTCCGGTGAGGCGACCCCCTCACAGATGGGTGCGTTGCTGATGGGGCTGCGGGTGCGTGGCGAGACGGTGGATGAAATTGCCGGCGCGGTTTCTGTCATGCGGGCAAAGATGCTGCCTGTTCAGGCTCCTGCCGATGCCGTGGACATTGTGGGCACAGGCGGGGATGCCTCTGGTTCCTACAACATCTCGACCTGCGCCTCCTTCATTGTTGCCGGTGCTGGCGTGCCGGTGGCAAAGCATGGCAACCGCGCGCTTTCTTCCAGATCCGGCGCTGCTGATGCCCTCATGGCACTGGGCGTACATATCGATCTGGGCCCGGAGGGAATCTCCACCTGCATCGAGGAAGCCGGGATCGGCTTCATGTTTGCGCCGAACCATCATGGCGCAATGAAGCATGTGGGTCCGACACGGGTTGAGATGGGCACGCGCACCATTTTCAATCTTCTTGGCCCGTTGGCCAATCCGGCCGGTGTCCGCCGCCAGATGGTGGGCGTGTTTGCAAAATCATGGATCGTGCCGCTGGCCGAGGTTCTGAAGACTCTTGGCGCGGAGCGGGCCTTTGTGGTCCATGGTTCCGATGGTCTGGATGAAATCACCATCTCCGGCCCCACGGATATCGCTGTTCTGGAAGATGGGCATATCCGCACCTTTGAGGTGACCCCCGAGGATGTGGGCCTGACCCGGGCTCCCCCGGAATCCCTGAAAGGCGGGGATGCGGCCTGCAATGCGGCAGCCCTGCGCCGTGTTCTGGAAGGCGAGAAGAGCGCCTATCGCGACGTTTCGGTCTTCAATGCCGCGGCGGCTCTCGTCGTGGCCGGGGTCGTTCCCACCCTGAGCGATGGGGTGGAGATGGCACAGGAAAGCATCAATTCCGGCTCTGCCCTCAAACGGCTGGAGAAGCTGGTTGAGGTATCATCCCGGCTCGCCCCGGAGGCTGCGCAATGAGCAATATTCTCACACGTATCGAAGCTTACAAGCGTGAAGAGATTGCCGCAGCCAAGCGCGCGCATCCTCTTTCCGAAATCGAGGCGGCTGCCCGCGTGGCCCCGCGTGTGCGCCCCTTCGCCGGCGCGATCGAGCAGACCCTTTCCGAACGGCAAACTGCACTCATCGCTGAAATCAAGAAGGCCAGCCCTTCCAAGGGGCTGATCCGCGAGGACTTCGACCCGCCAAGCCTCGCGCGGGCCTATCAGCGTGGTGGCGCCACCTGCCTTTCAGTCCTCACGGATGGTCCTTCTTTTCAGGGAGCGCCGGAATATCTGGGCACCGCCCGCGCGGCTTGCAGCCTGCCGGTGCTGCGCAAGGATTTCATGTATGACACCTATCAGGTCGCGGAAGCGCGCGCCTGGGGGGCGGATTGCATCCTGATCATCATGGCAGGTGTGGATGATGCGACCGCACGAGATCTCGCGGATGCCGCCAGCGCCTATGGCATGGATGCGATCGTGGAAGTGCATGATGAGGCGGAGCTTGATCGTGCGCTCAATCTGCCCTGCCGGCTGATTGGCATCAACAATCGTGATTTGCGGACCTTCCACACCGATCTTGCAACCTGTGAGCGGCTCGCCCCGCGGGTGCCGCAGGGTCGTATCGTGATTGGTGAAAGCGGCATCTTCACACCGGAAGATGTGCTGCGCCTCTCACAGTCCGGCATTGGCACCATTCTTGTCGGCGAAAGCCTGATGCGGCAGGAGGATGTGGCCGGAGCGACCTCCTATCTGCTCTCGCTCTAGGGTCACCTGCCAGCCACGAGGCTGCTCATGGCTGGACTTCCACGGCCCGGGGCGGCACGCTTGGGATAAATTGCGGCCGTCTGGTCTTTCGCCTGCGAAAGTGAGCTCATGGTTCATCTCACCCATCTTGATGCCCAGGGCAATGCCCATATGGTGGATGTCTCCGAAAAGGCCATCACCGCGCGTGAGGCGGTGGCGGAAGGCTGTGTTCTCATGGCGGCGGAGACCCTGTCGCTCATCCTCTCCGGCAATGCGAAGAAGGGGGATGTTCTTGGCGTTTCCCGCATTGCTGGCATCATGGCCGCCAAGCGCACCCATGAGCTGATTCCCCTGTGCCATCCGCTCATGCTCTCAAAGGTTGAGCTGGAGCTGGAACCGGATGAGGCCCTTCCCGGCCTGCGTGTCACGGCCCGGGTCAAGACCTCTGGGCAGACGGGGGTGGAGATGGAGGCCCTTACGGCTGTGAGCGTGGCCTGCCTCACCATTTATGACATGGCCAAGGCCGTTGACCGCGGCATGCGGATCGAGGCCATCCGGTTGCTGGAAAAGGCCGGCGGCCGCAGCGGACACTGGCAGGCGCAGGCCTAAAGGTCATTCTAACGGGAGGACGCGCCATCATGGCCCTGATCGCTGTTGAGGACGCCCTGTGTCAGATCACCTCTTCCGCCGCTCTTCTCGGCGTGGAGCAGGTTCCGGTTGGGCAGGCGGCAGGCCGGGTGCTGGCGCAGGATGTGCTGGCGCGGCGTTCCCAGCCCCCGGCGGACATGTCTGCCATGGATGGCTATGCCGTGTGCGGCGCTGATGGCACACAGCAGGGCGCAAGACTGCGGATTATCGGCGAATCTGCCGCAGGTCGCCCCTTCGCGGGCATTGTCGGCTCTGGCGAGGCGGTGCGGATCTTTACCGGCGCGGTCATTCCCGAGGGGGCGCAGACCGTTGTCATTCAGGAAGATACGCAGCGGGAAGATGAATTCATCACCACCACCCAGCCCACGCCCATGGGACGCAATATCCGCCGAATGGGCTGTGATTTTCTGAAAGACACGCCCGGTCTCAAGGCGGGGCATCGCCTGAGTGCGCGCGATGTCATGCTGGCTGCGGCGATGGACCATCCCACTTTGCTGGTGGCGCGCCGCCCCCGCGTGGCGCTGATGCAGACGGGTGATGAGCTTGTCCTGCCCGGTCAGGGGACCGGTGCCCAGGGTGAGATTGTCGTCTCCAATGCCTTTGGGCTTGCTGCCCTCGCCCGCCAGCTCGGGGCCGAGGTGACGGATCTCGGCATTGTGCCAGACCAGATGGAGGCCACCCGGCAAGCCGTTGCGCGTGGTGTGGGCGGGGAGTTCGACCTGCTGGTTTCAACAGGCGGGGCATCGGTCGGGGATCATGACCTTGTAGCCCCTGCCCTGCGTGCGGAAGGGGTGGACCTGCATGTCCACAAGATTGCGTTGCGACCGGGCAAGCCATTGATGTTCGGTACAAAAGGCAAGGCATTGTGTCTTGGATTGCCCGGCAATCCGGTCTCCTCCCATGTCTGCTCTGTCCTCTTCATGGCACCGCTGCTGCGGGTGATGCAGGGAGAGGCGGCCGGCACATTGCCGACCATTCCCGCGCGTCTGGCTGTTGATGTGAAGTCCAACGGCTCCCGCAAGGATTTCATGCGCGCCACGACTGTTCGCGCGGATGATGGCGCCTTGCTCGTGACCCCGGCAAAAGTGCAGGACAGTGCCATGCTGGCCGTGATGGCCGGCTCGGACTGCCTGCTGGTGCGCGCGCCTGATGCGCCAGCCGCCCGCGCTGGCGAGACATGTGAAATCATCCCGTTTTTTGATTAAATGGACTTTAACTCCATCTTCACTCTTGCAGAACACAAATGGAACAGATAAATCATCGTTCCTGATTTGTTTCACTCATGGCGCGTTCAGCGGGCAGGATTGAGCGGCATTTGTGCCGCAGCCCGTGGTTGCCGCATCGAGACGGGGGCGTGGAGATGCTGACACGCAAGCAATATGACTTGCTTCGCTTCATTCATGAACGTGTAAAGGAAACCGGTGTTCCGCCTTCCTTTGACGAAATGAAGGAAGCGCTCGATCTGCGCTCCAAATCCGGCATTCACCGGCTGATTACGGCTCTGGAAGAGCGGGGCTTCATCCGCCGCCTGCCCAATCGTGCCCGCGCTCTTGAGGTCGTGCGCCTGCCTGACAGCGTCTCTCCCGGAATTGGTGGACGCAGCTCGGCGCGGGGGTTCTCTCCATCTGTTATCGAGGGAAGCCTGGGGCGGGTACACTCCGTGCCGGAGGGGGAAGAAGATGCCCCGGCGCAGGGCGTTGCCGTGCCGATGATGGGACGGATAGCCGCCGGAACACCTATTTCCGCCATCCAGAGCCGCAGCCACACCCTGAATGTTCCGCCTGAAATTCTTGGTTCCGGCGAGCATTACGCTCTGGAAGTGCGGGGCGACAGCATGATCGAGGCCGGTATTCTCGACGGGGATACGGTGCTGATCCGCAAATGCGAAAGTGCGGAGACCGGAGACATCATCGTCGCCCTGATCGATGATGAAGAGGCCACACTCAAACGCCTGCGGCGCAAGGGGGCATCCATTGCCCTTGAGGCGGCCAATCCTGCATATGAAACCCGCATTTTTGGCCCGGACCGGGTACGCATTCAGGGCCGTCTTGTCGGATTGATGCGCCGCTACTGAATGGCGTCGCCTATTCAGAAAATGCCTCTGCTTCTGCCGAGCCTGTATCCCATGTTCCCGAAGAGCCGGGTGTGGGTTCTTTGGCGACAGGAGGCAGCCAGGGACGGTCTACAGATGGCGCCCGGGTGGGCATCTCGTGCCAGCCTTCCGGCTTCAGAAACAAGGCCAGTGTGCCTGTGCGGGAGAGTTCCTCCAGTGTGATGACACGGGCCTGGCAATCACCGGGCGGCATGTGACGGCTGACGACGATATTGGCATTCAGACAGTCGGCCACCAGACTTTCCGGCTGGTGCGATATGGCGATACGCTCGCCGTTCGGCAACTGGCCAACACAGCCTTCAGCATCACAGCGGAAGGCGTGATCCAGCCCTTCGCTTGTGGCGGTGCGTCTGTCGCCCTCCCGGCTCAGCCACTGTTCTGCTGTCAAACGTCCCCGTTTGGCATCCACAATGGAAAGGCGTCCATCCGCCCCCCTGATGCCAATGGTCGTGCCGTTGGATGCAACAAGAATATCCGGGCGTGGCAGGGGCCCGGCTGCAAGCGCGGCAAAAGCCAGAGGAAACAGCGCGAGAAGGCGCAGGCGTCCGATGAAGAGACAGGCGCACAGCAGCGCCAGTGTCAGCCACATCAGGCAGCCCAGATTCATCCATGTCACGGCGACATCGGCATTTGGCAGGCGGGTCACCCAATCGGAGATCTGCACCATCAGCTCTATGCCAAGCCCCATGACAGGCCAGGCCAGCCCGTCCCAGCCAAACGGAATGAGCAGAACCCCGACCAGCCCAAAAGGCATTACCAGAAAGGAAACCACCGGCATGGCGGCCAGATTGGCCAGCAGCCCATATGTTGCCGCGCGCTGGAAATGATAGGCCCCATAGGGTGATGAGGCAGTGCCCGCAAGCAGTGTTGTTACGGCAATGCCCAGCATGAACAGCATGGGCACCGCCAACAGCCATCTGGACAAGCCCGTCATGCGCGGCTGCAACCGGGCAATATTGAACACCTCATATCCGGCAACCAGTGCCAGAGTTGCCGCAAAGGACATCTGCGTCCCCGCCCCCAGAATGGCGGACGGTGTGAAGGCAAGCATGATGACTGCCGCAACGGAAACCGTCCTCAGGGTCAGGGCCCTTCGTCCAATCAGCACCCCCGCGAGCACCACGGCAACCATGATGAAGGAGCGCTGTGCCGGTGGGTCATTGCCGGAAAGCAGCAGATAGAAGGCGCTGCCCGCAAGGGCGATCACAGCCGCGATGGACTTGATGGGCCAGCCCAGTGCCAGCGCCGGGAAAAGCGCCAGTCCTCCCCGGATGATGGCAAACAGCGTGCCTGCCACCATCGCCATATGCAGCCCTGAAATGGAGAGAATGTGGGTGAGGCCGGAGACGCGCATGCTGTCCTCCACCTCAAGGGGAATGGCCGTGCGGTCGCCCGAAACCAGAGCCAGCGCAATGGCCGCCGGCACACCGGACAAGGACTGGTAAATCCGCGCTTCCAGCCCTCTGCGCACGGCATCCATCCCCATGGCAAACCGGACGGAAAAGGGTGGAGACCCAGCAGGCTCCACAACTGGCGCACCCAGCCCGAAACCCACCGCCCCGATGCCGGAGAACCATGGTGCGCGCCCGAAATCATGCCCTCCGGGCATGGCCGCGCCCAATGGCGGCAGCAGTTGGGCCAGTTGTCTCACCCGGCTTCCCACGGGCGGAGCAGTGCCCTTGCGAAGGGTCAGGCGCACCAGCGCAGGCGGGGTACTCAATCCGCGAATGGGCGTATCATCCAGCCGAAGCAGGATACGGTCACTCTTCACCCGCCTCTCGACCTTTTCCACATAGCCGGTCAGGCGCACGGGATAATCCGGCGGAATCACAACATCATGGGCAATCCACGCCGTATGCCCCGCCCCCAGCGTGATACCGCCGCTGATGGCCGCGAGAACAAGCATGGCGCTGAAGGCAAAAGGCCGCCTGCGGCTGATCCATGCCCCGCCGGCAGAAATCGCGAACAGAATCAGGCAGGCCCAGAGCGCAGGTTCCTGCGGGGCTGCAAAATACAGCAGAACGCCAAGACCCAGCGCGACAGGCAGCCACAGGGAGAGGCGCCCGGCGACACTTTGCAGCGCCCATTCCTCACCCAGCCGGCGCAACACAAGATGAATGATGCCGGGCACCCTCCAGGGGCGCGCGAAACCGTCTCTCCAGTCCCTTTCATGGTGGGCAGGTGGCGCGCCGGGTGGCGGTTCAGGAACACGCGCGCCCGGAAGCGCCAGCCGCTCCTGCTTCTCATGCCCCCTGCCCTCGCTCATGCCTGTTCCGGTTTCTTGTCTGTCACGGCTATGCTACACGGACGAACATCGTGCGCCTATGCGTACAACGCCGTCAGGCTTTGCCATGACGTTTTCCGTCAAAATGTCCTGCTTGCTTATGCGAGTCTGGCTTCGCCGAGTTCTCCATGTCCGAGATCGTCACACGTTTTGCACCTTCACCCACGGGCTTCCTGCATATTGGCGGCGCGCGCACGGCTCTGTTCAACTGGCTCTATGCCAGAGCGAAGGGCGGCCGCATGCTGCTGCGGATCGAGGATACCGATCGCCAGCGCTCCACGCGGGAAGCCATTGATGCGATCCTCGAAGGGTTGAGCTGGCTCGGAATCGAGTGTGATGGAGAGCCGATCTACCAGTTTGCGCGGGCCGAGCGGCACCGTGCCGTGGTGGAGGAGATGCTGGCGCGGGGCACGGCCTATCGCTGCTACGCCTCCCCCGAAGAACTGGATGAAATGCGCGAGCGCGCCCGGCAGGAAGGTCGCCCTCCACGCTATGATGGCCGCTGGCGTGATCGCGACCCTTCGGAAGCCCCGGCGGACCGTGCACCTGTTATCCGCCTGAAGGCCCCGCGTGATGGCGAGACCGTCATCGAGGACATGGTGCAGGGTACCGTCACCTTCCCGAACAAGGATCTGGATGACCTCATCCTGCTGCGTTCCGATGGCACCCCCACCTATATGCTTGCCGTTGTGGTGGATGATCATGACATGGGCATCACCCATATCATCCGCGGGGATGACCACCTGACCAATGCCGCGCGCCAGACACAGATCTATCGCGCCATGGAGTGGAACGTGCCACATATGGCGCATATTCCGCTGATTCACGGGCCGGACGGCGCCAAGCTCTCCAAGCGCCATGGTGCGCTGGGTGTGGATGCCTATCGCGATATGGGCTATCTGCCGGCCGCGCTGCGGAACTATCTCGTGCGCCTTGGCTGGAGTCATGGCGATCAGGAGGTGTTTTCCACCGAGGAGATGATCTCCTTCTTTGATCTCGACAAGGTTGGGCGCTCCGCAGCCCGTTTTGATTTCCAGAAGCTGGAAAATCTCAACGGTCAATATATCCGCGCCAGTACGGATGCAGAGTTGATGTCGGCCCTTGATGAGCTGATCCCCCATCTTTCAAATGGATCAGAGCTGCTGAAGGCACTCACCCCGCAGCGGCGCGAACAGCTTCAGGCCGTCATGCCACGCCTGAAGGAGCGTGCGAAAACGCTTCTGGAGCTGCTGGATAATGCCAGCTTCATCTTCGCCGAGCGACCCTTGCCGCTGGATGAGAAGGCCGGCACCCTGCTGAATGAAGAGGCCCGCGCACATCTGAAAAGCCTGCTTCCGCTGCTCGAAAATGTGGAGTGGACCGCCGATGCCATTGAGGCCACCGTGCGTGAATATGCCGGGCAGGCGGGCGTGAAGCTTGGGGCTGTCGCCCAGCCTTTGCGCGCGGCATCCACGGGCAAGTCGACCTCCCCGCCCGTGTTTGATGTGCTCGCCATTCTGGGGCGCGATGAAAGCCTCGCCCGCATCCGGGACCAGGTGGCGTGAGCAATACGGGCAAGGCGGGCGCTCCTCTTGTGGAGCTGGATCTGATGGGGCTGAAATGCCCCCTCCCCGCCTTGCATACCCGCAAGGCCCTGGCATCACTTCCGGCCGGCGGCCGCCTTGTCGTGACCTGCACGGACCCGATGGCCGTGATCGACATTCCCCATGCGGCCCATGAAACCGGTGCCGTGCTGGAAAGCCGGAAGGTAGAGGCCGGGCGCCTCACCTTCACGCTCCACAAGCCAAGCTGAAATGCCGCCTTTTAGGGGCGGAACAATCCAAAGCTTTTTGAGCTGTCAGGCCTTAATCGAAGGCATAACCCTTGACCATGGTGCATCAAGGGCTTAACCAGCACCACAGTGAGCCCGTAGCTCAGTCGGTAGAGCACGTGACTTTTAATCATGGGGTCTTGGGTTCGAATCCCAACGGGCTCACCAATCATATCAAATGTTTATGAGCGGTGATTCTTTTCAGATGGTAAGTCTGGGAAGCAGATCGGAATCTGCTGCGCGTAAAAGCAAATGTCAGCTGCGCACGCCGGTTTGCAACTATTGCTGCCCGCCACACCAGAAGCTCTCTTTATCATCTGTTTTTGATACAGGCAGACCTGCTGAACTGGCAGAGTAAGAATAGCCGCCCTCCCAACCTGTCTGAAACCTGAATCTGACTTCCAGGCGGGGCTTGTCCTGTCTGCGTTCACTCTCTGCCTGCGCCCAACCTACGGCCATCTGAACCACAGCGCGGCCAGACCGAGAAAGGCGAAAAACCCGACCACATCCGTCACCATGCTGACGAAAACCCCTGACGCTACGGCTGGGTCCAGCTTCAGGCGGGATATGATGATGGGGATGAGGATGCCGAATAGCCCGGCTGAAACCATGTTCAGGATCAGCGCGGCCGAAATGACGAGTCCCAGATCGATACTGGCGAACCAGGCCCAGGCAATCAGGCCCAGAAGACAGGCCAGAACCACGCCATTGAACAGGCCAACCATCACTTCTCGGGTCACGACCCGGCGGGCATTGTGGCTACTCAGATCACGGGTTGCGAGCGCGCGCACGGCGACTGTCATGGTCTGCGTACCCGCATTGCCGCCCACAGAGGCCACGATGGGCATCAGCACCGCGAGCGCCACCATCTTTTCAATCGTGCCTTCAAACAGCGAGATGATCGAAGAGGCAATGAAGGCGGTGCCAAGATTGATCATCAGCCATGGCAGGCGGCTGCGCGCGGTGTATCCCACCGAGTCGGAGAGCTCTTCATCGCTGCCCACGCCGGCGAGCGCGCGCAGATCCTCATCAGCCTCTTCCTGAATGACGTCGACGACATCATCGATGGTGATGACACCAACCAGACGCCCGGATTCATCCACCACCGGGGCGGAAACCAGATTGTAGCGCTCGAACATGCGCGCCACATCTTCCTGGTCATCGGAAGCCTGCACCACCTGCAACTGCTCGGTCTTCACCGCCGTCATCAGCACGGGGCGGCGCGAGCGCAGCAGGCGGTTCAATGGAACGGAGCCCACGAGCCTGTAGGCAGGGTCCACCACGAACACCTCATAGAAGGTATCGGGCAGGTCCTCGGTTTCCCGCATGTAATCAATCGTTCGCCCCACGGTCCAGAAGGGCGGCACGGCGATGAAGGCGCTTTGCATGCGCCGGCCCGCGCTCTCTTCCGGGTAATCAAGCGAGCGTTGCAGGGCCACGCGTTCCGGCGCGGGCATCCGCTCCAGAATGGCGGAAACATCATCTTCGGCGAGGTCTTCGAGAATATAGACCGCGTCATCCGAATCCAGCGCCCGCAGCCCCTGGGCGACGGTACCGGGAGAAAGCCCGTGCAGAAGCTGCACGCGCACGGTCTCGTCAACTTCGGTCAGGGCAAGAAAGTCGAAATCCGCACCAAGAAGCTCGATCAGCCGCCGGCGCTCTTCTCCGTCCAGTGCCTCAAGAAGGCTGCCCATGTCCGCCTCATGCAGATCATGGGCGATAGCCTTCAGGGCCTCCACATCACGCGCTTCAATGGCCTCCACCACATGGGCGCGGAAGGCCTCGGTCAAACTGTCTTCATCGTCCAGCACATCAGGCACGGCATCAATGCGCTCGGCATCGGCGGGATGCAGCTCCTCGCTCATGTTCGCTCCTGGTGTGGAAGAATGTCTGTAAGGGGGCCAAGTCTGCCCCGGTCATGGGCAGGACGTATCTGGCAAGATTCTATCCTGCCTGTAATCTTCTCTGTGGCTTTAGGGAAGCCCCGGCGAGGCATGCCGGGGCCCTATCTGTCAAATCATGAACAACGTGGCCCCATGGCCACGGTTGCCCTCCCCTTTTGCCTATAGCTGCTTTTTCTGCGCCAGTGCCGCCAGCTTCTTCAGCACCTCGATCGTGCCCTTCAGCCGCGCCTCGGCCGAAGACCACTCGCGCATGAAAACGACCTTGAAGTCCGGCCGCACCTTGGCAGCCGCGCCTTCATTCGCAATCAGCTTCACAAGGCCGGAGGGGTCGGCGAACTCGTTCCCGCGGAAGGCCAGAACCACGCCCTTCGGGCCGGCATCCACCTTCTCCACATTCGCGGCGCGGGCCAGCGCCTTCACCTTGGCCAGTTGCAGAAGCTGGCCAACTTCCGGCGGGGCAGCGCCAAAGCGGTCTGTCAGTTCCGCACCGAAGGCGTCGATGTCCTGATCTTCCTGCAAATCAGCAAGGCGGCGATAGAGTGCAAGGCGCACATGCAGATCGGCCACATAATCCTCAGGGATGATGACCGGAATGCCGATGGTGATATTGGGCGACCATTTGTCGTCCACATATTCGGTAATCCCGGCCTTGAGGTGGGCAATCGCCTCCTCCAGCATCTCCTGATAGAGTTCGTAGCCGACTTCCTTGATGTGACCGGACTGCTCATCGCCCAGCAAGTTGCCGGCACCGCGAATATCCAGATCATGACTGGCAAGCTGGAAACCGGCTCCCAGCGTTTCAAGGGATTGCAGAACCTTGAGGCGACGCTCTGCCTGGGCTGTCATGGCCCTGTTCTCGGGCACGGTGAAGATGGCATAGGCACGGGCCTTGGCGCGGCCCACGCGGCCCCGCAGCTGATAGAGCTGGGCAAGGCCGAACATGTCGGCCCGGTGCACGATCAGCGTATTGGCATTGGGCACATCCAGCCCAGATTCCACGATGGTGGTGGAGAGCAGCACATCATATTGCCCGTCATAGAAGGCGGTCATGATGTCTTCCAGCGCGGTCGCCGCCATCTGCCCGTGGGCCACGGCCACCTTCACTTCCGGCACGGCCGCGGCGAGGAACTCGCGCACCTCGGCAAGGTTTTCAATGCGAGGCACTACATAGAAGCTCTGCCCGCCGCGATAACGTTCGCGCAACAGGGCCTCGCGCACGATCAGCGCATCGAAGGGGGTGACGAAGGTGCGCACGGCGAGGCGATCCACCGGCGGGGTCGCGATGATGGAGAGCTCCCGCACACCAGTCATGGCCAGTTGCAGCGTGCGCGGAATGGGAGTCGCCGTCAGCGTGAGCACATGCACCTCGGCGCGCAATTGCTTCAGCCGCTCCTTGTGCGAGACGCCGAAATGCTGCTCCTCATCCACGATGACGAGCCCAAGATCCTTGAACTGAATGCTCTTGCCAAGCAGGGCATGGGTGCCGACGACGATATCCACCGTACCATCGGCCAGCCCCTTCTTCACCTCGGTCAGGGCCTTGCCCGTCACCATGCGCGAGGCCTGCGCCACATTCACCGGCAGGCCCTGGAAGCGATCCGTAAAGGTCTTGAAATGCTGGCGGGCCAGCAGCGTGGTGGGCACCACCACGGCCACCTGCTTGCCGGAGAGGGCGGTGACAAAGGCCGCGCGCAGGGCAACCTCGGTCTTGCCGAAACCGACATCACCACAGACCAGCCGGTCCATGGGATGACCGGAGGCCAGATCATCCAGAACGGCTTCAATCGCCGCATCCTGGTCATCCGTCTCCTCATAGGGGAAGCGGGCTCGGAATTCATCATAAAGCCCGGTGGGGGGCTCCAGCTTGGGGGCCTCGCCCAGCTGGCGCTGCGCGGCGATCTGGATAAGGGCGGAAGCCATCTCAAGGATGCGCTTCTTCATCCGTGCTTTGCGGGCCTGCCATGCCCCACCACCCAGCTTGTCGAGCTGGGCTTCCGTCTCCTCCGAGCCGTAGCGGCTCAGAAGCTCCAGATTTTCAACCGGCAGGAACAGCTTGTCGCCACCGGCATAGTGCAGCTCCAGACAATCGCGCGGTTCGCCCACGGCGGTGATGGTCTTCAGGCCGATGAAACGGCCGATACCATGGTCCACATGGACCACGAGATCACCGGCCGTGAGAGCCGTCAGCTCGGAGATGACATCCTGTGGCTTGCGGGCGCGGCGCTTGGGGCGCACCAGCCTGTCCCCCAGAATATCCTGCTCGCCGATCACCGCGAAATCCGGAGTTTCAAATCCGGTCTCGATCCCCAGAACGGCCAGAACCGCCTGATTGCGCGGAATGGCGCCGAGCAGCTCGAAGCGGGAAATGGTGGTGCAATTGGTCAGGCCATGGTCTGCCAGCACTGTGCCCAGCCGCTCCCGCGAGCCCTCGGACCAGCCGGCAAGAATGACCTTCTTGTGCTTCTGCAATTCGCGGACATGGGCAACCGCCACATCAAACACATTGCCTTCAGGGTCCGCGCGCTCCGCAGCGAAGGAGCGGCCTGCCACACCTTCCAGATCTATCTGGGTGATGCCCCGTCCTTCGGGTGCGGCGAAGGGCGACATATGGGCGAGCCGGGCCGCCGCGACATGGGCGCTCCATTCCGCACCGGAGAGATAGAGCTGCTCAGGCGGCAAGGGATGGTAGACCGCGCTCCCCGGCACCTGATGCTCCAGCGCCTCCCGGCGGGCATCATGATAATCGGCAATCTGGCCGACGCGCTCGCCGGCGGCTTCTTCCGCCAGATTGTCCAGCAGCAGCGGGCCATCATCCAGATAATCAAAAAGCGTATCCATGCTTTCATGGAACAGGGGCAGCCAGTGTTCCATTCCGGCATGGCGGCGGCCTTCGCTCACGGCCTCATACAGCGTATCGCCCTTCTGGGCCGCGCCAAAGGCGGCCACATAGGCCATGCGGAAGCGCCGCATCGTATCTGTCGTGAGCTGGAACTCGGCCATGGGCACCAGTTCCAGCGCCTTGAGCTGGCCCGTGGTGCGCTGGCTTTCAGGATCGAAGCTGCGGATGCTTTCCAGCGTATCGCCAAAGAAATCGAGGCGGATGGGCGCATCATAGCCGGGTGGGAACAGGTCTATCAGCCCGCCGCGCACGGCATATTCACCGGTATCGCGCACGGTGGAGGTGCGCAGGAAGCCATTGCGCTCCGCCCATTCAACCACACCATCCAGAGCGATGGAGTGTCCCGGAGCCGCCGAGAGCGACTGCGCGGCGACAAGCCCCTTCGCTGGCACACGCTGCACGGTGGCGTTCACCGTGGTGAGCAGCACACTGGCGCCGCCCCCCTTCACCCGCGCAAGACGCGCCAGCGTTGCCATGCGGCGGGCGACGATGGCGGGGTTGGGCGAGGCGCGATCATAGGGAAGGCAATCCCATGACGGAAAGGTCAGCACTTCCATCTGGGGGGCAAAGAAGGCCAGTCCGCGCTCCAGCGCGGCAAGCCTCTGGCCATCGCGGCATACCACGGTAAGGCTGGGCCATGGAGCATTCTTCTCGGCGGCGATGGCGCGGGCGAGATCCGCCACCACCATGGCCTCCATGCCATCCGCAACCCGCGAAAAATGGACAGGACGACCTTTGACCAGCGCTTCTGCAAGCTGACGGGGGCGCTTCACGGGGCAGACTCCGGGAAAAGTGTCGCCCACCGGACAGGGGGCATCATCTGGCTGGTGATTGGGCTTGGAAAAGGCGCGCCTATTCCGGCAGGCCGCGCCCGGACAGGTGGAAGTTCTTCATCTTGTGGAACAGGGGCGTATCATATTCCGCCGGCAGCGGAACCGTATCGCTCACCCATGAAAACACGTCATGGTCCTGCGCATCGACGAGATGCTCGAACTGATCCAGCTCATCATCCGTCAGATTGGCGATTTCCGCATCCGCAAAACGGCCCATCACGAGATCCATCTCACGAATGCCGCGATGCCACGCCCGGTAGAGCAGACGGCGACGGCGTGGGTCGAGATCAGCGCTGGAACGCGGGGAGCCGTTCATGAAGTACTCTCTCCAAAGCAAAACGCGGCCGAGCCTGCGGCTCGTCCGTAACGTCTTCTTATATGGGGGACGTCTGGCCTTGGCCAGCCCTGAGGATGCAGGCCAGGGGGTGGGATGGGGTGCTGTTTTCCACACGGGCAGCGGGGCATTCCATCCTTGATCCACTTGTATCCGGCCAAGGATTTCTTATGTATTTCAATACCAGTTGTCGCTTATAAAGGCCGGGCATTGATCCGAATCAAGTTCGGAAACTCTCGCGGCGGCCTAGAATATAAAAGAAAACGAAGTGCAGGAGACGTGATGTCCAATACCCCGCATACCCTGGGCGATGAATTTCCCGATCAGCTGGAGAAGATCCACGCCCTCAAGGCCAAGGATGCGCATTTCGCTCGTATTCTTGAGGAATATGACGAGGTCAATGACCAGATCCACCGCGCCGAGAGCCGGATCGACACCATCAGCGATGAGGATGAGGCCATCCTGCGCAAGCGTCGTCTTGCCCTGAAGGACACCATCGCGGCCGCGCTCGCCAAGGAAGACTGAGCAGTCTGCCGGCACAAACGAGAAAGCCACCCCGAAGGGTGGCTTTTTTGTTTCTGGCCCAGGACCGGAGCGCTCTCATTCCCTCACAGGGAAAGGGCGCTCACGAAATGGAAACGATAATCAGGGCGGAAAGCACCATAAACGTTCCGGCGATTCCGACCAGGCCAAGAATGGCCGGGTTCCAGAAGATGGCCGTGAGAACAACCGCCGCGACAATAGACAGAAGAATGAGAACAGCGAGGATCGGTCCTCCCCATCCAGACGCCTGCGCTTGTGCCATGATGATGCCTCCACGTTTCTAAAATCATGTTCTGCCGCCTCAATGGCATGCAATCATGATTTTAGAAAGGGTCTTTTTCGGCTAATGCCGCCTCATCTGCCCCAAAGCGACGGCAGGTCGCAGCCCATCATCTTTGGCGGGCAGGCGCGGATGGCAGATCTGCGTCCAGCCGCTCCAGCAGATAGGGGAAAAAGGGATTGGACGACATGCGCAGCAGCATGTCGATATTCACGATGAGGGCTCCATATTCCCCGCGGGCTGCAACATCACCCAGCCGCACGCCGAAATAGTCTGCCGAATCCCGTTCCAGCCCATAAAGCCCGTCACTCAGCGGAAAAGGCACCGCAACATGGGAGAGTGAGTAGACATCCGGCGGATAGGCCAGCCCCAGTGGCCGGGTCATGGTATCCGTGCTGCCAGCCGGGGTCACCTGCACCTCCATCGCATCAGAGCCGGGGGTGCTGTTGGTGACGACACTGGTTCTGAACTGGCGTGGCGCAGGAGGCAAAAGGCGGGAGAGAGCGGTATCAGCACGCGCATTCAGCAACTGCTCGAAATGGGTATTGCGGTTCACATCAAACAGCACCAGCTCGCTGCCATTATCGGGCAGGCGCTCATGCAGCATGCGGATGACAGCGCGGGTGCTCACCGTATGGTCCAGAACCGACTGGAAGGTGAGAACGGGCGCCAGCCTTGCAATCTGCCCATTTTCCACATGGCGTTGCAGGCTGGTTTGCAGGGCTTGCGTGAGCTGATAGGATTCCCGTGCCGCATTCACCGGAAACGAGTTGTATTTGAACGGGTTGAACTCTGGCAGAATGCTCAGCCAGGCGGCTTTCGCAAAGGCCGGGAATATGGCCGGCCAGCCTGCAATGCCGGCAAACCGAGCAAACTCCGTCACCCCAATCATGGGCGAGAGCAGCACGATCTTGTCTGGCGCCACCAGTGCAGGGTTGGAGAGTGCATCCAGCCCATGCATCAGCGCCAGGGCGCCACCATTGGAATAGCCGATGATGTGCACCGGCTTGCCCGGCCCTGCAAGCTTGCGGGCCTCCCGCATGGCCAGACGTGCGGCTGCCTGCCATGACTCATAATCTATGTCCGTCAATCCCCCCGGCACTGTTCCATGTCCGGGCAGCCGAATGACCAGAGCATGGAAACCGCGCGCCTGATAATGCATCGCCAGATGACGCAGGCTGTAGGGCGCATCTGTCAGTCCATGCAGGAAAACTGCCGCGCCAATGGCCTCACCTGATGGCGAGAGGGAAAAGGTCCGGTTGAAGTTCTGGCTGAAATTGCCAGGATAGACGGCGCTGTTCTCGAAATAGCGGTTGAACCGGAGCTGCTCTTCCGGCGACAGCTGATCGGTGACCTTCTCCCGCACCTCCTTGAACACGCGCTCTTCAGCAGCAAGGTATCCGGCAAGATCGGTCTCATCGATCTGCTGGGAGGTGAGTTCATGCGGTACCACCGTGTGCCACAGTTCCAGCGGCGGCCCCCGCCAGGCATCGAAAGCGCGCACAGCCAGAAGCGTGAGCAGCACAATGCCGAGGGCAAAGGCCCCTCGCTTGACCCATCGCCAGCACCAGAGCACCATCATTTCCCTCCAGCAGCTGCAAGGCACGGTCTGCTGCACCCGTGCATGGACAACTTATAGAGACAAGTGCAGGCGGCACCAAATGCCACAAGTTCAGTCCGGGTACGCGTTTTCACCCTTGCGCTGCCCGGCCTCCAGAGGAGAGAACAAGGAAGGCGGCAGGGCCTTGCAGACATCCGCCAACTGACGCAGCAGAGGCTCCAGTGCTGAAGTCCTGCGCCACACCAGTGCGATCTGGCGACTGGGGCGCGAATCCACGAATTCCAGCAGATGCAGATTCTCGCCCCCCTGCCCCTTGCCCTGTACGGCAAGCGCCGGGAGCAAGGTGATGCCAACTCCTGCGACGACCATTTGACGCAAGGTTTCAAGGCTTGTGCCGCGGAATTCGGATGTTTCCCGGGCGCCGGAGAGCTGGCAGACTTCAAGAGCCTGATCGCGCAGGCAATGCCCGTCTTCCAGAAGCATCAGATTGTGATGCCTCAATTCCGGCAGGGTCAGCTTGTCCTGTGCGGCAAGGGGGTGCCCGGGGGGGACGGCCACAAGGAAAGGCTCTTCAAACAGCAGTTCGGCATGAAGATGCGTGTCATGAACCGGCAAGGCCAGAAAGGCCGCATCCAGCGAACCCTGTATCAGGCGCGAGACCAGCGCATCGCTCTTTTCCTCAAACAGGAGCAGCTCAAGGCGCGGAAAGCGATCTCTGATCCGGGGCACCACATGCGGCAGCAGATAAGGCCCCAGTGTGGGAAACACGCCAAGACGCAGCGAGCCGGCTTCCGATTCCTGCCCGCGACGTGCAGCCTCCTGCATCTGCGCCACTTCATGGAGAATGCGGCGTGCACGCTCAACAGCATCCTGCCCCGCTGGCGTGAGCATCACCCGGCGCGGGGCGCGCTCCACCAGCTTCACGCCCAGCTCATCCTCAAGCTTGCGGATCTGGGTCGACAGGGTCGGCTGGCTGACATGACAGGCTTCAGCCGCACGGCGGAAGTTGCGATGGTCCGCCAGCGCGATCAGATATTGCAACTCACGCAGGGTCATCATGTCCCTCAGGGAAGCGCGCGGGAGCCGGGCCCCCGCGCAATGGATGCGAAGACGGGATAGTCTTTGCGATCATCCCCCCTCACATCCCCAGCCTGCCCTGACCGGAGGGGCTGAAGGCTCAGGCCGCCTTTTCGTCCGCCTTCGGGGCAGAAGAGCGGATGAGATAATCAAAGGCGGCAAGCGAGGCCTTCGCGCCCTCACCCATGGCGATCACGATCTGCTTGTACGGCACGGTGGTGCAGTCACCGGCGGCAAACACGCCGGGAACCGAGGTCTGGCCGCGATTGTCGATCACGATCTCACCATGCTGGGACAGCTCGACCGCGCCCTTCAGCCATTCCGTGTTCGGCAGGAGGCCGATCTGGACGAACACGCCTTCCAGTTCCACCTTCTTGCTTTCACCCGTGGTGCGGTCCTCGTAAACAAGACCATTCACCTTGCTGCCATCGCCCGTGACCTCTGTCGTCTTGGCCGAAAGCAGCACCGTGACGTTCGGCATAGAGTGCAGCTTGCGCTGGAGAACCTCATCCGCCCGCAGCTTGCTGTCGAACTCCAGCAGGGTGACATGGCCGACAATGCCGGCAAGATCGATAGCTGCCTCAACACCGGAGTTGCCGCCGCCGATCACCGCGACGCGCTTGCCCTTGAACAGCGGGCCATCGCAGTGCGGGCAATAGGCCACACCCTTGGTGCGATACTCTTCCTCGCCCGGCACGCCCATCTGCCTCCAGCGGGCGCCGGTAGCGAGAATGACGGTGCGCGAGCTGAGCTTCGCCCCATTGGCGAACTCGACAGAGATATTGTCAGCACCTGTCTCCAGCTTCACGGCCTTCTGAAGGTTCATGAGCTCGACATCATAGCTGCGCACATGCTCTTCCAGAGAGGCGGCGAGATGCGGGCCTTCCGTGTAGGGCACGGAAATGAAGTTCTCGATGCCCAGAGTGTCGAGCACCTGTCCACCGAAACGCTCACCGGCAATACCCGTGCGCACGCCCTTGCGAACGGCATAAATGGCTGCCGCCGCACCGGCCGGGCCACCGCCGACGACCAGCACATCAAAGGGCTCCATGGCATTGAGGCGCTCGGCCTCGCGCGCGGACGCCCCGGTATCGAGCTTGTTGACGATCTCTTCCACGCCCATGCGACCCTGGCCGAAGAGTTCACCATTCAGATAGATGGTGGGCACGGACATGATCTGTCGCTCGTCCACTTCCTTCTGGAAGCCGGCACCATCAATGGCCACATGCTGGATCTTCGGGTTGAGCACCGCCATCAGATTCAGCGCCTGCACCACTTCCGGGCAGTTCTGGCAGGACTGGGAGAAATAGGTCTCAAACTTGAAATCGCCGTCCAGACCCTTGATCTGGTCGATCACCGCCTGCTCGACCTTCGGCGGGTAGCCGCCCGTCTGCAGCAGGGCCAGGATCAGCGATGTGAATTCGTGGCCCATGGGCAGGCCGGCAAAGCGCAGGTGAATGTTCTCACCCGGGCTGTTCAGCGCGAAAGAAGGAACGCGGCCTTCACCGTCACGCACTTCCTTCAGGGTAATCCTGTCGGAAAGCGCCTCCAGATCGACCAGCAGCGCCTGCATTTCCTTGGAACGATCGCTGTCATCAAGCGATGCAGTGATCTCAATCGGACGGACCACCCGCTCCAGATAGGCCTTGATCTGAGACTTCATGGCATCATCAAGCATTGGTCTTTGCTCCGATCAGAGATGGATAACGCATGTTACAAACCATGGCGGGTCATTCCCGCCGGGAAGCTGCCCCGGCCTTCTGGCCGGGGCAGCGTTGAAAGATCAGATCTTGCCGACGAGCTCGAGAGACGGGGCAAGGGTCTTCTCGCCCTCGTGCCACTTGGCCGGGCAGACCTCACCAGGATGGGCCGCGATGTACTGGGCGGCCTTGACCTTGCGCAACAGATCGGTCGCATCACGGCCAATACCCTCGGCAGTGATTTCCACGGCCTGGATCACACCGTTCGGGTCGATGACGAAGGTGCCGCGATCAGCAAGGCCGACGTCCTCGCGCAGCACGTCGAAATTGGTGCTGATCACCTGGGTGGGGTCGCCAACCATGGTATACTTGATCTTGGCAATGGTCTCGGAGCTGTCATGCCAAGCCTTGTGGGTGAAGTGCGTGTCCGTGGAGACCGAATAGATCTCGACACCGAGCTTCTGGAACTCTTCATAGTGGTCGGCAATGTCACCCAGTTCGGTCGGGCACACAAAGGTGAAGTCGGCCGGGTAGAAGAAGAAGACAGACCACTTGCCGGCGAGATCAGCGTCGGACACCTCAATGAACTTGCCGTCCTTGAAAGCCTGGGCTTTGAAGGGCTTGATCTTGGTATTCACGAGAGACATGGCAATTCCTTAGGGTCAGATTGCAACGCAACAGGCCGAAGCCAACGAGCGGCACCATACGCAACCAGCGGCGGTAAGTGAAATAGATAAATATGTTGAAATTGATAGCTTTTAGCTATTACATTTATGAAACATAATATTTTTCAATATGTTATAGTACCCTATCGCGCCTTCCAACATTCAGCCTGCCGCTTCCGCCGAGCTGCGGCAGAAGCGCACAGAATGGAAAGCCGGTGGATAGAGGGGAATCCCTCCTCAAATACCTCCCCTGTCAGGCCGATGTCGTGGACATGTGTCTTCGAATCTCCCGGACCCATGGACTTGCATATGGGGGGAGAGCATGTATCGTCACGCATGTGAGGTGACGTAAAGGTGAGGCAGTGAACGAAAAATCCAAGCGTGACAAACGCAACGCATCCGCGGAAGTCTTCTTCACCATTACCGAACTGGCCCGTGAGCTGGGCGTTACGCCGCGCACCATCCGCTTCTATGAGGACAAGGGCCTCCTGTCTCCCAAGCGCGCCGGCAATATCCGCATCTATACCAAGCGGGACAGGGTGCGGATGATTGTCATCCAGCGGGGCAAGAAGCTGGGCTTCTCCCTGCGTGATATCCGTGAATATCTCGATCTGTATGACATGGACCCGACCCAGGTCGAGCAGATGCGCATGCTGCTGGACAGGGTCCGCACCCGTCTCGACCTTCTGGAGCGCCAGCGGCAGGCGCTGGAGGAAACCATCGCCGAACTGAAGGTCATGGAGGCCGAAACGGTCAAGGCGCTCGCCTCTCTCGCCGACCAGGCCTCCCTTGCGGACTGAAACCTGTCAGCGTCATCCAGTCCGGTTCGTGCGGTTGCCAGACTGGCGGGGCATGAGCACGAGAAGCGCACCTGTCAGCACCAGCGCAACCCCTGCCCCCGCCGTCAAGGTCCATTGGTAGCCTTCAAAGAGTGTGGACATGGCAAGAGCGACCAGCGGGAACAGAACCGTGCCATAACCTGCACGGCTGGTGCCTATCCGCCGCACAAGCAGCAGATAGATGGCGAAGCCAAGCAGGGTCTGAATGAAAATCAGATAGAAAAGCGTGCCAAGATAGCGTGGGCTCCATTCCACGATAAGCGGCTCGCCGCGCGCCAGCACGATCGCGCCAATAATGATGAGCCCGTAGAAAAAGCCCCATGCCGTCATGGAAAGCAGGGGCAGCCCCCTTCTTGCGGCCACCCCGGAAAGCAGGCTGCCGCAGGAAAAGCACAGCATTCCAAACAGGGAAAGCAGCAATCCTGTCCCGATATGCGGCACCCGATCCGCTCCCGCAAGGGCCGGGCCGAAGACCAGCGCAATACCGCCGATGCCTGCAACAGCCCCCATGATCAGACGCGGATGCACCGGCACTTTCAGGAAAACAGCCGAAAGTGCCGGAATGACAATTGCCGCCAGGGCAAAGACGACCGCAGTCAGGCCCGATGACAGATAATAGCCGGCATAATAAAAGGACAGGAAGTTCAGGGAAAACAATGTCGCGCCCATGCCCGCGAAGAGCAGATGGTCTCTCCAGCGGAACATGAAACGCTCCTGACGGAAGGCCAGAAACAGGAAAATGACGATCGTTGCCGCCAGAAAGCGCCAGAGAACCGAGACTTCAGGCGCCACGGTCCCGAGCTGCAACCGCATGGGCAGCCAGCCGGAGCCAAAAATCAGGATATTTGCTGCATAAAGCAGATAATCGAACCCGTTGAGCGGCTTGTCATTGATCGAAACGGCACCCATTGGGCTCATCCTCTGCGCGGGCCCTGTAAGCACCACACAAGCCCCTATTGCTTAAGGCAGGTTTGGCCTCAATAGGCAAGCTCCTGAAAAACCGGTTCGATAGAGCCCTTCCACGCCCCATGATACTGCTCCAGCAGCAGTTCGGCCGGGCTGCGCCCGCTCTCGATCACGGGATGGAGGGGGGCGAGGAAGGAGCGCTCATCCTGCCCGGCATCATTCAGGCGGGCCCGGCGCTGAAGGCCGGCCGCCGCGATTTCGAGCACATCACGGCCGACCTCGCGCAGGGTGCGCCCGCCAATCACGGTTTTCAGGCCATGACGCGGAACATCGTCCCGCATCGCCTGCCGCTCCTGATCGCTCCAGCCCTTCACCAGATCCCATGCGGCATCGAGGCTCTGCCCATCATAGAGCAGCCCCGTCCAGAGGGCCGGGAGGGCGCACAGGGATGAGCGCGGGCCGGTATCGGCTCCGCGCATCTCCAGGAAACGCTTCAGGCGCACTTCCGGGAAAATGGTGGACAGATGGTTCACCCAGTCCGAGAGAGTCGCGCTCTCGCCCGGCAGTGCGGGGTGGCGCCCGGCCAGAAGATCGCGGAAGGAGCTGCCGGAGACATCCAGATAGTCATTCCCGCGCTTGACGAAATACATGGGCACATCAAGCGCATAATCGACATAACGCTCAAAGCCGAAGCCCTCTTCAAACGCGAAGGGCAACATGCCGGCGCGGGCATTATCGGTATCGCGCCAGATTTCCGACCGATAGGAGAGAAAGCCATTGGGCTTTCCATCGGTGAAGGGAGAATTTGCGAACAGGGCGGTTGCCAGAGGCTGGAGGGCAAGACCCACCCGCATCTTCTGGACCATGTCGGATTCGCTGGAGAAATCGAGGTTCACCTGCACGGTGCAGGTGCGGAACATCATGTCCAGCCCGAGCGTGCCTACCTTCGGCATGTAGCCGGCCATGATGCGGTAGCGCCCCTTGGGCATCACGGGTGTTTCCGCCCGGGTCCAGCGCGGGCTCATGCCAATGCCGAGAAAGCCGATGCCCAGCGGCTGGGCCACTTCCCGCACCTGCGCCAGATGCGCATTCAGCTCCACACTGGTTTCGTGAATATTACACAGCGGCGCGCCGGAAAGTTCAAACTGCCCGCCGGGCTCAAGGGAAATGGCTCCACCACCCGTCACATCGGCAAGACCGATAATGGTCTCGCCTTCCATGATGGGCTCCCACCCCAGCAACAGCTGCATGCCTTCCAGCAGGCGGCGAATGCCGGCTGGTCCCTCATAAGGCACGGGCTCATGCCGGCCCAGAGTAAAAGGGACTTTTTCATGCTCCGTACCGATACGGAAGGCACTGGACGGTTTGACCCCTTTTTCAATCCAGGCGACCAATTCATCGCGTGAGGAAATCGGGGTTTCATCGACCGTATCGCGAGCCATGCGGGTATCTCTTCAAAGCAGGAGGCGAGACCATACACATCCAAAGGAGCAAGGCAAACGCCCCTTCTTCCTGACCCAGCGTCAGCTGGATCCGCGTGTTTCATCTCGGATGATTGCGGATCGCGGAAAAGGTCAGGACAGTCAAAGGCGTAGCCAGAATGATCCCCATGACCCCGAAGATGGAGCCAAAGACCACGACAGCAAACAAGGTGACTGCCGGCGGCAGGGAGACCATGCGCTCCTGAAGCAGGGGCGTGATGACATTGCTCTCGGACTGCTGAACCACGATGAACACCAGCAGGGTCCACAGCGCGGTATCCAGCCCAAGTGTCAGCGCAATGAGAAGAGCGGGAATGGCCGAGATGATAGGGCCGATAAGCGGCACGAACTCGGCCAGGCAGGCAAACAGCGCCAGCGCCAGTGCTGATGGCACGCCAATGATGCTCAGACCGATATAGGCCAGCACACCCACCACGAGCATGGCGATGAACTGGGCTTTCAGAAAGGCCAGAAGATCCCCGGTGATGGAATGCAGTACCCGGGAAATATCCTCGCGCTTGTTCTCAGGCCACAGCTTGAGCAGAAGATCGCGGTAAAGGGTCGGCTCAAGGGCAAAATAGATGCCCCCCACCAGCACCAGAAAGGCCCCCACCAGCGCCTCGAACACATTACTCGTGAACCCTGAGAGAATCGTGATTCCGGATGGGGCGACAGACTCGGCGCGCTGGATGAGATCCAGCCCCAGCCCTTCCAGATGGAGGCGCTCCTTCAGCCCCTCCCATGCGGTGGGCAGGCCCTGCATCAGCTCGATAACCTGAGCCTGAAGCGTGGAGCCAAAGAGATACAGCACCGTCCCGATCGCGCCGACCAGCAACACGGCGACAGGAAAGACCGCATAACGCAGAGGCATGCGGGTGACTCTGGAAAACGGCACGGCAAGGCTGTGAAAGACGATGCTGAGCAGGATCGAGGCAAAAACCATCAACAGAACGTCGACGATCAGCCATGCGAAATACATCAGGGCCAGAATGGCACAGATGATGATGACGTTACGCACTAGATTACGATCGGAAACCATGGTCCCTCACTCTTCGCGACGCCTTCAACTCTGTGCCATTCATGAGTCGATCAGAGCTGGGCGAGCGCCTGCTCCAGATCCGCGATGATATCCGCCTGATCCTCGATTCCGACAGACAGGCGCACCACCTGCGGGCCGGCGCCCGCTATGGTCTTCTGCTCATCGGTGAGCTGGCGGTGCGTGGTAGAGGCGGGGTGAATGATCAGCGAGCGTGTATCGCCGATATTGGCCAGATGCGAGAACAGGTGCACATTCGAAACCAGCTTCACGCCAGCCTCATAGCCCCCCTTCAGCCCGAAGGTGAAAACAGCCCCTGCCCCCTTGGGCAGATATTTCTGTGCAAGCGCGTGATACGGGTCGCTCTCCAGCCCCGGATAGCTCACCCACTCCACCTTCGGATGGACGCTGAGGAAGCGGGCGACGGCAAGGGCGTTGTCGCTGTGGCGCTGCATGCGCAGGTTCAGCGTTTCGATGCCCGTGAGGAGCATGAAGGAGTTGAACGGCGAGATGGCAGGGCCGATATCGCGCAGGCCGAGGGCACGAACGGCAATGGCAAACGCGAAATTGCCGAAGGTCTCGTGCAGCACCATGCCCTGATATTCCGGGCGGGGCTTGGAGAGCATCGGGTAGCGATCGGTTGCCGACCAGTCGAAGGAGCCGGCATCCACCACAATGCCGCCCATGGAGTTGCCATGCCCGCCGAGGAACTTGGTGGCGGAGTGGACGACGATGTCCGCGCCATCCTTGATCGGCTGCCACAGATAGGGGGTCGCCATCGTGTTGTCCACGATCAGCGGAATGCCGGCCTTGCGGGCAATCGCGGAAATGGCCGCAATATCAACGACAACACCACCCGGATTGGCAATGGACTCGACGAAAATGGCCTTGGTTTTCGGCGTGATGGCACGCTCGAACGTGGACAGGTCATCCGGGTCGGCCCATACGACGTTCCAGCCATAATTCTTGTAGGCATGGTTGAACTGGTTGATGGAGCCGCCATACAGCTTGCGCGACGCGACGAACTCGTCACCCGGCGTCAGGAGGGTGTGGAACACCAGATGCTGCGCGGAATGCCCGGATGCCGTTGCCACCGCTGCGGTGCCACCTTCCAGCGCCGCGACGCGCTCTTCCAGAACGGCGGTGGTGGGATTGGTCAGGCGCGTATAGATATTCCCGAAAGCCTGAAGGCCGAACAGCGAAGCTGCATGGTCCACATCATCAAAGACAAATGAGGTTGTCTGGTAGATGGGGGTTGCGCGTGCATGGGTCGTCGGGTCCGGCTTGGCGCCGGCATGGACGGCGAGTGTCGCAAAACCGGGGGATGCAGCCTGCGAAACGGGCGTTTCATCACTCATTATCGTTCCTTCCTGGTCTTTAGATTGTATATATTCCACATACTCTTGCTGTCATTACAGCGCGATTCGCATGCTTTCGATGCTATTTGGGGAAGAGAAGCGGATATTCAATCTTGGGGCAACGATCCATCACCACCTTCAGGCCGGCATTTTCCGCCTGTGTCGCAATGGCATCATCCCTTACGCCAAGCTGCATCCAAAGCACCCGCGGGCGGTGCGGCAAAGCGAGAACCTCCTCCAGAATGCCGGGCAGGTTCTCCGGTGCGCGGAAAACATCCACCATGTCGACAGGATCTGGCACATCGGCGAGAGTGCCATAATAGGTCAGGCCATCAATAACCTTGCCCGCCTGCCCCGGATTGATGGGAAACACATGGTACCCAAGCCCCGCCAGAAAGTGCATCACCTCATATGAGGGGCGCGCATTGTTGGCGCTGGCTCCAAGAACTGCAATTGTCTTCACGTTTTGCAGGATGTCGCGCAGATAAGCGTCATCATAATGATCGTGATTCATTGTCGCCTCATACCGCCGGAAGCGCGCCGAGGCGCGCGGATCAAGGTCTGGCTTTGGAGAACAGGGTAAAGAAGTTCCGAGTCGTCACGGCAGCCATGTCTTCGAGCGTAACGCCTCGCGCCTCAGCAAGCACCCGGGCAGTTTCACGCACATAGGAAGGCTCGTTGCGCTTGCCGCGATAGGGCATGGGCGCAAGATAGGGCGAGTCCGTTTCCACCAGCAGGCGATTTTCGGGAATCGTGGTGGCGATATCCCTCAGTTCCTGGCTTTTCTTGAAGGTGATGACCCCGGAAAAGGAAACATAGCCGCCCAGAGCGAGGGCGCGGCGGGCAAGATCCGGCCCGGCGGTAAAGCAGTGCAGCAGAAAGGGAAAGGCGCCCCTTGCGGTTTCCTCTTCCAGAATCTGCGCCATGTCCTCATCCGCATCACGCGAATGGATGACCAGCGGCAGACCGGTCTGGCGTGATGCTGCGATATGGGCCCGGAAATCCCGGATCTGCACATCCCGCGTGCCGGGCTCATAATGATAATCCAGCCCACTCTCGCCGATGGCAACGACCTTTGGATGATGCGTGCGGGAGATGATGTCTTCCGCCGTCACGTCCGGCTCATTGGCCGCTTCCATTGGATGCACGCCAACGGAGCAGCTGATGCCCTCGAACCGCTCAGCGATCGCCAGAACCTGATCGAACCTGGAAAGCCGCGTGGAAATGGTCACGCAATGGGTGACGCCTGCCGCGCGGGCCCGCGCAACAATATCCGGCAACTCTTCTGCAAAATCAGGGAAATCGAGGTGGCAATGACTGTCAACAAGCATGGCAAGCCAGAAAAAGAGGCATGGAAAACCCCCGGAGCGGGTCCGGGAGGTTTCAGGTTACATGTCCCGCTTCAGTGAGAGGGGACATGCAGGGCCGTATCAGTTGGCATCGGCGATTTCACGACGCAGGGCCGCGGCATCCGCCGCAGGCATGGTGATCGGCCGCACGCTTTCACCCGGACGGCCCGGATTGGTCACGACAGAGGCTTCAAGGGAAACCGTGACCGCGCCACCGGACGTGTTGAAGATGTAATCCAGCCGGAAGGCCGCATCAGAAGATGCACCATTGGTGCGCTTCAGGGCCTCTTCTGGCGGCAGCTTCTTCTCGGCCACCAGCTGCGAGGGCTGGTCCACCGTGATGGTATAGCCGCGTGCACGGCGCGATGTGGCAAGGCGGCCGCGCACCAGTGTCGCGTCAGCACCCTCCAGACGAACCTCGATACGCGGAACAGCAGGCCCCTCCTGCACAGGAGCGGTTTGCGAAGGCATGGGAGGCACGGGATCGTAACCGGCAGTGGGTTTCTGCCCGCCAGTGCCCGCACAGGCTGCCACTGCTGTTACAAGCGCCAGCGCGCAAACCAGTTTTGCGCCTTTTGCCGGCGCTGCTATCAAAGCCATCACGGTTTCCACGCCTCCCTTGGGCCAGATGAGCTATCATCTGCAACATGCACGCATAATGCGACCGAGCCAAGGCTTCAAGGACATATCCCGGTCAACAACGCAATCATTTCCATGACTTGTCTCCCTAAAGAGACAAGTCATTCACCATGTCCGCAACATCGGCACACCAGCGCAGCATGAATATCTGCGCTGGCGCTTCCATCACTGGGCGGTTTCTGGCTCCACATAGCGGGGGAAGACGCCCTGTGGCGCGGGCAGCGTTCCACCGGCCGGCAGACGACCGGCCGCACCAAGCTGGTCGAATCCCCGCTCATCCGGAGGAATCGCAACAAGATCCAGCAGCTTGGCTGCGCTTTCCGGCATGACGGGCTGGACCAGAATGCCGATCTGGCGGATCACCTCGGCGGTCACCCAAAGCACCGTGGCCATGCGGGCCGGGTCTGTCTTGCGCAGGGCCCAGGGGGCAGCCGCCGCGAAATAGCGGTTCGCTTCCGCCACCACGGCCCAGACGGCATTGAGATAATGGTGGATCGCCTGCGTCTCCATCGCCTCACGGCTTTTGGCCAGCATGCCATCGGCCAGAGCCAGCATGGCGTCATCCTCCGGCGAGAGAGGACCGGGCTGCGGGACGACACCGTCCAGATTCTTGGCGATCATCGACAATGAGCGCTGCGCCAGATTGCCCAGATCATTCGCCAGATCGGCATTCATCCGCGCCACGATGGCTTCATGGCTGTAGGAGCCATCCTGACCGAACGAAACCTCCCGCAGGAAGAAATAGCGGATGACATCCACCCCATAGGCCGAGGCCAGATCAAACGGATCGATCACATTGCCCAGAGACTTGGACATCTTCTCTCCGCGATTGAAGAGAAAGCCGTGTCCAAACACGCGCTTGGGCGCCTCCAGCCCGGCAGACCACAGGAATGCCGGCCAGTAGACCGCATGAAAGCGGATGATATCCTTGCCGATCACATGCAGATTGGCGGGCCAGAAGGTCTTGAACAGCTCGGCATTTTCATCGGGATAACCAAGCGCGGTGATATAGTTGGTGAGCGCATCAACCCACACATACATGATGTGTCGCGGATCATCCGGAACGGTGATGCCCCAGTTGAAGGTGGTGCGGGAGATGGACAGGTCCTGCAACCCGCCGGCAACAAAGCTCACCACCTCATTGCGGCGCGCCTCCGGCATGATGAAGCCGGGATTCTCCTTGTAGAAGGCCAGCAACCGGTCCTGATAATTGGAGAGGCGGAAGAAGTAGCTCTCCTCCTCCACCCATTCCACAGGCGTACCCTGCGGGCCAAGGCGCACGCCATCGGCGTTCAGCGTGGTCTCGCTTTCCGCATAATAGGCTTCATCCCGGATGGAATACCAGCCGGAATATGTGGATTTATAGATATCCCCGCGCGCCACCATCTTTTCCCAGATGGCCTTGCTCGCCTCGTGATGCCGCTCCTGTGTGGTGCGGATGAAGTCATCGACGGAGATGTTGAAGGTCTCGATCATCGCCTTGAAGCGCGGCACATTGCGCTCCAGCAGCTCGGGGGCGGTGATGCCGGCCTTCTGCGCCGTCTGGAGCATCTTGATGCCGTGCTCATCGGTGCCGGTGAGGAAACGCACATCATGGCCGTCCAGTCGCATGAAACGCGCGATGCAATCGCTGGCGATCGCCTCATAGGCATGGCCCATATGAGGAACGCCATTGGGATAGGCGATGGCAGTCGTGATGTAGAAAGGCGGCTTTGCGGGCATCATGCAACTCGAAACAGTTCGTTTCACCCCCTGCCCGGCCTGCAATCAGCGCATGGCGGCGGACAGATCGGCAAAAATACGGAACACCAATGCTTTGCGATCGAGGTTGAAAACATCCGCCTCGTTCGCATTGCGCCTTACGTTCTCCCACACCTCGCCCAGTCGAACAAGGCGATGGCGCGGTTCCGCACCGGAAGTCACGCGTGTGGCGATATAATCGCACACGGCTTCCACAAAGAGGTCGAGCCCATCCCCCCTGTCTCCCTGCAGCCGCGCACCAAGGGCGTGCAGTTCATCGGGTCGCGGCTCCGGAAGCTGCTCCAGCGCGCGCAGGGTGGCGGAGCGCACCTCCATCCCCTCCCCTCGTGCCAGCAGAATGGCCCGGCGAACACTCCCCTGACTGGCTTCCGCCGCTGAAGACAGAAGCGCGGGGTCAAGCTCCACGCCGCTCTCCCGCAGATGGTCCAGAGCCGCGAGCACCTCCTGCGCCTCCAGCGGCCTCAGGCGGAGCAATCTGGTGCGGGAACGTATGGTGGGCAGAATGCGGCCGGGAGAATGGGAGACCAGCAAGAACAGGGCGCGCGGCGGCGGCTCCTCAAGGGTCTTGAGCAAGGCATTCGCCCCGAAGGCATTCAGCTCATCCACCGAGTCCACGATACAGACACGCCACCCCCCACTCGCCGCCGTCGCGCCGAAGAACGCCCGCACCCGGCGCACCATCTCCGCAGGGATAATTGTGGGCAGCTTCTCCTCACCGGCCTCTGGCACCCGGCGCAGAACCAGAAGATCCGGATGCGTCAGGGATGCAATCTGTCGAAAGACAGGATCTGAAGGCGAAATTGAAAGATCGTGTGGCGCAGTTCCGCCGCCATGGTCTCCCGCAAGAACCATGCGGGCAAGCCTGTACGCCAGGGTTGCCTTGCCGATGCCTTCAGGCCCACCCAGAAGCAGGGCATGCGGCAGGCGGCCGGCGCGCCATTCGCCCAGCAGATCCGCCTCGACATCCTGATGGCCAAACAGCCGTTCCTGCTCTCGCGGTGCCGGGGTGCCAGGCAGGATATCCCCGGCCAGAACATCACTCATCTCGACTCACCGGGCCGGAGGAAAACAGGCGGGCTTCAACCGTGGCAGCAATGCGCGCTGCGACATCCGCCACGCTGCCCCGGGCATCGATAACGACATGTCGCGCGCTCTGCCCGGCAAGGGCGAGAAAGGCCTGACGAATAGCCGAGTGATAGGAGAGCCCCTCCTTCTCGAAGCGATCCGCCCCACCCCGTGCCGCGGCACGGGCGAGCCCGAGTTCTGCCGGAATATCCAGAACAAGGGTCAGGTCCGGGCGCACATGCCCCATGGCGGCCTGTTCCAGCTGATCGAGCAGGCCGGCCTCCACGGATCCCAATGCACCCTGATAGACGCGCGAAGAGTCAATGAAACGGTCACAGACGACAAAGCGGCCAGCCTGCAAGGCCGGACCAATGCGCTCATCCACATGATCCAGACGCGCCGCGGCAAAAAGAAGGGCCTCTGCCGAGGGGCCAAGCTGCTCCGCCCCTCCAGAGAGAAGAACATGACGGATAGCTTCCGCGCCAGCGGTGCCGCCCGGTTCACGGGTTTCCAGCACTTCGATACCGCGCGCGCGCAAATAGCCCGCCAGCATCCGCGCCTGAGTGGACTTCCCCGTCCCCTCCCCGCCCTCCAGTGTGATGAACCGGCCCGGCTCAACGGCATGAGTGAAAGCAGCGGAAGAGGCGGAAGAGTTCGTCATGGCCAAATGCCTATCCTCAATGACCTGACGCACGGAGCATGGCTTCTTCTTCCCATGGGCGAGGAAGAAACCGCGATCATCATGACATGATGCAGAATGACATCACTGGCACATCATACCTGTGGCAAGCTGCATATACCACTGCATATGAAGGAAAATAACAGACACGGGCCAATCTCAGGCCGCGATTCACTCGGCGCCGGGCTGCCCCGCATAAGCCATGCCGCTCACCGGCTCAGCCCCGGTAGACCACCCGGATCCGGACAGGGGAACCTGATCTGCCGCCGCAACCTGCACGATGGAGGCATTGGGATCGCTCACCTGCTCTGTGGCATCCGCCATCTCACTCTGGGCGACAGCAGGCGTTTCTTCAACTTCGGGCACAAACGGTGTGGCATCCGCAACCTGCACCTGGCTCTGCTCAGAGGCTCCGGGCGCCTGGGCCAGAGTGCCGTCCGTCCGCAAGGTGGATGCAAGCTGACGATGGTCCGAACCATCAATGGAGGCCGGCCCCACATAATCAACACGCACACGCGCAACGCCATTTTTGGCGAAACCGAGAAGCTCAGCGGTGCGGTAGGAAAGGTCGATCAGGCGATTGCCCACAAATGGGCCGCGATTATTGACCCGGACAATGATGGAGCGCTGGTTGCTCAGATTGGTCACGCGCACATAAGAAGGCAGAGGCAGTGTCTTATGTGCAGCGGAAATGGAATTCATGTTGAAGGTTTCGCCATTGGCGGTCTTGCCACCATGGAAACCGGCCCCATACCAGGAGGCGGTGCCTTCCGCCGAGTAATTCGGATCCTCCTTCGGATAATAGGTCTTTCCACGAACGGTATAAGGCTTGCCAACCTTGTAATAACCGCCGGTTTTCTTGGATTTTACCGAAGGAGCCGGAGATGTGGCTGCCTTCGCGACCTCGGCCCGGGCATTATTTGCATTGTCTGTGGTACTGCAGGCTGCAACAGAAACGGCGAAGACGGCGCATATAGCGAAACGGGAGGCAAAACGCAGCGGGAAACGAGAATGCACAGGTGAGGCACCTTCCACTTCAAGAGCGGCCTGCTTGTTCATCCCTGCCATTTCATGATCCATCGTCATGCGTTCTGTCATACCTGCTCGTGCTCCAGTTCCGCAGCGGGTGTTGGGATTACACCTCATATCACCCCATAGCACTGCAAATCAGACAGACCAACCCACTAACAGCCATGGCCAGCCTATTCAGCACAGCACCTAGAGCGCCAATCATGGCAGAAATGGGACACACCGTTCATCTCATTTCCGGTTTGCGTCGATGCCTCTCGACGCAACGGGACAGATAACGATATAAAGCGCGCTCGCTGCGCTGATTCTTCAGTTGAGACAAGATCTCCGGCAGCACGGAGGGGTGGCCGAGCGGTTGAAGGCACCGGTCTTGAAAACCGGCAATGGGCAACCATTCGTGGGTTCGAATCCCACCCCCTCCGCCACTTCAGTCCCTGAGTGGGCACTGAATTTACGCAACTTCCCGCCACAAGCGTCTGTAGCAGCCGGGACTTCGATCCCATGATGCGAACCTCGCCCTCCGCGACCTCGACGCGCTGCGCGAGCGCGCGAAGGTGGTCGCGACGATAGCCGCCGCTTTCCAGTCTAATACGCTCACGGGCGGTTGTGGCGAACTTGCGCAGCATCTGCGGCGTCACCGCCTTCTGTCCTGTGTTCTGGAGCATGGCCTGCGCACGCTCGGCATCAGCTTTGGCCTGATCGCGGATGGCCTTGAGGCCGTCGATACGATCTTTCAGCGCCGGGTCGTCCAGATCGGCAACACCTGCCTCGATGGCGTCATAAAGCCGTTTGAGGCGCAATTCCGATTCGGCTGAGCGTTTGTTCAACTCGGCGATATGCTCGCGGCGGCGCTCAGCGTGTTCTTCCCTGCGGTCGAGCGCAGCGGCAAGCACGGTTTCCAGCCGCTCGGGCTGGAGAAGCTGTTTCTCAAGGTGATTGACGACAAGATCGTCCAACTTTTCCATCGGCACGGCCATGCCTTCGCAGGCGGTCGGCCCCTGCCGCGCCTTCATCGAGCAGGCGTAGTAGCGATAGCGCCCGCCCTTGCCGGTGCGGATGGTCATGGCCCCGCCGCACTTGGCGCAATGGATCAGGCCGGTCAGCATGGTTGGGCCGCTGATGACGCGGGCGGGCATGACCTTGGGATTACGAGCCTTGAGCAGCTTCTGAACCGCCTCGAACGTATCTTTGTCGATAATGGGGGGGACCGGAACCGTCACGATCTCGCTGACCGGCTTCAATTCCTTGGTTTTGGAGCGCTTGTTGAACTCATGCTCGCCCATATAGGTGCGACGGGTCAGGATGCGGTGCACCTGCCCGATGCCCCAACGCCCGCCATCGCGGGTGAAGATGCGGCGGCTGTTGAGATAGGAGACGATGTTCTTGACGCCCATCTGGCCGGTGGTGCCGTCGCCCTCCAAGGCAAGGCGATAGATCAGCCGCACCGTATCGGCGTGCAGCGGGTCAATCTCCAGCTTCTTCTTGGTCTTAGCCCCGCGCTGTTCGGCGGCGACGGTGCGATAGCCGATAGGAGGTAGCGAGCCGTTCCAGAAGCCTTGCCGCGCGTTCTCCTTCAAGGCGCGCATGACGTGCTTGGCGTTTTCCTTGGACTGATATTCATCGAACAGCGCCATGATCTGCCGCATCATGACATGCATGGGGTCGTCCCCCATTTCCTGAGTGATCGAAACCAGCTTCACACCGTTCTTCGCCAACTTGCGGACATAGAACTCAAGCTCGAAGTGATCGCGGAAGAACCGGCTGAACGAATGGACCACCACAACGTCGAAGGGCGCGGGTTTCGACGTTCCGGCCTCGATCATGCGCTGGAACTCGGGGCGGCGGTCATTGGTCGCCGATGCGCCGGGTTCAATAAAGGTTTCGACCAGTTGCAGGCCGCGTGACTCGCAATAGGCTTCGCCCTGCCGCTTCTGGTCGGGAATGGAAACGTCATGCTCGGCCTGCCGCGCCGTCGAAACACGCAGATAGAGGGCGGCGCGTAGCGGCACGGTAGAAGCGGTCATAATCTGTTTCCTTTCAAAGCCGGTTGTGTCCCGAATGGGGCCGCTACTCTGCGGCCTCCCTGATGGTCCTGACGATCCATTCATTCAGGCTCTTGCCCGATGCTGCTGCGGCAATGACTGCGGCGGCATGGTCGTCAGGCGTGAGGCGGACATTAAACTTGCCGGAGAACTTCCGGCGCGGCTCGATACCCTTCTCCCGGCACATTTCGAGATAAACGGCCAGCGACTTGCGGCCTTCCTCGATCAGATCGTGGACGCTTTCGGCATAGAAGTCGGCCCCGCCATTGAGGCCTACAAACTCGCCGCGCAGCATCTGAATCTCGGGATCGAAAGCGATAACCGCCTTCTCGCCATTGATTTCGACGACATTGTTCATGGCTTTACTCCGTGTTCGTCCAGCCATTTTCGGATGCTGGCAACCGCACCTTTGTCCGTATCCGGTGAGGGATGCGGGCGATGAAAGACGCGCACTTCGCCGAACAGGAACACGCCGACGCGCGAACCTTCCCGCTCGCTGACCTCCGCCCCGAGGGCTACAAACAGCGCCTCTATATCGGCCCAGCGGATCGAGCCGTTGACCGGGCGGGCGAAGATCAGTTCCAGCGTGGCTCTGTGACGCTTTTTCATGGAGTATCCAGTATCATTTTGTAGTACCGTTTTCAAGATCAATCTCAGGCCCTGTGTCGGGCGATCCGGTGTCGGGGCCGAACATTTCATCGAAGAGATCGCTGAACCATCGTTCGAACACCTCGATTTCGGCTTCCGTGACCGGAACGGGATCGGGCCAGTCGTCGGTTACGGTCCATGTGCTGAGGTCATGTTTGGGCGGCCTGCCGGGGAACGGCCACGGATAGCCCAGTAATTCCTCAAGCTGCTCCGACGCCGTAGGCGGTCGTTCGGTGCGCCGGGAACGGGATGCCGTCACCGGCTTGTGGTCGCCGCTGCGGTCAGAAGTCATCGAGGAAATCAAATTCGTTGAACGAGCGCTGCCGCCATCCGGCAGGGTTGGCGACCCAGCGATTGATGTCGGATTCCTTCCAGCCCGCGCCATTGGTGCTGATCTTGATCTGGGCTGGAAAGGTGCCTTCGGCGATCTTGCGATAGATGGTGGACCGGGACAGCCCGGTGCGGGCGAGAACGGTCTTCAAACGGACGATACGGTCTGGTTGACGCATGGCTGCGCTGCCTCCTGCTGGGTGTTTCTGGCTATTGCAGAGACCAGACAGAACAGTGATTTATCGTTGTGCAACTGATATTTAGGCAGCGTAGGGCTATGGCGTAGAAACGGCGGCAAATAGGAAAGTTCTTCGCTCTACAATCCGATGCCCCGGCCTCTGCCAAGGCCATGA
>NZ_JBQWAR010000013.1:0-103657 GCF_052491725.1 Haloleucobacter ellipsoideus
CATCCCCGCATGCGCGGGGAACAGACTTCTTGTATATGACTGATCCATATCAGTATTTTACTTTTCAAACAGCGCACCGATTTTCAGGAGGTCAATCACCTTGGGCTGGCGGGAAGAAACTGACCAGTTTCAGCCCGTCAAAATCAACCGGCATACGTCGATTGCGGCCGGCTGTTAGAAACTCATACCCCTGATCGGTTGGAGCTTTCCAGACCATGACGGCATCGCCCTCGGTAATCCCGGTCAGAACCTGTTCCCAGATCATCTCGCGCGTGCGAGCCGAGTAATCGCCCACATAAACTCCGGCCCGCAATTCCACCAGCCAGGCTGCAAGGCGTCCTCTCAGCCGCATCGGGGCATTGTTCACCACAACAACCATCATCAGCGATGCCCTGGATCGCCCGTGGAAGGGTCATCAGAAAAAGCTGGTGGCAAAGCTTCAGGGGCGGGTTCAGGCCGGGCCAGCTCTCCTGCCGCCAGAACCTCCTCAATAGCCGGAATAATGCGGCCAAGCAGACCCGAGCGCCGGAAAGAATCCCGGCATGCCAGGCGCACAGCCCTGTCCGGCACCATGTCCAGTTGCCCTTTCTGCGCCTTCCCGGCAATGCGAAAAGCCTCCGGCACAACGGTTTCCAGCTTGAAAAGGTCTGCAATATCATAGACGAAGGAGAGAGGCTTTCCGGTGTGCAGAAAACCGATGGCCGGCGCATAGCCTGCGGCGAGAACTGCGGCCTCTGTCAATCCATGCAAGCAGGCCGTGGCTGCGGAAAGGCAGCGATTGGGCACATCGCCAGCCTCCCAGTCTGCCCGATCATAGCGTCGTCTGTTCCAGTTCACACCATGGCTCTGCGCCAGCAGGGCATAGCTCTCGCGAACCCGCGCACCTTCAATGCCCCGCAGCTGGTTGATGGAGCGGCGCGAAGGCGCATCCTCACCAAACCGCATGGCGTACATCTTGCGCACAACGCGTAATCGTGCGTCGGGGTCCAGTGCGATGGAGGCTTGCCAGAGCAATCTGTCAGCCCGCGCACCACCCGGCTGACCGGCCGAATACAGGCGGACCCCGGCTTCGCCGACCCATGTGATCAAGGTGCCAACTCTCGCCGCCAGAGCCACAGCGGCATGACTTATTCTGGCACCCGGCTCCAGCAGAATGCAGGCCAGACCGCCAACAGGAATCTGCGTGCGTGTTCCATCGGCATTGACAGCAACAAATGCCCCATCCGCCACATCCAGTTGCGCCCGCTCGACAAAGACCATGGAGGCCCTGTCCTTCAGCGGGATAGGCTTTGGCGGAGCAAGCCCCGGCAGCCCGGAACCGCCGGCGCTGCTCATCTGGCGCGCCGGATGAGCATGAGGCCGCAGCCAAATGCACGGGCGCGCCCGAACCCTTGCGCGAGATGGTCAAGAAAGAGGGCAGGCTCTTTCACCTCCAGCACCCCGGAAAGTTCCAGAATGCCAAACTGGCGCTGCCCACGTCGCCCACCGGATTGCCCCGGCAGTGCGCGTACGCCATAATCTTCCGCACACACCGCAAGGGGTTCAAAACCGGCCTTAGTGCCCTGCCTCTCCAGCCAGGCAGAACCTTCGCGCTGTGCCAGATCCATCCGCGCGGCGGCCCGCTCACCCGCAGGCAGGGCATGCAGCGCATCCATCACCACATCGACCCTGCCAATGCCCTTGCGCTGGCGCGTTGCATTCGCCCGCAGCATGAACTCCAGCCGATCTCCACTCGCCAGCACCGGAGCAAAGGGTTTGACCTCGGGCGGTTCGAAAAGATCATGCGGCACGGGCTCACGGGCAGAGAGCACATAGAAACGGCCCTGCCCCTCGGCGCGCCAGAGAAAATCGCGGCGCCTGTCCGGCCCATCGCCAAAAAGCACCCACATCAGGCGATGATGGGCATCCATGGCCTCATCCGCATGGGCCGGGTCCAGCACAGCTTTCAGGGCCGCATTCCCGGCTGAGCGGTTCAGTGTGAGACGAGAAAAGAAAAGCGTCATCCCGGCCCTCCGGTATGGATGACCCGCCGGGAACGGAAGCCCCACACCGAACGATCTACCGGATCATCCCAGCGCAGGCTTTCCATTCCGCCCATGCCATCAAAGACATCGCTGGCAACAGAGCCAATGGCGGCGTGCTGCGCCCAATGCGGACGCGCTGCTGCAGCCAGTGCAAGCGCCGGCGTTTCAGCATCAATCAGGCGCGGCGCCACAGGCATCGTCAGCGGACAGGACTTGCGCCCCAGATAGAGCACGAAATGCGGTTTCTCCAATGCAGCGACCAAGGGCTCGCGCGCGCCACCCCACACCGCAACAGCAAAGGCGCAATCGGTAACATAATCGCGCTGTGTCAGCACCGGATTGTCACCGGGTGCGAGGGCGGCAAGGGCCGCGCGGCGGGAATTGGGCCTGCGAATGCGGGCGGTAGGCACAGTCTGCGTTGTGTGAAAGTCCCGCAGCATGGCACCTGTCATCATGGTGCCCACCGCCACTTTCCACACGCCAAGCGCCTGCTGGCCGGGGCCATCATCGCGCTCCACCCCCAGAGCTGCCCCCATCAGCCCCAATATGGCAGAGCGCGCGGGCCACAGCAGGGAGCCGCGCCGCTCATGGCCGGCAAGGTCGCCAAAGGCTCCCATGGCACCGGCAAGGGTGAACACGACGAATTCAGCCATCGGCAAGTGTCCGGCGCACAAAGGCCAGGACATCCGCCAGCGTACCGGCACCGGCCGGCACATTCATGGCCGCACTCTCCCAGTTCTGGCCATAGGCACGGTCAAGCGCAGCGGCCTCTGCCTCCAGCGCGGAGATGGATGCCGTCAGCAGATCTCCCCCTGCCACAGGACGGAAAAAGGCACAGGCCAGACTGCGGGGTTGCTGATGCCCGAACTCTGCCCGCACATAACCGGCGCGCGGGCGATGCGCGAAGCTGTTCTGCTTGCCGGAAGGTGATGTGGTCGCCAGCGCCTCGACCAGCGCCTCGACACCTGCAACCGCAAGTGCGCTGTCTCCTGCAAGGTTTTTCTCCAGCAGGTCGCAGTCCACACAGGCATAAAGATAGAAAACGCCTGAGCCAAAGCCGGCATCACCCACAAAACCCGCCCCGGCATCTTCTGCGGCTGTCTTCAGATCATCGACAGCCGTGTAGAAATCATCCTCCACCAGCGCGCGATGGGTGGTGATGGCGTGCGCGACCTGCACCGCAGCCTCACGGTTGAAGTCAGGGTCATCCGCCAGCATCCGGCCGAACATGGCGACATCCACGGCGCCATCGGCCGTGCGCAGAAGATCCTGAACGGGAATGGCATAAGCGCCATTATCTTCTCCCGCCTTCTCGGCCTTCTTGCCACCCTTCTTGCCCGCCCCGGCCTTGGCGCGATACAGTTCCGGATCTGCCAGCATGGCTTCGGCCAGTTCCAAGGCACGCGCCCGCTCTGCCGGCGAAATGAAGGCCAGTTGCTCGGTCAGCAGGGAGGGCGCAGGCTTCATCTTGCCAAACGCATCGGCAATGGCGCGGGAAATCTCGCTCAGGCGCGGCTCTTCCGCCTTCAGTTCCCGCAAGCGCGCGGCCACCACCTCACCAATGCGCTGGGTGCGTGCACCCATATGCCCGGCAAGGCGGGTTTCCAGAAGCTCGGATGTCCGCACGGCCCGCTTCAGGGACTGGCTGGAAATGCGCAGCCGGTCCACGCCGCCAAAGCGTGCGGTTTTCGGACGGCCCTGATCATCACGGTTGGGATTGGAAGGCGGATAGATCGTCAGATAATGCAGTTGCAGGAACCGGCTCATGCTTCAGTTTCTCCGGCTGTCTCTGGCACAGGGAAACCCGCGCCATAATAGGAAAAGCACCATTGATTGCGGACCTGATCCGACCAGTAGAACAGGTCTGCCGCCAGTTTGCCGACATGTGCCCTGCCCTCGATCTGGATGAGGGCACGGCGCAGCGGAAGGATCAGCTCGCCCGGCCTCTCGATCCGAACCAGTCTCTGGAAGCGCAGCGGGGAAATAGTCCCCTCCATCTGCTCGGCTGCCGTTTGGGCACTGGTTTCGCGGATATTGGCCAATGCGGAAGCGATCAGGGCCAGCGTTTCTGCCCGCGATGTCAGCACCCCGCCAAGAGAAGCGTTCAGGTCATGCGTTGCGGCGATACTGATGATCTCGGATGCAGAAGAGGCACGGCGCAACTGCGCCCGCGCGGCACGCCCCGGCCCTGTATCCCCCAGAGCTTCCCTCCACCAGGCAAAGGCGATCTTGCCCACCTCCAGTGCGCTCATGGCTTCTCCTTCACCGGGCGTTCCAGCCCGAGCAGATCGTGGATGACAGGGCCAAAAAAGGTGCGCAGCAGGGTTTGACGGGCCTGCACCAGCGTTTTCATGGTCGGGCGGCGACTGAATGGGGTCGTGTCAGGATCAATCGCGTCATAGTCGACAGGGCGCGCCAGGGCATCGAACTGCGCGAGAGCCTGATGGCGCAGCAGGACCAACCATTTGCGTGCGATGCTGTCTTGATCCTGCCCTTCCATGATGGCGCGCAGGGCATCCCGAAAGGCACTCTCCGTTTCCAGAAAGAAACGCTCCCGCAGAGGCTCAATGGGCGTGCCCTCACTGCCGGACAAGCCCAGTGCCGTGGTCGCGGCCTTCATCAAGGCCCGCGCGGCCACATCCGCCGCCGCCACCAGATCTGCGGCCTGCCCCGCCTCCGGCGCTTCCGGCCCAAACGGAAAAAGCGGCTGCTCCGACCACAGGAAATCCTGCGGGCTCATGTTAGACATGGCCCAGCCAGCAGCAATGACCGTTGCGAACACATCATCGGAGCGGCGGATATGGTTTTCCAGAGTGGAGGCACGCCAGCGCAAAGTCTCTTTGCCCGAACTCTCGGCGGCCAGTGAAATGCCCAGCCAGTGGCGATAGCTCTGCGGACCGGGCTTTGGATGCACAGGCAAGCGATCCGCCCCCGCCTTCATGGCATAATAAGGGGTGAGCGGATGCTGCCAGAGGCCGTAATTGGTACCATAGGGCCGCTGGATAACCCCCGTCACCCGCCCCTCTTCCGCCACCAGACGCAGGCGGCGCGGCATGCCGAAAAACACTTCAGCAGGAGGGAAATCTCCCTCCGGCTGGTGCACAAGCTGCCCGGCTTCAGAGGTCTGCGTCGCACGCATCCATGGGAGAGCGGTCAGGTCTGTGAGCGGACGCCCCCGCGGTACATTCGCCCAGATCAGTGACCAGAGCGGAGCCTCCCCCGGAACAGAAGGCTTGGCCAGCGTGACCAGAGGCCCCCCGCCCCGCATGGATGTGCGATTACCGGCCCCACCAGAAGGCGCAAATGCCTGAAGCGTATACAGGGCCATGGCTGCCAGCGGCAGATCCAGCGCCGGATAACGCTTCCGCTTGACCATCAGATCCGCATTCTTGCTGGACGTACTCTCACCAGCAGAATCGATGAAGAGCATGTCCGGCGGGGAAGGGTTGCCCTCAAGGCGGGCCTTGTCCTGCAGAAAACGCGGCCCCTCTCCCAGCAGTTCAAAAGCGGGGGCGAGCGGGGCAAGGGCTGCGCGCAGCGCTTCCGGGTCCGGCTTCCGGGCCTGCCATGCGCTGTCCGATTCCGGAGGCATGGCGAGATAGACCAGACCGATCAGCAGTTCCAGACAGGCCAGATTGAAATCCGGCCGCGGCCAGTCAAGCGCGGTAAGGCCGGCTTCAGCAATCTGATCGGGCCGGATGACGGCCGGGCGGTCGCCGTACCGCACGGGTATCCACGGATCAAGAATGAGGTTCAACCCCACGCAGCCCCTCCCGTCACATATGCCCTGCCGTCTTCAGGCATGCCACCGAGGATGCCCTGCTCCGGCTGACGATTCACATATGGATTAGATCAGAGAAACCTGAGGCTGTGCGCACCACATCACCCTATACACAACTTTTAAGAGCATTCCGCACAATCAGGCGCTCGCCATGACGAGGCCGCGATCCGCTTCATAACGCAGCCCCTCGACAATGGTGCCGTCCTCCTCCACCACCGCGATCTTGCGCACCTCCCGCTCCCAGTCCTGCCATGAAGCCCGCAATCGGGCGATATCCGGCTGGGTCTGAGCAGCTTCAAGACCGGTACGCTCATAAAGGCGACGTGACATCTGGACTTCGGAGAGCGCCGCGGCGCGGAAATCTGTATCTGCCTGGGCCCAAAAGCCGAGCTGGCCATCGACATGCCGCATCAGCACCAGCACAACCTGCTCCTCCCCCAACCGGGTCGGGAACCTGCGATCATCGAAAGATTGGGAAGACTGCCCGTAGCCCTCCGCAACATTGAGAACATTGAACCGGGCCTGGCTCACCTGTGCCTGCTCCTTCCCGATATGTTCAAGCTCGGCCCGCTCCAGAACCTCCGGCACGGGCAGATGCCCCTCATAAACCTCTGCAATGAGTGCGCGCAGGTTTTCGGGAGCAAGAATGGCCGCCTCACGCAGAAGCGCGCGGGCCGTGCGCCAGAGCACATCCGAAGGATAGATCCAGCCCCCGGAAGGCTGGAGATCAAAGACCCAGCGCGCACTCGTCACCATATCCGGGTCGGGTGTCAGCAGATGCAGGCGCGGTCCCGGCACCGGCCTGCTCCGGTCGGCATGCCGCCAGAGACGGCCGGCGCGCTGGATCAGGTCTCCCATCGGGGCCAGATCGGAGACCATGAGATCGAAGTCGAGATCAAGAGAAGCCTGCACCACCTGCGTGGCCACCAGCACCGGCCCTGCCCGCCCCTGCCCGTTCGTCCCGAAACGGGCCATCATCTGCTGCTCGATGCGCTGTCGATCAGTCATGGCGAAACGGGCGTGCAGCAATTGAGCGGGAATGCCGGCAGAATGCAGGGCCTCGACCGCGGCATGGGCATCATCCACGGCATTGCGCACCCACACACAGGCAGCGCCCGCCTGCACCCCTTCTGCCAGCAGCTGAACGGCGGCCTCGATCTGGCCCAGCCGCACGATCTCGATCCGGCGGCACGTTTGCGGCACTGGGTCGACAGCCCGCGCCTCCCCCGTCTGCCCCAGCAGGGTGAGGGCCGGATAGGCTGAAGGCAGCGTCACATCCATCGCACAGGGCGCGCCTGCACGCCTCCGGCCTTCCTGCCACGCGGCAACGTAACCGGCACGCATGGATTGCGGCAGGGTTGCAGTCATCAAAATGGCAGAGCCGCCGAAAGCTCCATGAAACTCCAGAAGCGCACGCAGCTCCCTCTCCATATAGGGATCGTAATCATGCGCCTCATCCACAATCAGCACCTGCCCGGCAAGGGCAGCCTGCCGCAATGTGTGAAAGCGTGTCGGCAATATGGACATCAGCGCCTGATCAATCGTGCCAACGCCAATTTCCGCCAGCAATGAGAGGCGACGATCATCCGCCAGCCATGGTGCGCAGGCATCTTCGGCGAAGATCTCCTCACCGGAGCGGTTCCAGTTGCCGCGCACTTCAGCAAAGGCATCACTCAGGCCACGCCGTCCATGCGCCAGAGCCAGAGAGGGCCGGCCCTCGAACAGGCGGGACATCTGTGCCCGCATCCGTATGAACATGGCTTCGGAACTGGCCATGGATGGCAGGGCAAAATAGATTCCCCGTCCCTTTCCGGCCTGCATCATGCGGCTGGCCAGAATCAGCGCGGCTTCGGTTTTTCCAGCCCCTGTCGCATCCTCTATGAGTGCCAGCATCGGCCCTTGCGGCAAGGCAATATCAGCCACCATCTGCTGCATCGGCCGCAGGACGCCGCCTGCCAGCTCTTCCGCATGCAGTATAGCGGGGCGGGCGAGGCTCAATCCCGCCTGCTGCACGGCACTGGCCGCCTGCTTGCGCGCAATGCTCCAGTAATCCGCAAGATCATCGATAGAGGGAGAGAAGGGAAACCAGGCCGTATTGGAGCCGATCCAGTCCGCCTCAACAGTCAGGCCCGACAGCAGCCAGGAGAGCCTAAGCGCCGCATCTTCCGTCAGCCCATCAAGCGACAGGGGGGCGAAGTGCGCCGCAAGCGTCTCGATAACCCAGATGGCAGCGGCCTGTGCGTCGGCCCCGATACATGCCCCCTGCCGTCGCAGGGCCTGCGCCTCCAGCACACCAACAGGGTCACCATGGTGGCCCGCAACCGCACCATACAACGCCTTGCGAACGGCCTGGCTTCCTCCGCACAGCTGCGCCAGAAGCGCATCCTGGTCCCGAAGATGGCGATAGGTGAGCTGCCAATGCCGCCCGTTGTCCGGGGGAACACGACGAGCCTCGATCTGCTGCCTGAAAGTGCGGGATACCTTGCCAAGATCATGCAGGGCAATCAGGAACAGCAGTGCATTGCGCACAGGCTCCGGCTGGTCCCTCAACGGGCCATGCGGCCAAAGCTCCAATGCCACGGCCGCCACATCAAGCATATGCCACAGGGCTGGATGGCGGCTGCCATGCGCATCTGACTTGCCCGGCCAATCTGTAAGAATGCCTGCACGCACCTGCCCATCTCCCGCCCTGTTGAGGCCCTGTCATCCCGGACGCATTTCTGCGGCTACAGCATATTCTTTTTCGCCAGAGCTTTCAGGAGTGTCTGCATTTCTGCTTATAGCTCCCATCCAGCACGAGACCAAAAGCTCAAGCCGGTCACACTCAGCCACTGATCAACGAGATGATGCAAGGATTCCAGGCGGCCTGGCGGAAACTCCGAACAGGGGCGCCATTTGCCTCGGCACCACGCATCGCGACCGGTGCTTGGCAGCGCGGCTGAAAGAACGTTCTGCGCATGGTTCAGGGATGTATTTTCAGCACATGCGGCTGAATGAGGCTTCACTGATCGCAAGACCATGGCGGTTACCGGCCACAGTCACAAGCCCCGAAAGTCACTCGATCACGACACGAGACCAGCCAGAAAATGCGGGCTCAAGCTGACATCAGAAAGCATCAGAGCGCGGACATTGTTCTTGCCAGTTGGGGCGATAGCCAGAATTGGCAAACCCAACCCTAAGTCACTGTCAGAAAAACATGTTGGAAAGTTCATGGTGCCCGGGGACGGAGTCGAACCGCCGACACTGCGATTTTCAGTCGCATGCTCTACCAACTGAGCTACCCGGGCATCTCGGGGCTGCATTGGCCCCGGAGTGGTGGCGTGTATAGAGAGGATTGAGCCGCCTGTCCATAGTCCTGTCACACATCAGCTCCGCCTGTGGACAAGCCTGACGCAACAGCCTGAAGGACGGCCCCACCCGCCCTCCTGCACCACTTCATGCGCTATCCGGCCAGAAGGCCCTGCGGCGTTCATATGGACTTTACGGGCGATACACTGTATCAAGAATGACAAAGATGGATTTCAGATGCCGACGCAAGCTGCCCAACTGTCTGTCGCTCCACACAGCCACCCTGCAAAGGAAACGCCTTTTGCCGGGCAGCCTTCACATGCGGAACATCACCACGCGCCAGCCTCTCCCGGTCGGGCAGTTCACATTGGCCCATCCATATTGCGCCTTTCGGCTGCGGCCCGGCTGGTGATAGCAGCAGTTCTGCTGCTGCCCCTGTGGATCGCCGTTTTTCTGGTGATGGGGTGATCATGCCGGCATGCCTCTCCTTTCATGACCTCACCCTGGGCTATGAACGCCATCCGGCCGTCCATCATCTGAGTGGCGAGATACAGACAGGCGACCTGCTTGCCATATGCGGGCCGAATGGCGCCGGCAAATCCACCCTGCTGAAGGGCATCTGCGGAAGCCTTCGCCCGCTCGGCGGCAAGGTGGATCGTCACGGCCTTTCCACGCACGACATCGCCTATCTGCCCCAGAGCGCGGAGATTGACCGCTCCTTCCCCATCCATGTCTATGATCTGGTGTCGATGGGCCTGTGGCGGCGGGCCGGGCTGTTTGGTGGAATCGGCAAGGCTGACAGGCAGCGCATCGAGCAGGCCATCGCCACCGTTGGCCTTCAGGGTTTTGAAACGCGCCCCATCGGCACCCTCTCCGGCGGGCAGATGCAGCGCACCCTTTTCGCCCGTCTGCTCGTGCAGGATGCCCAGCTCATTCTGCTGGATGAGCCCTTCAGCGCACTAGATACGCGCACCACCGCGGATCTGATCGCCCTAGTCCAGCACTGGCATGCGCAGGGGCGTACCGTTGTGGCCGTACTGCATGACTTCGACATGGTGCGCAGCGTGTTTCCCAAGACATTGCTGATGGCCCGCTCCGCCGTCGCATGGGGCGATACGAGCCATGCCCTGTGTGAGGAGAACCTTCTCAAGGCGCGCCTCAACAGCGAGGCCTGGCGCGATGATGCCCCCTCCTGCGCCGCCTGAATCCGCTGACCCGAACGGCACTGCCCCGGAACAGAGTGCATGACCCTTTACGACGCCCTTGTTGCCCCCTTTGCCGAATTCGAGTTCATGCGCCGCGCGCTCATCGGCGTGTTCGCGCTGTCTCTTGGCGCGGGGCCGCTTGGGGTGCTCCTGATGCTGCGGCGCATGTCGCTGACGGGGGATGCCATGTCCCATGCGATTCTGCCGGGTGCGGCCATCGGCTTTCTGTTCGCAGGGCTCAACCTTTATGCCATGAGCCTTGGCGGACTCATTGCCGGCCTGCTGGTTGCCGTGGGCGCCGGCGTGGTGGCGCGGGCGACAGAGCTGAAGGAAGACGCCTCCATGGCGGCCTTTTATCTCATCTCTCTGGCGCTGGGCGTGCTCATCGTCTCCCTGCGCGGCTCGAATGTGGATCTGCTGCATGTGCTGTTCGGCACGGTGCTGGGCATTGATGATGCCACGCTGCTGCTGATCGCCGGCATCACCACGCTCACCCTTTTCACCCTGGCGCTGATCTGGCGGCCGCTGGTGATGGATTGTGTCGACCCTGTCTTCCTCGCCTCGGTGAGCCGCGCCGGCGGGCCATGCCACATCGCTTTTCTGGCGCTGGTGGTGCTCAACCTTGTGGGCGGGTTTCACGCACTGGGAACGCTGCTGGCGGTGGGCCTGATGATGTTGCCCGCTGCGACCAGCCGTTTCTTCGTGCGGGATCTGACCGCGCTCGTGGCGCTGTCGACCGTCATCGCCTTTTGCAGCGGGGCTGCGGGGCTGCTGCTCTCCTATCACATGGGCACGCCATCTGGCCCATCCATCGTTCTGGTGGCCGGCATTGCCTATGGGCTTGCCGTCATCTTCGGCCCGGCGGGCGGCGTGCTCTCACGCCTTCTCCCGCGCCGCCATCTGGAAGCCTGAAGGGAAACAACATGTTTTCAAGACGCTTTATGCTGGCTGCAACGCTGGCAGCCTTTGTTGCGCCCGGTTTCATGCGCCCCGCCCTTGCGGATGATGGCAAGCTGCCCGTCGTCGCCAGCTTTTCCATTCTGGGGGATTTTGTGAAGCAGGTTGGGGGGGAGCGGGTGGATGTGGCCACCATTGTGGGCCCGAATGCCGATTCCCATGTCTATCAGCCCACTCCGGCCGATGCGAAAAAGCTGACCCATGCGAAAATCATTTTCGTGAACGGTCTGGGCTTTGAGGGCTGGGTGGATCGTCTGGCAAAGGCCTCCGGCACCAAAGCGCCCATCATTGTCGCCACCAATGGCATCACCCCGCGCAAGGCGGATGAGGATGACCATGACCACAAGGGCCATGAAAACGACCACGACCACGATCATGACCATGACCACGGCAAGGACGGCCACGGGCATGATGCACATGATGATCACGGGCATGAATCCCACGGCCACCATCACCATGGAGATCAGGACCCGCATGCCTGGCAGTCTGTCGGCAATGCACGGATCTATGTGAACAATATCCGCGATGCGCTGATTGCCGCCGACCCGGAAGGGAAGGACAGCTACACCGCCAATGCCGCCGCCTACACCGCCAAGCTCGATGCGCTGGACGCCGAAGTGCGGCAGTCCATCGAAAAGCTGCCCGCCGAACGCCGCCGCATCATCACCTCGCATGACGCCTTCGGCTATTTCGCGGATGCCTATGGCGTCACCTTCATCTCTCCTGATGGCGTCTCCACGGAGAGCGAGGCTTCCGCCAAGGATGTGGCGCGCATCATCCGCCAGATCAAGGCGGAGAAAATCCCGGCCATTTTCATCGAGAATGTGAGCGATCCCCGCCTCATGGAGCGTATCGCCAAGGAAACCGGCGCGAAGGTGGGGGGCGCGCTTTATTCTGACGCCCTCTCCGATGACAAAGGCCCCGCGAGCACTTACATCGAGATGATCCGCTTCAATGCGAATGCTCTCTCCAATGCCCTGTCGCAGTGAGGACGCACTCCGGCGGGCTTAAACGGGCAGGTCCGGCTTTTTCCTGCCCACCCATCAGCGTCCCGCCCCGGCCTGAAACCGGGGAGGATCAGATCAGGTGAGACTCATGGCTGACACACAGTCCCGGAAGATCCCCGTTACCGTGCTGACCGGTTATCTCGGTGCGGGCAAGACGACGCTGCTCAATCGCATTCTCTCCCAGCCGCACGGGAAAAAGTTCGCGGTCATCGTGAACGAATTCGGCGAAATCGGCATCGACAATGATCTGGTCGTCGGCGCCGATGAGGAAGTGTTCGAGATGAACAATGGTTGCGTGTGCTGCACGGTGCGCGGCGACCTCATCCGCATCATTGATGGCCTGCTGCGCCGCAAGAATGATTTTGACGGCATCATCGTCGAGACCACCGGCCTTGCAGACCCCGCCCCTGTCGCCCAGACCTTCTTCGTGGATGAGGACGTTCAGGCCAAGACCAAGCTGGATGCGGTGGTGACGGTTGCCGATGCCAAATGGCTCTCCGACCGCCTCAAGGATGCACCGGAAGCCAAGAACCAGGTGGCCTTCGCCGATGTCATCCTGCTGAACAAGACGGATCTCGTCACCCCGCCGGAGCTGGAGGAGGTCGAGGCCCGCATTCGCGGCATCAATCCCTATGCCCGCCTCTACCGGACACAGCGTTCTGAAATCGACATCGACAAGGTGCTGAATCAGGGGGCGTTCGATCTCGACCGCATCATGAAGCTGGAACCCGCCTTCATGGAGGCGGACGACGAGCATGAGCACAGCCACAGCCACGACCATGAGCATGATCACCACCATGAACATGGCCCGGATTGCGGCTGCGGACATGACCATCACCATGAGCACAACCATGGCCACGATCACGGTCATGAGGGGCATCATCACGGCCTGAAGGCGGTGCATGATCATGAGATGCAGTCCTTCTCCTTCTCCACGGAGAAGCCGCTTTCACCCGACAAGTTCTTCCCCTGGGTGCAGAATCTGGTTGCCACCGAAGGACAGAACATCCTGCGCTCGAAGGGCATCCTCTCCTTCAAGGATGATGACGAGCGCTTCGTGTTTCAGGGCGTGCACATGATTCTGGATGGCGACCATCAGCGCCCCTGGAAGGAGGATGAAGCACGCATCAGCCGCATCGTCTTCATTGGCCGTCATCTCGACCAGAAAGCGCTGGAACAGGGCTTCATGTCCTGCGTGGCCTGATCAGGCACAGATCCGCCTGATGCAACAAACGAAAGCCGGGCCATGGGCCCGGCTTTCGCGTTGATAGGGGGCTCAATCGCCCGTTGCAGCCAAACCGACCTGAAGCCGGTCCACTCTCTCCAGCCCACGCACCATGGCCCTGCGCTCTTCTGCGGGAATATCCCTCACAAGGCTTTTCTGCATGGCGGATATGGCGTCGAGCAAATGGGGAACCTTGCTTCTGCCCAAAGCTGTCAGCTTCACAAGACGTGCGCGTTTGTCATCCGGATCAGCCCTGCGGCTGACCAATCCATCACGGACGAGAGCGTCCATGGTGCGGACCAGTGAAGGCCCCTCAATGCCAAGCGCGGCCGCGACGACAGACATACGCATCTCCCGCTCCTCGCTGGAAAGCACAAGAAGGGGCCAGCCCAGAGCCAAAGACAGTCCAGACCCGGACAACTCCTGATCAATCGCACGCCGCCAGTGTCGGGCAACACGCATGATTAACATCCAGAGCGCATCGTCGTGTTTGGTGAGATCCTTGATCAACTCAGTCATTGCGGGCGCAAGTTAAGGGAAATCCTGTTCATTTCAAGGCATGCGCTCAATACATGGCTTACTACTGGAATGACTTGAAACAGGCATGGCACTCATGCCTTCGTTAGATGGCCCAGCTTCCCCTGGGTGACTGGACAAGTGTCATATTCAGTCTATCAGTTCTTGTCTTTATGCGTCTCACTCCCCTGCCAGAGGCCCACATGCTCTCCGCCATTGTCTGGAACGATATTGCCTTTCTCCTGGGCGCCCTGCTCCTTGGCGGGATTCTCACGGGCCTGATTGCGGGCATGCTGGGGGTGGGGGGCGGTGGCGTCATCGTGCCCATTCTCTATGAGGTATTCGGCATGATGGGCGTGGATGAATCCGTCCGCATGCAATTGTGTATCGGCACATCCCTGGCCATCATCATCCCCACCTCCATACGCTCCTACCGGGCGCACAAGGCAAAGGGCGCGGTGCTGCCGGATGTGCTGAAGCAGTGGCGCGTGCCCGCCATCACCGGCATCATCATCGGCAGTGCCATTGCAGGTCTTGTGGCGGGCTGGGTGCTTCAGGTGGTGTTCGTGGTGGTGATTGGCGCGCTGGGGCTGAAAAGCCTGCTGGGGCGCAATGACATCCGTATTGCCGAGACCCTGCCCGGACGGGGGCTGATGTGGTTCTACGGCCTTGTCATCGGCCTTGCCTCATCCATGGTCGGCATTTCGGGCGGCGGCATCTCCACCAACTTCCTGCTGCTTTATGGCGTGCCGATTCATGCGGCTGTGGCCACCTCGGCCGGCATTGGCATCTTCATTCCCATTCCCGGCGTCATCGGCTATGCCATTGCCGGATGGCCGCATCTGGCGGAACTGCCGCCCCTCTCGCTCGGCTATGTGTCTGTCATCGGTTTCGTGATGATGGCGCCCATCAGCGCACTGGTGGCTCCCTATGGCGCGCGCTTCTCCCATCGCCTCAGCCGGCGTCACCTCGAAATCATGTTTGGCGTGTTCCTGCTGCTCATCGCATCGCGCTTCGTTTATGGCCTGCTCGCGGGCTGATCATCACAAGAATATGCACCCGGCACCTTCCGGCGGAGGCGCCGGGTGCAAAGCTGCCATGCAAATGACATGTGGATGACGCGGCATGCCCTTGCACAAAGCGTTATCCTGCTTTAAGTACGCCCTCTGTTGAGGCCACGTGGCGGAGTGGTGACGCAGCGGACTGCAAATCCGCGTACCCCGGTTCAATTCCGGGCGTGGCCTCCATTTTCAGAATCTGCTGATTTCCTCCCGAAAGGTCTGAGTGACCAGCAGATAGCGCTTCCGCTCCTTGTAATCCTGACACGCCAGCCCGCTGTTCATACCTTTCCGGCGGGCCGTTTTGACTGTCAGAGATTGACTTGCCGCACTCCATGGCGTTTCAACAACGCACCAAAGCGGCATGCGCCAGCGTGCACCGCCGGAGACCGGTATGAACGATCACGCTCAAAAGAAGATCAGTGAACAGGAAACCGTACATCTGTTACGGCGCCTCCTGCTGTCGGATGGCAAACGCCACTGGAAGGGCTACGCCATCGCCTTTGCCTTCATGGGCGCCATGGCGGCCTGCACGGCTGGCATGGCCTATCTCATGAATGATGCGGTGAATGCCATCTTCGTGAATCCGACCTATGCCTCTGTCTGGGGTGTGGCGGGCGCGGTCATGGCCCTGTCCATCATCAAGGGTGTCGCGGCCTATGGGCAGAACATTTCCATGGCGCGGGTCGGCAACCGCATCGTGGCCGACAACCAGAAGCGCGCCCTGAACAAGCTGCTGTTTCAGGATGTCGGCTATTTCGCCAAGATGCACACTGCCGAACTCATCATGCGCTTCAACAATGGCGCAAGCGGTGCGCGCGGGGCGCTGGACCTGCTGATCTCATCCATCGGGCGCGACCTGATGACGCTGATCATGCTGGCGACAGTCGCCATCGTGCAGGACCCGTTCCTGGCCGTCATCGCCCTTGTGGTGATGCCTGCGGCGGTTATCGGCACCCGCAAGCTCATCAAGCGCGCCAAGCAGATGTTCACCTCCGGCTTCACGGCTGGCGTCAAGCTTTCCTCGATCGTGATCGAGGTGTTCCAGGGCATCCGCACGGTGAAGGCCTATTCGCTTGAACCGCAGATGCGCACGCGCAGCTATGCCTTCATCGATGAGGTGGAGCATTTCACCAACCGCCTCATCCGCACCCAGGCCAAATCCAGCCCGCTGATGGAAAGCCTCGGCGGCCTGGCCATTGGCGGCGTGATTCTCTATGCCGGCTATAATGTTGTGGAGTTGGGCCGCTCTCCCGGCCAGTTCTTCTCGGTTCTGACCGCCCTGCTGCTGGCCTATGAGCCGGCCAAGCGCCTCTCGCGCTTCAATGTGGAGCTGGTGACCCATCTTATGGGCACGCGCATGCTGTTCGAGCTGCTGGACGCCAAGACCCCCGAAGTCGATCCGCCGGATACCCCGGCCCTTCCCCGCCCGCGCGGACGCGTGGAACTGCGCGATGTCGTGTTCGGCTATCGCGCCAAGGAGCCGGTTCTGAAGGGCCTGAACCTTGTGGCGGAGCCCGGGCAGACGACCGCTCTGGTTGGTCTTTCCGGTGGCGGCAAGAGCACCATCATCAATCTGATCGAACGCTTCTATGACCCGCAGAAGGGCAGCGTTCTGTTTGATGATGTCGATACGGCCACTGTCACGCGCACCTCGGTCCGTGATTCCGTGGCGCTGGTGAGCCAGGATGTATTCCTGTTCTCCGGCTCCATCCGCGAGAATATCGGCTTTGGTCGCGAAGGCGCGAGCGAGGAAGAGATCATCGCGGCGGCGAAGGCGGCCCATGCCCATGACTTCATCATGAGCTTCACCGATGGCTATGACACGCATGTTGGCGAGCATGGTGCACAGCTTTCCGGCGGCCAGCGCCAGAGAATCGCCATCGCCCGCGCCTTCCTGAAGAATGCGCCGATTCTGCTGCTCGACGAGGCCACCGCCGCGCTCGACAGCGAGTCGGAAGCGGCCGTGCAGAAGGCCCTGCAAGAGCTTCAGGAATCCCGTACCACCATCGTCATCGCACACCGCCTGCAAACCGTGGTGCGCGCCGACAAGATCTGCGTGGTGGAGAATGGCATTGTGGTGGAGAGTGGCCGCCACGAGGAGCTGCTGGAGCAGAAGGGCCGCTATTACGGCTTCTACAATGTCCAGTTCGCCCACGAGCGTGAAAACGCCGCCTGAAACCCGGTGGCGGGAGGGGTTTGAATCCAAGCCTCTCCCGCCGCCCTGACAGCCCCTGTGGATTACTTTTAGAAATTTTCGCGGCAAGACTTCACAACCGGAAAAGTGCTTGCTATACGAACGGCCTCGGTCGCACAGACCTGTTCCCCGATAGCTCAGTTGGTAGAGCATTCGACTGTTAATCGAATTGTCGCAGGTTCGAGCCCTGCTCGGGGAGCCACTTCTTTTCTGGCTCACATACTCACCCTGATGGATCTGGAAGGCACACCAACCTTCCAGGATGCCGGGTTGATTTCGCCCAGAACCACATCCGCCCTGATCGCCTTGATCCTCAATCGCCATCCCGCCCTGCTTTTTGCCTCCGCGGGGAAAGACCTCACATCCGGCCCTTCCTAGGCTGGGCGTGTGAGATTGACGGACTTCAGGCCAAAGGCATATTGCCTCTGCGCAGTTGAGCCAGCTCCATCGGCTGCCCACATTGGCCGGCAAACGCCCCTGCATCACAACCATGGCTGCGGGGGCGGATGATGGAGCGCAGTTTCAAGAGCAAGGGAAGGCCGGCAGAGCTTATGTCATCGATAGGTACAGACTTCAGGTTCTCCGTCGCGCCGATGATGGACTGGACACCACGGATTAATTTTCCAATATATTACACATGCTTATATATACTCGATAGACACACGCAGTACTAGGCGCAGTACCACATCACGCCGTCCCGCCCACCCCCCCCCTCCACCTGCCCCTGATGCGGACATCATGAATGACATCTGGGTTGATGGCATCGCCTATGATGACATGTACGAGGCCGCGAAGGCCCGCCTGTAAAATCCGCCATCGAAACACCCATGCCGCTGGATTGCGGCATGGGCACGAACCGGCCAGCGCCTGCCCTATCGCCCGGACAAGCCCCGCGCCGCCTCCCCCACCAGCCGGAGCAGATCGCGCATGGTCAGCGCCACCCGTTCCACCGGGGCACGCGGCCGGGTGATGGCGAGGAAAACCCCGCCATCCTCCACCACGATCATGACGCGGGTCCGTGGCCCGCTTTCCGCTTTGTCTGGAAAGTCCGGCACTATGGCGGCTCCTTCAGAATGTGCAGTTTGAACCCCAGCCAGAGCACGCTGCCCAGTCCACCCACCACAACGATAAGCAGGGCGGTGCCCACCGTCACCGCCGCGCGGTCAAACGCCCGCCGCCACTTGCGCAGGTGCGTCAGGTCCGCGCGCATTTCCTCGCGCCGGGTTTCATCAGAGATGGAAAGCCCCACCTCCTGAAGGGCACGCCGCGCCGCTCGCAGGCCAGCCTCCTCCGCCGCATCCTCGACGAGAGAAACCAGCTCCCGCCGCGTGATAACGATTGGATCCTCTGACGCCCGCGCTGCCGCCTGTACCTCTGTTGTCATCACCGCCCCCTCGGGGGCCTGGCCCCGCATTCGCGCTCCAGCGCCTCATTGTGTGCGACCACCCGCGCGAGCTGGTCGCGGTCCATGGCATCAATCACCCGCTCATTGAGCAGAATGGGATAGCGCCCCCGACATTCAGCTTCCGGTACCGTCCCCATTGTCGCGCACCCAGCGAGCAGCGCGCCGACGCAGATCGTCATCATCAGCCCGCGCCACGTCCTCATGGATACGCTCGCGCGCCTGCGCCCTCTTTTCGGCATTGGCCTTGTCCTTTGCTTTCTGGGATTGTGCGCCCTGCTGTCGTGCGCGCTGGTCGATAAACAGGGCGGCTACCGTTGCCCCGGTGAGCAGCCCGGCCCGCAGGCCGAACCGCAGGGTGATGAAAACAGCCAAGGCCCCGCCGATCAGGACGATGAGCGAGGGCCACCAGTTGAGAAGATCACTCATGCAGGCCCCGCATCTTCCCCGAGCCGCACAGCCTTCAGCCGGGTGCGCTCGACTTTGGCCCCAGTCTTCCAGAGGGCCACAGCCACTCCCACGGCCAGCAATGCCCAGATCCAGCCCGGCACATCGGAAAGCAGGCTGGTGAGCGGGGAAAGCATCCCGGTGGCCTCGCCGATTTTTTCAGCCACGCCGATGACCGCGGCCGAACCGCCTGCGACGATGGAGGCCGTCTTCACCGTCTCCGCACCCTTCACCACCTGATCACCAGCCTTGGACAGGTCTTTGGCCGTCAGTGTGGAGCGGTCGGAATCGGTAGTCGCCTGCCGGTGTCCCGCCGTTGCAAGCCGCTTGATGGTGGCGTCGCCAGCTCGAATTTCTGGTAGGCGTCCACACAGGGCCGGCGCCGCCTGTAATCGAAACCATCCACCTCAACCTCGTAGGATGAGGGGCCGGAGAGCCCATCGGCTTCAATCCGCGCGCGGCGAAACCATTTGGCGCGGCCATATTCGCTCACCACGCGCCGTTCCGGCGCTTCCGCCTCCCACACCGGGCTGCCACCGAGAATGGCCTGCCGGATGATCAGCCGCTGGGGCGGACGGCGCAGATCCAGTTCACCCGCGGCATTCTCTGTTGCGAGCAGGCCCAGTGCCCGCCCCAGCGATGCCCAGCCTTCCCGGCCAAATGCATCAATGCCGCCCATATCGGCCAATGGGTCCCAGCCCTCCGGCAGTGCGAAGTGGCATTCGGCCAGCCCCTCCACGGCTTCATGAACCATAATGGCGTCGGGGTGAGGCTCGGCATCGCCAAGGCCCGCAATTGGAGCGAGACCATAGCGGTTCGCGATGTCCGGCTCCTGCACCACGGCGAGCAGTTCGCCAAAGCGGGTCATGCCAGCCCAGCCGGGGCGCAGGGCGGCAGGCATAAGGCCAAGCCAGTCCACCGCAACAGCAGCAGCTCGCGCACGCTGTCCGGCACCGGCAAGGCGCGCTCGGTCAGTTTGGGTTCCGGCCCCGGCACGCGCTGGGGGCGCGGCTTGCCATCCTTCCCGATATTTTTGAGCGTGGGATGCGCGACCGAGGCCAGAGACGGCCCGGCCAGATTGCCCAGCGAAACCGCAGCAGCCCACAGCCAGCCCGCCTCGGCCCGGCCCTGTCGCACCAGAGAGGTCCACACCGAGAGGGTGCTTTCTATCCCCTCCCCGCTGGCCATGCCGCAGGGTTCATCCCCGCCCGGCACCAGCACAATGCGCGCGCCCTGCTGCTGTCCGCGCACTTTTTTGGGCGGAAGCATCACGCCGGTTTCCGGGCAGAGCAACACAGGCCGCCCCTTGGGGGCGTTGATGTCAATCCAGGTGAAGTGAAGGCCCGCAAACCGGCCATCGCCCAGCGTGGTGGCGGCCACCAGCGCAGGACCGGAATGCAGCACGCGGTGCCGCTCGCGGCCATTCACCATGTGCTTGCCGTGGTAATAGGGCAGATCACGCGCAAACCGCAGATGTGCCCCGGCCGGGATATCCAGCCCGCGAATGTCGCGCAGATAGACCTCGGCCGCCGTCCCGGACAATGGGTGCAGGGCTTTCCACTGGCGATACAACTTCTGCCGCTCGACCTCCCGGTAGGATTCCGCCTCCTGCCGCAGCTTTTCTTCACGCGCACGTCGTTCGGCCTCTCGCGCGGCCAGTTCCTCGGCACTGGCGCGCGTACCCTCCCCGCGCGGTGGCGGGTGCCCGGTCAGCCATTCGCAGGCAGCGAGGAAATCCGCACCATCCAGATATTCCACCAGCGCAATGGCATCCCCGCCCCGGCCGGACTTGCGGCAGTGAAACAGGTTTTTGCGCAGGTTCACGCCGAAACGGTCTCGCCCACCGCACACGGGGCACGGGCCTACCAGTTCGGTGCCCGCACGCCGCAATTTGATGGAACGGCGCGTGAGCACCTCCTCCACGCGCACGGCGCGGGCGTCTTCAACCCATGCGGAGAGATCCGGGGCGGTCATGCTACGCGCCCCTCATAAAATGTGTATCAATACACAAATCACGCTTGACCCCGCACCCCTTATTGTGTATTAATACACACAGAAAGAGGGGAGCACGGGCATGGGTCGCAAGGGCAAGAGCAGCAAACCTCGCGAGATACGCCAGATGCTGGAAGAGGATGGGTGGCAGATGGGGAGAAAAGGCCCCGGCGATCACCTCCAGTTCTTCCACCCGGAACGAAAAGGCAGGGTCACACTGGACATGGGTGCCAGAGAGATACCTACCGGAACGCTCCGGTCCATCTGACGGCAGGCAGGCTGGGAGTGGTGAGGGGCAACCCTCCCACTCTTTCCCACAGTACCCGGCAACAGACAAAGGAACAGACAGATGGCTTACGCAGTCGGCATCATCCACGAGGAAAATGGGGTTTTCGGCATCAGCTTTCCAGACTTTCCCGGCGCAATCTCCACCGGCGAAAGCATTGATGAAGCCGTGAGCAAGGGCGCGCAAATGCTCGCTTTCCACATCGACGGCATGGTGGAAGACAAGGAAGACCTGCCCCCCCTGCGCAGCTTCGCGCAGATCCGCGATGCAGAGCCTGAATGGGCTGAAGGCGGCGTGGCCGTGGCCGTGCCGGTGGAACTGCCCGGCAAAAGTGTGCGCATCAACATCTCGGTGGATGAACGCGCGCTGGAGCGGATCGACCGTGCGGCCAAGGCCGTGGGCCAGACCCGCAGCGGCTATCTGGTCAACGCCGCGCTGGAGCGCGCCCGGGCACAGGTGGAGGCTGGGGCTGCCTGAAATCATTCCGCCTCTCCCACCCCTGCCGCCGCACACGGGCGCAGATTCACGAAAACCGAGCGGCCGTTCATCTGCCGCTTGGAAAAGCCCATGCGGCCGAAACGGGTCTGGAAACTGCCCTTGCCGGGGTTCACCAGCCCGCGAACAAGGCAGAACTCCATAAAGGCGGGCCAGAGCATGGCAGCCGGGGTCATCACGCCCTGAACGCGCTCAATGCCTTCCAGTGCGAAGCGGGCCACGGCATCATCCGGCCCGGCAAGGCCTGTGGCGGGGGCTTCCTCCAGCTCAGCCACCCACGGCAGGCCAATGGCCCGCCACACGGCCATGGCCGCAACCGGCCCACGGGCAAGGCGGGCCTCGCGCACCAGCCGCACCGCCTGCGAGAAATCCGGGTGGCCGGGCATCAGGGTGCGCACACCGGCCTGCAGGCCATCTTCTGCCGCTGCTGCCTGCCCAAAAAAGTGCAGATACAGAACCCGGTAGCATTCGCGCTTATAGGTCAGCACCCGCTGGCGCGTTGCCTCATCCTTCACCCGGCTCTCATCAATGCCAAACAGCCAGCCATTCAGCAGGTCGAGACGCAGCAGTGTCGTTTGTTGAGGGCCGCTGGCCGAGGGTATGGTCGTGATGACCATGCCCTCGGAAAGAACCTCATCACGATGAAGGCGCTTGGACTGACTTGACCAATCCAGACCGAGGCGACGGCAGATCCCCTTGATCGCCACATACACCTCGCCATCGGCCTCTCCAGCCCACAGCAGGTCGCCATGAAAATCCACAGAGGTCAGGGCATGTGAGGTCATGATCATGCCTCCATCTTGGCAGAGAGAATAATGCAATGGGCATTACTGATCTGGTTCAGGCGATCGAGCAGTGCCGTGCGCGCCAATGCGTCCCTTGGGCTGGGGCGTGGCGCCGCCAGATTGAGCGGATAGAGGGGGTTTTCCTGCCGCCACAGATGCAGCGCATCATCATCGGCAAGGCCATCCTCTGCAGGGTCCTGCTCCGGCATCTCGCCAGCATCTTCCTCACGCTCGGACAGTTCCACACCAAGCGTTGCAAGACGGTCCATCACCTCCGAAGGCAGCACGCACACAAAGGCGGTGCCCTCCGGCGTTTCCGCAACAGGGGCAAAGCAGGCGGCCAGTTCCTCGAACAGGTCCAGCACCTCGGCAGCGGTGGCAATATCCAGCCGCCGGCGGCTTTTGCCTGTGCCGGAGTGGGGAACCAGACTGGGAGAAATTTGGGGAAGGCGTGCGAAAGCGCGCGCGTAGGCGCGTCCTGTCATCCGTGCCATGACAGCGATCCTGTGCTCGTGTTGCGAGCGCGGACCGTTTCTGAAGCGGCACCGCGCCCAGGGTTCAGAAACACGGCACAGGTCGTGCCCCCACGCCTTTAGGCTTGCGCCCTGGACATGCGCGTGGAGACCCTGGACTGGATGCGGATAACGGACCTTTCGGGGAGCCGCGAACCGCCTGTGCGTATTTTCCGGATTGGCGCGTTTCTGAGGCGCGACAATCGAGCGGAATCTGGCGCGGTTCGCCGCCCGGGTCAAGGGGGTGTGGGCGAAAGACGGATCGACAGGCGGATACTTGCTCGATAGATCAAAAACCCCAAAAAAATACAGGATAATATCATGAATAGAAAAGATAAATCCACCATATATCTCAATATAATGACTGCAACACTTGCAATTGTAATCATTGTTTCCGTAATATCTATTGCCTATATAATGAATGTAAAAACTATATCCCCAGATGCAGAACTTGGATTTTGGGGGGTTATTTTCAGCAATGCTTCTGCTGTATTGATTGCAATTAGCGCAGCCAGAGCAGCACTTCAAAACAACAAAATCTCTAATGACACAAGTAAATCCGAGACACAGAAAGGACAAATCTAATGGGTTAAAGACCACTATATGGGCACAGAGAGAAACGTGATTCACCCACCCACCCGGCACCACGTGCCGGGTGGGTGGGTGGTTGATGCGGTGCATCGCCAGTGCAGAAGAGTCATGATTGATGGCAATATCCGCATCGTGCCCCAGCGCCATGCGAATGCCGGTAGACGCGCCACCGCCGCCGGCGAAGCTGTCAACGACAAGCTCTTTCATTCCGCCGCCTTCCCGCCAAACAGAGGACGCGCCGTATCTGAAGGCGCAGCAGTCCGGGCCGCACGCGCGATGGCACCAGCCCAATCCGCCTCAAGGCGAGCCCGGGCAATGGCAGCATATTCCGGGTTAAGTTCGATCAGCGCTGCTAGCCGGCCTAACCGGAGGGCAGCAAGCGCTGTGGTGCCGGCTCCACCAAATGGATCGAGCACCAAACCTCCGGGCGGGCAACCTGCAGCAATGCAACGCAGAGCCAATTCAGGAGGGAAGGTTGCGAAATGCGCGCCTGAAAATGGCTTTGTGCCCATGCGCCAAACGTTGAGCGGTGCAGGCTCGTAATTGCGCAGATACCGGCCATTGGCGCGCTGCTCATCGCGACCCATCGCATCCCAGCGCTCATTGAAGCCCTGATGACGGCGGGAATGGCCGCGTTGCTTGTCCCGCCGCTCGCCTTCCGGCAGCACTGCCGAGTGTGTGTGACGGCCATAGGCCTCACGCCCCCGGATTATTCCCTTTTCTCTTCCAGCACGATGAATTGAGCCATGCCTACCGGGGCCCGTATCCCATCCATCTGGCATCTTGTGAGCATCGCCAGAATAATGCCCCTGCCGTACTTCCTCGGCATCATAATAAGCCCCCATACGCATCCAGCGCGGGCCATCACGATCCGGGCTGGTGATGAGCGGGCACCTCTCGGACAGATCGGGGGCAAAACTGATTTCGCCAGTATCCCTTGCCCGCCACACATCGGCAGAGTCGGACTTCGTCAGCAGGAAAATCTTTTCATGTGCGGAGGATGGGCGATATGCGCCAGAACTGTCTGGCATCGGGTTGGTCTTGCCCCAGATTATTTCTGACCTCACCCACCAGCCGGCATCCTGCAGGGCAATAGCCAGCCGGTTCGGGATCATGCAGAGATCCTTTGGCTTCAGGGTGCCACCAATGGTGGAGAGCGGCTTGTCCCGGAAGGTCCGGTCATCTCCACCGGCCGATTTGGCATCTGACGCACTACGGCCATTCGGAGCCGTCGCGTAGCAATCACCATAATTGAGCCAGAGGGTTCCAGTCGGCCTCAGCACCCGACGGACCAGATTGAACACCTCGACCATTACAGACAGATGCTCGAAAAGGGTCGGCTCAAGCCCGATCTGCCCCTCAACTCCATAATCGCGCAACCCCCAATAGGGCGGGCTGGTGACGACGCAATCAACACTATCTGGGGGCATCGCCTCCAGTGCGGCGCGCACATCACCCAGCCAAAGACGCACCCATCCAGAAAGAAGTGCCTCAGGTGTCATGCCCCGCCCTCATCATCCAGAACCGCGAGAAACAGCCCATCACGCGCAACGGTCACCGAGCGCGTGGAAGCCGACCTCGACAAGGTCGCCTCTGTAACCGGCCTGCCCACCTTCGAGGGCAAGCCGGAAATGCCGGCGGCCTGATCCCAAGCCCCTGTCTGCCCCACCCGTTTCTGCCCGGCGCAAGCCCTGACCGCACCGGGCAGGAAAGCGCCGCCGGTTCGGCTGGACCGGGAAAGCCCGGCCCTTCCGACGGCGCACCTTTTCAACGCGAGCGAGAGCCCATGACTCAGTATTCCGAAACAAGCAGCGCGACGGTTGAGATCGTGGCCCGCGCTATCTGCAAAGCATATGGCGGCGACTTCGACCTTATAAATGATGAGGGAAAAGAAGCCGCACGGGGTGAGGCAAGAGCAGCCATCCGAGCACTACGCGACAATCTTTCAGATGAGATGCGTTTTGCTGTGTGGTTCAGCCAATATCAGACCGCGAGCGCCAATGATGAACAGGCCGCCATCCTCGCAACGAAACGATTTTGCGATGAAAACCAGAAAGAGCAGGACCTGAAATCGTTCCGCGCCATGCTGAATGCCGCACTGGGCAAATCTCCCGGGAATATGCGCGCCGCCTTCGCGGGGGCCTCCCGATGAAACTCACCCTCGAAAAGGATGCGCTCACCCATGCCCTAGCTCGTGCCGAGCGCGTGGTGGAAAAGCGAAACTCCATTCCCATCCTCGGCAACCTGCTCATCCGGGCGCAGGGCGATCATCTGTTCGTCACCGGCACGGATCTGGATTCCGCCATCACCACGCGCGCGCAGGCAGAAGTCGCCCAGCCGGGTGAAACCACCCTGCCAGCGGGCACACTGATCGACTTCGCCAAAAAACTGCCCACCGGGCAGAAGGTCACACTCGAGCAGACCGGGGATGATCCTCGCATCGCCCTGCGCGCCGGGCGCACGCGGCTGCACCTGCCAACCATTCCGCCGGCAGATTTCCCCACCTTCACAGGTGCGGAGCCGCTCGCCAGCTTTGAACTGCCCGCCAGCCAGATGGTGGCCGCGATAGAGCGGGTGGCGTTCGCCATTTCCACTGAGGAAACGCGCTACTATCTCAACGGCATCTATTTCCATATCGCAGAAGGTGAGAAAGGCTCGCGCCTGACCGCCGTGGCCACCGATGGTCACCGCCTCGGCCTGCACGCGCTCACTATACCTGAAGGCGCAGCCAGCCTGCCGGTACGCGCCTGAAGCACCACCCCAGCCGCGCGGGCCTCACCCGTGTCAGCGCCAGCCGCCCCAAATGGACCGGAGAGGTGCGACTGAATGCAGACTGGTTGGACCAGCCGCTGCGCTGGCGGCGTCCGCGCCGTATCTTTGTCTGCGCTCATGGCGATCTATTCCACCCCGGGGTGCGGGATGAATGGATAGATCAGGTTTTCGCGACCATGGCCGCTGCCCCGCAGCACATATTTCAGGTGCTGACCAAGCGGCCGGAGAGAGCCTATGCGTATCTGACACAGGGCTGGGCGAGCCGCGTGCAGGATCTTCTTGCTCCTCGATACCTGACCCTGAAGGTACTTGAGCCACTTCCGAATGTCTGGCTGGGCACCTCCATTTCTGATCAGGAAAGCGCGGATGCGCGGATTCCAAAACTTCTGCGGACGCCTGCCGAGCTGAGGTTCATCTCTGCCGAACCGCTTTTGGGGCCCGTGACCCTCATAGATCGCGACCCCATCAAGCTGACGACAGGTGTTGAGGCCCAGCCACAGCATCGTTTCTATGTCAGCCTGCTCAAGGGCTGGGGTGCTCCTGGCCATGCATTGCCCGGGCTGGACTGGGTCATTGTCGGCGGCGAAAGCGGGCCGAACGCCCGGCCAATGCATCCGGATTGGGTACGCAAGCTGCGCGATGAATGCACGGAAGCTGGCGTGCCATTCTTTTTCAAGCAATGGGGTGAATGGGGTCCGGCTCAATGGAAAGTCGAGCGCCAGCCCGACGAAGCCATTGAGGACTTGAAGGCTCGCGCGGAAGCAGAGGGCGCGACCCACGCAATAGCGCCTTGGGGCACTCCGCACGAATCAGATCATCGCCCATGGAGCATTGAGCGCACCAGTTGCGAACCTCATGCCGGCATTCGTCGGTGGGGGAAGGCCGGCGCCGGTAGGGAGTTAGATGGCTGGGAGTACAGCGGATTTCCGGGAGGTGAGCCATGCAGGTGAACCGCTACCTGAAGGACAAGGCGATGGACCGTATCGACCACGCCCTTGGCCGCCCCCTCAACCCGCTCAGCGAGACCTATCGCAATCATTATGCGACGGACACAGATGGCCGGGTAGCAGAAGAGATGCGCGCTTCTCCCTTCTGGAAAGGCGGGAAAGCTATAGACTGCATGGCCTTTTTCTACGTGACCGAGGCCGGACGCCAAGCGCTGGCGGAGCACCTGAAGGAGATCAAAGACCCGCACAAGGCCTATGTCGTTGCTTTCGGCGGCATAGAGATGAGCGTTGTCGCCACCAGCACCGGGAAGGCACGCTATTCAGCATACCTCTCCGCATCAGATTGCGATGATGACCTCACGTTCCGTGCATTTCAACGCGCCAGCAGTGTGCGGAGGGCCTCATCATGAAAGCCCTCTCCATCCGCCAGCCATGGGCATGGTGCATCCTGCACGGAAAGCCTGTCGAAAACCGCAGGTGGTGGACGCCCTACACTGGCCCGCTGCTGATCCACGCGGCAAAGGGTATGACCCGCGCCGAATATGAGGACTGTCGGGCTTTTGCGGCCTCGCTCGGGCTCACCGTGCCCCCAGCCGATGAACTGCCACGAGGTGGGATTGTCGGCATGGCCAGGCTGTCAGCGTGCGTCACCCACCATCCCTCCAAATGGTTTTTCGGCCCCTATGGGCTGGTGCTGGATAACGTCGAGCCCCTGCCATTTCAGCCGATGAAAGGCCAGCTCGGCTTATTCGAAGTGGAGGCACCACATGACTGAGCGCCCCTACACAATCCGCCTCACAAAAGAGGAACTTGAACTCCTCCAAGTTGGCGTCTGGCATTGGGAGGATATGCTGCGGACCAGCCGGGGCAGGCAGAAAGCAGAGGGGAACGACCCCACAAAATATGACAGGGCAATCGCTGACTGTCGCAACCTCAAGGCCCGGCTGTTCCGCCTGAAACCGGAGGGACGAGAATGAACACAGCGTTCCTGTTGATGGCCCAGTACCAAGGCCGCGCCATCATCCCGGTGGAATGGGTTTGCCGGGACTACTTCAGCCATCTAACCCCGGATAAATTCATTCGGAAGGTCTCATTGGGCGACATAGCCATTCCGCTGGTCCGCATGGAGGCCAGTCAGAAGTGCGCGAAAGGCGTGCACCTGCATGACCTTGCCCAATATCTGGACAAACGCGTTGAGGCTGCGCGCAAGGAATGTGAGCAATTACGTTCGGCCTGATCAAGATAAGGATTCCAATGACCCGCCACCCGCCTGGACCTTTAAAATTTCAAGCCAGGGCCAGCCAGCATACTTGTCCCCTGTCTTACGAAGATGGGTATATCGCTGAAGGCTCGACCAAGTGCGATGCCCCGAAACCGCTGCGACATGGGGTATAGTGAGCCCCATCTCGAACAGACGGCTAATGCCCTCATGGCGCAGATCGTGGAAATGGAGATCGTCAATCCCCAGGATTTTGCATGCACGAGTAAAGGCCGCGCTGATAGTCGCTGACTTATAAGGGAAAATTTCCTGCGCCTTACGCGGTAGCAACTGGATGATTTCCAAGGCTGGATCGGGGAGATCGCACCAGATATGATTCCCATCCTTGTCATCGGGATGCTTCATATCCCTCACGAGTACCCTTCCGCCCGCTTCGTCTAGATCAGACCATAGAAGCCGCGTGATCTCATCCTGCCGCCGGGTCGAGAAAATCGCAAAGGCGATGATGTGCTGCATGGGGCGCGCAGTACGGCGCCACCGACGATTCAACCTGAAAAGAGTGAGAATCTTATCTAGCTCATCCAGAGACGGCCGGCGCTCCCGGTGTTTGGACTTGCCAATTATGCCCATCCGCTTCGCGACCACACGGGCCGACTCAAATTCCGCCTTTCGTAATGGATAACCCCACGCAGGTTCGGCAATTTCGAAAATCGCGGATAGATGAGAAAGATAGTTGCCAACCGTTTGTGGCTGTACACCACTCACGAGCTTCTCTTTGGCAAATTCAACTATTGCGACGCTGTTGATTTGGGAGCAGCGCAATGACGCTATCGAAAATTTTTGGATTGCTGCCAGAACCTGTCGCTTGGTATCGCCAAACGGGCGCTTACTGTCCTCAATGTAGTGCCTTATAACCTCTCCCAGCGTTGGATCATGAGCATGAACACGCTCCAGTGCGCCCGGTTCGGCGAGCCTGCGTTCTCTTTTTTCAAGCCAGGCAGCGGCTGCCTGTTTGCGTTCGAACGTTTGCGCCTCACGGTGAACAATTTCACCGTTACGCTTGATTAGGATCTGCGCCTGATAGCTCACTGAGCCATCCTTGCGCTTGCGTGTTATAATCGTTCCCATCGTCGATTTCGCCCGGTACTGCAGCATCACGTACGGCACTGCGCCGCCGTACTGGCCGCAGTAAAATGGGCGAAAATGGCGCAAAATGGTACCTAATGAGACGACAATTTAGCCCTCAATATATGGGCAAATAGGGCATATCACTTTGATTATAAAGGATTTTAAATTTTCCGTCGCCCCGATGATGGACTGGACGGACAGGCACTGTCGCGCATTCCACCGTACCTTCTCGCGCCACGCCCGGCTCTATACCGAAATGGTGACAGCCCTTGCCGTCATTCATGGAGACAGGCAGCGCCTCATCGGCTTCAATCCGCCTGAACATCCCGTGGCCGTGCAGCTTGGCGGGAGCGACCCTGCCCTTCTGGCGCAGGCCGCGCGGATTTGTGCCGATTTCGGCTATGATGAAATCAACCTGAATGTCGGCTGCCCTTCCGACAGGGTACAGGGCGGCAATTTCGGTGCCTGCCTGATGCGCGAACCCGTGCTGGTGGCCGATTGCGTGGCCGCCATGAAAGCCGTTGTCGCCATTCCGGTAACGGTGAAATGCCGCATCGGCGTGGATGATCAGGACCCGGAAGAGGCGCTGGACATATTGGCGGATGCGGTGATCGCCGCGGGAACGGATGCTCTCATCGTCCATGCGCGCAAAGCCTGGCTCAAGGGGCTTTCCCCGCGCGAGAACCGGGACATACCTCCACTGGATTATGACCGGGTCCGTCGCCTGAAGGCGCGCCTGCCGCACATTCCGGTTGCGGTGAATGGCGGCCTGAAAAGCATTGCAGACGGACTGGAGGCCATGAACAACCCCGAAGGCCCCCCGCTGGATGGCATGATGCTGGGCCGCATGGCCTATCATGAGCCCGAACTGCTGCATGAGGTGGACCCGCGCCTCCACGGCACGCCCGCGCCCCATGCCAGCACATTCGAGGCGCTTGAGGCTTTCGAGCCCTATATCGCAGCCCATCTGGAAGCCGGAGGGCGGCTTTCTGAAATCACCCGGCACATGCTCGGCCTGTTTGGCGGCCAGCGCGGCTCGCGGCTTTATCGTCGCCATCTGGCTACCCAGGCCATCAAACCCGGTGCCGGCCTTGATGTGTTGCGCGACGCGGTGAATGAGGTGCGCCAGCGTATCCGCGAGCCGGAAAACGCCTGAGCGCCTCCATCAAGCGGATCAGAGCGGAGCCTTTGGCGGCAGGCGCGAGACTGGCCATGCCAGAAGGACCATGCCAATTCCCGCCAGAATGAACACCCATTCCGCACCGATCCATGGCTCCAGCGAAGCCAGAACGATGGCGCCAATCGCCTGCCCCACAAAAAAGGCGGTGGCGAAAAGGGCGAGAGCTGAGCCTCTCGCCTGCGGTGCAAGCTCTGTGGCGAGAATCTGCAAGGTGTTGTGGACCATGTAGAATGTGAAGCCCGCAATACCGAACAGCAATACCGCCCCCCACAGGCTGGTCGCCACGGCGGCGCAACCCAGAAAAAGCCCGACCAGCACCGCGCCAAGCCCCGCCATGCGGCTGAGCCCCAGCGTGCGCACCAGAAACTGCACGGCAAAGGAATAGAGCGCGCCCCCCACGGCAAACACGGCAAGCACCACACCGGCCTCCACAGCATTGCCAATCCCATGGGAGACCATGAGGGGCGCAACCATCGGAAACGCCCCGAAAATCAACCCGCCCTCAATCGCGACGACAGCATAGACCTTGATGGACAAGGGATTGCGCATCACCAGAACATAGCGCTCCACAGCCGCCCGCACGGAGACGCTCTCCCCGCTCCGGCTTTCCTGAAGGCCGAAAATGGCGGCCAGAGCGGCAACACCGGCAATGGCCGCGGAAGTCCAGAACACCTCACGCCATCCCACCCATTCCGCGATGAAGCCGGCGACAGTCGAGCCCACGAGCTGCCCGCTCACAAGAGCCAGCAGAATGCGGCTGAGCGCGAGGGGGCGATCCGCAAAGGGCACCCTGTCACCCACGGCGGCCAGCACGACAGGAATGATTCCGCCGGCAAATGCCCCGGAAATCATCCGCGCCACCAGCAGGCTGGTATGGCCGCTCGCCATAGCGGAGGCCACAAGGCCCACCGCCAGCATCACCAGATTGATGCGGATGAGCCTGACCTTGCCCACGGCATCGCCAACCGGGCCAAACACCAGCTGCATGGCGGCATAGGGAAGGGTGAACGCCGTGGCCAGCAACGCCACATCCTGCACGCTCACCCTCAGATCCGCCGCCAGAATATTCAGCATCGGGTCCACGGTGCGCATGGAAAAGGAACTGGCGAAGGCCGCAAGACCAAAGACAAGAAGAAAAGGCATCGCAACCCGCAGGAAAGAGCAGACCCCCTACTCCTGAGCCTCGCAACCCCGGCGGTCAAGCTGCCGCAGGGAAAGCAAAAAACGCCCGGAACCGCGATGACCACGGTTTTTTCCCGGGAAACACAGCATCAGTATTGACATGAGATACATTTCACCTATTTTGCCGACGTCGTCCGAGATATGTCGAATCCAAGTGCGCCGACCGACGACCACTCGTTTGCGCCCGTACGGCACGGGACGTTCGATCAACGGCGCACAGCCGCATCCAAAAGATGCAATGTCATTTTCCGAACTCGGCCCTTTTTCTGAACTTGGCCTGAGCGACAAGGTCGCCAAGGCAGTCGCCGATGCTGGCTATACCCAGCCAACACCCATCCAGGCCCAGGCTATTCCGCATGTGCTGCAACGTCGGGATGTGCTCGGCATTGCCCAGACGGGTACGGGCAAGACGGCGGCTTTCACTCTCCCCATGTTGACTCTGCTGGAACAGGGCCGCGCGCGGGCCCGCATGCCCCGCACCCTGATCCTTGAGCCAACCCGTGAACTTGCAGCCCAGGTGGAAGAGAATTTCACCCGCTATGGCAAGAACCACAAGCTGAACGTGGCGCTACTGATCGGTGGCGTTTCGTTTGGCGATCAGGATACGAAGCTGCTGCGCGGCGTGGATGTGCTCATCGCCACCCCCGGCCGTCTGCTGGACCATGTGGAGCGCGGCCGCCTGCTGCTCTCCGGCATCGAGGTGCTCGTCATCGACGAGGCGGACCGCATGCTGGACATGGGCTTCATTCCCGATATCGAGCGCATCTGCAAGCTCGTACCCTTTACCCGCCAGACCCTGTTCTTCTCGGCCACCATGCCGCCGGAGATCCAGCGCCTGACGGAGCAGTTCCTCTCCAATCCCGCAAAGGTTGAAGTGGCGCGCGCCTCTTCCACGGCGGCAACAGTCACCCAGCTTCTGGTGGCCTCCCGTTCGGAGGATTACGAGAAGCGCGATGTGCTGCGCAATCTCATCCGCCAGTGCGAGGGGTTGCAGAACGGGATCATCTTCTGCAACCGGAAGCGGGATGTGGCCGTTCTGCTGCGCTCCCTGCAGAAGCACGGTTTCAATGCCGTGGCCCTGCATGGTGATATGGACCAGCACGCCCGCATCAAGGCCCTGGATGAGTTCCGCGCCGGCGATGCCACCCTGCTCGTCGCATCGGATGTGGCGGCACGCGGGCTGGATATTCCCGAGGTGAGCCACGTCTTCAACTATGATGTGCCCCACCATGCGGAAGACTATGTCCACCGCATTGGTCGAACCGGGCGCGCCGGACGTGAGGGCACGGCCTATTCGATTGTCACCCATGCGGATGCCAAGTCCCTTGCGGCCATCGAAAAGCTGATCGGCAATGCTCTCACCTGGCAGGGCGATCCTCTGGGCGATGCCCCTCCTCCCAGCCAGAAGCGCGAAGGGCGTGACAGCACCCGTCTGCGCGGCAAGCGCAAGGTGGAGAAGGAGCCGCGTGAAGCGCGCGAAAGCCGCAAGAGCGAGCCGCGGGCAGAGCGCAGTGAGCGTCCTGCACGCGCGGAACCGGCCGAACGGGCCCCCAAGGCCGAGCGGCCTGAACGCCCGCGTCGCCAGCCTCGGGAAGAGAGTGGTGAGGCGCGTGCGCCCTCCCGCAGGGACCGCAACCCGGCCAATGAGCCGGCGGATATGTCCCACCTCCCCGCCTTCCTGTTGCGCCCCGTGCGCATCAAGGCCAGCTGATAAAAAAACCCGGCGCTTAAACGCCGGGTTTTTCATTTCGACTCTCCCGGCTCTCCGGAAAACCACCGAATGCCCCTACGGGAAAGGGGTTCCGGTGGGTGAAGAGGCCCCTGGGCGACGTTTTGTATACAAATATAGATCTATACCTAGATTTTACCCGCGCACCCCGAGCCACAAAGCCCAAGCCCGTCCGCGCGGAAAATATCCCCATCCGCTATCCGGCGGGTCAGTCTTCCGCTACAGGGCCTGCCGGTGATGCACCGGGCGTGCGCGCGGCAGCTTTCATCTTCTGGCGCATTTCAGCCGCGGCATTATTGGCGATCTTGCGCGCCTCCCGCCCCTCGCGCCCTTCCTCCAGCGCTGTCACCACCCCATGAAGGGTCGCCAGATCCTGCTTGGTCAGACCAAGCCGATGGAAGATATTACGGATATTGCGCGTGGTTGAGGGCTGCTTTTCTGCCGAGCGGAAAAAGCCCGACGTTTCAAGCGCCCCTTCCAGATGATCGAAAAACGCGAACAGATCCTGCTTGTCCGCCAGAGGAGACTTGTCCTGCGAGGCGAAAGGCAGTGCACCATCAGTGCTGGCCTTGAACCACTCATAGCCGCTCACGGCCACGCACATGGCCAGATTGAGCGAGGCGAAAGCCGGGTTCACAGGCAATGTGAGAATGGCGTCGCACAAGGACACCTCTTCCGTATAGAGCCCTGTGCGCTCCCGCCCGAATACCAGCGCCACCTCCTCCCCCGCCCCCATGCGACGGTGAGTCTCGGCCGCGGCCTGATCAGCCCCCAGCACGGGTTTGGTCATGCCCCGCTCGCGCGCCGTGGCCGCAAAGGCAAAATTCACATCGCTCATGGCCGAGCGCAGGTCGGGAAAAACCTCCACGCCTTCCAGCACACGGTCCGCACCCGCGCTGAAGATGCGCGCCTTTTCATTCGGCCAGCCATCACGCGGGTTCACCAGCCGCAGACGCGCCAGCCCGAAATTGCCCATGGCCCGTGCGGCGGACCCGATATTCTCACCCAGTTGCGGCTCAACGAGGATCACAACCGGCCCGCCGGCGATCCACGGTTTGGTACTGTCGGTTCCGGAACCTGGCATCTCATCGTCCTGTTTTGCCGCTTCTCTCGCATGCTGGCGGCCCCGCGTCGAGCCTTGTGTATAGGCGAAAGGTTGAAGGGCGCGCTTTGGACTTGGGAAATGCACCAAGGCAATGCTATAGCGGCCTCGCTCAGGAAAAACGGGCGGCGGCCATATGGTGCGGCCGGGCCGTGATTCCCCATTGTCTTCCTCTGCGTTCAGCAGGTATCCGAGAGGTCCGTCCAAATGGCGAAGATCAAGGTGGCTAACCCCGTCGTCGAACTTGATGGCGACGAGATGACCCGGATCATCTGGCAGTACATCAAGGACAAGCTGATCCACCCCTATCTCGACATCGACCTGAAATACTATGATCTGTCGGTCGAGAACCGTGACGCCACCGATGACAAGGTGACCATTGAGGCGGCCGAGGCCATCAAGAAGTATGGCGTGGGCGTGAAGTGCGCCACCATCACCCCCGATGAGGCCCGCGTCGAGGAGTTCAAGCTGAAGGAAATGTGGAAGTCGCCGAACGGCACCATCCGCAACATCCTCGGCGGCGTGATCTTCCGTGAGCCGATCATCTGCAAGAACGTGCCGCGCCTCGTACCGGGCTGGACCCAGCCGATCGTCGTGGGCCGTCATGCCTTCGGTGACCAGTACCGCGCCACCGATTTCAAGGTGCCGGGCAAGGGCAAGCTCACCATCTCCTTCGTGGGTGAGGATGGCACCAAGATCGAGAAGGATGTCTACAACTTCCCCGGCTCCGGCGTTGCCATGGCCATGTACAATCTCGACGAGTCGATCCGCGATTTCGCCCGCGCCTCGCTGAACTATGGCCTCATCCGCAACTACCCGGTCTATCTTTCCACGAAGAACACCATCCTGAAGGCCTATGACGGGCGCTTCAAGGACATCTTCCAGGAAGTGTACGAGAACGAGTTCAAGGCCGAGTTCGACAAGCGTGGCCTCACCTATGAGCACCGCCTGATCGACGACATGGTCGCTTCCGCGCTCAAGTGGTCCGGCGGCTATGTGTGGGCCTGCAAGAACTATGACGGTGACGTGCAGTCCGACATCGTGGCCCAGGGCTTCGGCTCGCTCGGCCTGATGACCTCCGTTCTGATGACGCCCGATGGCAAGACGGTGGAGGCGGAAGCCGCCCATGGCACCGTGACCCGCCACTATCGCGAGCACCAGAAGGGCAAGGAGACCTCCACCAACTCCATCGCCTCGATCTTCGCCTGGACCCGCGGCCTCTCCCACCGCGCCAAGCTGGACAACAACGAGGAACTGGCCAAGTTCGCCGCCACCCTCGAAAAGGTCTGCGTGGATACGGTCGAGTCCGGTTTCATGACCAAGGATCTTGCCCTGCTCGTGGGTGCGGACCAGAAGTGGCTCTCCACCACCGGCTTCCTCGACAAGGTTTCCGAGAACCTTGAGAAGGCCATGGCTGCCTGATGCGAGTTTGGCCCGGCCCATAGCCGGGCCATTGGCACCGAGAATCAGAAAAGCCGCCGATGGCATCATCGGCGGCTTTTTTCGTCAGGCATCAGGATGTTTTCTGATCGGAGGGCGGCTGTTCGGGCTTGGCTGCCTTCGGGCTGGCTGCCGGCTTGGCGCGGGAGCCTCCCAGCCCGGCCATGCCGCTGGCGCCCGCCTGCCGCATGGCCGCCTCCGTAAAGCGCTCCCTCATTTCCGGGTGGCGCAGGGTGAAAACCTTTGCGGCATCGGCATCAATGGCCAGCAGACGCACCTTGGTCATGGCGCGCACGGCATCCGGCGGCGGTATGGCGGCCTCCAGGCTGGGAACCGTGCCAAACACATCCCCCGGCCCCAGACAGACCGGGCCATGAACCGTTTCCGCATCCAGCAAGCCTTCCAGCACCACAAAGATACGGTGCGAGGTTTCCCCCGGCACCACAACGGCGCGCCCCCTGTCAAAGCTTCTGGAATCGAGCACCGGCAAGAGGTCCGTCAGGGTCGATGAATCCAGATCATTGAACAAAGGCAGGCGCGAGAGCATCGAATAGGTGACGACGAAATCGTGCTTGGAAATCAGCGTCGAGAAGGAAGATGAGATGATGGCGATGGGCAGCGCCACCATGAGCACGCCGATCACCATGGTTGCCGCCGCGATCAGACGTCCGGCTTCCGTATGGGGCACAATATCGCCATAGCCCACCGTGGTCAGCGTGGTGATGGACCACCACATGGCCAGAGGAATGGAGCCCATATTGTCTGGCTGGGCCGTGCGTTCCGCCAGATAGGCCGCTGTCGCTGTCAGCAACACGCTGGCGCCAAGAATGAGAAAGCAGGCCAGCAGCGCATACCGCTCATGCCGGATGGCGGTGTAGAGGGCATTGAACCCCGAAGAATAGCGCGCCAGCTTGAAAAAGCGCAGAAGCCGCAGCACCAGCAGGGTTTGCAGGCTGACATCCATGAAATCGGCAAGGATGATGGGCATGATGGCGACAAGGTCGATAATCGCTGCCGGGGTCATCACATAATGCAGCCGGGCCCTCCAGGCAGGCATATGCCGGCGCAGCGGATGCTCTGGCGCGCACCACACGCGCGCGACATATTCCACCGAGAACACTAGAATGGAAAAATGTTCGAGCGAGTTCAGCAGGATACTGTCCTGCCAGGCCCATGAGGGCACCGTGGCCAGCACAGCCGCCACAACGCTCACCACAATGGTGCTGACCAGAAAGTAATAGACCCAATCCGCAACCCGATCACCCGTGGTGTCGTGCTCCAGTATGTCGAACATGCGCCGACGGATTTGATTATAGATCATGGGCCTGCCCGCTTCCCCCACACACACCAGTTTTCATGGCGCAGAACATTCCGGCAAGATCGCATGCGGGAGGCGGGAGCCTGAAGCGATATTTGAGAAAAGCCGGTTAACAAGCCGCCGGATACTCATGGTTTTACAAAAAAGCCGTGCCTGCTTTCACCCTGGCGGGATCAGTCAGGCACGGCCTGTTTCCTGTATCTTGCGGCTTTCAGGCCGCACGGCAAGTCAGCTCTCCAGCGTTGCCTTGATGACATCGAGCGCGGCCTGCGCCTTGCTTCCATCCGGTCCGCCAGCCTGCGCCATATCGGGGCGCCCACCACCGCCCTTGCCACCAAGAGCCTCGGAGCCCACGCGCACAAGGTTCACAGCGCTGAAACGCTCTGTCAGGTCAGCCGTCACGCCCACCACGATGGCACCCTTGCCATCTGCCGAGGCATTGGCCACGGCCACGACGCCAGAGCCGATCTTGGTCTTGCCCTCATCGGCGATGGCCTTCAGGTCCTTCGGATCAGCACCGGAGATGGCGATGGCGAGATATTTCACGCCATTCACCTCAACCACGGCCGGCCCCTGTGCATCCGCACCACCGCCGCCGGCCATGGCCAGCTTCTTGCGGGCTTCGGAAAGCTCGCGTTCCAGCTTGCGGCGCTCGTCCACCAGCGCGGCAAGGCGCTCTTCCACCTCGGCCACGGGGGCCTTGAGAATGGCCGCGGCGCCCTGAAGCGCGGCTGTACCGCCATTGAGATGGTGGCGGGCAGCATCCGCCGTCAACGCTTCCAGGCGGCGCACACCGGATGCAACCGCGCTCTCACTGATGACAGACACAAGACCGATATCGCCAGTGCGCCGCACATGGGTGCCGCCGCACAGTTCCACCGAATAGGGCGCGCCATTGCCATCATCGAAGCCCATGGAGACGACACGCACCTCATCCCCGTATTTCTCGCCGAACAGGGCGCGGGCACCGGATTCAATGGCATCATCCACGGCCATGACGCGGGTTTCCACCGGCTCATTGCGCAGCACGAAGCGGTTCGCCAGATCCTCCACCGCGGCCAATTCCTCGGCAGTCAACGGCTTGGGGTGGGAGAAGTCGAAGCGCAGGCGATCCGGAGCCACCAGAGAGCCCTTCTGGGCCACATGGTCACCCAGCACGCGGCGCAGGGCCTCATGCAGCAGATGGGTCGCGGAATGGTTGGCGCGTACGGCCTTGCGGCGCTCGTGCTCCACTTCCAGCACCAGAGCCCCACCGGGCTTCAGCGCGCCCTCCTGCACCTCCACCTCATGGATGAACAGGTCGCCCAGCTTCTTCTGGGTATTGGTGACACGCGCCACCACGCCGCCCTCACCCGTGAAGGTGCCGGTATCGCCCACCTGGCCGCCGGATTCAGCGTAGAAGGGGGTCTGGTTCAGAACCACGAGACCTTTTTCACCGGCTTTCAGGCTGTCCACCTCGGCGCCATCGCGCAGCAGGGAAACCACCACGCCCTCCGCCTTCTCGGCATCATAGCCGAGGAATTCGGTCGCCCCCACCTTGTCGCGGATGCCGAACCAGATGGTGTCTGTTGCGGCATCACCGGAACCGGACCAGTTGGCGCGGGCCTCCGCCTTCTGGCGCGCCATGGCGGCATCGAATGCCGGCATGTCCACGCTGATATTGCGGGCGCGCAGGGCATCCTGCGTCAGATCCAGCGGGAAGCCATAGGTATCATAGAGCTTGAACGCCACCTCGCCGGAGAACCGCGCCCCGGAGGTGAGGCCGGCGCTTTCCTCCTCAAGAATGGAAAGGCCGCGGTCCAGCGTGCGGCGGAAGCGGGTTTCCTCCAGCAGCAGGGTTTCCTCGGCCAGCGCCTGTGCGCGCAGCAGCTCGGGATAGGCCCGGCCCATCTCGCGCACCAGAACCGGCACCAGACGGTGCATCAGCGGATCCTTCGCCCCCAGAATCTGGGCATGGCGCATGGCCCGGCGCATGATGCGGCGCAGCACATATCCGCGCCCCTCATTGGAGGGCAGAACCCCATCGGCGGTGAGGAATACGGAGGAACGCAGATGGTCCGCAATCACGCGGTGGCTGGCCTTGTGCGCGCCATCCGGGCTCACCCCGGTCAGCTCCGCGACTTCGGCGATGATCGCCCGCATCATGTCGGTTTCATAATTGTCATGCGTGCCCTGCAGCAGGGCGGAGATACGCTCCAGCCCCATGCCGGTATCGATGGAGGGGCGCGGCAGGGCCACGCGCTCGCCACCGGGCAGCTGCTCATACTGCATGAACACGAGATTCCAGATCTCGATGAACCGGTCGCCATCCTCATCGGCCGAGCCGGGAGGACCGCCGAAAATGTGATCGCCATGATCAAAGAAGATTTCGGAGCACGGGCCGCACGGGCCGACATCACCCATGGACCAGAAATTGTCCGTGGTGGCGATGCGGATGATCTTTTCTTCCGGCAGGCCGGCAATCTTCTTCCACAGGCCGAATGCCTCGTCATCCTCGCTATAGACGGTGACGAGCAGCCGGTCCTTCGGCAGGTCGAAATCCTTCGTCACAAGGTTCCATGCCAGCTCGATGGCGCGGTCCTTGAAATAATCGCCGAAGGAGAAGTTCCCCAGCATTTCGAAGAAGGTGTGGTGGCGGGCGGTGTAGCCCACATTGTCGAGGTCGTTGTGCTTGCCCCCGGCGCGCACGCACTTCTGGGAGGAGACAGCGCGCTGGTAGGGCCGCTTCTCCATGCCCGTGAAGACATTCTTGAACGGCACCATGCCCGCATTGGTGAACATGAGGGTGGGGTCGTTATGCGGCACAAGCGGCGCGGAGGGTACGGCCTCATGCCCGTTCTTCACGAAGTAATCGATAAAAGTCGACCGGATCTCGTTCACGCCGCTCATATGCCGGCCACCATTACGCTTTAGGGCCGGCCGCGCGTAAGGCGCGCCGGCGAATTTCACAACTGGCATCCGGGCGCGAAAACGCGCAGCCGTGTGCCGCCCGCTCGGTGCCACGCCACCATGGAAGACATATGACACTGCCGCCATGAGATATGGACCGTAACCGGGTTCGTTTAGCGATGGCGCGGTGTCTTGTCCAGAAAAGTGCAGCGTTGGCGTGCAGGAGCGGCGCTCAAGCTCATCATTGCACCCGGCCCTCTCTTCCCGGATACTCCGCGCCGAATGTGCAGCGGGCCCTGTTCCGGCCCGGCACATCTTCTGGCTCAGCCCCATATGGGGCCTACCGAAAGGCGCATCGCATGAAGATCACCTGGTTCGGCCACGCCGCATTCCGCCTTGATTTTGCAGACAAGGGCATCCTCATAGACCCCTTCTATACCGGCAATCCCAGCTTCACCGCAGGGGTTGAGGCCGCCACCCGCGGCGCCACCCACATTCTGCTCACCCATGGCCATTCCGACCATGTGGGCGACACGCCGGCCATTGTGGCCCGCGCCAGGGAAAGCGGTGTGGATATTCCGGTCGTGACGAATCCCGAGGTCTGCGCATGGCTGGGCGGCCAGGGCGCGGGCGATAGCGCCGTGATGATGAATACCGGCGGCACGGTGGATATGGGCGGCTTCACCGTCACCATGGTGCGGGCGGACCATTCCTCCGGCGGGCCGGGCACGCCGGCCGAGTATCTGGGCAACCCCACCGGGCTCATCATCAAGGCCCCGGGTGAGCCCACCGTGTGGCACATGGGCGATACGGACATTTTCTCAGACATGGCCCTGCTGGCCGAAATCCACCAGCCAAAGGTGGTTTTCGTGCCGATTGGAGACCGCTTCACCATGGGCGCCAAGGTGGCGGCCCTGGCTGTGAAGCGCTTTCTGCCGGGCGTGGAAGTGGTGGTGCCCTGCCATTATGGCACCTTCCCCCTGCTTGCCGCCGATGCCTCCGAGTTCGTGGCCGAGCTTGAAGGTCATCCGGTGAAGGTGGTGGTGCCGGCCTCTGGCGATTCGTTCGAGGTTTGACCGGGAACGCTTCCGTCTCCCCGCGAATACGGAGGCGGATTGCGCCCGGCGCGCATTGCAGCGGTGGACATGAGAGCTATAAGGCACCTCATGTCCACCGCTCCAGCCTCTGCGATTCCCCAGCCCCTTCCCGGCCTTGAAGCGGGCGCCAGCCCGGAACAGGTTCTGCGCCACGTGTTTGGCTATGATGCCTTTCGCGGACGGCAGAAGGACATTGTCGAGCATATGGTGGCTGGCGGCGACGCGCTGGTGCTGATGCCGACAGGTGGCGGCAAGTCCCTGTGCTATCAGGTGCCTGCCCTTGTCAGGCCCGGAACGGGCATCGTCATTTCCCCGCTGATCGCCCTGATGCACGATCAGGTTCAGGCCCTGCGCCAGCTTGGCGTGAAGGCAGCGATGCTCAATTCCTCCCTCTCTCCGGCAGAAGCGCGACAGGTGGAGCGAGATCTGGCGCAAGGCGCGCTCGACCTGCTCTATGTCGCCCCGGAAAGATTGCTGACTGATTCTTTCCTCCATCTGCTGGAAGGGGCGCATATCGCCCTGTTCGCCATTGATGAGGCGCATTGCGTATCCCAGTGGGGGCATGATTTCCGCCCGGAATATCGCCAGCTCACCCTGCTGCATGAGCGCTTCCCCGGTGTGCCGCGCATCGCGCTGACCGCGACAGCGGATGGCCCCACCCGGCGCGAGATTGTCGAGCGGCTGGCGCTGGAAGAGGGCGAGGTCTTTCTCTCCTCCTTCGACCGGCCCAATATCCGCTACCGCATCGCCCCCAAGATGAATGCCCGCGCGCAGCTGCGCGCCTTTCTGGATGAGCATGAGGGGGATGCCGGGATCATCTATTGCATGAGCCGGGCAAAGGTGGAGAGCACGGCCGAGATGCTGTCCACGGAAGGACGCACCGCCCTGCCCTACCATGCAGGACTCGATGCGGAGACGCGCGCGCGCCATCAGGATCGCTTTCTGAAGGAAGAGGGCATCGTGATGGTGGCGACCATTGCCTTCGGCATGGGCATCGACAAGCCGGATGTGCGTTTCGTCGCCCATCTCGACCTGCCCAAAAGCATCGAGGCCTATTATCAGGAAACCGGCCGCGCGGGCCGCGATGGCCTGCCTTCCGAAGCACTGCTGCTCTATGGCACGGAGGATGTGGCCAAGCTCATCCAGTTTGTCGAGAATTCGGATGCGCCGGATGCGCGCAAGCGCGTGGAACGGCAGAAACTGGATGCCCTGCTGGGCCTGTGCGAAACGGCGCGCTGTCGCCGGCAGGTGCTTCTTTCCTATTTCGAGGAGGATCTGGCCGAGCCCTGCGGCAATTGCGATACCTGCCTCAATCCGCCCCGCACCTTTGATGGCACACAGGCGGCACAGAAGCTGCTCTCCTGCATTTACCGCACCGGGCAGATGTTTGGTGCAGGCCATGTGATTGATGTCCTGCTCGGGCTGGACAATGACAAGGTGCGCAAGTTCGGCCACGAGAACCTCTCCACCTTCGGCATTGGCAAGGACTTCACCCGCGATGACTGGCGGGCCATTGTCCGCCAGCTTGTGGCGGCCGGATTCCTCAGCGTGGATGTGGAAGGCCATGGCGGCCTTTCCCTGACCGAACGCGCCCGGCCTGTTCTGCGAGGAGCGGAGAAGGTGGAGCTGAAGGCGGAAAAGCGGGTGCGTCCGGCACGTGTGACAGGCGGGGGGCGCGCTGAACGGCCGAGCCTTTCCAACCCTGAAGATGACGCCCTCTTCCGTCGCCTGAAAGCCCTGCGTCTGGAAATTGCCCGCGAGCAGGGCGTGCCGCCCTATGTGATCTTCCATGATACGACGCTGATGGAGATTGCCCGCGTCCGCCCGCGCTCGCTGGCTGCCTTCGGTGATATTTCCGGTGTGGGTGAGGCCAAGCTGGAACGGTATGGGCCACAGTTTCTGGATGTGGCGCGCGCGGGATAGGCACCCCCGCACACCTATATGCGTATACCTGTATGCATATATATTCGTACACCTAGCGGCGACTTCCCAGCCAGACACACACCAGCACGATCAGCGCTCCACAGATCTGGGGCAGAGTCAGCGCCTCGCCCAGAATCACCCAGCCCAGCAGAACGGCGGTCAGGGGGCTGAGAAAACCAAAGCTGGTCACCGCCGCAGGCCCAAGCCGTTCAATGCCCCGGAACCAGAAATAAGTGGTCAGCGCCGCGCCGATCAGCCCCAGCCAGACAAAGCCAGCCACATTGGTGATGCTGAGTGGCGGCAAGGGCAATTCATAGAAAAGCGCCGCAGGCAGAAGCAGCAGGCCGCCTGTCGTGAGCTGCCATGCCGTGAATGTCAGCGCCGAAACCGGCGGTTGCCATTTGCGGGTCAGCACCACACCACAGGCCATGGAAACCGCGCCCACAAGCGCTGCCGCCACCCCCACCAGATCCAGCCGGGCATCCGGCCCCAGCACCAGAAGGGCGACCCCGCCTATGCCCGCGATCGCGGCCACCAAGTGTCGCAGGGTCAAGGGCGTATCCAGCACCATTTTCGCCAGAACGAGAACAATGAGCGGCTGTATGGCCCCCAGCGTGGCCGCGACACCTCCCGGCAGGCGATAGGCCGCAACGAACAGCGCGCTCCAGAAGATCGTGAAATTCAAGGCCCCGAGTATGAACAGCCGCCCCAGCCAGCTTGCCGGAGGAAGCTGCCGCGTCAGCACGATCAGGAACAGGCCGGCTGGCAGGGCGCGCAGCATGGCTGCCGTCAGCGGATAGCCTGAGGGCAGCATCTGTGTGGTCACGATATAGGTGCTCCCCCATATCGCCGGCGCGGCGGCGGCAAGCATGGCATCAACGGTTCGGGACATGGGTCGCTCCATTTATCTTGATGTCGAGATAATTCGGGTTTTCCTTGACGTCAAGATAAATGAAGTGCACCACTCCGGCATGGACCATATCGATCGCATTCTCGCCCAGTGGAACAGGGAGCGCCCGGATCTGGATGTCGGCCCCATGGGGCTGATCGGGCGGCTCAAGCGCCTGCATGACCAGCTCGCCGAAGGGCTTGAGCGCGTTTATGCAGCCCACGGCCTCAACGCCCCCAGTTTCGATGTTCTGGCCACCCTGCGCCGTTCCGGCGCGCCCTATGTGCTGAGTCCCACCGCCCTCACCGCCTCGACACTGGTGACATCGGGCACCATGACCAACCGGCTGGACCGGCTGGAAAGTGCCGGCCTCATCGCGCGCCAGCGCAATCCGCAGGATGGCCGCAGCTTCATGGTCGCCCTGACTCCCAGGGGGTTTGCACTGATCGATCAGGTGGTTTCAGAACATGTGGCCAACCAGCACGCCCTGGTCGCCGGCCTCTCCCCGCATGTGCGCGCGGAACTGGATGCCCATCTGCGACTCTGGCTCAACCTGCTGGAGACCCGAATGGCAGGAGAAACACCCCCGTCCGGCTCATAAACCCTGTGACAGAAACAGGCAGATATGCAGGAAAAAGCGCAGAACCCTTCCACCACCCGCTCCCCCTTGCTATAGCGGCCATAATCATTTGGGAGCGCATCATGTCCGTCGATCAGGCGACTGTCCGCCGGGTGGCCCATCTCGCGCGCATCGCGGTGCGTGAAGAGGAGCTCGGCCACCTTCAGAGCGAGCTGAATTCCATTCTCCATTTCGTGGAGCAACTGGGCGATCTCGACGTTTCGGGCGTCGCCCCCCTCACCAGCGTTGTGCCCACAGAGCTGCCGATGCGCGAGGATGTGGTCAATGATGGCCATTACCCCGAAAAGGTGCTCGCCAACGCCCCCGATGCCGAAGGCGGCTTCTTCACCGTGCCGAAGGTAGTGGAATGACCCAGCTCACCCAGCTTAATCTCACCGAAGCACGCGAGGGCCTCGCCAAGGGTGACTTCACCTCTGTCGAGCTGACCGAAGCCTATCTCAAGGCCATGGAAGAGGCCCGCGCGCTGAATGCCTATGTGCTGGAAACGCCCGAAAAGGCGCTGGCCATGGCAAAGGCCAGCGATGAACGCCGTGCGGCTGGCGAGGCCGGCGCACTGGAAGGCATTCCGCTTGGCGTGAAGGATATGTTCTGCACCGATGGCGTGCGGACCACGGCCTGCTCGAAAATTCTCGAAAACTTCGTGCCGCAGTACGAATCCACCGTCACCGCCAATCTGTGGCGCGATGGTGCGGTGATGCTGGGCAAGCTGAACAATGACGAGTTCGCCATGGGCTCGTCGAACGAGACCTCGGCTTTCGGCCCCACCATCTCCCCCTGGAAGCGTGAAGGGGACGATACGGCGCTGGTGCCCGGCGGCTCATCCGGCGGCTCGGCGGCGGCCGTGGCCGGGTTCCTGTGCGCGGGTGCAACCGGCACGGATACGGGCGGCTCCATTCGCCAGCCGGCGGCCTTCACGGGCATTGTCGGCATCAAGCCCACCTATGGGCGCTGCTCGCGCTGGGGCGTGGTGGCCTATGCCTCCTCCCTCGATCAGGCCGGCCCCTTCGCCCGCACGGTGAATGATGCCGCTCTCCTGCTGCGCTCCATGGCCGGGTATGACCCGAAAGACTCCACCAGCGTGAACCGCCCCGTGCCGGATTATCAGCAGGCGGTCGGTGCTTCCATCAAGGGCAAGAAGATCGGCATTCCGCGCGAATATCGCATGGATGGCATGTCGGACGAGATCGACGCCCTCTGGCGTGAAGGCGCGAAATGGCTGGAAGAGGCTGGTGCGGAGGTTGTCGACATCTCCCTTCCGCACACCAAATATGCCCTGCCGGCCTATTATATCGTGGCACCTGCGGAGGCCTCCTCCAATCTCGCCCGCTATGATGGTGTGCGCTATGGCGTGCGCGTGCCCGGCGCCGATATTGCGCAGATGTATGAAAATACCCGCGCTGCCGGCTTTGGCCCGGAAGTGCGCCGCCGCATCATGATCGGCACCTATGTGCTCTCCGCCGGCTATTATGATGCCTATTATCTGAAGGCGCAGAAGGTGCGCACGCTCATCAAGCGTGACTTTGACAACGCCTTCGCCCAGGGCGTGGATGCCGTGCTCACCCCCGCCACCCCCTCGCCTGCCTTTGGCATTGGCGAGAAGGTGAAGGCCGACCCGGTCGAGATGTATCTGAACGACATCTTCACCGTCACCGTGAACATGGCCGGTCTGCCCGGCATCTCGGTGCCGGCCGGTCTTTCGGCGGATGGCCTGCCGCTGGGTCTCCAGCTCATCGGCCGTCCGTTCGAGGAGGAAAGCCTGTTCTCCCTCGCCGAAGTGGTGGAAGAGGCTGCCGGGCGCTTCCCTGTCGAGAATATGTGGTGGCGGCGATGAGTGAAGCGCCCCAGCCCGTTCCCCCGGCGCTCCAGCAGGCGCGCCGGGACATCGACGATATTGACCAACGCCTCATCGCCCTTCTCGTGGAGCGTTTTGCCGTTGCGGAACGGGTTGTGGGCATCAAGCGCGAGGCGGGGATTCCCGCCTTGCTTCCGGACAGGGTGGAGGAAGTGGTGGCCAATGTGGAAGCGCTGGCCCACAGGCATGGCTTGCCGGAGGGCCTCGCCTCCAGCTTGTGGCGACAGCTGATTTCCGCCACCATTGCCTATGAGGAAAAGCATCTGTGATGTGCGGATGCAAAAAGGTGATGGCACGGCATGTATTGCGCAGAATGTAGCCGCTGCGGCCAGCGCACGCTTCTGGAAGACGAGGCGATTGTACAGAACCCGCCCGGGCCTGCGGAAGGCCCGGCAGAGGCACAGGTCGCTCCCCGGCTTCGATGCGACATGTGCGGCAGCCGCAATGTGAAGCTGAAGCATTTCGATTCACGCTATGAGGCCCTGTCCTACACCCTCCAGAAGAAGGGGTAGCAGGCGCGGTACCGATGGTGCCGCCTTTCAGGACAAGCGCTCCAGATCATGCATCTGGGGCGCGGGCAAAGGAGGCAGCCCCTTCCCCGGAAGCCTGCACGGCCGCCTGGAAATGGCGCACCGCCGAAACCACCGATCCCCCGGAGAAAGTTACCACCTGATCCACATTGCGGATGGTTGCCGGACGGTGGGCAATCAGAATGACGGTTCTGCCGATACAGAGCCGGGCCAGCGCCATGCGGATATCATGCTCATTATCCGGGTCGACTGAAGCTGTCGCCTCATCCAGAAGCAGGATCGGCGCATCCTTCAGAATGGCGCGGGCAATGGCGATTCTCTGGCGCTCACCGCCGGAAAGGCGCGAGCCACCCTCCCCGACCCTCGTCCCGTAGCCCTCTGGCAGGGCCATAATGAAATCGTGGCATCTGGCGGCCCACGCCGCATCCTCAATCTCCTGCTGCGTCGCCTCCGGCCGGCCAAGGCGGATGTTCCCGGCCACCGTTTCATCAAACAGATAGCTGTCCTGAAACACCGGTGCGAACAGGCTTGCTCTCAGCTCCGGGGCCATGTCGCGCAAATCGACCCCGCCGACAGTGATCCGCCCCTGCTGCGGGTCCCAGAACCGGCAGAGCAGAGCCAGCACCGTGGATTTGCCCGAGCCCGATGCACCCACCATCGCATGGATCCTTCCGGCCTCGAACGCCAGATCGACCGCGCGCAATGCAGGCGTCTCACCATAGGAGAAGCTGACCGCCTCAAACCGGATGTCGAGGGATCGGGGCACTTGCGGCTGCTCGGGTTCCGGCAACTGTTCCAGCGCCAGAACCTCGCGCACACGCATCATGGTGCGCTCCAGAAGGCGTCCATATCCGGCCAGATCAAACGCATCCGCGATCGGGCCATAGAAGACAAGACCGACGACCAGAAACAGGAGATACATGCCCGGCGCGACATCTCCCTCCATGACCATGAACGCGCCCCCGGCCATGAGGATGCAGAATCCGAAATCAAGGACAGTCCATCCGAGCGCAACTGTGGGTGTGAGCCTGGTGACGGTATCGCAGCTTGTGCGCCAGTGCTGGTGCAGCGCCGCGCCAAGGGCCTCGAACCCCTGCCCCCCAAGCCCGAGGGAGCGCAGGGTCGGCATGCCGTGCACATAGTCCAGAATCCGGCTGTTCAGCGTCTCCTGCGAGGCCAGCAGACGCGGCCAGATGCGCCCGTAAATCCTCTCACTCCATGCCACGGTGAGGGCAAACAGCGGAAGCGTTGCAAAGGCGAGCATGGCCAGCCGCCAGTCAATCCACACCAGCACCGCGAAGCTGAGAAGCGGCCCCACCAGCACCCGCATTGCCTGTGCGGGCGGGGTGACGAAATTGAGCCCCGCGGCATGCTGGGTCATCAGCGTCTCAAGAGAACCGGTATCGCGCGCCTGCAAGACACCGAGCGGAACATGGCGCAAATGGCGGGCAAGGCGGCGCTGAAGGGCTGCCACAGCCTCCCCCTGCACATGCCACAAGATACGGTGCGAGCGCATATTGATGAGCGCCTGCAGGATGAGGCAGAGGGCAACGGCACCCGTCAGCAGCCATGCGGTTTCAGCCGTCAGTGTGCCGTCAAGGATCTGCTCCAGCATCCAGAAGGTGGCCAGAACCGGCGCACCCATCAGCAGTCCTTCCAGAAAAAGCAGCGGCAGCGCCCTGAAGACCAGAAGCCTGCGCATGGGACCTGCCAGCTCCAGAAGAAGCGCAAGCCCCCGCCGGGACACGAACGGCTCATCTTCCGCAACACCGGATTCGGCCTTCCCTTGCGGGATATGCGGAACGGGCTGGCATGCGGCCCCATCGCGCTCAAGATGCCACCCGGCGACATCCTGATAACTCTCCCACAGCCTCCTGTAGGGCATGCAGCTCGCCAGCAGCTCTTCATGCGTGCCCCGCGCCAACACCTCGCCGGCATCGAGATAGAGGATCTGGTCAGCCCTCCGGATGGTTTCCAGCCGATGCGCGATGGTGATGACCGTGCGCCCCCTTGCCAGCTCGGCAAGGGCCTCCAGAACCAGAGTCTCGTTTTCCGGGTCCAGTGCCGCTGTCGCCTCATCCAGAAGCACGATGGGCGCGCCGCGGACCATTGCCCGCGCAATCGCCACGCGCTGGCGCTGCCCGCCAGAAAGGAAACGCCCTCCTTCACCTGCCGGGCTATCCAGCCCCAGAGGCATGGCTTCTGCAAACTCCAGCACCCGTGCGCGACGGGCAGCCACCTCGATCTCCTCATCGGAAGCCCCCGGCTTTCCAGACCGGATATTGGCGCGGATGGTGTCATTCATCAGCCAGGTGTCCTGCAACACGAAGCTCACGAGCTCCGCCAGACTCCTGCGCTCGATAGTGCGAATATCGGCAGTGCCGATCTCGATCTGCCCTGCATCCACATCCCAGAAACGGGCTGCAAGGCGCACCAGTGTGGACTTGCCAGCCCCGGAAGGGCCGACGATTGCGGTCATCGTGTTTGCAGGCACCACAAAATCGGCATGGCGGATCACCTCCCGCGCGCCATAGCCGAACGAGACATTGCGAAAGGCAAGAGCATGCCCCTGCGGGCTTGCGGGCTGGCCAGGCTCCGGCAGTTCCGCTTCAGCCAGAAGGGCATTGATCTGTCCGCCAGCAGTTTTGATGCGCCAGTAGAAGCTTCCCCCCGTGAACAGCAGTTTCATGATGGGGGCATTCATGCCCATGCCCACCAGCAGAAACAGGATCAGATCCGCCGGAGACACGCTGCCGGACAGAAGCAGCAGGCTGCCGCACGGGATCAGGACAAGGATGTTTGCACGCAGCCCGGTATAGAGCACGCTCATCGGGGCAAGCGCGGCGGTGGAGAAGTTCTCCCCGCTCTCGCGAACATCCCCGATCGCCCCCTGAAGCGTTGCAAGGGCGGCATCCGCGCGCATATAGGCACGGATCACTCTCATGCCCTGCACATATTGAATGGTGGCGGAGCGCAACTGCGACAGGGCGCCGAAATAGGCGGCGCTCATCGGCCCGGTAGCGCGCACTGTCAGCGGATAGACCGCCATCAGAAGAGGAAACATCACAAGCGTCGCCAGCGCCAGACGCCAGTCCACATATGCCAGCATGATGCCGGAGAGGAGCGGCACCGCTATGGCTGCGGCCAGATCCGGCACGGCATGGGCCACCGCCTCTTCTATCTGCTCGACATCATCGGCAATCGTCTTCTTCAGCGCACCGCTGGAATGGGCTGTGAAGAAGCCCAGCGGCACCCGATCAAGCTTCCGTGCCAGAGCCTGACGCAGGTTCAGAAGCATGCCATAGGCTGCCACATGCGAGAGGTGTGAGGAGGCGGCAGCAAGCACGCCCTTGAGCAGGATCGCCCCGAAGGCCATCAGCAGCGGCAGCAGCACGGCATCGGGCTGCAAGGTGCCTGAAGCGAGAATGCCGGTGGCCAGCAGATAGACCGCGAAATAGGGCACAAGCCCCAGCCCCGTCGCCAGAACCGACAACAGGGCTGACAACCCCAGTAACAGCCCGTGCGAGACGAGGATCGCCTTCATATGCATGTCTCCACCTGAGGGGCGTTGCGACACGGCGCAGGGCCGTGCGGAAATCCGTTTGGCTGGCAAAAGGCTGGCTACAGGCCGCCGGGCGCTGTGCGGACCGGCGGCAGGGATCTCCCTCCCATCGGCAATGGGAAGCTGAAAAGCCCGGACTCGGATTCTGGTGATGTGGCGGTCCGCTACCAGCTCAGGCTTGCACCCACACCAAGGATGCGGCCTCGGCCGATCATCACGCTGCGGGCCGTGGAGCTGAAGGTGGAGCCGAAGAATTCGGGGCGCTCATCCATCAGGTTGCGGCCGAAGACATAGAAGCGATTGCCCTCATGCTCGAACCCGATCTGCGAGTTGATGATCTGATAGGCATTCAGCCTGAATGAATTCTGCACATCCGCTTCCCGCGCGCCGACATATTGATAGACGGCGGAAGCCGTGAACGCTCCGTTCATGTTGAGCAATGTCGCGGGCTGGCGATATTGAAGACCCACATTGGCCGTCACCTCGGGAGAGTTCGGCACCTGGTTTCCATCCGCCGCGCCACTGCCCGATGCCGGATCCACATTGACCATGCTGGACTTTGTGAGCCCCAGCCCACCGGACAGGGACCAGTTCTCGTTCACATGGAACCGCGCCTCCAGTTCAGCACCATAGCTGAAATAGTCCTGATTGCTGAAGGCATAGACAAAGTTGGCAGCATCGAAGGAGACCATCTGCCCGTCTATGACATTGTTGTAGAAGATGCTGCCATTCAGCTCCAGGCGCCGGTCCAGCAGCAGGGCCTTGTTTCCAAACTCATATGTCAGCACCTTTGAGGGCAGGAAGCTGGGGGAGAGCGCGCCGATCTCGGCATTCAAGGTGTAACGCTCAAATCCGCCCGATGCATATCCGCGCGCGATGGAGACATAGCTCATCACGTCTTCATTCCAGTGCCAGGAAAGTGCCGCCCGCCCCGTGAGATAGGTGTCATCATAAGAACGCACCTGATGGAACAGCGGCACCGTGCCGGGATAACCATTGGAAACATAAAGGGAGTTCAGCCCCTGCATATCATGCGCCAGTCTCAGCCCGCCGGAGAAAGTGAGACGATCGGTGATCGGCACCGAGACATCGCCAAAGGCTGCCCATGTCTGGCTCAGGATATGGGTGTTATAGGTTCCATTATTCGATGCGAACAGAAGGCTCGTCTGAAGGCGGTCCATTTCATAGTCAGACCGGAAATAGCTCAGCCCCGCCACCCATGAGATGGCGCTGCCCGCCAGAGAACTGATCCGCAACTCCTGCGAGAAGATCCCCTCGACTTCATCGACATCACTCAAGTCCTGAAGCGGATTCATGAAATCGATCGCGGTCATGCCGTAATCCTTCATGGCCTCCCCAAACAGGAAGGCATCCGTTGCATCATTGAGCTGCTTAAGCTTGATATGCTGGTATCCGGTAATGGAGGTGAACAGGAAGGAGTTGAACTCCTTCGTGATCGTCATGTTTCCATATCCGGTCTGCCGGCTGCCATACTGGGGCAGATCCACACCGCTGACAGGGAATGCAGGGCTCTCACGCCACAGATACAGCGGATTATTGCGCCAGTCATAGTCGAACCCGCCGGTGAAAGAGATGTTCAATGTCTCATCCGGCATGAAAGCCAGAGTGCCGCGCCCGGCCTGCACGCGCGCCGCCCCTTCATCCTTCCCCAGCAATGGGTTCGGGATATCTCCGTCATAATTCTGGAACCGCAACACCCCGCGCCCGGCGATCTTGCCCGGCAAAAGCCATCCGCCGGCAATGCCTTCCACAAAGCCATAGCCATTCGTGCCATATTCGGCATTCAGCCGCAGCTCGCCCCTGCCATCGGCCGGTGTATTGATGACATTGACCATGCCGCCAAGGGCGTTTCGGCCGAAAAGCGTGCCCTGCGGGCCGCGCAACACTTCCACCCGCTGGACATCCATCAATGTGGGCGCGAAACCGAACGAGCTGGTTGGCACGCCGTCAACCGCGAAACCGACCGTATTATCCAGCGAATTCAATGGGCTGCCGAGAGGGCCGATACCGCGGATATTGCCGAAATTACCGCCCGGGACCGCAAAGTCCACGAAATTGAAGTTGGGGGTCGAACGGGCAATTTCCGGGCCGGGATCGAGATAATCGGCGGGAATATCGCGCCCCTCCACCACCGAGACGGCGATTGGCACATCCTGCACCAGCTCACTGCGCTTGCGCGCGGTCACCTCGATCGCATCAAGGGTTACAACCTCCTCCCCAAGAGCCTCCTCGGCTTTTGCTGGCACTTGTGCGGCAAGAGATGCTGCAACGGTTGCAGCGCCGAGCAGGCTGGCCCGACCTTTGAAATTCATGACAGCTTCCCTTGAGGCGTGAACACTTCAAGAGCGCTTATTTCATGAAAGAGAGGAGCGGACTTTCGTGAGGCGAAGCTTTGCTTTCGTGCTGCAAAATTGGGGTACCCGGCGCGCGCCCTCATCGCGGGGGGCATGCCCGAAATGCTTGCGATATGCGGTCGAAAAAGCCGCCGGGTTGGTGAAACCGACCCGATAGCCGACTTCGGAAACCGTCAGATCATGAGTGCGCAGAAGAAATTGCGCCACTTCAAGCCGCCTGTTCCGCACATGTCCGAAAATTGTCGTGCCGAAAGCCTTGAGGAAGTTTGCCCGCAAGGTCGTTGCATTCACGCCCAGCTCTCTTGTGAGCACATCAATGGCCGGCGGCGAGGCGACATCCGCATCCAGCAGTTCTCTTGCGCGGATGACCTGATCGAAATGCCGCTGCGACATGCCGGCGGGCACCTTCTCCCGGTTTTCCAGCAGGCGGGCGGTTTCAGCCACCAGTGCGAGCGTGCAGCTCTCCAGATGAATCCGCGCCAGTGATCCGCGATAATTCTCATCCAGCATTCTATGCGCCATGATGCGGAGCGTTTCTGTCGGCTTCAGGCGCAGCAGCGAGAAGTCGTCGCCCAGCATATGCTCAAACACCTGCTGTTCTTCCCCGCCATTGAGCAGGTGAAGCCGCTCAAGAAAAGCCGGATGAACCGTAAAACCTGTCACGGCACAGCTTCCCCCGCTGCGGCACAGCGTGCGACACCGGCCGCTGCGGCCAAAACAGAGCAGGAGCGGCTCACCCCGCCGAATGGGGATCTCCCCAACACCATCTATCGTGATGGGCGCGACCTCACCTTCCAGAGGAAAGGCGAACAGGAGCGATCGGCCAACCGTTTCATCAAGCTGAACATCATCGAGATAGCGAACATTATAGCCGGTTGCGAAAAGACCCGCCTGCACCTCAAGCCCCAGAACAGAACCTTCCATCACCGCACTGTTTCGAACCGGCTCAAGGAGCTCCTGATGCCTCATGATGGCAAGGCGATCCGCAACGGCATCAATATCCGAAAGGAACAGCATCTTTCCCGGTGTTGAATATGCCGCATCCATAATCGCAATACTCTGTCAGGCAGGGGCAGATGGGTGTAAATATGTGACCCACCCAGTAGAATAGAATAAATACAATTTATCTATTCTCTTCAGAATAGGCGATACACTCGGCCCCCACAAGAACCAGCCGCGTCAGCACATGACGACGCGCTCCGGCAAGCCACCACTGCCCGGCCGCCATAAAAGCTGAGAAAAGATGATGTCCTATGCCTGCTCCACCGTAGGCACGCTGAGACTCCACATCGCATCGAACATGGAGGCCTGAAAGGCCGCATATTCTGCGCTGTCTATAATCATGCCGTAGCTTTCACGGGCGGAAGAAATCAGCGCAACCTTGTTTCCATAGATGAAGCAGGTCATCGCCAGCGTATGCGCACTTGGGGAATAGCGCAGCTCCCGCAGCTTTTCCTTGCTGGAGGGCCAGATGGGAACAACATCCCGCTCCGCCGAGCGGATAACGCGCAGCCATATGCCCCGGCGGGCGCGTTCGGAGAGATATTTCTCCATCTCCTCAAGACCTGGCTCCGCCATCAGCTCCTTCATTGAAAGAGTCGCGCGCAGAACCTTGTCACCCCCCGTCAATGTATCCCACAAGGTCGTGCGGATACCTTCCGGGCCGGGATGGAAGCGGACATTCGGCTTGCCGCTCTCATGATGATACATGGAGCGCAGCACAGGCATTACATCCTCGATCATCTGCCGGCGCGCCTCGATACGCTCAAGCAGAACACCCGGATCCTGCGCCACCACGAAGCGCCGTTTGCCGTGATCCACAAATTTGATGAGCCCTTCCGCCTCCAGTTTTGCAAGTGCGTCATGGGCCGTTGTGCGGGCCAGTCCGGCCTTGGAAGCGACCTCGGTGATCGATGCTCCGCCAAGCCCGACCGCCGTCAGATAGAGCTTGTAAAGCGTCCCGGTTATCCCGAGCCGGGCCAGTTTTTCTTCCATATCCATGGTCACTTTCATTCCGCCGAGAGATCAAGCATGTCCGATCTGACACGCCAGGTCTACCATCGGTTTATACCGACAAAAATATGGTGCATCGCACATATTTTAAGCGAAAAGCCGGAAATATAGTCGCCAAAATCAGCTTGTTTGCCTGATCTATCCGCATCAGGCCGACAATATTCAATTGACGGAATTTTCCGACAGTCATAGCATCTTCCACATATCCAAATGCATGCCCCCAGCCCCTGCTGGCCAGCGTGAAGGAAGATCTCCATGGAAGCGAAAGCTGATGCTGGCGCCCTCAGCGCCATGCCTGCCGCGTGCACGCCTGCCGCCCGGCGCTCACCCTTGAAACGGCTGTTTGCCGACAGGTCCGTACGCGCCGCGCTGGGCCTCACCGCCTTTTTCGCCTTCTGGCAGGCCATAACGGGGCTCGGCATCATTGACGGCTTCCTGCTGCCATCTCCGTTTCAGGTGGCCAAGGCGCTGTGGGACATGGTGCTGGATGGCTCGCTCTGGATCCATCTTGGCGCGAGCCTCCAGCGTGTGGCCGTCGGCTTCCTTCTGGCCTGTATCTTCGGCCTTGCAATGGGCCTTGTGTGCGGCTGGTGGCGCGGGGTTTCAGACTATGTGCGCCCCGTGGTGGAGGCGCTCCGGCCCATCCCTCCACTGGCGTGGATTCCCATCACCATCCTGTGGTTCGGGCTTGGCGATGCCGCATCCTACTTCCTTGTTTTCCTTGGCGCTTTCTTTCCGGCATTCGTCGCCACCTATACCGCTGTGCGCGGTCTTGACCGCAACCAGATGAATGCCGCCCTGTGCCTTGGCGCCAGGCCCTGGCAGCTCTTCTGGGATGTGCTGATCCCGGCCTCATTGCCCATCATCCTGCCCGGTCTTCGCATCGCGCTTGGCGTCGGCTGGATGTGCGTCGTCACCGCGGAGCTGATCGCCGCCCAGACCGGGCTTGGCTACCTGATCCAGCAATCCCGCATGCTGTTCCAGATCAACAATGTCGTGGCCGGCATGGTCACCATCGGTCTGGTCGGTTTCGCCATGTCCGCCATCCTTGAGAGGTTCGAGCGTCGCGTGAACGCCTGGGCCCCCTCCGAACGCAGCTGAGGATACAGCCATGGCCGCGAATGCAGCACACCTCTCCCCCATGACATTTGATCCCTCACCCGAACAGTCTCCGGCCGATATCCAGATCGACATCCGCAATGTCGGCAAGGTTTATGGCACCAAGACCTCGGATTCACCCGTCATCGCGCTGGATGGCGTCAATCTTCAGATCCGCCGGGGTGAGTTCATCTCCCTGCTTGGGCCTTCCGGCTGCGGAAAATCCACCCTGCTCGGCATCATTGCCGGCTTTCAGGCTGCAAGCAGCGGACAGATTCTTCAGGATGGCACCCCCATTACCAAGCCCGGCCCATCCCGCACTGTCGTGTTTCAGGACTACGCCCTGTTTGGCTGGATGACCGTGCAGCAGAATGTCGAGTTTGGCCTGAAAGCGAAGAGAATGCCGAAGGCCGAGCGCGCCGAACTGGCCCGCTCCCTGATCGCGACCGTTCATCTCTCCGGCTTTGAGGACAAATATCCGCACCAGATGTCCGGCGGCATGAAGCAACGCGCCGCCATCGCCCGCGCCCTCGCGCCGGATCCGGATATTCTGCTGATGGATGAACCCTTTGGAGCACTTGATGCACAGACCCGCGTGCTCCTTCAGGAAGAAATTGCCCGCATCTCGACGGAGGCCGGCAAGACCGTGATTTTCGTCACCCATGGCATTGATGAGGCTGTGTTCCTCGCCGATCGCGTGGTGGTGATGAGCCCCCGGCCGGGCCGGGTGCGTGAAGAGGTGGCGGTGCCGCTTCCAAGGCCGCGTACGGCCGAGATGCGGTCTGATCCATGGTTCGTTTCCACGGTGAATGACCTGTGGGAAACGCTCAAGCCGGAATGGCAGAAAGGGGAATAATCGTGACCTCAGGAATTTCACGCCGCCGCTTCGGCCAGTTGGCCATTGGCCTCGCCGCCACGCTCCCGCTCGCAAAGCCCACCATCCTGCGCGCGCAGGAAGGCGATGTGGTTCGGATGTGCTGGTTCAACACAACCACCGTATCGGCCCAGATCGCCCATGTGCTCATGCGCACGGACATTCCCGCCCGCAACGGCCTGAAAGTGGAGCTGATCCAGCTCGCCGCCTCCCCCGCCATCACCGAGGCGCTGGTCTCTGGTGCCGGTGATGTGGGCACGCTTTCGGACTTTGCCGCCGTCACCACCATGGCCATCAATGCGCCGGTCACCACCGTTGCCTCGCAGGCCCGCTTCCGTTCGGCGATCCTCGCCAGCAAGAAGTCCGGCATCACCAGGATGGAGGATCTGCGCGGCAAGCAGGTCTATGGCACATTCGGCATCACCGCTTTCCAAAATGCACAGGATGCCGTGCTCAAGGCCGGTCTTGTTCCTGGCAAGGATGTGACCTTCGTGAATGTCGGCCCGGCAGAACTTGCCGATGCGGTAGGCGCACAGCGCATCGACGCCTTTTTCTCCTATGACCCCTTTGTCAGCTATTTTGAAAGCACCGGCCACGCGCAGGTGATTTCCGAAAACCTGACCCCCGTCATCGCCCTCTCGGCCAATAACCGCTTTCTCCAGCAGAAGCCGGATGTGCTGAAGCGCCTGCTCATGGCCAATGCGCAGGCCCTGTTCTTCGCCGCCCAGAACAACAATCTGGTCAATGGCTGGTTCCGCACGCTTGAGCCGGCCAAGAATATTCCCGAGCCCGTGCTCCAGAAGGCTTCCAGTTACGATCCGGCGTGGAGCGCGAAGACCTTTACCGACATCAAGGTTGCACTTTCGCCCGAGCAGATCGCCCAGATGGAAACACTGGCGAAATGGGGGGTCGAGGCCAAGCTGCTGCCACGCCTGCCGGATGTTCCAAAATTCATCAACACGGAGATCGCCAGTGCGGTGGACAGGGAAATCGAGGCCGGCGGGTTCGACGTGAAGAGCGTGAAGATCCTGCGCGCCTGAGCCCCGCCACGCACATGCCTGATCCTGCCGGTGGCGTTCACACAGCACCCCCACGCCGCCGGCAGCCCGGCCAATCCTGACCCGACGGGATTGGCCGGGCATCCGGCCCACAACCACCCGCCGGGCCAACCGGTGGAATGCGGACAAACGCAGGGAGACGAGAGTGGACCCAGCACCACCTGCAAGCCGCCATTTTGATTTCGGCGCCATGCCTGCCGCAGACCGTTACCGCATGCTGGCCTCAACCATCATGCCGCGCCCCATCGCATGGGTGGTGACCTGCAGTGCGGACGGGGTGGTGAACGCAGCCCCCTATTCCTTCTTCAATTTCTTTGGGGCGGATGAACCTGTTCTGGCAATCGGCATCCTTGCGCGGCCGGGCGCACCAAAGGATACCGCCGCCAATATCCGCGCAACGGGTGAGTTCGTGGTCAATCTGGTGCCTTACGCACTGGCCGAGGCCATGAACATCACCTGCGTGGAGGCACCGCCCGAGGTGGATGAGACCGCGCTCGCCGGCCTTGAAACAACACCCAGCCTTGCCATCCGGCCACCGCGCATCACGGCCTCCCCGGTCGGGTTTGAATGCCGCCTGCTGCACCTTCTGGAGACCGGCCCCGGCCAGCTTCTCGCCGTGGGCAAGGTGCTGCATGCCCATTACGCGGAACATGTTCTCACCGGCAATCCCGCACGCCCGCGCATCGACACGGCGGCCCTTGACCTCGTCGGGCGCATGCACGGGGCTTCAACCTATACCCGCACCCGTGACCTGTTCGACCTGCCCCGCCCGCTGTGGCGCGAGGGGGCGGCTGATGTCGCGGCACAGCACAAGGAATGAGCACAATGTCCAGGATCAAGGTCGCCGCCATTCAGGCCGCAACCATTCCCTTCGATGGCCCTGCCGCAACAGCGCGCACCGCGGCTCTTATGGCCGAAGCGGCCGCAACCGGAGCAAAGCTCGCGGTTTTCCCGGAGGCCTTCATTGGCGGCTACCCCAAGGGGCTGGACTTCGGCTGCTGCATCGGCCGACGGACGGCGGAAGGGCGAGCGGATTTCGCGCGCTATGTGAAAGGCTCCATCACGGTTCCCGGCCCTGAGGTCGACCAGCTTGTCGCCGCCTGCGCAGCGCATGATATCCATGCGGTTGTGGGCGTGATGGAACGCGATGGCGGCACGCTCTATTGCACCGCGCTTTATCTCTCCCCCGAAGGACTTCTCGGCAAGCACCGCAAGGTGATGCCCACGGGCTCCGAGCGTCTGGTGTGGGGCTTTGGTGATGGCTCGACACTGACGGTTGTCGATACGCCCCTTGGCCGGCTTGGCGGCGCAATCTGCTGGGAGCATTACATGCCGCTGATGCGGGCGGCCTATTATGCCAAGGGGGTCCAGATCTGGGCCGCACCCACGGCAGATGATCGCGAAACATGGGTCGCCACCATGCAGCATGTGGCGATGGAAGGCCGGTGCTTTGTCATCGGCGCATGCCAGGTGATGCGGCGCTCGGACTTCCCGGAGGATTATGCCAGCCGGATTGATGCCGAACCGGATGAATGGATGATGCACGGCCGCTCGGTCATTGTCGGCCCGCTGGGAGACATTCTGGCCGGCCCGCTGGTGGATGCGGAAGGCATTCTGACTGCAGAGATTGATACGGACGAGCTGATCGGTGCCAGGCTGGATTTCGACCCTGTCGGCCATTATGCCCGCCCGGACCTGTTCAGCCTGCGCGTGGATGAAACCCCGCACCGCCCGGTGGTGACCCGCACAGCAGAGCCGGAAGAAGAGGTCAGCGTGGAGCTGAAGGCATAAGCGTCGCCACTCCGGCAACCGACAGATCCTGAAGCTCCGGGCACATCGTGTCCGGAGCTTCAGGCACAGGCCAGTGCAACAGAAGAAGCGGTGAAAAGGGCACGGCTGGCTCTGCCTGCGGCCATCTCTTTCCGGCGCCGCCCTGAAATGGTTCGCCTTATCCTCGGGAACGAAAAGAACATATTGCGAACGCGGAACATATAGAGTACATCACCGGCAACAGTATTTTTCCTTGCGCCAATATCGGAGCGCAGCGATGACTCAGGCCACACTCCGACTCGTCGAAGGTTCTTCAATGGATAAAACCAAAGCTCTGGACGCCGCGCTTTCCCAGATCGAACGCCACTTCGGCAAAGGCTCGATCATGCGGCTTGGCAAAGGCAAGGCTCTGGATATCGAGAGCATTTCCACCGGCTCTCTGGGGCTGGACATTGCGCTTGGCATTGGCGGGCTGCCCAAGGGCCGTATTGTCGAGATCTATGGCCCTGAATCATCCGGCAAGACCACCCTTGCCCTGCACACCGTTGCAGAGGCGCAAAAGGGTGGAGGCGTGTGCGCCTTCATTGATGCCGAGCATGCGCTGGACCCTGTCTATGCCAGAAAGCTGGGCGTCGACCTCGACGAACTGCTGATTTCCCAGCCGGATGCGGGTGAGCAGGCGCTTGAAATTGCCGATACGCTGGTGCGCTCCGGTGCGGTGGATGTTCTGGTGGTGGATTCTGTCGCCGCCCTCACCCCGCGCGCCGAGCTTGAAGGCGAGATGGGTGACAACCAGCCCGGCATGCAGGCCCGCCTCATGAGCCAGGCGCTGCGCAAGCTCACGGCTTCCATCTCCAAATCCAAGACCATGGTCATCTTCATCAACCAGATCCGGATGAAGATCGGTGTGGTTTATGGTTCGCCGGAAGTGACCACAGGCGGCAACGCCCTGAAATTCTATGCCTCCGTGCGCCTCGACATCCGCCGTATCGGTGCGATCAAGGACCGGGATGAGGTGGTTGGCAACCAGACCCGCGTGAAAGTGGTGAAGAACAAGCTTGCCCCGCCCTTCAAGCAGGTTGAGTTCGACATCATGTATGGCGAGGGCATTTCCAAGCTGGGCGAACTGATCGACCTTGGCGTGAAAGCCGGGATCGTCGAAAAGTCTGGCGCCTGGTTCTCCTATGACAGCCAGCGCCTTGGACAGGGCCGCGAGAATGTGAAGAACTTCCTGCGGCAGAATACGGAAGTTGCAGAGCGCATCGAGGCGGCCATTCGCCAGAATGCCGGCCTGATTGCCTCGAAAATTCTGGAAGGCGAGCCAGAGGCCGATGCGGATGGGGAAGAGCCCGTCGAGTGACGCGATGCCGGTGCGCACAAGCATGCCCGCGCCGGCCCTTCTTCTTCATGCAGGCAAAAAGGGGCGCATCATCCATGCGCCCCTTTTTTCATGGCCTGAGAGCCCTGTGCGCAAGCCATGCAGGCCGCAGGACTTTCACAGCAGATATCAGTTCATCCGCCGCAGGGCAGAAAGCACTTCAAGGCTGGCATAACCATCTGCCGGCTTGATGCCGCTATGCTGCTGGAAGGAGCGCACGGCCCGCATGGTGGCGGGGCCAACGCGCCCATCCGTGCCGGATGTATCAAAGCCCGCATAGGTCAGGCGTGTTTGCAGCTCCTGCAACTCGGCAATGCTGAGCGCCCGCTCACCACCGGGCCAGGGGGTCACGAATGGGGCACCGCCCATGATGCGATCACCCAGATGCACCACGGCGAGCGCATAATTGTTGGAGGGGTTATAGCTGCGCACGGCATAGAAATTATGCATCAGCAGCAAGGTTGGGCCGCCATCCCCGCCGGGCTGCCACAGGCGCGCCTGATCACCCAGCCCCCGGAAAGACTGGCCATCGATCGTCGTCACCCCCAGCCTTGACCACTGGTCGAGGCTGCGCCGCTCCTTGGTGTTGTTGATCAGGCTGCGATCAAACCCCGCCGGCACGCGCACCTCATAGCCCCAGGGCTCACCACGGCGATATTTGCCGCGCTTCACCAGATAATTGGCCGTGCCAGCCAGCGCATCATCCGGGCGGCCATAGGGGAAGATCTTGCCATCGCCGTCAAAATCGACGCCCATATTGAGCCAGACTTCCGGCATCCACTGCGTATGCCCCATGGCACCCGCCCATGAGCCTGTCATCTGCTCGGGCTTGGCCCAGCCGCGATCCACGATCACCAGCGCGTTCAGCAGCTCGGTTTCCCAGTATTTCCGGCGGCGCTTGTCACCCCAGGCGAGGGCCGCCAGAGAGGGGAAGATCGGCTTCATATGGTCGGAGCTTTTCAGCACATCACCAAATGCGCTTTCCATGCCCCAATAGCCCAGCATCACATTGCGATCGACACCGATGCGGTTTTCGATGCGGTTGAAAAGCCCGGCATATTGCTGCGCCCGCTCGCGCCCCACCGAAATACGCCAGTCCGAGACGCGGCGGTTGAGATACTGCCACGGCTTCTCAGTGAATTCCGGCTGCGCCCGGTCATGGGCATAGACGCTGGTATCCGGCTTCAGGCCGCGAAAGACGGAATCATAGGTGGCATCAGAGATGCCGCGCGCCCGCGCCCGGGCACGAAAATCCTGCACCCACTGCGGAAAGGGCTTCTCCGCCTGTTGCGCCAATGCACGCACAGGCCAGCTCAGGCTGCCGGCACCGGCGAAAGCCGCGCTCAACAGGCCAAGAGAAACACTGCGACGGTCAAGATGGAGGGACATGGCGTTACTCCCTGAATTCAGCAGGCCGCTGCCAAAGGCGAGGCCATTATTTCCGGCACCGCCACGGAACGCGAAAGAAGCGCGGAAACGCGCGTCGCATTCATCGGGTGCAGGGTCGAAATCAAACGCACCGCCCCACCGCCGGCATCTGCCGCCGGATGGGCCGGAGCCTCACCCAAAAGCTGGATCACGCGGCGGGCGATCGCCGGCGCCGGGTCTATCCAGGATACGGGCCAGGGCGCGAGCGTGCGCAGACGCTCCAAAAGAAGAGGATAATGCGTGCAGGCCAGCACGACCGTATCGGTGCGGCGACCATCCTCATCCACAAAACACGGGGCGATTTCAGCCCGAATGGCCTCATCGGAAACAGGGCGCCCGCCCATGTCATCCTCGACAAGCCCGGCAAGACGGGAGCTGGGCACGAGGTTCACATCGCAGGCGCCCGCAAATTCACGGATAAGGGATGCGGTATAATCACGGCGCACCGTGGCCGGTGTCGCCAGAATGCTGATGCGCCTGCTGCGCGAGCCGGCGCAGGCGGGCTTCACGGCCGGCACGGTGCCCACGAATGGCAGATCGGGATAGCGCGCCCGCAGACCCGGCAGCGCAAGTGTGGAGGCCGTATTGCAGGCAATCACCACCAGAGAGGGATGGATCTGCGCAATCAGCGCATCCAGAACCGTATCCACACGCGCCACCAGAGCGGCATCGCTGAGTGCACCATATGGAAAGCCCGCATCATCCGCCGCATAGGCGAACCGCGCATCCGGCCGCGCCTTGGCGATCTCCCGGAAGACAGAGAGACCGCCGACACCGGAATCGAAAACCAGAATGGTCGGGGTCGGATGGGACACGGGCACAGCTCTCTTGGCAATCACGAGCAATGCCAAGGCTTATCCCTGACATCGCAGGCGATATTGTGACCGTGCGACGTAAAGGAATGGCTAATGAATGGTGCACGGGCCATCCATTCCGGCCCGCCGCCCTCTGCGCATCCGCCGTCCGTCCGCCTCCCGCCCGGCAGCAGCTAGCCCTGGAATTCCGGGATCTGGAGCACGAGACCATTCAGCTTGTCGCTGATCTGGATCTGGCAGGAGAGGCGGGAATTGGGGCGCACGTCGGTGGCAAAATCCAGCATGCCCTCCTCCATCTCGGAAGGCTCGCCCACCACATCGGTCCATTCCGGCCCGACATAGACATGGCAGGTGGCACAGGCGCAGGCACCGCCACATTCGGCTGGAATGCCCGGAACGCCGTTGCGCACGGCAGCTTCCATGGCGGTGGAGCCTTCAGGGGCATCCACCTCGTGGCGGGTTCCGTTGAATTCGATGAAAGTGATGGCGACCATGGACCTATCGCAACATGGAATTAGATGAACTCAAAGCCTTTACCCCTTGCCATTGCAAGAAGCCAGAGCCCATTGCGTCGCGGCGTTAACGATATCTTCATTCTTTGGGCACGGTCGGTTCAATCTGTCTGCCCCAGCCATTAAGATAACGAAGAATAAACCATTATCCGTGGTCCGCATGGCCACAGGAATGGCGTTCGAAATGGGCGAGGTCCGGCATCTGCCGGTCCACTGGCAAAGGCGACGCAACATGAACAATTCGAAGAAGATCGAGGATCCTACGGAGGCCGCTCTCTCGGCGATCCAGGAAGCCCTGACGCTGGAATTGGAGAATGCGCAGTCTGAAGCCGAAGTCGGGCGGCCGGTGCTGCAACGTGCGGCAGGCGCGGAAGACATGATGTTTCCCGAGCGACCAGCTCTGCAGGAGCGGCCCGCGCCGCCCGTGAGCAGCCGCCCGCTGAACCGCCGCGTCGACCATAACGAGGAGCGCCCTGCCCGCCCGCGCCTCGAAAATACCGAACGCCGCGCCGCCAATGATGATCGCCAGTCCTTCGGCCAGCTTGTGAACCAGATCAAGAGCCGCCCCAATTATGCCCCCTACTGGTGGGCCGCGGGCGCCTCCGTGCTCTGGATCGTGACCGGTATCGCCCTGGCCTTCGCCTATCATCGCGGATTGGTGGAGAGTTCCGACGGGGTGGAATCCCTGCTCGGCTCCCCGGCCCTGCTGGGCGTGTTCGCCTCCATCCTCATTCCGCCCATGGGCTTCTTTGGCATGGCGGCCATCACGCGCCGCTCGCAGGATCTGGAAATCATCGCCCGCTCCATGACGGATGTGGCGCTGCGCCTTGCCCAGCCGGAATCCATCGCCACCGAATCCGTCGTCACCGTGGGTCAGGCCGTGCGTCGCGAGGTGGCGGCCATGGCTGAAGGCGTGGACCGCGCCATGGCCCGCGCCAGCGAGCTGGAAGCCATGGTGCGCACCGAGGTCTCCATCCTCGAGCGCGCCTATGAGGAAAACGAGATCCGCATCCGCTCGCTGGTGGATGACCTTCAGGCCGAGCGCCACTCCATCCAGCTGGAGACAGAGCGCCTGCGTGAAGGCATTGCCGGCACGGAGACGATTCTTTCCGAAGAGGTTCGCCTCATCTCCGCCCGCATCAACGACACCATGCTGGAAGCCAGCGAGCAGGTGACGGAGATTCTCGGCCAGAAGGGCGAGCACATCACCGCCGCGCTCGCCCGCGTGGGCGATGCGATGATCGACAGCCTCACCAACAAGGGCTCGGAGCTGATCGACCGCCTGCAGCTCACCGGCGCGGAGATCCGCGAGGATCTGTCCAATTCCGGCGACCTTCTGGTCCAGACCCTCAAGACCCGCACGGATGATCTGGCCGGCAACCTGCTGTCCACCACCTCTGATGTGGCCATGCTGATCGACAGCTGGGGCCAGGGCGTGAACGGCAATCTGGACCAGCTCCGCGCCAGCATCTCTGATGCCCTGGACGAGCACACCCTGAAGCTGACCAGTGCCATTGATGAGCGCATTGGTGTGGCGGGTGAAACCCTGCGCGTCACCAGTGACAGCATCGTTGCCGATTTCGGCATGCGCAGCGATGAACTGGTGCGCAATCTCGAAGAGCGCAGCCAGAAGGCGGCGGAAGTGCTCTCCACCCGTGGCCTCGGGCTGGCGGAACAGATCCAGTCGGCCAGTGACCGCATCTATGAAGCCGTGGTCGAGCGCGGGGACAGCCTGCCCCAGCGTCTGGCGGAAACCGGCGAGCGCATCACCAGCTCTCTCGACCGTTCCGGTGTGGAGATCACCTCTGCGCTGGTGGAGAAGGGCACGGAGATTGCCGAATCGCTCTCCCAGGCCAGCTCCGACATGACCGAGCGCCTGACCACCGTGGGCACGGAAGTGACCAAGGCCATTGGTGCGCGCGGCAGCAAGGTGACGGATTCCTTCCGTGAGACGGCCGATCTGCTCACCGTGTCCATCGGCAAGAAGGGCGATGCCATCAAGGAGATGCTCACCTCGCGGCTCACCGCCATCGAGGAAACCATCTCCGTGCAGGGCAGCCAGCTTGCGGAGCGGCTGCATCAGGAAGGTGCCTCCCTCACCCGCACCCTGCAGGATGGCGTGAAGGCCTTCGACACCACCGTGAAGGTGCATGCGCCGGAGCTGGTGGACCAGATCCATGTCCGGGTGAACTCGGTGAACGAGAATCTGCGCCTGACCGTGGAAGCGCTGGACGAACGCCTGGCAGCCACCACCTCCACCGTGGCCGATGCCATGGATCAGCGCCTGGCCCGCATCGAGCAGACGCTCGACCAGCGGACCCAGAGCTTCTCGGAGACCTTTGCCTCCCGCACCCTCGCCTTCGCCCGCTCGCTCGCGGATGGAACGCGCGGCACGACCGAGGCGCTGGAGAAGTCTGTCGAAACGCTGGATGCCCTGTTCGAGAACCGCTCGCGCGCCATTGGCGAAACGCTGGTGGAACATGCCGAGGCCGCCAACCGCACCCTCGGCAACCGGGCGCAGGATGTCGCCTCCATGCTGGATTCGCGTGTCGCGCGGATCGAGGAGCAGGTGTTCGGCCGCTTCGAGAATATCGCCGATACTTTCGAGACCCGCTCCGCCGCCATGGCCGATACGCTGGCCAACCGCGTGGAAAGCGTCTCCGGCGCGCTGAAGAGCAATGCCGCGGAGGTGGAGCGCTCGCTCACCACCCTGTCGCAGAATGTCACTTCCTCGCTCAGCACCCATGCCGAGAAGGTCGCCGAATCTCTCGGCGAGCGCCTCAATGAGATTGCCCATCTCATCGATGACAAGAATGGCGCCTTCCTCGTGGCGCTTGAGCGCACCAGCCAGCGGGCGGTGAGCGAGATCACCTCCACCAACACCGCTCTCAAGGGCGATGTGCAGGCCATCATTGAACGGCTGGGAGAGGCCAACTCCACCTTCCAGACGGCGATGAACAATGCCGTCAGCAATCTGGGAGACTTTTCCGGCACGTTCGCCCAGCAGGTTGAGGGCTTCAACCAGACGGTGGGCCAGATTGGCCAGAGCGTGGAAAGCTCGGCCCAGCGCTTTGATGAGCAGATCACGTCCCTCAAGGCTCTCTCCACCGGCGCCCTTTCTGATGTGAACGGGCTTGCAGACCGGCTGGAACAGCAGGGCCGCCTGCTGAGCGATGCCTCTCAGGCTCTGGGCGCCACCCATGACCGCGTGGAAGCTTCCCTCGCTGCCCGTCGTGCAGCCATGGAAGAGCTTTCCACGGCGCTCGTGACGCGGGTGAGCGATCTGGAAAACCGCCTCCAGTCCTTCCACACCATGATGGAGACCAGCTTCAGGACCACGCAGGACCGGGTGCGCCAGATCGCGATCTCGGTTTCCGAAGCCAACAGCAGCTCCACCAAGCTTGTCGATGGCCAGTTCGAGCGTGTGCGCCATGCGGCGGATACAGAGCGGGAACGCACGGTCGCCGCCCTGCGCCAGACCTATGACGCCGCCCTGAGGGACATGCAGGCCCTGTTCGGCGAAACCGGCTCCCGCTTTGCCGATGCCGCACTGGAACTGAAGAAGACCGCACAGGATGTGCAGCACTCCATTGAACTTGCACGCGAGGAAATGAAGCGCGGTATCCTTGAGCTGCCGGCTGAAACAGAGGCAAGTGCCGCCACCATGCGCCGCGCCGTTGCGGAGCAGATTAAGGCGCTTGCGGAGCTCAACCAGATCGTCGCCCGTCAGGGCCAGACCCTGGATGTGGTGGAGGCAGGGGCCCGCTCGGTGGCGCAGACCATCTCCCGCAGCCACCCTGCCCGCGAGGCTGCCCCCGCGCGCACCCTGAAGGATATGCCCCTGTCTGCCCCACGGCCCGGGAAGGCTCCCGGTGCAGACATGTCCGAAGCCAATCTGGACACCCTTGCCGCCCATGTGGCGCATATGGTGGACCAGCAGATGCTGGCGGATGCGTGGGAACATTATCTGGCCGGCAAGCAGGCAAGCTTCTCGACCCGCATCTACAGCCCCCAGGGCCGCAAGATGTTCGAGAAGCTGCAACGGCGCTATCGTGAGGAAGACGCCTTCCGCAAGGCGGCGGATGCCTCTCTCGGGGAATTCGACCAGATGCTCGACAAGATCAGCGCGAATGATGCCAGCCTCGCGCAGACGCGGAAGCAGCTCTCGACAGCGAAGGGCCGGGCCTACACCCTGCTGGCCCACGCCGCCGGTCGCTTCGCATGAATGAACAGGCCGGTGTTGTCACACACCGGCCTGTTTTCCATCCGCGGCCATACTCGCGCTGTCACATGCGGGTTGTGCCCACCAGCTTTCATGCCGCAACCGGAACCGTTCCGGCAGCGGAAACCATCACAGGCCCAGCGGGAGCTTCCATCTCATGAAGACCTATATCTGCGCTGCCTATGCCGGCGGCCAGGGTAAAACCACTCTGGCCCAGATGACCTTCTCTGCGCTGCGCAAGCGAGAACTGAACTACAAGCTGGTGGCCGCCGATTTCACCGATGGCACCGGCCATTCCAAGATCGGCAAGTTCTTCCCCACCAAGGTGCTGGAACTGGGCATCGGCTCATCCCTCGCCTCCAGCAAGACCGAAAATGACTCCAACGCGCCCCTGCGCTACTGGGACCGTTTCGGCGGGCTGCTGCTGACCGGCGGCGCGGTGCTCGATCTTGGGGCGAATGTGGTGCCGCAACTGGTGCAGTGGGCGCATCACCGCCGTGTGTCCCACATCATGCAGCAGCGCAACTCACCGGAAATCGACCTGCTGGTGGTGACCAAGCCGGAGACCCATTCCATCGAGAACGTCTCCACCCTGATTGAGGATGTGGTGGTGGGCGGGGCTCTGCCTGTCAGCAATATCGTCGTGGTGAAGAATGAGGTCGGCGGCAGTTTCGAGAGCTTTGATCTCAGCCGCATCAAGAGGGCCGCGGAAGGGCGCAGCCTGACATTCGTCTCCATTCCCCGCTGCACATCGGAACTGTGGCCGCATCTGGAGCGCACCTTTACCCCTGTTGAGGACGCCCTTTCGGCAACCGAGAACGAGCTGGCCGAGAAGTTCGATATCGAGATCTGGGCCGCCTATGCAGGCCTGATGGATCTGCGCACCTGGACTGAAGAGGTCTATTCCGAGCTGGCAAAGGCCGGCATCTGACAGGACCCGGAGAAATCCCACCAACACAAAAGGCCGGCAGAGTGATCTGCCGGCCTTTTTGTTTTCATGTCCATGGCTTCATGCGGCCGGAGTGGGCAAGGGTCAAGAAACGCGGCTGAATATATACCGCTGAGGACAGCCCTCCCCGCACTGGGCTCCACCCGTCAGACGGCCATTATCCGCCCTGCCGCCATGTGCGGACAGAGGCTAGAAATAACGCGCCGCCCAGCGCACCAGCTCCACCAGGACCTGATCCGAGGCCTGATCCAGCGCCTGCGTCACCGCCGCACCGGAAGAGCCGGAAGCCGGAACGCTGGCCTTGAACACCTTCGCGGCAAGGATGTTTCCGCTGCGATTGTTGACGACCTTGGCGGAGATCTCCACCACAGCCATCGGGCCCTCCGGGGTGACCCGCATGCCGAAGGTGCGGATATCGCTGAGAAGCTGATAATCCCCGCTCACACCATCATTGGGCCGTGCGACACGGCGCAGATTGCTGCCATTCTCGAAGGCCTGAATGATCCGCGCCTGAAGCAGGGAGGGCAGCTGGTCCGCCCACTGGGCATCCCCCAGATAGGCCACCTGTCCGCCACCGGGCTCCACCATGATCTTGTCGGTATTCAGAACGGCCAGAGCGGAGGGGGTGGCGACAATGAGCTGCCCGCTGCCCCGGCCCCCGGCCGAGAAGCCGGAAGGGGCGGAAAGATTATAGGTCGGTGTCGGCATGGAACCGCATGCCGCCAGAAGCAGCGCAAGCCCCAGCCCGGCCACAAGGCGCACACCACCGCCTGCAAGGGCGCGCCCGCATGCATTCCGGTTCGGGCCCTGCGTCTTGTGCGCAACCTTCCGCGAGGCACGTTTCGTACGGCACGAATGGGTCATAAGCTGCTCATCGCCTGTAAGTGGGCACGGATGATCCACCGCCCGTAATGAACTGTTGCGGATTGCGCTGGATGGAGCGCAACACACGATCGATCTCATTCAGCGTGCGCTGTCCATCCGAGGCCAGGGCCTGGTACTGGCGCAGGGTCGGACCGGCCAGACGGTTCACCTCATTGGTGATGACCGCGGTGCGCTTGTCCAGATTGTCAGCCAGAACCCGCACGGATTCCGCAGCCGCGGTGGCCTGCATGAGAATGCCGTCCTTGTCCTCTGTCGCGGCCTTCAGGTTCAGCACCATGGCGTCCACATTGTTGGCCACCTCATTGAGGCGCACCACCAGCTTGTCCGCCTCCTGGACGATATTGCTCACATTCTCCGAGCGCTCGGCCAGCGCCTTGGTGAAGACCTCGACATTGGACACGATAACCCGCACATCATTCGGGTTGATGGCGCTGAGAACCTCTTCAATCTTCTGGGCCACGGTCTGCGCGGAATCCACCAGCCCGGCAAAGCCCAGCGTGCCCAGTGCCGGAATGCGCGGATAACCGCTCGGCCCCACCTGCAAGGGCGGGGCATCCGGCTTTCCGCCTGAAATCATCACCGCGACAATGCCGGTGATGCCCTGCATCTGCAAACCGGCGCGCGCATCCGCAAGCACCGGCACATTGCTGTTGATGCCCACCATCACCTGCACTTCACCCGGCTGCCCGGGCACCAGCCCAAGCTTGGTCACCTGCCCGACAGGAATACCGTTGAACAGCACGGCATTCCCTTCCTGAAGGCCCGCGACCGAGCCCTTGAAAATGATCTCGTAGATCTTGCGACCGCTGGTGTCCTCAGGACCGGCAAACCAATACACAAAGCCAAAAGCGGCCGCGAAGACGGCCAGCGTGAAGGCTCCGATAATGGTGTAATTGGCTCGTGTCTCCATCCCGCTCTCTCGATCGTGCGCCGCGCCCCGTCGGCCTGCCTCTGGGGTTTAGCTGCGCCCCGCCTGAACCGCTCGCGCCCGCGAACCATGGAAATAGGCCCGCAGCCAGGGATGCTGCGCCGCCATCATGTCTTCAATCGTACCCTGAGCAATCACCTTGCCATCCCCCAGTGCAGCGATCCTGTCGCAAACGGAGTGAAGGCTGTCCAGATCGTGAGTTACCATGAAAACGGTAAGGCCCAAAGTCTGCTGCAAGGTGCGGATGAGTTCATCAAATTCGCCGGCGCCGATGGGGTCGAGGCCGGAGGTCGGCTCATCCAGAAACAGGATCTCCGGGTCAAGGGCAAGCGAGCGGGCAAGGGCCGCGCGCTTGATCATGCCGCCGGAAAGCTCCGAGGGCAGCTTTTCCGCCACATCGGGCTTCAGTCCCACCATCTCGATCTTGGCGAAGGTGATGTCATCCATCAGGCGCTGCGAGATCTTCAGATGTTCCCGGATCGGAAACTCGATATTCTGCTTCACGGTGAGTGATGAGAACAGCGCGCCCTGCTGGAACAGCACCCCCCAGCGCCGCTCCAGAGCCGAGCGCTGGCGTTCATTGAGGTCATCAAGGTTTTGTCCGAAAACCTCGACATCTCCCGAACGCTTGGGCAGCAGGCCGAGAATGGTGCGGGTGAGTACGGACTTGCCGCCGCCAGAGGCTCCCACGAAGCCCAGAATCTCGCCGCGATAGATATCGAGGTTGAGATGGTTGAGAATCACCTTGTCGCCAAAGCCGACCACAATGTCCCGCACGCGAATGATCGCCTCGCGGTCTGGCCTTTGTGCGGGGGTGAGGCTGGTCGTGTCCATCCGCCCCTCACATATTGATGCTGGCGAAGAAGATGGCGAAGAGGCCATCCATCACGATCACCAGAAAGATGGCCTTGACCACCGATGCCGTCGTGCGCGTGCCCAGCGATTCCGCACTGCCGCCCACCCGCATGCCCTCCATGCAGGCCACAAGGCCGATGGTCGCGGCCATGAAGGGCGCCTTGTACATGCCGACCTCGAACTGATCGAGGTCGATCGCCAGCTTGAGGCGGGACATGAAGACATCCGGGGGAATATCGCCATACATCCAGCACACCAGCCCGCCCCCGATCAGGGCCGACATGGAACCGATGAAGGCGAGCAGCGGCAGGGCAATGATCAGCGCCACGAGGCGCGGAACCACCAGCACCTCGATCGGGTCGAACCCCATCACGCGCAGGGCGTCCATCTCCTCGCGCATGCGCATGGAGCCGAGTTCGGCCGTATAGGCGCTGCCGGAGCGGCCGGCGAGCATGATGGCGACAATCAGCACGCCCAGCTCGCGCAGAACCAGCACGCCCACCATGTCCACCACATAGATGGCTGCGCCGAAACTGCTGAAATGGAAGATGCCCTGCTGGGCAATGATACAGCCGATGAGGAAGGTGATGAGGATGATGATCGGCACGGCCCGCAGGCCCACCCTGTCCATCTGCGCCACCATGGAGGTGAAGCGGAAGGTGCGCGGGCGAACGGCCACGCGCATCATGGCCGCCATCACCGCGCCCACGAAATTCAGAAGCACCACCGCATCCCGAGCCATGGACACCACCTGGTGCCCCAGCAGCTCAAGGCCCTTCTCGCGGTGCCGTGCCGGCGGGCGGGGCTGGTCTGCTCCACGCTCCACCTCCTGCTCCAGCACCTTGAAGCGGTCTGCAAGACCGATCACGCGCGGGGCATGGTTTCCGTGGGTCCAGCTCTGCAACAGCCGTTCCAGCAGCAATACGCCAAACGTATCCATGCGCTGGATGCCAGACAGATCAATCGTCACACCTTCAGGATCAGGATAGCGCGCGGTTGCGGCGTCCACTTCCTGCTCCAGAAACGCGGCATGCTCGGATGTCCACAGGCCCTGACCGACCACATTCAGGCCGTTCTCCTGCAACTGCACCGAAATCAACGCGCTCTGCGGCAATGCAAGTCTCCCGAGACCTCCCTGACGGACTGCCGCCCCCGGGCCCGTACGGATCATCCGCCCCCGCGCTCTTCTGCAAACCACGCCCCATGGGCAGGCAAAAGAAGCTGGAGCCAGACCGGCCTGCTTAACGAATCCATCAATACAGAACCGTAAGAATATCGCTTACCACATACTGAACCCGGCTTGTCAGGTCGAGCCCCCGCTCTGGCGTGGTTTTTTGGACACATAGGCTTTTGAGGCACACTTCTCTTGTCATGATCCCTCATCCTCCCGTTCCGAAACAGGTTTTCCATGCCCGCCCTTGATGTTCACATTGTCACATTTCCCATAGCGGGAACCTTCACCATCGCCCGCGGCTCGAAGACACAGGCCGTGGTGGTGGAGGCGCAGCTGAGCGATGGCCCCTTCCGCGGGCGCGGGGAATGCGTGCCCTATGCCCGCTATGGAGAGACAGTCGAGGGCGTGCGTGAGGCGATTGAATCGGTTGCGGCAGACATTGCGGCGGGGCTCACCCGCGCCGGGCTGCAACAGCGCCTGCCGGCCGGTGCCGCGCGCAATGCCCTTGATTGCGCCTTGTGGGATCTTGAGGCCAAGCGCTCCAGAATTCCCGCCGCCCGGAGCGCGGGTTGCGCGCCCCTCAAGCCGCTCACCACCGCCTATACGCTCAGCCTGGACAGCCCCGGTGCCATGGCCGATGCCGCCGCCCGCGCCAGGGACAAGCGCCTGCTCAAGCTCAAGCTGGGCGCCGAGGGGGACAGGGAGCGCCTCGCCGCCATTCGCGCTGCCGCGCCTTCTGCCCGGCTGATCGTGGATGCCAATGAGGGCTGGAGCGCGACAGAGCTGCCCGGCCTGCTGGAAGCCTGCGCCGCTGCGGGTGTGGAACTTGTGGAGCAGCCTCTCCCGGCAGGAGAGGATGAGGCGCTGGCCCGCATGCCTCATCCTGTCCCCATCTGTGCGGATGAAAGCGTTCATACCCGTGCAGGGCTTGCAGAACTGCGCACGCGTTATGATGCGGTCAATATCAAGCTGGACAAGACAGGCGGCCTGACCGAGGCCCTCGCCATGGCGGATGAGGCCGAAAGGCTGGGATTTGGCCTCATGGTGGGGTGCATGCTGGCCAGTTCACTGGCCATGGCCCCGGCCCTGCTGCTGGCCCAGCGGGCGCAGGTGGTGGATCTGGATGGACCGCTGCTTCTGGCGCAGGACCGCACGCCGGCCCTGCATTATGAGGGCGATCAGGTCTTCCCGCCCGCTCCGGCCCTATGGGGCTGAAGCCGGACGCAGCGCCCGCGCCACCAGCGCGACAAGGGCGCCGATGCCTCCCATGGCTGCGGAAATGAGGAAGGCATGGGCGCCCAGCTTCACCCATAACAGGCCAGCCACCACGCTGCCTCCCGCCATCATGAGGCTGACCGTCCATGAGGCCAGGGACTGGGCGGAAGCGGAGCGGTGCTCCGCCACTCCGCGTGCCACCAGCTCCACCATGCCAAGATAGGTTGCCCCGAAAGTAAAGGCGTGAAGAAGCTGGAGCGGCACCAGCAGCATGAGTGGCGGATCAAACGCCATGGCCCCGAAACGCAGCACGGCGGCAAGCCCCCCCAGCATGATGAGCCCGAGCGCGCCGAAACGCATGACCAGACGGGTGCCGAACCGGAACAGCATGATTTCCGCTGCCACCCCCACGGCCCAGAGCATGCCGATAATGGTCAGAGAATAGCCCTCCGCCCGCCACTGCATGGAGCCAAAGGCATAAAGCTGGGCATGGCTGGCCTGCACCAGTGCAACGCCCGCCACCCCCAGCACCAGCCACAGATGCCCGGCAATGCCCCCCGCTCCCGCGCGCGGCGGTGGTGGCGCCGGGCGCTCCAGTTCCGGCACGGTTGAAAGGCACAGCAGATAGAGCAGATGCCCGGCCAGCATCAGCGTCACCACCACGCCGGCCCCCAGCGCCGTGACGATGAAGCCACCGGCCAGATTGGCCACCAGAAAGGCCCCCGAGCCCCATTGGCGCGCGCGCCCATAATCCACCTGCCCCGCCCGCGCCTGCCGTGCGGTATAGGAATCCAGAAGCGAAAAGCTTGGGTTCCAGCTCAATGCCGTCAGACCAAGCGTGAGGCTGATGAGCAGCGGGTCCACACTGAAGGCCAGGGCGATGGTGCTGAGAATGGTCGCGACGCCCAGAACCAGCAGAACCGCGCGCGGACGCCCCACCTTGTCTGAAACGAAGCCCAGTATGGGGGTCGCGAACAGGCGGGCAACCAGCGGAACGGCGATCACCACGCCAATCTCCTCAGGCCCCAGGCCTCGATATTGGAGCCAGAGCGGGAGGAACGGAACCTGTATGCCAAGCGGCCAGTAGAAGGCCGCAAAAGTCGCCCCCAGCAGAAGCGGCAAGGGCCAGCGCGGCCCGGAAGGCTGCGGTGCACTGCTCCCGCTCTTGCGCGCCTGCGCCCCTGCATCGGTGCCAGATCGTGCGGGCGCGCTTTTCTGGGAAGCTTGAGCAGACATTCAACCGGCTTTCACAAGCATGCAGGCCGCGCCAGTGCGCGCCACCCTCAGGCGCACAGGCGCACTGGCACGCCATGGATGTGCGCCTGCCATAGCGCATTCTGAAGGGAAGTCGATACTGCCCGCACAAGACGAGGCCGCCTGCCGCGGCCCGACGTCCTTCAGGGCAAGGGATTGGCTGCGCCCGCGCGCCGCCTGTGCCGTCTCAGCCCCCGACCGGCGCTGGCTTCTCCCGTCGGGTCAGCCAGTATCTCCGGGCAATGGGACCGATATTGTGCGCTTCCAGAACATTTTCCAGAAACTGCCGGGCACTTTCCCGCCATGTATAGCGCAAGGCAAAGCGGCGGGCCGCCTCGGGTGACAGTTCCAATGCCCGCAGGCAGGCCGAGCGCAGATCCTCATCCAGAATGCCAACCGGCTCTGTCGCATCCGCCAGCACATCCATGGGACCGGTGACAGGATAGGCCGCCACGGGCAGGCCGCTGGCCAGCGCCTCCAGCAGCACGATGCCGAATGTATCCGTACGGCTGGGAAAGCAGAAGACATCACAGGCAGAATAGACCCGTGCGAGCGCCTCCCCCTCCCGCGCGCCGAGGAAGCGCACCTGCGGATAACGCGCCTTCAGCTCCTCCAGCGCCGGGCCACTGCCCACCACCACCTTGGTTCCCGGCAGATCCAGCCGGAGAAAGGCCTCGATATTCTTTTCCACCGCCACACGCCCGACAAACAGGAAGCGCGGGCCCGGCAAGGCGCGGATTTCGGCATCGGCATCATCCGGCCGGGGGCGGAACAGCTCGGCATCCACCCCGCGCGACCAGCGCATGAGGCGACGGAAACCGCGCGCCTCCAGGTCCCGTTCCAGGGTTGCGGTGGAAACCATGACTCCACCGGCCGCATTATGGAACGCGCGCAGCCAGGCATAGCTCGCCCGCTCCGGCACCGGCACACGGGCGGAGAGATATTCGGGAAACTTCGTGTGGTAGGACGTGGTGAAGGTGCGATGCTGGGCAATGCAGGCCCGCCGCACCAGCATGCCGATAGGCCCCTCGGTGGCGATATGGACGAAGTCCGGGTCGATCTCCTCGATCCGCCGACGGATCATACCGGGGGTGACGAGAGCGAGGCGGATCTCGTCATAAGTGGGCAGGCCCACCGTGCGATAGCCCTCGGGCGTGAGGAACGCGATCTCCGCCCCCAGATGCACGGCCTCCTGCGCCAGATATTCCAGCGAACGCACCACGCCATTGATCTGGGGATGCCACGCATCCGTGGCCACAAGCACACGCATCATGCGGCTGCCTGCGTCCCTTCCTTCACCGATGACAAACTCCTGTCCGTCTCGGTTTGCATCCGGCGTGTCCAGCACAGAATCTCCATTCGCCCATCTTCATGCTCGGCTATGGCGGTGCAGCTTTCAACCCAGTCACCGCAATTGAGATAATGTACGCCGAACTGGTCATGGATGACCGCGTGATGGATGTGCCCGCAAATGACCCCATCCACCTCGCGCCGGCGCGCCTCATCTGCCACCGCCTCCTCGAACTTGCCAATATAGTTCACCGCATTCTTCACCTTCAGCTTGGCCCACTGGCTGAGAGACCAGTAGGTGAGCCCGAGCTTGCGGCGAATGAGGTTCACATAGGTATTGATGCCGAGCGCGGCGGTGTAGGCGCCATCGCCCAGAAAGGCGAGCCACCGGGCATGGCGCACCACCACATCGAACACATCTCCATGGATGACGAGATAGCGCTTGCCATCCGCCGCCTCATGAATGGCGGTCTCCACCACATCTATGCCACCGAAATGGGTGCCATAATAATCGCGCAGGAACTCATCGTGATTGCCGGGGAGATAGACGATGCGCGCGCCCTTGCGCCCCTTGCGCAACAGCTTCTGCACCACATCATTATGCTGCTGGGGCCAGTACCAGGAGGATTTCAGCCGCCAGCCATCCACGATATCACCCACCAGATAGATGATATCGGCATCATTATATTTGAGGAAATCGAGCAGCAGATCGGCCTGGCAGCCGCGTGTACCCAGATGCACATCGGAGATGAACAGTGCCCGGTAACGGCGCTCCTGCGGCTCCGTGCCGGCATGCGCAACGGCGCTGACTGGTAGATTGGCCTGGCCGGTCGTATCCATGGCGGACCCCGCTTTGTCCCGGACCGGAACTGCGAAGACCAGGATTTGAGAATTCCGGCCACAGGGGCCTGCCGAACTCTCGCCTCGCCTTGGGAACCGGAACGGGCGCACTTCAAGAAGCACGGACAGACTTAGCCGGAGTCCCCTGTCTGTTTTATGACGCACTGCGAAAGACCGTGATTCATGGCCCGTCTGCGCCCCCCGTCTGCGCCCCAGGGCGACAGCGGGGCCGCAGCCCCGCCACGCCTTCTCACTGCAATGTGGTATGGGCCAGCCAGCTCGTGACAGTGCCCAGCGCATCACGCTTGTTGCCGGTGCGGTGGCGGGCTTCCTCGAACATGGCGAGCTGAATGTCCGCGCTCGTGCCCTGCTCGGCAATGGTGCGCACATGCAGCAGCTCTTTCAGGCTGCCCAGCGCATCGGCATCCTCGGCCACCAGATTGACGAGCCCCTCCACCGCATCACGAACCGAAATGGCCCGGCGCTGGGTCAGGTCCACGAACGAGCCATGGATGCCATAGCGCTGGGCGCGCCACTTGTTCTCATCCGCAATGGCGCGATCCACCGTGCCCACCTCGCGATTATGGTGCGGGTTGCGCACCAGAAAGCGCACCAGCGCCCGGTAGAGCGCGGCGATGGCGATGGTGTCCTCCAGCCGGGTGCAACTGTCTGGCGCGCGCAGCTCCAGGGTCGGGGCGGTGCGGGAGGGGCGCACCACCCACCACACGGAATTGGAATCCGACATCATGCGCGCCGCCACCAGCGCATCCACATAGCGCTCATAGGCAGCATTGTTCTCGAACATTTCCGGCAGGCCGGTGCGGGGCAGCTCATCTCCGGCCGCGAGGCGATAGCCCAGCAGCCCGGTCTGCTTCGAGGCCCAGAAGGGCGAGGAAGTGGAGAGCGCGATGAAATGCGGAATATAGGGAACGATCCGGCGCATGACATCCACGCGCTGGTCCGGGTCCGGCAATTCCACCTGCACATGAAGGCCGCAGACCATGCTGCGCTCGGCGAGCATCTGCAGGTCTGTCATCATGCCATCATAGCGTGTGGAGCGCGTATCGCGCGCACTGTCGAAAGTTGCGGTGGGATGGGTTCCGGCAGCCAGAATGCTCAGGCCGTGCTGTTCCCCCACAGCCCCAGCGAGCTGCCGCAGGTTGCGCAGATCCTCCGCCACCTCCTGCATGGACATGCCGGGCGCCGTCCCCACCTCGATCTGCCAGGGAAGCACCTCGCCAGCCAGGCGCCCCCTTGCGCCATCATCGCCCGTCAGCCGCTCTTCCAGCTCCTGACGGAAGCCGGCTGGAAGGCGCTTCTGGGCGGACTTGGATGCTGCGTCAATGACGAAGAACTCCTCCTCGATGCCGAATCGGTAGTGCTGCGACATGTGACACCCTCATAGAATTTTTATAATATACATATACGGCAAATCACCATGTGCCGTTGAGGGACAACATACACACTGAAAATCAGACGAAAATGCGACAAATAACCCTCGCATACGCACAAGAGTCTCAACATAGACTTATCGCAACGCACAATTCAGAGATGGAAAGGTTTGAATTATCTCTACACATCAATCCGAAAGGAAAGTTCATTATAATAGTTTCACAGAATAGGCCGAGATGCAGCGTTCATCTTTGACACCCCGCCGCCTCAATCAGGGCCAGCGCCGCAACAGCAGCGGTATCGGCGCGCAGGATCCGCGGGCCGAGAGACAAGGTGAGCGCACGTCTTGAAAGCTGTGTGCGCTCTTCCGGCGCAAAGCCGCCCTCCGGCCCGATCAGGACACTTACCGGGCGTGCGGGAGCGGCGCGCAATTCGGCGATGGGGTCGGCATCGGGTGCGGCTTCATCGCAGAAGACCAGCACGCGTTCTGCGGGCAATTCCTCCAGCCATCGCGAAAGCGGGCGCGGCTCATTCACAACCGGCAAGGTGAGAATGCCGCACTGTTCTGCGGCCTCGGCAGCATTCGCTGCCATACGCTCCAGATTAACCCGCGAAACCTGTGTGTAACGGGTCAGCACAGGGGTGAGAATACCTGCCCCCATCTCCACCGCCTTCTGCACCATATAATCCAGCCGGGCATGCTTGAGCGGGGCGAAGGCATATTCCCGGGTCAGAGCGGAGGGTTGCGGGCGCGTCTGCGCCTGCATCGCAAACCGCGCCTCGCGCTTGCCGCCCGGCAGACGCTCCGCCTGCCATTCCCCATCACGACCATTGAACAGCAGAATGCGCCCCTGCACCGGCAGGCGGATGACGTTCAACACATAATGCGCCTGTTCGGCGGCAAGGATAATCTCCACGCCTTCAGCCAGATCATTCGAGACATGCAGGCGCTGGGCGCGAAAATCATAATCGGCGGCCATGGCAGATTCCTTGTTTGCCGGGAGCTTCCGCCCCATGCGTTCCCATGACCGGGGCCACATGACAAGTGGGCGGAGAAACAGCATGCAATGCACAAAAAAGCCCGGTGCATTCAAGATGCACCGGGCTGAAACCGGAACGCTCTTTTCGAGGGAAACCTACTTCTTGTTTCCATCCGCATCAAACTGGGAGAGATAGGCGATCAGATCTGCCCGCTCATCATCCTTCTTGATGCCGGCGAAGGCCATCTTGCCCTTGGGGGCCAGCACCTTCGGGTTGGTCAGATAGTTGTTGAGGTTTGCATCATCCCAAACCTTGCCTTCCTCGGCACCCTTCAGAATATCGTTCGAATATTTGAAGCCTTCAAAGTGCGCCCACTTGGCCCCGAGAATGCCGTTCAGCGGCGGCCCGACGCGCGGCTTGGCATTCGGCCCGATCATGTGGCAGGCCATGCACTTCTTGAAGACCTTCTCACCCTTTGCAGGGTCCGGCTCGGCAAGGGCTGCGGTGGAAGCGCCAGCCAGAGTGGCGGCAGCCAGTGCGGCAGTAATGAGCGAAGCCAGACGCATCAGATATCCCCCTACCAGCACATGCGAACAGCCGCATGCACCCAGAAAACCCGTTCACCCTCAAAAGCGCTCGCCCGCATGGGCGTGTTCAGCTCCCGGATGTCCAGTCTTTCATTAGCATGAATCTAAAAATTACGTCGATGCGACCATGCGTCCTCCCCGCAAAAACATGCGGATATACAGGCAGGTGGAATATGTATACGCGTATACTAATATAGATTGATAAACCTATATATCGCATTTCCGCAACAGCATGAGCGCCCCTCAGATACCGCCGGCACCGGGCCGGAGGTCTGAGAGGCGCTTTCTCAGCTTCAGGAAACCGGGCCGCTTCAGCCCTTGTCGGGGTTGCGCGCAGCACGCGCGGCTTCACACTCGCGCATCAGCACATCCACAAGCTCGGCGGCCGGAAGCGCGCGGGCAAGCGGTGCACCCTGCCCTGCCCATTGCGCGCCATAGCGCATATTGCCTGCGGCACGGGCAGCCGCATTCAGCGCCTTGCCGGCATCATAGGCCATGGGGTAACCGGCCGGCCTGTGCCCATTGCGCGCCAATTCCTGCCCCAGTGCGGTAAAGTCATTGGCGATGCAGCGTGCCGGACGACCGGAAATGGCATCCGTAAGCACCGTATGTGCAGAACCGGGCCCCAGAAGCGCCGCACGATGCGCTTGATCTGCCAGGCTTTCCGGGCAGGCGATGAAGGCCGTGCCAAGCTGCACCGCAATCGCCCCCAGATCCAGACAGGCCGCGATCCCGGCTCCATTCATGATGCCACCGGCTGCAATAACAGGCAGATCAAGCTCTTTCACCAAAAGCGAGACAAGCGTGAAGGTTGAAAGGCGCTCATCCCGCGCCTGCGGATCAAACACACCACGATGCCCGCCGGCCTCGATGCCCTGCGCGACGAGCGCATCAACCCCGGCTGCGGCAGCCGCACGCGCCTCCTCCAGATTCGTCACACTGGCAAACAGCACTGCGCCATCTGCCTTCAGCCGGGCAATGCGGGCAGCCGGAGGCAGGCCAAAATGGAAGCTGACAATAGCCGGCCGTTCCTCGGCGAGCATGTCGGCCATCGCATCATCATTGACAAAACTGCGATAGATTTCACGCAGGCTATCCGGCGGCGTTGCATCAAAAGCCTGAAAGCTGGGGCTCAGGGCATCCAGCCATGCGCGTTCTCGCGCCTCATCCCGCACCGCCGGCTCATGACAAAACAGGTTTACATTGAAAAGCCGGGTTGTCGCCATGCGGGTTTCACGAATGGCGATGCGCCCGGCCTCCGCATCCCCTGCCCCCAGCGCAATCGAGCCCAGAGCACCGGCGGCACAGACAGCCGCGGCCAACTGGGGGCTGGAGGTTCCCGCCATGGGCGCCTGGATGATTGGCACATTCACATGCAAACGCTCCATCAGATGCGACATGGCAGGTTCCTCACTTGGCTGGGCAGATCAAAGGCCGGTTCAGAATAGGCACACAATAAGAAGGCGGGGCAGCCTGCGCTACCCCGCCTGAAAAGAAGCTGAAGAAAGGCTCCGCCTAATCTTGCACCTGCGGCCTACACCTCCGGCGCGGCAGCTTCATCGCCACCCTCGGCATCTTCTTCCGCGCCATCGTCGGCACCTGTTTCCTCGCTGATATGCTCAACGGAAACAACGCGCTCACCCTCAGCCGTATTGAAGACGATGACCCCCTGGCTGGCGCGGCCGACAATGCGAATGCCATCCACCGGGCAACGGATGAGCTGGCCGCCATCGGTGACAAGCATGATCTGGTCATGTTCCTCCACCGGGAAGGAGGCGATCAGCGGCCCGTTTCGCTCGTTCACCGCCATGGCGACGATGCCCTTACCGCCACGGCCCGTGACGCGATATTCGTAAGAGGAACTGCGCTTGCCATAGCCATTTTCAGAAATGGTGAGGATGAACTGCTCCGCCTCACTCATTTCCACATAGCGCTCCTGACCAAGCTGGCCATTGCCGCTTGCGCCCTCTTCCGCATCCACATCCAGCGCCTCACCCGCCTCGCCCTGAAGGGCCCGGCGCATCTTGATATAGACCAGACGCTCATCGGCCGAGGCTTCCACATGACGGATGATCGCCATGGAGATGATCCTGTCGCCATCCTCCAGCCGGATCCCGCGCACACCCACACTGTCACGCCCCTTGAAGACGCGCACATCGGTGACCGGGAAGCGGATGCAGGCGCCATTGGCTGTTGTCAGCAGGACATCATCATCTTCATTGCACAGGCCAACCTCGGCAATGGACTCGCCCTCACCCAGCTTCATGGCAATCTTGCCATTGCGGTTCACATGCTCGAAATCCGAGAGCGCATTGCGCCGCACCATGCCGGATGTGGTGGAGAACATGATCTGGGCGCGCTCATTCTCTTCGCCCTTCTCGGGCAGAAGAACCACAGAGGTGATGCGCTCGTCCGACGCCAGCGGCAGAATGTTCACCAGAGCCTTGCCCCGCGCCTGCGGAGCGGCCAGCGGCAGGCGCCACACCTTCAACTTGTAAACCTGCCCCTTGGAGGAGAAGAACAGCACCGGCGCATGGGTTGAAGCCACGAACAGGCGGGTGACGAAATCCTCATCCCGCGTCTGCATGGCGGAGCGCCCCTTGCCACCCCGGCGCTGCGCCCGATAGGTGGAAAGCGGCACGCGCTTGATATAGCCGGCATGGGAAACGGTGACGACCATTTCCTCGCGCTGGATGAGGTCCTCATCATCCAGATCACCAAAACCTTCAACGATTTCAGTGCGCCGGGGATTACCGAACTCCGCCTTGATGGCCAGCAGCTCATCACGGATGATGGCGCGCATGCGTGGGCGGCTGGCGAGAATGTCGAGATAATCGGCAATCTCGACCGCCAGCTTTTCCAGCTCATCGGCAATTTCATCCCGCCCGAGAGCGGTGAGACGCTGGAGACGCAGATCCAGAATGGCACGCGCCTGCTCCAGCGAGAGACGGTAGGTCCCGTCCGCATTGAGCATGTGGCGCGGGTCCGCGATCAGCGCAATCAGCGGCGCCATGTCCCGCGCCGGCCAGTCCCGCCCCATCAGGGATTCACGTGCGGTAGCCGGATCCGGCGCGGTGCGGATGAGGCGGATGACCTCATCAATATTGGCAACGGCAATGGCCAGACCCACCAGGACATGGGCCCGGTCCCGCGCCTTGCGCAGCAGATACTTGGTGCGGCGGCTGATGACCTCCTCACGGAACGCGATGAAGGCGGTGAGCACATCATGCAGGTTCAGAAGTCCCGGCTTGCCGCCGGAAAGCGCCACCATATTCACGCCGAACGAGGTCTGCAGCATCGTCTGGCGATAGAGATTGTTCAGCACCACATCCGCCTGGGCGTCGCGCTTGATCTCGATCACCACCCGCATGCCATCGCGGTCACTCTCGTCACGGATCTCGGAGATGCCCTCGATCCGCTTGTCCCGCACCAGCTCGGCGATTTTCTCGATCATCGTCGCCTTGTTCACCTGATAGGGAATCTCGGTGACGATCAGTGCCTCACGGTCCTTGCGGATATTCTCGATGGCGACGCGCGCGCGCATGAGAATGGAGCCGCGACCCGTGAGATAGGCCTGCCGGATACCCGTGCGGCCCAGAATGAGCGCACCGGTGGGGAAGTCCGGCCCCGGCAGGAAATCGAGCAAGGCCTCCGGCTCAAGGGTTGGATCATCCAGCAGTGCAACCGTGACGTCCACCACCTCGCCCAGATTATGGGGCGGGATATTGGTGGCCATGCCGACAGCAATGCCGCCCGCACCATTCACCAGAAGATTCGGCACCTTTGCCGGAAGGACACTCGGCTCCCTCTCGGAGTTGTCATAGTTGTCCTGAAAGTCGACGGTATCCTTGTCGAGATCGTCGAGAAGGGCATTGGTGACCTTTTCGAGCCGCACCTCGGTATATCGCATGGCGGCGGCCTGATCGCCGTCAACCGAACCGAAATTGCCCTGGCCATCCACCAGCGGAACCCGCATGGCGAAAAGCTGCGCCATGCGCACCAGTGCGTCATAAACGGACTGGTCGCCATGGGGGTGATATTTACCGATAACGTCGCCGACCACGCGGGCGGACTTGCGATAGGACTTGTTCCACTCATACCCGTTCTCATGCATGGAGAACAGGATACGGCGATGCACAGGCTTCAGACCGTCGCGCACATCAGGCAGGGCCCGGGCGACGATGACGCTCATGGCATAATCGAGGTAGGAGCGGGAAAGCTCCTCCGTGATGGAAACGGGCCGGATGTCAAACGACGGCTCGCCGCCCGAAATCGGCGTCTCGGAATCAGCCAAAAGTCAACACTCGCATAACATTCGAAGGTAGGACACTCCTACCCGATTCATCGTGAGGACACCAGCGAAACCCGGGCCACTGGCGCAAACAACATCTTTGCAAAACAAGGCCTTAGAAGACCGGGCGTTTCACAGCCTCGCGAATGCGCAGGCCAGCGCCCGGTTTTCACGCCCCTTCCCCGCACATGAGGCCGGCTGGAGCAGGCCACCCGGCATGGCTCAGAAGGGGATTTCATCATCCAGATCATTGACCGGACGCCCACCGCCGGAGCCGCCACCGCTGCTGCCCCCGCCACGGCGTGCTCCGCCGCCATATCCGCCACCGGAACCGCCCTCGGAATATCCGCCGCCCATGGGGCTGGACGAGCCGAAATCTGAACCGCCACCATATTCATCACCGCCGCCCTCGCCGCCACTGCGGCTATCCAGCGCGGTCAGTTCGCCACGATAGGGGCGCAGCACGATCTCGGTGGTGTACTGCTCACGGCCATCGCGCTCGAACTTGCGGGTCTCAAGCTGGCCCTCGACATAAACCTTGGAGCCCTTGCGCAGGGAACGCTCGGCCCGGCCGATCAGGTTCTCGTTGAACACCACGACCCGGTGCCATTCCGTGCGATCGCGCCATTCACCGGAGTTCTTGTCCTTCCAGCTTTCAGACGTCGCAACCGAGAGATTGCAGACGCGCCCGCCATTCTGGAAGCTCTTCACCTCCGGGTCGCGGCCGAGATTGCCGACCAGGATCACCTTGTTGACGCTGCCGGCCATTGGCGGGCCTCCATCCATTTTCCAAACACATTCAGGCGAGCGCGCACCCTAGCCACAGGCGGCCGGAGCGCGAGACCTCAAAGCGCGTTATCCACCATTAAGCCGCGCGGCACAACGCACCCCTGCGCGCACCACTTTTCATCCGCCCCTCTGCATAACCGATATTTTTGACTGGCGCCAAGAAAAAGTTCCACTTATGTTCTCTACCGCATCGCCCATGCCGCACTAGATAGAGGTCTGAACCATGAGCATCCGCCACATGCAAAGTCACCTCGGCCCGTGTCCGGCGCGGCAGCAAATATGTGGTGCATGTTCGAGCCCTTCCCCGCAGCGCCTGCATGCTGGCCACCCCGGCGCCATGCAGAATGGCGCGCGCCCCGCCTGCGCGCCCAGCCCGCGCCATTGAGAGATCGATGTCGGATCGCGATTCTGTCCTGCGGCTCTCGTCCGCCCCCGTCAGCCGGCGTGACTCCCGCACCCTTTCCGTGCGCGGCGCGCGTGAGCACAATCTGAAGAATGTCGATCTGGAGATCCCGCGCGACAGCCTTGTGGTGTTCACGGGCCTTTCCGGCTCCGGCAAAAGCTCTCTGGCTTTTGACACCATCTATGCCGAGGGCCAGCGGCGCTATGTGGAAAGCCTTTCGGCCTATGCCCGCCAGTTTCTGGAGATGATGCAGAAGCCGGATGTGGATCAGATTGACGGTCTTTCCCCCGCCATCTCCATCGAGCAGAAGACCACTTCGAAAAATCCGCGCTCCACCGTCGGAACGGTGACAGAGATCTATGACTATATGCGCCTGCTCTGGGCGCGCGTGGGCGTGCCTTACTCCCCGGCCACCGGCCTGCCGATCGAAAGCCAGACCGTCTCCCAGATGGTGGACCGCGTGCTGGCTCTTCCCGAGGGTTCCCGGCTTTATCTGCTTGCGCCCGTGGTGCGCGGGCGCAAGGGCGAGTACCGCAAGGAACTGGCCGAATGGATGAAGAAGGGCTTCCAGCGGGTCAAGATCGATGGCGCTTTCCACGAGATCGCCGACGCCCCGCCGCTGGACAAGAAGTTCAAGCACGATATCGATGTGGTCGTCGATCGTATCGTGGTGCGCCCCGACCTTGCCCAACGGCTGGCCGACAGTTTCGAGACGGCCCTTGGGCTGGCGGACGGGATTGCCGTTGCTGAATTCGCCGATGAGAAGGACGAGAATGGCGCACCGCGCCGCATTGTCTTTTCAGAAAAATTCGCCTGCCCGGTTTCCGGTTTCACCATTGCCGAAATCGAGCCGCGCCTGTTCTCGTTCAACAATCCCTTTGGCGCCTGCCCGGCCTGTGACGGGCTGGGAGTTGAGCAGACCATTGACCCGGAACTGGTCGTGCCGGACAAGATGCGCACCCTGCGGCAGGGCGCCATCGCTCCTTGGGCCAAATCCACCTCACCCTATTATGGGCAGACGCTGGATGCGCTGGCCAGACACTATGACTTCAAGCTGAACGTGCCCTGGTGTGATCTGCCGGAAAAGGCGCGCGAGGTGATGCTCTATGGCTCGGGAGAGGAGAAGATCCTCTTTGCCTATAATGACGGCATGCGCTCCTACGAAACAGAAAAGACCTTTGAAGGCGTGGTGCGCAATCTGGACCGGCGCTGGAAGGAGACGGACAGTGACTGGGCGCGGGAGGAAATCTCCAAATATTTCTCCACCGTGCCCTGCGCCGCCTGCAATGGCTATCGCCTGAAGCCGGAAGCGCTGGCAGTGAAGATTGATGGCCGGCATATTGGTGAGGCAGGCGCCCTTTCGGTGAAGGCGGCGGCGCGCTGGTTCGAGGAACTGCCAACCCATCTCACGGACAAACAGAATGAAATCGCCACCCGCATCCTGAAGGAAATCCGGGAGCGGCTGACCTTCCTGCTGGATGTGGGGCTGGAATATCTCACCCTTGCGCGCGCTTCCGGCACACTTTCAGGCGGGGAGAGCCAGCGTATCCGTCTGGCCTCGCAGATCGGCTCCGGCCTTACAGGCGTGCTCTATGTGCTGGATGAGCCCTCAATCGGCCTGCATCAGCGCGACAACAGCCGCCTGCTGGAGACGCTGAAACATCTGCGGGACCTTGGAAACACCGTCATCGTCGTGGAGCATGACGAGGATGCCATTCTCGCGGCGGATTATGTGGTGGATGTCGGCCCCGGCGCCGGCATTCATGGAGGCCGGATTGTCTCGCAGGGCACACCGCAGGATATTCTGGCCGATCCGAATTCCCTCACCGGGCGCTATCTCACGGGCGAGCTTTCCGTGGGCGTGCCGGCGCGGCGCAAGCCGGATGCCAAGCGCATGCTGCGTCTTGAAGGAGCGCGCGGCAACAATCTGAAGAATGTGACAGCCGAGATCCCGCTCGGCCTGTTCACGGCGGTTACGGGTGTTTCAGGCGGCGGCAAGTCCACCTTGCTGCTCGATACACTCTACAAGGCTGTGGCGCGGCGGCTGAACGGGGCCAGCGAAGCACCCGCCCCCTATGACCGCCTCGACGGGCTGGAGCATCTGGACAAGGTCATCGATATCGACCAGTCCCCCATCGGCCGCACGCCCCGCTCCAATCCCGCAACCTATACGGGGGCATTCACGCCCATCCGCGAATGGTTTTCCGGCCTGCCGGAAGCGAAGGCGCGCGGCTATGGGCCCGGGCGCTTTTCCTTCAATGTGAAGGGCGGGCGGTGCGAAGCCTGCCAGGGTGACGGCGTCATCAAGATCGAGATGCACTTCCTGCCGGATGTGTATGTCACCTGCGATGTCTGCAAGGGCAAGCGCTACAATCGCGAAACGCTTGAGGTCACCTTCAAGAACAAGTCGATTGCCGATGTGCTGGACATGACGGTGGAGGAAGGCGCAGCCTTCTTCAAGGCCGTGCCGGCCGTGCGTGACAAGCTGGAAACACTGCGCCGGGTGGGGCTGGACTATATCAAGGTGGGCCAGCAGGCGAACACGCTCTCCGGCGGCGAGGCCCAGCGCGTGAAGCTCTCCAAGGAGCTTTCACGCCGCGCCACCGGCCGCACCCTCTATATTCTGGATGAACCGACCACCGGCCTGCATTTTCACGATGTGAAAAAACTGCTCGAAGTGCTCCATGAACTGGTCGAGCAGGGCAATACGGTGGTCGTGATCGAGCATAATCTCGATGTCATCAAGACAGCGGACTGGGTCATCGACCTTGGCCCGGAAGGGGGTGACGGGGGCGGCGAAATCGTAACCACCGGCACACCGGAGCAGGTTGCCGCCAATCCCCGCTCCCATACCGGGCGTTTTCTGGCCGAGGTGCTTGCACGTCGCCCGCTCAAGGAGCCGCCCTCACAGATGGAGAATACCGGGGAACCGGCCGCCGAAAGCAGGGAGCCCGCCCCCGCCAGGACGACAAAGCCGCGCGCCCGCACCCGCAAAGCCTCACCCGCAAGCTAAAGAGGGCGCGGCGGCAACAGGGATACGGCTTCAGGCATGCTCCTGAAGCCGTCGCTCTCCACGGGGCGCGCATCATAATTTTACCGGGCATGGTGCAAGGCCAAACATTTCCCCGAATCCAGATATAAGGGCGCAAAAGCGGCGGAGCCTTCCCATGGCCCGCATCCTCAGGAGAAGATGTATGAACCCCGTTCACGTTATCGGCGCCGGGCTCGCCGGCTCCGAAGCCACCTGGCAGATCGTGCGTCAGGGCGTGCCGGTGATTCTACATGAAATGCGCCCGGTGCGCGGCACGGAAGCCCACCACACCGAGGGTTTCGCAGAACTTGTCTGTTCCAACTCCTTCCGTTCGGATGATGCCGAAACCAATGCGGTTGGCGTGCTGCATGCGGAAATGCGCAGGGCGGATTCGCTCATCATGCGCGTGGCGGATGCCCATCGCGTGCCCGCGGGCGGTGCCCTCGCCGTGGACCGGGACAGTTTTTCCCAGGCTGTCACCCAAGAGCTGGCCAACCATCCGCTGGTGGAGGTGCGCCGCGAGGAGATCACCACCCTGCCCCCTGCGGAATGGGACAATGTGATCATCGCCACCGGGCCGCTTACGGCACCGGCGCTCGCGCAATCCGTTCTGGAACTGACGGGCGAGAGCGCGCTGGCCTTCTTTGACGCCATTGCCCCCATCATCCATTTCGACAGCATCGACATGGACAAGGCCTGGTTCCAGTCCCGCTATGACAAGAGCGGGCCGGACAGCAACGGCGCCGACTATATCAATTGCCCGATGGATCAGGCGCAGTACAGCGCCTTCATCGATGCCTTGCTGGAAGGCGAAAAGGTACCGCTGCGCGACTTCGAGGCGAAGACTCCTTATTTCGACGGCTGCCTGCCCATTGAGGTCATGGCCGAGCGGGGGCGTGAAACACTGCGCTTTGGCCCCATGAAGCCGGTGGGTCTCACCAATCCGCATGCGCCGGATGTGAAAGCCTATGCCATCGTGCAGCTGCGGCAGGATAACAAGCTGGGCACGCTTTATAATATGGTCGGCTTCCAGACCAAGCTGCGCCATGCCGAGCAGGTGCGCATCTTCCGCACCATTCCCGGGCTTGAGAATGCGGAGTTTGCGCGCCTTGGCGGCCTGCACCGCAACACATATCTCAATTCCCCCCGTCTGCTGGACCCGCGCCTGCGCCTGAAGGCCGATAGCCGCCTGCGCTTTGCCGGGCAGATCACCGGATGCGAGGGCTATGTGGAAAGCGCCGCCATCGGCCTTCTGGCCGGGCGGTTCGCGGCGGCCGAGCGGCGTGGGCTGGAGCAGGCTCCACCTCCACCCACCACTGCGTTGGGCGCGCTTCTGGGGCATATCACCGGTGGTCATATTGAAACGGTGGATGCCGGCCCGCGCTCCTTCCAGCCCATGAACGTCAATTTCGGCCTGTTTCCCCCGCTGGCGGAAGCCCCGCGCGGGGAAGGCGGAAAGCGCCTGCGCGGCAGTGAAAAGGCCCTTGCCCGCAAGAAGGCCCTCGCAGCGCGCGCCCGCACCGATATGGAACAGTGGCTCGACAGCGGCAACAAGGCGGCTTAGATCGTCCCTGAACTGAATGCGAACCCGTTCGCATCAGCAAAAGCATTCCCAATCGGGGCTCTGTCACGGGTCATCACTGTGGAAGAACCCCGGAGGGTTGTGGGCATGGCCCGGCGCGCGAAAAATGTGCGCGGCCCATGTATCTCAGCCCTCATCGTTCAGTCAGAAGGCGTTCACCCCCAGCACGGCGGCCTGTCGTGCGGGCGGGGCACCTTCCTGGAGACCTCCATGGCCCGCGCAGTTCAGTCCGTTCCTCCCATTGAGTACAATGCCGACATGGCCCGCTTCACCGTGGACACGGTGCTCAAGCGCGATGTTTTCTCGGTGGTGGAACGCGGCACCTGGACAGACCGGGAAGGCCGCCAGTGGCCGGCCGTGCGCCGGCGTTGGAATGAGGTTTCCCCCTGGCTTGCCTTGCTGGCGCGCCGCCTTGCCACCTTCGAAGTGCAGGCGCTGGAGAGCGTGACCTCGACTGGCGTCACCACCCCCCTGCTGGCTGTTGGCCACCGCTTCCTCGTGCGCGGCTGGATTGAAGGCGTGCCGCTGCAGATCGCCCGTCCTACGGGAGACAGCCACTTTTTCCATTCCGCCCGGCAGGCGCTGCACACGCTCCATCGCAAGGGCTATGTGCATAATGATCTGGCCAAGCAGCAGAACTGGCTGCGCGGGGCGGATGGAGAGGCCTGGCTGATGGATTTTCAGCTGGCCCTGCCCATCAGCCGCCGCTGGAAGTTGGGCCGCGTGCTGGCCTATGAAGACCTGCGCCATCTGCTGAAGCACAAGCGCACCTATTGCCCCGATGAGCTCACCCCGCGGGAGCGGGCCATGCTGGCGAAGAAGAGCATTCTGACCCGCACATGGATGGCTACGGGTAAACGCGTATACAGGTTTGTGACCCGCCGCATCCTTTCCTATTCCGATACGGAGGGCCGCGGCCCGCGCGTGACGCAGGTGGGGCCGCGCATCATAGCAGCGCTGAACGCCCACCCGGCGGTCGCGGAAGCCCATATGGCAGACTTCCAGACACTGGGCGGCAAGGTGGGTCTTTACGCCTTTGTGGAGCCGCGCCCGGGCGAACAGATCTCGGAAGAGACATTGCGCGCGCATCTGGCCATGGCCCTGCCGGACAAGCCGCACCTGAACAATCTCCAGGTTGTCCCCGCCCTGCCCCGTGCAGTGGATGGCACGGTACGCGATGACCTGCTGCTGCTGATTGCCCGCAACCAGATCGAGATGCTGGCTGACCTTTCAGGCTCTGAAGAGGTACGCGAACAGGTGGCGGAGATTGCCCGCAGCCGGCAGAATCTGACAGACCGCATCACGCGCTCCGGCACATAAGCCCGGAAACATGATGCACGCCCACTTGCGTGAAGCATGGGCGTGCGCATGGCTGGTGAGGCCGATGAAAATCTCAAGCCCCTGATTTTTCAGAATATTATTCGTATACCCATATACACGTAAAGGGATATGCGAGTAAAAACCCCAGAATAATCAGATAGTCATATGCGCGTATACACACCTACGCACATATGGTTAAACTTGCATACCCCGCCGCCATTTGTGGGGCGGCGCTTAACGCGCCTGATGCTCGTCTGACAAGCGGGCCGCAATGGCCGCCTTGCCCTTTTTCACGAAAAGAAGGTCGATAGCCTCCTCCAGAAGAGCCTGGACGGTGGTGTCATCCTCAGCGGCCAGCATGCGGAGCTGGCGGGCAACCTCTGGGGGAAAGTGGCCGCCAATGAGCCGGGTCCCCGTCCGCCCTGGACGGCGCACCTTTTCCACCACTGGCGTGGGCGCCTCGGCCTCAGGAGCGGCCACCGGAGAGCGGCTGCCCCGCCCGCGGCGAGGAGGAGTGACCGCCGCTTTTTCCTCTGCTTTGGGAGCCTGCTGGATCGCCCGGTTCAATACCGCCTGCAATGCGTTAGCCATTTTTCACGCCCTCCTGCGCAACCGCCCCGATATGTATACCCATATAATCATATAGACCCGCAATCTCCTGCGCGGCCTTCCCGCCCGGATCAATCTCCTGTGCGGCACGCCCGGTCTGCTGTGCGCGGGAATAGGCAATGCGGCTGCCAATGCGTACGGGACACAAGTTCGCCTCCAGCTCCCGGATCGCCCGCTCCGTATCCTCCACCTCCCGCCCCTGATGCGGGCAGAAGGTGATGGCGACGGCATAGGGGCGCTCATAATGCTTCACGAGATCCAGCGAGCGGGTCATCGCCATCACATCCAGAACGGCGGGCCGTGTGGGAATGAGCACGAAATCCGCCCTCTGCGTCGCCTCATAGGCGATGTCCTTGGAGAAGGGGGGCGTATCGATAACGGCCAGATCACAGCCCGCATTTTCCGCCGCCGCGAGCACATGGGCCAGACGGGAGGCCGGCACGGCCGTAATGGCCAAGGGATCCTCGAACAGGGTTTCCTGCCGCGTATCCTTCCAGAAGCTGGCGCTGGCCTGCGGGTCCAGATCGATAATCACCACACTCTGGCCACGCCGCACGGCTTCCACCGCCAGCGCTGTCGCCAATGTCGTCTTTCCGACGCCGCCCTTCTGGGACACAATGGCCAAGGTCTTCATCAAGATACCTCAATACCTATATACGGGTATACTCAAAACCACGAAACCCAGCCCGAATGCGGTGGAGCGAAACAAAGCCACCACACACATTCAGGCCCCTTCTCATACGAGTATACGCTATCACGAAGCGATTTGTATAGAAATAATTAACCATATACACATACAAATATGTTCGTATAAATGTATACATGAATTTGTGTATAGGATCATACTCCTATGACATCGGGGCCCTCCCCCGACACCCCGGCCTTATTGAAGAAGATTGCCCCCTGCCCTTATGCGCCGCGCCGCACGCCACAAGCTGAACTGGCGGCCAAATGCAGAGACCCCTCCAATCTCGCGGAGCGGATCAGCAATCCTCTCAAGCGCCCGAAGGTCCTTGGGAACGAGAGCAAGCGGCAGAAGAGCGGGCGAAATGGCGGTGCGCTCCTCACGCGCAAAGGTCAGAAATTCCGCCTGGGCCCGTTCGAGATGATGCCGTACCCGCAGGCGCAGCTCACCCAGAGCCGCGCGCAATGCCGGTGATGGCGGCCCTGAAAGACCATCCTTCCGCCCGCCTCCATGGACGGCGAGCATGGAAAGCGGCACATAGCACTGCCCCCGGCTCGCATGTATCGGCAGGCTGCGCATGAGGCCCGTCATCGCGATGGCAACGCCGGTATGCCCTGCAAGGTCACCGGTCCGCGACGACACTTCCGGCGAGAGGATCATGATGGCAAGCTGCACCAGCGCGCTTGATGTTTCTCCCGCATAGCCTTCCAGATCATTCAGGGTGGGCATCGGGTCGTCATACACATCAAAAATACGGGCATCGACCAGATTGATCAGTGCGGATGGCGGCAGCGAAAAGCGCTGCATCGTATCCATGAGCGCATAGGCGACAGGGTGCCCTTCTACCGCACCGCGCCCCTGCCCCTCGATCACCTCCCGCCACCACACTAGACGCATCTCCCCGGGCAGTGCCTCGCGCACCACCTCCCGCACCCGCGCGACATCTATGCTGAAGGCATGAAGCGCGAGCAGATGCGGACGCAGATCGGCCGGTGCAAACAGGCAGGCCAGAAACCGGTCACGGTCCATCCGGCGCACCAGATCAGCGCAATAGTCATAAGCGGCTTCAAGCGCCGAAGAGTGGGGGGTGACATGTGAGGAGGACATGACCTGCCTTAACACGCGTGACCGCATCAGAGCCAAAAGGAGACAGGCTCCCCCACTCGCGCAAGAGTGGAGAGAATCCGCAATCTCAGCAGGCTTCACCTATATCGCGATCAGTGCCGCACCAACAGGACGGTCTTCCGCCAGCAACACATTATATGTGGCCGCGGCAGCATGGGTCGGCATCAGCTCGAAGCGCAGCCCGCAATCCCGCAGAACCTGCTTCAGCGGTTCCGGCAGATGGGCCGGCTCCTGCCCCGTTCCAATGAACAGAAGCTCGAAACGCGGCGCATCAGCCACAATCAGCTCCAGCGCGGATGGCGTGATGTCAGCCATCCTGGTCACCGGCCAGGGCTGCACGCCGGAGGGCAAGGCAAGAATGGAGCCGGAATGGGACATGCCGGAAAAATGGAAGAAGTTATGTCCGTAGCCGTCAATCGGCACCTGCCGTGGCAGGAAAGGACTTTCTGGCCGCTCCATCCTGTCCTCCATCTCAATTCATCCATATGGGGTGGCATGGGCATGATAATGCCCGGGCAATACGATGGAACAGACCACCCCTTGAAACGATACAGGCCCCGAAGCTCTTCGGGGCCTGCATTCATTACGCCTTCTTGCCGCCCTTGCGTGGCCCGGAGGACTTCCCCTTCCCGCCGCTCCGGGCGGGAGCGGGAGCAGCAGCGCCAGCGGCTGCCTTTTCCGCCTCAAGAAGCCGGGCTGCCTCATCCACATTCAGAATGTCCTCGGGCTGCTCATCCGGCTTGGCTTCCGCAGCCACGGAGGAACGGCGCAGGCCCAGATGGATCAGCATGGGCACAGCCACACAGGTTGTGGAATAGGTGCCCACCAGCACGCCAACCGTCATGGCGAGCGAAAAGCCCCGCAACACCTCGCCGCCGAACAGATACAGGGCGATGGTGGCAAAGAAGGTGGTGAGCGTGATGATGATGGTCCGCGAAAAGGTCGCGTTCACTGCCGTATCCAGAAGCTCCGGCAGGGGCATTTTCTTGTAGCGGCGCAGCATCTCGCGCACGCGGTCATACACCACCACCGTATCATTGAGCGAATAGCCCATGATGGTGAGAAGCGCCGCGATTGCCGTGAGATCGAAATCAATTCCCAACAGGGAATAGACCATGAGCGTGATGAACACGTCATGCATCGTCGTCACAAGCGCGCCAACGGCAAACTGCCATTCGAAGCGGAACCACAGATAGACCAGAATGGCGACAGCGCCGAGAACCATCGCCACGATGGACTGACGCACCAGCTCCCCGGAAACGCTGGGGCCGACCGTCTCCACGCGCCGGATGGAATACTCATCCCCCAGCGCCTCTCGCACGAGCTGCACGACAGACTGAAGGGACTCCTCGCTGGTTTCTGCCTGCCCGACGCGGATCAACACATCCTGCGGGGAGCCGAACTCCTGAATCTGCACCTCACCAATGTCGAGATCTGTCAGATGCTCACGCAAGGCGGCCACATCGGCCACCTCGTGGGTGGCCTGCGCCTCGATCAGCGTTCCACCCCGGAAATCGATACCGAGATTGAAGCCGACCGTGGCGAACAGAATGACCGCAAACAGCGAGATGATGGCAGACAACGGGAAGCTGATGAACCTCAGCTTCATGAAGCGGATGTTGGTCTGCGCCGGAATATAATCAATCAAGGGCATTTTCGGCGGACCTTCAGATCGGCAAATCGGTCGGGCGGCGCCATCTCACCCACCAGGCAATCATGAGCCGGGTAAAGGTGTAGGCGGTGAACACTGTCGTGATGATGCCCAGAATGAAGGTCACGGCAAAGCCGCGAACCGGCCCCGAGCCACCCATGAGGAACAGGATCAGCGCTGTCACCAAAGAGGTGATATTGGCATCAAGCACCGTACCGAGCGCGTTCGTAAACCCCTTGTCGATGGCGGAAATGGCAGAACGCCCCTCCCGCGCCTCATCGCGGATGCGCTCGAAGATCACCACATTCGAATCCACCGCCATGCCGATTGTCAGGATGACACCGGCAATGCCCGGAAGGGTCAATGTGGCCCCCAGCAGGGACTGGAGCGAGAACATCAGCGTGACATGAACCGCAAGGGCGATCAGCGCAAGGAAGCCGAAAAAGCCATAAACGGCGATCATGAACACCGCCACGAGGCCGGAAGCCACATAGGCGGCAACCTTGCCGGCCTCGATCGAGTCAGCACCAAGGCTGGGGCCAACGGTACGCTCTTCCACCACCACAAGCGGCGCAGGCAGCGCGCCGGCGCGCAGCAGAATGGCAAGATCGTTTGCCTCCTGCACGGTGAAGCTGCCGGAGATCTGCCCCGAGCCACCCAGAATGGGCTCGCGGATGACAGGTGCGGAAATCACCTGATTATCGAGAACGATCGCGAAAGGCCGCCCCACGGCTTCCTGCGTGGTTGCCGCAAAGCGGCGCGCACCGTTGGAATTGAACCGGAAGGTGACGAGCGGTTCGGAAGTGGTTGGATCATAACCCGGCTGGGCATCCACCAGATCCTCACCCGAAACACGGACCTGCTTCTCCACCAGATAGGGGCGCCCATCCTGTCCCAGCAGGAGATCGGAATCCGGTGGCGGACGGCCAGCGGCCGCCTGCTCGGGCGACATGGACTGGTCCAGCATGCGGAAGGAGAGCTTGGCGGTCTGGCCCAGAAGCGCCTTCAGGCGCTGCGGATCCTGCAAACCGGGAACCTGCACCAGAATGCGCGAGGCGCCCTGACGCTGGATGTTCGGCTCAACCGTGCCCAGCTGGTCGATACGGCGGCGGATGATCTCGATGGACTGCTGCACGGCGGAACGCACGCGCGCATCCAGCCCCGCCGCCGTCAGCTGAACCGATATGGCCCCTTCCGAACCGGAAGAGACGGTCAGGTCCATCTCCCCGGAGGCAGAGCCCATCAAGGTGCTGCTCACCGGTGTGGCCAGCTTGCGCAGCTCGGCAACCGCCTTGGAGGTATCCTCAGGGTTTCTCAGAACCAGGGAAACGGTCGTGTCCCGCACGACCAGGTTCCGGTACCCGATCCGGCTGTCCCGCAACACCTTGCGCACATCATCACGCAGCTGTTCGGCGCGTTCATGGCGCAGAGCGCTCTCATCCACCTCCAGCAGAATGTGGGAGCCGCCCTGCAGGTCCAGCCCGAGCGTGACATGCGTATTCGCATACCACGCCGGCAGACGCTGCAGAACGCTCTGCGGCAGTATGTTGGGAAGCGCCAGAAGAACGCCCGCAAGAACAATCGCAAGGATCGTCGCGGACTTAAAGCGTGAGAAATGCAGCATGTCGCGGGCTATTCTGTCAGATCAGGAGGCGGCGGGCGCCTCGTCCTTGGCGGGCTCGCCCTTGGTGCGGACCGTTGCGATCTGGGACCGCAACTGGCGCACGCGCACATTGTCGGAAATCTGAAGCTCCACCTCGGTGTCATCCACCACGCGGGCAACCTTGCCGACAAGACCACCCATGGTGACCACGACATCGCCACGGCGCAGCGCACCCACCATTTCCTGGTGAGCCTTCGCGCGCTTCTGCTGGGGACGCAGAATCAGAAAATACATGACGACGAAGATCAGCAGAAAGGGCGCAAGCTGAATGAGCATGTCAGCCCCGCCTCCGGCACCTTGAGCGCCCTGGGCGAAAGCAGGCGTAATGAACATGGGCACCCTCGTTCGTCTGTTTGGAAAATTTCACATCAGGCTTCATCGCGGCACGATACGCCAACAATGAAGATGCGGGACTATACTGACAGTCCCATCGATTGCAACGCCCCCATCACACAGGGGGCGTTACGTAAGGTTATACAAGACGTCGGAGCATGATATCCGGCAATGAACCCCTCATTGCCCACCCTGCAAGGGAATGACACTTGCTCCCGATTCGACCGTATTGCTCACCGAATGGCCCAGTTGCCCGAGATGGCTCTGATAATTGGTGCGCGTGTTCGAATCCATCACCGCCACCGGAGCCGCGATGACAAGGCCGGCCGCCGTGCCGACAGTGGACGCGGCATCCGTTGTCAGCTGCACGATGTTTTCACCGAAGCCGACGCGGGAATCCGTCATGGTCTGGCCCTGCGCCAGCCGCGCGCCGATGGACTGCACCACCAGCGGGCTTGCGGCGAACTTGCCATGATTGAGCGGATCATCCGTCTGAAGCTTTGTCAGATCCACAACCGTGATGCCACTCTTCTCGAACTGGCTGCGATACGGCTCCTGGAAGGGGTCCACCTGCCCCACGCGAGGCACACCGCCCCAGACGCGACGCGAGACCTGAAGCGCCTTGTCATCCTGCGAGACGAACATCGTGAAATTCGGGCGCTTGTCACCAATCTCGTTGAAGACGCTGCGGAAGACATCCACATCCACATCGGGAGCAGCCAGCATCACATTCTTGATCTTGGGCGGGATTCTTCCATTGCGGATGGCCATCTGCCGCAACGCTTCAAGTGTCACCACATTCCCCATGGAGTGGGCAAGAATGGAGACCTCGGTCACGCTCGGGTCCTTGGCCATGAAGGTCAGAAGGCGCTCCAGCGCATCGCGCGAATAGGATGTGCTTTCCCTGTCATAGCCATAGGCCAGCAAGCTGCCACGCGATGGCCAGGTGAACAGCACCGGTGTCACGTCCGCGCCCGAATCGTTCACAATCTGCGCGAAGCGGAAAACAGCGTCATCAAAGCGCTGGTTATAACCATGTACGAACACCAGCGCCTGACGACCCGGCGTCTTGCGCACATGGGCGTTGAACCACTTTTCCGCCTGCGGGCGGGTGAGATCTGTCAGGCTGGTGGTGACGAAATCGGTAGCAGGATTGCCCGGCACGGTCTTGGGCCACTGCACATCGCCCACCTTGCGGGCACTTGCGGGGGGAATGGAGACATCCACCTCCAGAAAGCTGACCTTGTCCCCACGTTCGCCGCTGAACACATCCGGCCCGTCCACGCGCTCACGCACGGTCGCCACCAGCATGTCCACGCGTGACGTGCCCGGCACCTGATCCGGAACGGGAATAAGCGCGCCATCAGGCCGCCCGGCGCATGCTGTGAGCACGCTGGCCGCAAGAACGCCCAGCACGGCGATACGCATGCAATTCCAAGCGGGAAGCTGCAAGGTCTCGTTCCTCTTAAAATGAAGTAGCCCCTGCCATATGCCAGAAGGGCGGGATGGTGCAATGCAGTTTGGGGGTCGGCAGACCCAATCTGTTAAAATATTATTAAAGTGCGGCTGCCGTGCCACGCATGAGCGGGGCAAAGCGCACCGTCATCAGTTCCGTGCGCTGATGCCCGGATTGCTGCTTCACAAAGCGGACCAGCTTCTGCTCCCCGTCAGCCGGGCCAATGGGCATGACCAGCACGCCGCCAAACCTGAGCTGCTCCACCAGCGCCTCCGGAATATCCGGCGCCGAACCTGTCACCATGATCCGGTCATAGGGTGCACGTGCCGGCACCCCGAGCAGGCCATCACACATATAGCTCGCAATGTTGCGCAGCCCCAGAACCTCGAACCGCGCCTGCGCCTCCGAGACCAGCCGGCGATAGCGATCAACCGACACCACCCGTGAACCAAGGTGCGACAAGACCGCAGCTTGATAGCCGGACCCCATTCCGACTTCCAGAACAATATGTTCTGCCGTGACGTTAAGAAATTCTGTCATCTTCGCAACCAACCCTGGCTGCGACATGGTCTGCCCGCAGGGAAGAGGCAAAACGATGTTTTCATAAGCATATGCACGGAATTGCGGATCCAGGAACAAAGGCCGCGGCACCAGCTCCATGGCACGCAAGACCGCAACATCCCTCACCCCAAGCTGACGCAGCGCAAGAATGAAGGCCATGCGCTCCGCCCTCTCACTTTCGCCCGCAGAGATGCTCATATGATTTATCCAAAATTAACCATTACTTATTGAAATAATAGAAACTTATGCCATTCTTCAAGTTAAACTCAAACTTTAAGTTAAGGCAATAACCGGCATCGACACCCCTGCCCTATGCGACCAGATATCCTCATTCCGCTTTTCGCCCCCCTCACCACGCTTCCCGGCATAGGCCCGAAGCTGGCGCGCCCCTTCGGGCGCCTTCTGGGACGCGAGATGCCGCGGGTGGTGGATCTTCTGTTCCACATGCCCTCAGGTTTTGTGGATCGCCGCTCCCGCCCTCTCATCGCCGAGGCCCTGCCCGATACGGATGTGACCCTCGAGGTGCGGGTGGACAGGCATATTTCGCCCCCGTCCGGCAGCCGGGCTCCGCACCGCACCTATGTGTCTGATGAAAGCGGAGAGCTGGCCGTCATCCATTTCCGCATGGATGACGCGCGCCTGGCCCACATGCTGCCGGTGGGGGAAACGCGCTGGCTGTGCGGCAAGATCACCCTGCATGAGGGCAAGCGGCAGATGACCCATCCAGACAGGGTTCTGGATGCCAATGGGCTCGCCCGCCTGCCCCCTATTGAACAGACTTACCCGCTGGTGGAAGGGCTTGCGGCCGGATATCTGCGCCGGGCCATGGCCGCCGCGCTGGAACGGGTGCCGGATCTGCCCGAATGGCTGCCACACAGTGTCACCAGCGGGCTGCTACCGCCCTTCCGGGAGGCACTGCATCGGCTGCACCTGCCCCAGAACCCTGCAGATGCCGTGGCCACCGGCGCGCCCTGGCGCAGGCTGGCGCTGGATGAACTGTTCGCGCACCAGCTCACCCTCGCCTTCATGCGGGCGCGGGAGGAAAGATCCGGCGGGCGCTCCAGCATGGGTACCGGCGCGCTTTCCAACCGCATTCTCGGCGCCCTGCCCTTCAGCCTCACCGGCGCACAGCTTCAGGCCATCGCCGCCATCCGGGCCGACCTGGCGACAGAAAAGCGGATGCTGCGCCTGCTTCAGGGCGATGTGGGGTCTGGCAAAACCATTGTGGCCCTGCTTGCGGCCGCAACCGTTGTCGAGGCCGGCAGGCAGGCCGCCTTCATGGCGCCCACAGAGATTCTGGCCCGCCAGCATGCCGAAACCATAGCCCCCCTTGCCGCTGCGGCCGGCATGGAAATGGCCCTGCTCACCGGGCGCGAGAAGGGCAAGGCCCGCGCGGCCGTGCTGGAGAGGCTGGCTGATGGGCGCATCCATATTCTGGTCGGCACCCATGCCCTGATCCAGGATGATGTGGCCTTCCACGACCTTGCCCTTGCGGTGATCGACGAGCAGCACCGCTTTGGCGTGGAACAGCGTCTCACCCTCGCGCGGAAGGGACGCGGGGTGGATATGCTGGTGATGACGGCCACCCCCATTCCGCGCACGCTGGTGCTGACCCTTTTTGGCGACATGGATTCCAGCGAGTTGCGGGAAAAACCTCCCGGGCGACAGGAAATCGACACCCGTGCCTTGCCGCTGGAGCGGCTGGATGAGGTGATCTCCGGCATGCGCCGCGCCCTTGCCTCCGGTGCGCAGGCCTACTGGATCTGCCCGCTGGTCGAGGAGAGCGAGACCTCCGACCTCACTTCAGCAACGGAGAGATTTGAAAGCCTGAAGAAGCACTTCGGGGATAAAGTGGATGTCGTACATGGGCGCATGTCGGGCGCGGCGAAAGATGCCGCCATGGCCCGTTTCGCCGCGGGAGAAACCCGCCTCCTCATCGCCACCACGGTGGTTGAGGTGGGCGTGAATGTGCCCAATGCCACACTCATGGTGATTGAGCATGCCGAGCGCTTCGGCCTTGCCCAGCTTCATCAGTTGCGCGGGCGGGTGGGGCGTGGAGACAAGGCTTCCACCTGCCTGCTCCTGTATCGCGGGCCGCTGAGCGAAACAGCCAAGGCGCGCCTTTCCATCCTGCGGGAAAGCCAGGACGGCTTCCGGCTGGCGGAGGAGGACCTGCGCCTGCGGGGCGAAGGGGATGTCCTGGGCACGCGACAAAGTGGCATGCCGGGCTTCAGGCTCGCCCGCTCGGAGTTTCATGGAACGGAGGTGGAAGAGGCCCGCAATGCTGCCGCCACAGCCATTGAGCGGGACCCGGAGCTGAGCGGGCCACAGGCCCAGCCCATGCGCACCCTGCTCTATCTGCACGAACGGGAAAGCGCGGTGCGCTTGCTCTCTGCCGGGTGAGCGGCCATCCTGCAGGCATGTTTGGCCTGCCGCAACCACCTGAATCTGACAAGCGCCTCTCTGCCCCCTCCGCCTTCACCCGGCGGCTGGGGAGTGGCCTCTATCGCCAGATCCTGTTCGGCGCCGGCATCGTGTTTCTGGTAATCGGAGCCATTGGCGTGGTCATGCCGGTGATGCCCGGCACCGTTTTTCTCATCCTCTCCGCCTGGTGCTTCGCCCGCTCATCGCCGCGCTTTGAGCAATGGCTGCTCACCAATCGCCTGCTGGGGCCCAGCGTGGTGAAATGGCGGGAAAGCGGAGCCATCCCCCCATTTGCAAAGGCATTCGCCCTCGCCAGCTTTGTTGGCTCACTCGTGCTGAGCTGGCTTCTGGGCGCCCCGGATTTCGTGCTGATCGGGCTCGCAATCCTGTTCACAGGCCTCTCACTGTTTATCGTCAGCCGCCCGAACAGCTAGAGAGTTAACTTTAAAAGTTAACCATATCATATTGATTTATATGAGAAATTAACCACACTTAAAGTTAAGTTTTAACTTTAAGTGTGGTGCCCTCATTCAACAGTCACGGATTTTGCGAGATTTCTGGGCTGGTCGACATCCGTGCCCATGATGACGGCGGTGTGATAGGCGATGAGCTGGACGGGAATGGCGTAAACCATCGGGCAGATGGTTGCGGCCATTTCCGGCACGATCAGCTTC
>NZ_JBQWAR010000014.1:0-204542 GCF_052491725.1 Haloleucobacter ellipsoideus
CAGAAACTTCCTCGCCCGGCTAACTAACCGGAAAACCCGAACTCAGTCAAGCTGGGAAGCTTCAGAGACGACCCAGCGCGCCGTTCCCTTGCGGTGAGCGGCGCTGGCTCGTCGTTGGTGAGCGCTTTATAGAACCACCCAGCCAAAACCGTCAACTCCCAAAAGTCACAAATCTAAAACACAACCATCACACTGGGGATAAAATCCCGATATATTTCCATTTATATCAATAAAAACAACAACTTGATTGACTGTGGAGAAAATCCCCGTTCACCTGCCGCCACCCTGTTTCCGGCCCCTCCTCCTTCATTCCGTCCTCGCGAATCCGGAAATATCGAAGCGAGTCACATCGCGCAGCAGCTCGATAAAGGCAGCAACACCATAATCTGCTGCCGCATTTCCCTTTTCCGCGCTTGCGCCGCGCGCATCGCCCATGGCACCGGTTTCCTGCAGATCCTCACTCATCCATGCAAAGCCCACCGGATGATTGGCGCGCAGACGCTCGAACTCCTCCTCCATGCCCACACTATAGGGCTCGAAGTTCGCGGCCCGACTCATATCCACCAGCTCCGGCCGGAAGGAGAGCATGAGGGATGTCTCCACATCACCGCCATGAATGCCGTGCGCCCGCTCATGATCCGCGAAAAGACCCGGCGGATAGCCGAAGCGGTGCATGGAACAGCACACCGCCAGCATGCCGTGCTGCGCCCGCAGGGTGCGCGCCACAAGATCGATGACCGGCACATTTCCCCCATGCGTGTTCATGAAGATCACGCGCCGCACGCCCGCGCGCGCGAGACACGCGCCAATCTCCACCCATGCCGTGATGGCGGTCTGCGGTGTCAGCGTGAGTGTTCCCGGAAAATTCTGGTGCTCGTCAGACTTGCCGATCGCCTGGACCGGCAGGGCCAGTACGGCGAGATCTTCCGGCACCCGGCCGGCAATGCGCTGGAGATAGCCTTCCGCAATATGCAGATCCGTTCCCAGGGGCAGATGCGGGCCATGCTGCTCCACTGCGGCAACAGGCACGATGGCGATCAGCTTTTCCTTGTCCAGCGCAGCCAGCGCCGGCGAGGAGAGTTCGGCCCATTTGTGAAACATCCTGCCCGTTCCTTCTTCATCCGCTGCATGTCGCAACACCTGCACCGGGGCTCTTGACGCTGCCCGATGCCATTCCCACATCCGTTCTGGCGCTGGTCAATGTGACAGCGCCGCAAGGTGAGCCCGGCTTCGGCGGGCTCCGCATGTCGCTTTAAGGAGGATATGCCATGCGCAGTTTTGATCTGTCTCCCCTGTACCGCAACACTGTGGGTTTCGACCGTCTGTTTTCGCTTCTCGATGGCGTGGGCAGCGTGGATTCAGCCCCCAGCTATCCGCCCTACAATATCGAGCGCACGGGTGAGAACACCTATCGCATCACGGTGGCCGTCGCCGGCTTCACGGATGCCGACCTCAATATCGAGGTGAAGGAAAACACCCTCTCCCTGCGCGGCGAGAAGAAGGCCGGCGAGGAGGGCGAGAACGCCCAGATGCTCTATCGCGGCATCGCGGCGCGCACGTTCGAGCGTCGCTTCCAGCTCGCCGATCATATGGAAGTGCAGGGTGCGGTCCTTGAGAATGGCCTGCTGCACGTCGATCTCGTGCGCAACATTCCCGAGGCGAAGAAGCCCCGCCTCATTCCCATCACCACGGCTTCCGCGCCGCAGGTTCTGGAAGGCGCGGGCGCCAGCACCCATTGATCCAAGGCGGGCCAGCCGGCCCGCCGCCATGGGCGCGCCTTGCAGCGCCGGGCGATCCTTTCAGGCACATCACCGCATTATGTGTTGCTGAAATGGAGCCGGCTGGTCCATTCTGTGTTCAGACCTCCACGGGCGGCGACCTTTCAGGCGTCGCCCCTTTTTTATGCCGACACACGATATGCCCGATGCATCCACGCTTCTCCATGGCACGCCTGACAACCGCGTGCCGCAGAATGCGATCGCGGGCGAGATCCAGACGGTGGATGGTGTGCGCCTGCGCCATGCCCGCTGGCCCGCGCGCGAAGGCACCGCCTGCCGCGGCACGGTGATGGTGTTTCAGGGCCGCTGCGAGTTCATCGAGAAATATTTCGAGGTGGTGGAAGAGCTGCGGGCGCGCGGATTCGCTGTCGCCACACTGGACTGGCGCGGGCAAGGCGGCTCGCAGCGCCTGCTGGCGGCCCCCCTGCGGGGGCATGTCGATTCATTCGAGAGCTATCAGCGTGATGTCGCCGCCTTTGCGGAACAGATCCTGCCCCAATGCCCGCGCCCCCATTATGCGCTGAGCCACTCCATGGGCGGTCCGATCCTGCTGAAATGCGTTGCCGAACAGCGCATCCGGTTTGAACGCATGGTGCTGGAAACGCCGATGCTTGGCATCGCCATCATTCCCTTTCAGCCGCTCATCCGCCCGCTGGCCGCGCTGCTGGTGCGCTGCGGCCTTGCCGGCACCCTTCCGCCCGGCGCACTGGAACGGCCAATCACGGAGATTCCCTTTTCCATGAACCTGTCCACCTCGGACCCGCGGCGTTATGCGCGAATCGCGGAGGTTGTGCAGGCCCATCCCGTTCTTGGTCTCGGCCCGCCCAGCTGGGGCTGGGTGCATGCCGCCTTTCAGGCCATGGGTGAACTGGCGCAGCCCGAAATGGCCGCCCGCCTGCCCACGCCCATGCTGTTCATTTCAGGAAGCTGCGACAGGCTGGTGTCCAGATCGGCCATCTGCCGCATGGCCGGGCGGCTGGGCAATGCCCGCCATCTGGAAATCCTCGATGCCCGGCACGAGATCATGATCGAGGATGACATCTATCGCGCTCGGTTCTGGAACGCCTTCGACAGCTTCATGGCATGAGAGGCCACCGCCCTGCCCGGAAAGGACCGCCTGCCCCAAACAGAAAGGCGCGCTATTGCGCCCGGGCCCGGGCATCCTCCACCACTTCGGCATAGCCAGCCTCATCCAGCGCCGCCGCCACCTTGAACGGCCCGATGAGATAGACCGGCACCCCCTGAAGCCCGAGCGCGCGGGCATGGTCCAGATTGCGCAGCAGATAGGCGTTGATTTCCGAAGCGTGGGCTTTCAGGTCCCTGTCCAGCCGCTTCATGTCCACCCCGGCGCGGCTCACGGCCCGGCGCATGGTTGCGACATCGGAATGACCGCCGGGAATGGCCATCAGGGCCTGGCGGGCCTGCGCATATTTGCCCTGATATTTCGCCCCGAGCGCAAGATGCGCCCCATAGACCGATGATTCGGCGAGAATCGGCAGATCCTTGTAGACGATGCGGATCTTCCCGTCCTTTTTCGACAGGCGCTCGATCACCGGATCAGTCTTCTTGCAATAGGGGCAGTTGTAATCGAAGAAGGCCACGATGGTGACATCGCCCTGCGGATTGCCGCTCACGGGCGAGGCCGGATCACGCAGGATCATGTCCTCATTCACCGGCGGTGGCGTGTGCCTTTCCTCCACCTGCGCCCCTGTCGGCGCGGCAGCGGTGGCCGGGCAGAGAACGGCAAGGGTTGAGGCCAGCGCCAGCGTGCAGATCGCTCCAGCCCGGCGACCCCGCATCACGGTGCTGCTGTTGAATCCCCGCATCCCATCACCTTCCCGCCACAGGCCGGCCGGTGCTGACGGGCCAGACCATATTCAAGACAGGGCATCCCGGCATATCCGCCGGTTCTGCCGCTGCGGCAGGATAGGCGCGTTTGCGAAAGGGCGCACCTTTTCATGTGCGCCTCTCTCCTGTCCCCCAACCCTAGCCGCCGGGCGAGGCTGCCTCCAGCTTGCGGGACACATCCTGCGCCGTGATGGCGCCGATGGAGCGCGAGCCGGGAACCTCGCGCCCTGCCGTATCCACAACGAACATGGTGGGCGGGCCGACAATATCGAAGCGCTCCATCAGGGCGCGGCTGTCCGGCCCGTAATCGGTCACATCGGCGGCGATGAACACCGCCTGCTCCAGCGCGGAGGCGACATCCGGCGTGCCCAGCACCTTTTCATTGGATTTGCAGACCGTGCACCAGTCCGCCGTGAAGGACACCAGCGCCGGACGTCCCTCGGTCCGGGCGCGGGCCAGCGCTGTCTCGAAGGCGGCCATGGAGGTCACCACCTGCGGCTTCACCCCGGCCTGCATGGGTGATGCATCCCTGCCGGAGAAAAAACCCAGCGGCCGCATCGGGTCACTCGCGCCGCCGGCAAAGCCGGTAATCAGCAGGGCGCCATAAAGCGCCAGCGCAAGGCCGGATGCCTTGCCCAGCTTGCGCTCCCAGCCCGCGCCGGTCTCGATACGGTCGAACCCGCCAATGAACACCGCCACGCCAAGGGCAAACAGCCCCCATATGGCCAGCATGGTCGGCCCGTCCATCAACCGGCCCACAAGGAAGATGGCGACAGCGAGGAACACGAAACCGAAGGCTACCTTCACCCGCATCAGCCAGGGGCCGGAACGCGGCAGCACACGCGCCCCGAAAGCGCCGAAGGCGATGAGCGGCAGGCCCATGCCCAGCCCCAGCATGAACAGGGCCGCCGCGCCGCGCGCCGCATCGCCCGTCTGCGCCGCAGCCAGCATGGCGGCGGCCAGAGGCGGGGTGACACAGGGCCCGACAATGAGCGCGGAGCCAAAACCCAGCATGGCCGCGCTGCCGAGGGAACGGCGCGTGGATGCGCCGCCCGCTCCCGGCAGGGCGCCGGACAGGCGCGAGGCCAGAGCGGATGGCACCTGAAGATCAAACAGGCCGAACATGGACAGGGCCAGCACGATGAAAACCGCGGCCATGCCCCCCAGCGCCCAGGGGGTCTGGAGAGCGGCCTGCAGATTCGCGCCCGACCAGCCGGCCGCCAGCCCCAGCACCCCATAGGCGCAGGCCATGGCCAGCACATAGACCGATGACAGCGCCACCCCGCGCCCGACCCCCTGCTGCCCGGAGCGGGCCAGAACACCGCCGAGGATCGGGATCATCGGGAAAATGCAGGGCGTCAGCGAGAGCAGCAGGCCAAAGCCGAGAAAGGCCACCAGCATCCAGCCCAGATCCCCCTTCAGCACCGCCGCCGGAGACCATGAGGATTCCGCCCCGGTTTCGGAAGCGGCCGGCGCCGGAATGGAGGCCGGCGCAACCGCGACCTGTTCCGCCCTTTCGGCCGGCGAGGGCGCGGAGAGACGGTCAGGCAGCCCCATGGTGGACGCGACCAGCGGTTGCGCCCCGCCCTCCAGGGCCGCCAGATCCACCGTTCCGCTTTCCGGCGGATAGCAGATGCCCTGATCGGAACAGCCCTGCCATGTCACCTTCAGCGTTCCGGCAGCCTGCATATCGGCAAGGGCCAGACGCGCATCCATGGCGTGACGGAAAATATGGACCAGCCCGAAATTCGGATCGTCCTTCTCCTCGCCCGCAGGCAGGACCAGTTCCACCGGCTTGCCATCGAGCGTGGCCGTGATGCTGTTGCGATAGAGATAGGTGTCCGGCCGGATCGACCAGCCCAACATCACCGCGCCATCAGGGGCGCGTTCCGCCAGCACCTTGAAAGGGGCCGTGCGCGCGGGGCGGGAAAGGGCCGAACCTGCGGAAGAGGAACGCAGCGGAGAGGAGAAGCCCGCACCGGAATCGCGTTCCATCCACACCGTGGACGGACCTGCCCAGGCGGCAGGCATCATGAAAAGCAGCGCCAGAAGCGACAGCGCCAGCACGCCATATGCCCTTGTCCGGCTCCCGGCCTCACCGGCCCGGGAGAGCGGACACACACCCTGCACCATTCATCCATCTCCATGCATAAGCGCCTGCGCGCCCATATCAGCCCTGCTCCCCATCCATGAGGCAGGAAGGAAGAGGCTCTCACATGAGCCTGAACATGGAGCAAAAGAATGGCAAGACGGTTTACGGATTAAGCATCCGCAAGGCCTGTTCATGCACCGCGCGGCTGCCGGCGGCGATAATGCGCCCGCCTTTGGCCGGCGAGCCGCCCTCCCAGGTGGTGACAATTCCCCCTGCCCCCTCGATGATGGGCACAAGCGCCACGATGTCATGATCCTTCAGCCCGGTCTCGATGACGAGATCGACCAGCCCGGCGGCGATCATGCAATAGGCATAGCAATCGCCCCCGTAACGGGAGAGGCGCACCTTCTCCTCCACGGTGCCGAAGATGGCGCGGTCCGCATCATCCATCAGGCGGGGGCTGGTGGTGAACAGGATCGCATCTTCCAGGCGGTTGCAGGCCCGGGTGGCCAGAACCCGTTCCCCCGCCGGCCCGCGATAGCGCGCGCCATCGCGGTCTCCAAAGAAGCGTTCACCGATGAAGGGCTGGTGCATCATGCCATAGACCGGCGCGCCATCCTTCAGCAGGCCAATCAGGGTGCCCCAGGCCGGCATGCCGGAAATGAAGGACTTCGTGCCATCTATCGGGTCCAGCGCCCAGACGAAGGGGGCGTCCGTATCCTGATTGTCGAACTCCTCGCCAATGATGCCATGGCTGGGAAACGTCTCGCGGATGAGGCGGCGCATCACATGTTCCGCGGCGCGGTCCGCCTCCGTCACCGGATCGAAGCCGCAAACGCCGCCCTTGTCATCAACGCCTATTGCAGTGCGGAAGAACGGCAGGATCGCCTCGCCGGAACGCGTGGCCAGATTGTGCACGAAATCATCAAACGCCACAGCACTCATAGACCGCTCCATTGACAGCATTGCGCATGGAGCCCCCGTTCTCGCCAAAGGCCCGCACATGGCATGCATTCTCATGCCGCGCCCATCCCGGCCGATCAAGGGGCCGGGGCAGAAACATTCGGGAGAGAGACGAATCGACTGCTTTTCGGGCAGGTGTGGCACGGGTGCGGTGAAAAATCAGGCAGAAATGAAATCACGCCGCAAAAACAGTATGTTATCGAGGGCGTGACTGCCCAAACTATCCGCGCGCGATCATCTTGTTGTGCCCTGCACAAAACCGCATAGTGATGGAGCGCGGCATTGCATTGCAGCATGCCGCTGCCCTCCTTGGGCGTTTCCTCCCTGGACTTGGGCCGTTTGCCAACGCAAACGGCCCCTTTCTTTACAGAAATCCAGCCAAACGCCTCGAATCAATCCACGCAAATCTCTCGTGTTTTCATTTTGATGAGAGAGATTCGCCGCCCCTTGCCACGATATTGACACGATTGATGCCGCACCGCCCGCTCCACCCAACTGCGAAACGCGCGGGAAGCGGGATAAAACATGATTTAAATCAATGAATTATATGTTTTTCTTCAGAAATTCCGCCATGCGACAAAGCAGCACTTGATTTCTGGCACCGCAAGAGGCATTTTTGCATTGCGACATGGCGATTGGCGTCGCTCTGTCGCTGCCCTCCTTGGGCGTTTCCTCCCTAGACTTGGGCCGTTTGCCAACGCGAACGGCCCCTTTCTTTTTTCGGCCCTGCTTCAGGATGCCGATCCCGGGAAACGGGGAGCAGCCCTCTGGCCAAGCCTTCAAAAGCATCCGGTATCGTGGCCCTGAAACGCAATATGTTCTGGCTCACGGGACAGCTATGCCCGCACCGGCATGTCGAAATACGTATACCTGCTATACGAAAAACGCAAGGCACGTTTTAATTTTGGTCACAATTGGCGGGAATTTCGGTTAAAATCGAGAAATTCCAGAGCCTTACTCCGCCGCAGTCCGCACGTTTCCGGCCGGCGGGCGCACATGTCCCAGCCCGTTTTCAACAGTCTCGCGCACGCGCTGCATGGCGCTGTGCAGGTCCTCGCGCAGCCGGTCGAAGTTCCCCGTGCGCGCATAGGCCCCCTCATCCATATAGAGGGCGCGGTTGATTTCAATCTGCACCGCATGCACGCCGTTTCCGGGGTTGCCATAGTGCTCGGTAATATAGCCGCCGGCATAGGGGCGGTTGAGCACCACACGGTAACCTGCCGCGGACAGCTCGCGCTCCAGGGCATGGGTCACCACGGCGCTGCAACTGGTGCCGAACCGGTCGCCGATCACCATGTCCGCCGGCGCATTGGGATCACGGATGGAGGTGGAGGGCATGGAATGGCAATCCACCAGCACCACCATTCCCCAATGCCGGCGCACCTGGGCCAGCAGCTCCCGCAGGGCCTGGTGGTAGGGCTTGTAATAGGTCTCGATGCGCTGGAGCCCCTCATCCAGCGGCAGGCGCCGGGCATAGATCTCCTTCGCCTCTCCCACCACGCGGGCAATGGTGCCAAGGCCGCAGGCCACCCGCAGCGAGCGTGTGTTGGCATAGGCGGGCAAGCGCCCCTCGAACATGCGCGGGTCCAGCTCGTAGGGCTCGCGGTTCAGGTCCAGAAAAGCCCGGGGAAAGAGCGCCCGCATGAAGGGCGCGCCGGTTTCGACCACATCCTCGAACAGCTCATCCACGAAACTGTCCTCGGAGCGGCGCAGCGTGGCGAAATCCAGCCGCGCCTGCTCCACGAAGCTGCGCGGATAGAGACGGCCTGAATGGGGGGAATTGAAAACAAACGGTCCCATCCCCGCATGCACGCCGCGAATCTCGAAGGCTGGATCAATTTTATCAGCGAGGCTGGCCGTCATTGCGCGCCGCAAACTCCGGAGGAATTCAAAAAAGCCCTGTTCTCTCCATATGATGACCTTGTTCGGCGGCTCTGGAAAGGGCCACGCGCGCCTTCACCTCGAATTTACCTGATTGGGGCAGACAGGTCAGAGGTGGTTCCGGCGCAGTGTCGCCATGGCCATGATGACGCAAGTCGACAACATGTGATTCTGACAACAGGGGAAATGGCGTGTCCAAAATCCTGCTCGCCGAAGATGATAACGACATGCGACGCTTCCTTGTGCGGGCGTTGCAGAATGCCGGCTATGCGGTGGCATCCTTCGACAATGGCAAATCCGCCTATGAGCGGATGCGCGAAGAGCCCTTCGAGCTGCTGCTGACCGATATCGTGATGCCGGAGATGGATGGAATCGAGCTGGCGCGCCGCGCCACCGAGCTCGATCCGGACCTGAAGGTCATGTTCATCACCGGTTTTGCAGCCGTCGCGCTCAATGCCGACAATGAGGCCCCTTCCGAAGCGAAGGTGCTTTCCAAGCCTTTCCACCTGCGCGATCTGGTGGCGGAAGTGGACAAGATGCTCGCGGCAGCGTGATTTCAAAAATCCCTGCTTGCTTCCGGGAAAGAGAGCCTCTATAGAGGCGCTTCCCGGGGATGGGCGCGTAGCTCAGCGGGAGAGCACTACGTTGACATCGTAGGGGTCACAGGTTCGATCCCTGTCGCGCCCACCATCCCACCTTCCTGAAAATAAAGACATTCCTCCCCTCATGGGGAAGCCGCTTTCCGGTTTCGCTGAAGCTGAACGGATGCCCGTGCGGCCATAGATGCCCTCTCTCCGGCAATTTTGCCGGAGCGGTTCAGGCCGCACCACACCGATCCGCACAGTGGAAAATCCGGGACGGCATGATTCGCCCGGATTTCCGTCCATCATTGCGGGCCATCGCCTCCCGGCCGGGCCCGGATCATGTCAGCTCACGCGTGCCATCATGGCGCGGGCGGCATCGGCATCGGCAAGAGGGCGTCCGATCAGCGCCGCGCCTTCCGCCACCCGGCGCACCTGCACGGCATTATTGGCGGCCAGCGCGCCCTCCGGCGTGAGAAGGTTGTTCTCGAAGCCCACACGCACATGCCCGCCAAGGCCCGCCACAACAAGGGCGCAGGCATTTTCACGCGGGCCGAAGGCGCACATGGACCACAGCCCGATGGCATCTTCTGCCTCGGCCTTGAAGGGCAACAGATCGGCGGGGTGTGAAACCTGCCCTTGCGTGTAGCGCCCCAGCACGAAGAGCGGGAAGTCCTGCCCTTCGCCCAGCACGCCACGGGCCTTGAGGGCGAGATAGCGGGTCACATCCTGTGCGCTGTAGAGAATGATCTGCGCAAAAATCCTCTCCTGCCGCAGCCATGCGAAGAAAGCCGCGGCTTCCGTCTCGGCGGCGTCATCGGGAACGATCTCGCGCAGCGCCAGTGAAACGGCTTCCGGCCGCACCGCTCGCACCACCGCCATCTGTTCCGGCGTCTTGTAGCGCCCGGCGGCTTCCGAGGTGATCTGCACCACCAGCTTCTGCCCCACCTCGGCGCGAATGGCGGCAATCGCGTCCTGATAGGCCGCGGCATCCAGCAGATGGCGGCCCTCGGCATCACGCACATGGATGTGCACCAGAGCACAGCCGGCCTCCAGCACCTCGGCGGCGTTGCGTGCGAGCTCGGCTGCGGTCATCGGCAGGGCGGGATGGTCCGCCCTGGTGCGCGAGGCGCCATTGGGCGCATTCGAGATGATGAGCGGGGTCCAGAGGGGCGGGGAGTGAGCGTTCATGAAGACCCGTTTCAGTCGGTTGCAGTCAGGCCGAGCCGCTTCATGCGGTCGGACAGTGTCTTGCGGGGAATATCCAGCGCCAGCGCCGCAGCCGAAATGCGCTGGCCGGATTCGCGCAGCGCATCTTCGATGATCAAACGCTCCACCCGATCCAGCAATACGTTCAGCCCCGGCCCTGTCCGACCGGCGAGATCGGGCGCCAGAAAGCCGAGCATATGGCGCTCGGCGGCATTTTTCAGTTCACGGACATTGCCCGGCCAGTCCGCCAGCATCAGGGCGCGCCGCAGGGATGGCGGCACATCCACCACCGGGCGCTGATACTTGACCGCGGCCTGAACCAGAAACAGCTCGAAGAGCTGGGGAATATCCTCCCGCCGCTCGCGCAGGGGCGGCAGCGCCAGCTTTACAACATCGAGGCGGAACCACAGATCCTTGCGGAACTGGCCGCTCTCCGCCAGCGTGCCCAGATTCTCCTTGGTGGCCGCCACGATCCGCAGATCCACCGGCACCGGCGTGTTGGAGCCCAGCCGCTCGATCCGCCTGTCCTGCAACACCCGCAGCAGTTTCACCTGCATCGCCAGCGGCATGCTCTCCACTTCATCGAGAAACAGCGTGCCGCCACTGGCATGCTCGATCTTGCCGATGCGCCGCTTGCCCGCGCCGGTGAAGGCTCCGGCCTCATGGCCGAACATCTCGCTCTCGAACATGCTTTCGGGAATGGCGCCGCAATTGACCGCAACAAAAGGCCTGTCGCGCCGGTTACCGCCCTCGTGCAGGGCGCGCGCCACCTGTTCCTTGCCCGCGCCGGTCTCCCCCAGCACGAGAATGTCGGCACCGGTGGAGGCCAGCGCCGCCACATCCTCGCGCAGGCGGCGCATGGCAGCCGACTGGCCCACCAGATGGTGCGCGATGGCATCTCCCCGGTCGAGTGCCGTGCGCAGGCGACGGTTTTCCATCACCAGCGCCCGCTTCTCCAGCGCGCGCCGCACCACCTCCACAAAGGCGTCATTGACGAACGGCTTCTCGATGAAATCGTAGGCCCCCTCGCGAATCGCCAGAACCGCCATGGCAATATCGCCATGGCCGGTGATCAGCACCACCGGCAGCTCCGGGTCCAGCCGGCGCACATCCGCCAGAAACCGGAGACCATCGCGGCCCGGCAGGCGCACATCGCTCACCACCACGCCGGGATGGCCCCGCTCAAGTGCCGCCAGCGCGCTTTCGGCATCGCCAAAGGACTCCACCTCGATACCGGCCAGATCGAGCGTCTGCTCGATGGTGATGCGGATCATCTCCTCATCATCCACCAGCAGCACGCGCGGGCGCGGGGCGCCGGGCGGGGGCAGGCGATTCGCCCCCATGGCGCGGGGGCTGGCCGCCGGTGACAAGACTTCAGACAGAGGAAGCGACATCGCATGTCCTTTCCGCGTCATCTTCTGCTGTTTCCAGCACCAGATCAAAGGTCAGGCCCCCCTCTGCACGCGGGCGCACAGCCAGGGAGGCCCCGAATTCCCGCGCAATGGCCAAGGAGATCGGCAGGCCCAGCCCCAAACCCTCGCCGGGCGGCTTGGTGGTGAAGAAGGGGTCGAAAATATGCGCCAGAGTTTCGGGCGGCAGGCCGGGGCCATTGTCTTCCACGCTCACCAGAATGCGCGCGCCATGCCGCCGGGAGCGCACCCGCACCCAGGGGTCCGGCCGCCCCTTCACGGCATCCAGCGCATTGCCGACGAGATTCACCAGCACCTGGGAGAGGCGGATGGGTTCAAACACCGCAAGGCGTGCGGCCGGGTCCAGATCCGTCACCACCGCCGTGCCGGTGGCGCGGATGCGCGGGGCCAGAATGGCCAGGCTTTCGGACAGGGTGGCCGGCAGGTCGACGGGGGTTTTCTCGCTGGTGGCGCGGCGCGAAAAACCGCGCAGCTGGCCGGTAATCTTGCCCAGCCGGTCCACCAGCGCGGTGATGCGGACCAGATTGGCCTCCACCGCCTCCTCGCGCCCGGCCTGCAGGAGCTTCACGGTATTTTCCGCAAGTCCGCGCATGGCGGTGAGCGGCTGGTTCAGCTCATGGGTGATGCCGGCGGCCATCTGGCCCAGAGTGGCCATCTTGGCGGCCTGCATCAGCTCCTCCTGCGCGGCGCGCAGGTCTGTCACGGCACGGCGACGTTCATCGATTTCCTCGGCCAGCTTGGCATTGGCCGCGCTCAGGGCCGCGGTGCGCGCCTCCACCTTGGCCTCCAGCTCGCGGTGGGCTGCCTCCAGAACCGTGCGGGCCATGCGGCTTTCCCGCGCGCGGCGCAGGCGCTGGCGCCAGTAGAGCCCGCCCAGCGCCAGCATGCAGCAGGCCAGAACCATGCCCAGCCGCGCGCTGCGCCCCGCCAGTTCGGCCGTGGCGGCATCGGCAAAGAGCAGCAGGCTCCAGCCATAATCCGGCAATTCCTTGCCGCCGGCGATCACCCGCCCATGCGGCGCAAGATCGGAGCCGCTGGAAAGGGGCACGCCGCCCATCATCACCACCTGCCCCAGATTCAGGAGAGGATAGTGCTGGACGCCATACTGGCGGGTGCGCTCCATCTCCGCCATCGCCTGCGCGTCAACCGGGCGGGTGGTGCGAAACTTCAGGTCCGGGTCCGAGGAGAGGAAGATGATGCCGTGCCTGTCGGCCACCAGCACCTTGTCCGCCGCCTCCTGCCACACCGCCTCCAGCCGGTCGAGCGAGACCTTGGTGACGACAACCCCGAGCACATGCCCGTCCTCCACCACCGGCGCGCTGATGAAATAGCCCGGAACACCGGTAAAGGAGCCGATGGCATAGAAACGCCCCTGCCGGCCGGCCAGCGCCTCGGTGAAATAGGGCCGATAGGCGAAATTCTCGCCCACATAGGTCTGCGGCGTATCCCAGTTGGAGGAGGCGATGGTGAGGCCATCCGTGGCGATCACATAAACCACCGCGGCTCCCGCGGCCCGGTTCAGGGTCTGGAGATAGTCATTCACCGTGGCCACGAGGGCGGCATCACGCGGATGGCGCAGCAGGCGGCGCACATTGGGGTCCAGCGCGGCGGCCGCCGGCATGTAACCGAAGCGCTCGATCGCCACTTCCAGACTCTGGGCATAGATCTGCGAGCGGTGACGGGCATCACTGGCCAGCCGCTCGGCCACGCTGGCCTGCGCAATCTCGCCGGCCTTCACCACGGCCAGCAGCACCGCCGCAAGGCCCAGCAGAAGCGCGCCTGCCCGCAGCAGCGTGGCCGGACGCGGCAATCTGCCGATAAACGCTCTGGAAGGCCTGATGCCCATGGCGCCCGATATCTCTCCTGATAGCGCCCGTTCCCGGCGCCTTTCCATGCTGTTCCGGGTGCATCGGCCACCGTGCCGCAGGCGGGGCCGGCAGCGCACAATGCTCGCGCCGGGGGATCTCTTTTTCAAGCACCGGCGCGAAAGCTCACCCGCATGCGGCCTGAATGCGGGTGACGCCGGAATGCACCGCCCCATTCCACCCGAAGGGGACGGAACGGGGGCGGCGCAGCGGCTCAGTCTGTCGTGAGGCCCTTGAGTTCCACTTCCTCGAAGCGATGCTGCTCGGCGGTGACAAGCGCCCCCAGCTCACGCTTCAGCTCATTGAATTCGGAAGAGGAACTGTCACGCGGGCGCGGCAGGTCCACATGGATATCCCGCTTGATGGTGCCGGGCCGATAGGTGAGCACCACGATCCGATCCGCCAGATAGATCGACTCCTCGATGGAGTGGGTGACGAAAACGATGGTCTTGCCCATCGCCGCCCAGATGCGCAGCAGCTCATCCTGGAGGGAGCGGCGGGTGAGCGCATCCAGCGCGCCGAAGGGCTCGTCCATCAGCATCACCGGGCTGTCGAGCGCCAGAACGCGGGCAATGGCCACGCGCTGGCGCATGCCGCCGGACAGGTCCTTGGGGAAGCGGTTGCGGAAATCCGACAGCTTCAGCATGGCCAGCAATTCTTCCACGCGCGGCTCGATCTGCGCGCGGCTCATGCCCTTGATCTCCAGCCCGAAGGCGACATTCTCCCGCACTGTCATCCAGGGAAACAGGGCATATTCCTGAAACACCATGCCCCGGTCCGGGCCGGGATCCTGCACCATGGCGCCATCCACCCTTATGGAGCCGGACGTGGGGGCGGAAAAGCCGGCGATGGCATTCAGGAGGGTGGATTTGCCACAGCCCGAAGGCCCAAGCAGACACACGAACTCTCCCTGATTGATGGTGAGATTGATGTCCTGAAGGGCGATGACCTCGCCCTCCGGAACCGGGAAGCGCTTCTCCACCCCTTCCACCACGATATGGGCCGGGGTGGCGGCACCGGCGATGGAGCCTGCCCCGCCGGGCGGGTTGAGGGGAAGCACGGTGGCGGTGGTGGCGGCTGTTGCGGTCTGCATGGCGTTCCTCACGATTCCAGGCCGCGATGCCAGCGCAGCAGATGATTGTTGAGGCGGCTCACCGCCATGTCGATCAGCAGGCCGAGAATGCCGATGGTGAGCATGCCGGCGATGATCTTGTCGGACCAGAAATATTCCCGGGCCTCCAGAATGCGGAAGCCGAGGCCATTATCCACCGCGATCATCTCGGCCACGATCACCACGATGAAGGCCGTGCCGATGCCGATGCGCGCGCCCGAAAGAATATAGGGCGTGGCCGCCGGCAGGATGACCCTGCGGAAGATGGTGAGGCGGCTGGCCCCGAGGCTGCGGGCGGCGCGGATATAGATGCCATCCACATGGCGCACGCCCGCAATGGTGTTCATCAGCACCGGGAAGAAGGCACCGATGGCGATGAGGAACACCGCCGGAGCATCGCCCAGCCCGAACCACAGGATGGAGAGCGGGATATAGGCAATCGGCGGAATGGGCCGCAGCACCTGCATCAGGGGATTGATATGCCGGTACACGGCATCGCTCGACCCCATGAACAGGCCCAGCGGCAGCGCCAGCCCCGCCCCCACGATGAAGCCGAACACGACCCGCTGGAGCGAGCCCAGCGCATCGTGCAGCAGCTCACCGGACAGCAGCCAGCCGATGCGGGTATGCTCGGCCGGATCAAACGCCTCCATGGGAGCCAGATAGGCCCACCAGCGTTCGAGCACCGCTGCGGGAGAGGGCAGCACCATGGGGTTCACAAGCCCGAACGAGCATGCAAGCTGCCACAGCACCACCACGGCGACGGGGACGGCGAGGCCCTCCGCCACGGATTTCAGGCGGATGTTCTTCATCGCTCAAACCCTCAGTTGAGACCGGCGTCGGCCTTGGCCTGATCCAGCAGGTCGGTCTTCACCCACTCATCGGCCTTGGCCGGAACGGACATCTTGCCGATGCCGTATTTTTCCATCACGTCCGTGGTCTTCTGGATGTGGTCGGCGCTCATCTCGATGGTGTAGGGCGAGTTGGCGAGCGCGTCGCGGAACTCTTCCGGCGTCAGCTGGCCCTTGAACACATCCTGCGTGACAAACTTTTCCGCAACTTCCGGGTTCTTGATGAAGGTATCCTGCGCCTTCACGAAGCAGGCCATGAACTTCTTCGCGGCCTCGGGCTGTTCCTTGTAGAACTTCTCCGTCATCACCATGGTGCGGATGGGCGAGCCGACCGGCGTGTCATAGGGCTTGATGACCTCCACCCCGAACCCGCGCGCCAGCGCCTGTGCGGACTGGGGTTCAGTCTGCATGATGGCATCCACCTGCTTCTGCATCAGCGCCTGGTTCAGGTCCGGATACCCCAGATAGACGATCCGCAGATCCTTCGGCGTCAGGTTGTTCTTGCCCATCTCGGCGGCCAGCAGCACTTCCTGGATGGAGCCGCGGGTCACGCCCACCTTCTTGCCCTTCAGGTCGGCCACAGAGGTGATACCCGAATCGGGCGTGGCCAGAAGCCGCGCGCCGCCACGGGCAAAGCCGCCCACGATATAAATGGGCGCTCCATTGCCCTTGCCGGAAATCGCCGCCTCGGAGGCGGTGGCGCCCACATCCAGCTCACCCGCCAGAATGGCCTGAAGCACGTCCGGCCCCTTGGCGAAGATCTTCAGATCCACCTTGATGCCGCACTCTTTCTCGATCTCCTTGATGTAGGAGACGCCGGCAAAATGGGCGAGCTTGAGATTCCCGACGCGGATCACATCCTGCGCATGGGCCGGAAGGGCTGCCAGCCCGGTGGCGGCGGCAGCAACGATGATGGCGGCGGCACGGAATGTCTTGAACACGGCCTCTCTCCCTTTTCGTCCCGGCTCTTTGGGCCGGCGTCTGAAATGACGACAAGGGCTTTGCACATCTCATGCCAGATACCTGAGAGGGCGGGAAACTCCATCAATGAATTGATATTCCGCCACTGGAACCCGCCTTCCCCGGGCATGGCGGCACCCGGAAATGGCGGAAAACCGCCGGATACGGATTTCGCGCGGCGGTTTTCCGCCATCTCTGCCGGGCCGCGCCCCTCCGCCACAAGGCCAATGCGCGGCACGCCGCACAGTTGCGAGGAGGGTGCTCCTGCCGGGAATCGCGCGATTTCGTCACGCATCTGCCCATCTGCGCCAGCGCCAAGAATGCGCTATGCTGCGCAGCATGAGCACGCCCCAGCCCCCCACCTCCCCTCCGCCTGCCTCATCCCGCGCCGCAAAAGGCATATGGGGCGACAGCACCACGCGAATCGGCGTCCTGCTGGTCAATCTCGGCACCCCCGATGCGACCGATTACTGGTCCATGCGCCGCTATCTGAAGGAGTTCCTCTCCGACAGGCGGGTGATCGAGACCAACCGCGTGCTGTGGTGGTTCATTCTCAATGCCATCATCCTCACCGTGCGGCCCGGCCCGAAGGGGCGCGATTATGAGAGCATCTGGAACAAGGAACGCAATGAAGGGCCATTGCTGACCATCACCCGCGCGCAGGCTGAAAAGCTCAGCCCCCGCATGGCCGGGCTGGACCCGCGCATCCGGGTGGATTTCGCCATGCGCTATGGCAATCCTTCCATCGCCTCGCGCATCAAGGCGCTGGAAGCGGAGGGATGCGCCCGCATTCTGGTGGTGCCGCTCTATCCGCAATATGCCGCGGCCACGACAGCCACTGTGGGTGATGCCGTCTTTGATGCGCTCAAGACCATGCGCCGCCAGCCCGCCATCCGCATCGCCCCGCCATGGCAGGATCATCCCGTCTATATCGAGGCGCTGGCGCAGGAGCTGGAACATCATCTGGCCGCTCTGGATTTCGAGCCGGAGGTGATTCTCGCCTCCTTCCACGGCATCCCCAAATCCTATGTCGACAGGGGCGATCCCTATCCCGAGCATTGCCGCCAGACCATGGAGCTTCTGCGGGCCCGCATGGGCATGGATGAGCAGCGCCTGCGGCTCACCTTCCAGTCCCGCTTCGGCAAGGAGGAGTGGCTCACCCCCTATACGGACGAAACCGTGAAGGCGCTGGGCGACAGCGGCGTGAAACGTCTGGCTGTGCTCACCCCCGGCTTCGTGGCCGATTGTCTGGAAACGCTGGAGGAGATTGGCGGGGAGAACCGCGAATATTTCCTGGAGCATGGCGGGGAGCAGTTCGCCGCCATTCCCTGCCTCAATGATACACCCGCCGGCATGGATGTGCTGGAGGCGGTGGTGCGGCAGGAACTTGCCGGCTGGGTCCACACAACGCGACAGGGCTGAACGCCCCATGAAAACCCCCGCAGCCTCGGAACAGGCTGCGGGGTTCTTGTTTTTTCACATCTGAAACCGCCCTGAAGCGGTTCACGGGGCCAAGCCGGATTGGCCGGGCCAGGAGCTGGATCACATGGGCGCGGCAGCCGGGGCCGGCTGTTCCACCGCCGCTGCCGGAGCGCTCGCCCGGGCCTCTGGCGCTTCCGCCGGCGGCTTGGGCCGGGCAACGGTGCGGGGAGCCGGACGGGGCTTGGGTCGCCTGGGCGCCGTGATCGCCCGCACCCGGTTGATCACCTCGGCATGAAGCTGGGGCGACTTCTCGATGCTGAAGTGACCGATGCTCGTATCCGCGGCCAGATCACGATTGCTGAGCGAGCCACGGAAGCCCTTTTCCCGGGTCAGGCGCTTGCCATAGCCATTGTTCGACTGGAAATAGTTGATGAACTGTCCGCGGGCCGGGCCCACGGAGGTCACGCCCACAGGATCGAAGGTCACCACCAGACGGGGCGGCGTGCCAAGAGCGGTCAGCCGCTCGGCCATCTGGATGGCGGCATCCGCCCCCAGTGAATGGCCGACAATCATGATCGGCGCATTGCGGTTGCGGCGGCTTTCCTGAAAGGCTTGCTCGGTGACGGACGGCCAGGAGCCATGGCCATAGACCGTGGCATCAATCCCGCGCTCCTGAAGCTTCTTGGCCAGATCATCCATGCCGAGCGAAAACACGCCGCCAAGGCCACGGAAGAGATAGACATGTCCCTTGCTGGCCTGTGCCGCCGCCGGCTGGGCCATGACAATCAGGACCAGCGCTGCGAACAGCGCCACAGTGACACGAAGGGCAGACATCATGAGAACACCGCGTTTATCCATGCGGTGAGTTCTGCCGCCATTTTGCATGACGGGCAACTCACCCGGATGACATGACAGGGCGAAAGACGCCGCTAAAGCCGGATTTTTCAGGGTTTCGTGGCTTGGGGGCATCATGCACATGGAAAAAGGGCCGGCAGGGTTTCCACCCCGGCCGGCCCTTCCTGTTCCAGCTTCACCCGTCCAGATCCCTTCCCCGAATGGGGGAATCAGCGCTGATTCTCGCGCAGGGACAGGCCGAAGAAGAAGGTGCTGACACCGGCGAACACCAGATCCACGCCCAGGAAAATGCCAAGGACATAAACCGAATCCACCGGCCAGCGGGCAATGATCATGCACCCCAGCGCAAGGGTGATGAGGCCCGACAAAAACACCCAGCCCCAGCCGGAGCCCCCGCGCGAGGCAAAGGCGGCGAAGATGCGGAAAACGCCTTCAACGGCAAGGGCGGCGCCAATGAAGATGGTGATGATCGTCGCGCCCATCAGCGGCTGATAGAGGATCAGGCCACCGGCGATGATATAGAGCACGCCGCACAGCAGCCAGAACAGGAAGCTGCTCCAGCCCTGAACGCGGAAGGCATGGATGACCTGCGCCGCGCCGGCCACAAGAATGAATGCGCCGACATAAAGCGCAGTGGCAATCGACGAGATCAGCACATGGCCGAGCGCGAAGAAACCCAACAGAACAAACACAATACCCAGCGCGACAAACCAGCCCCATTTGGCGCGCACATTCTGTAGTTTGTCCTGGGCGAAATTGCTTGGCATGGTCATGGATACCATCTCCAGTCATGTGAGGGCCGGTCGGTTTCGGAGCCGAACCTGCCAGTTCCAGTATGATCGGTACTCCGGCTGCACCGCAGAAGGAAGAGATCATATGGACGACCGGCCAGAATCTGGCCTTCCGCCCGGCAGATAGCCGTCCCTTTGCTGAAAACCCGTCATCAGCCGGTCCTGAACAAGCCTTCCGGCCCAGGACAGAAAAGCGGAAAGGCGCGCCACATGGGCGCGCCTTTCAAAATATCCGGTCTGCGCACAATGCTCAGCGCTGTGCGACAGGAATGGAGCCGGTTGTTGCCGGTGCATCGATGGAAGAGGTCTGCGTATTCTTCGGAACAGGCAGAATCACGACCTTCGCGCCCACCTTCACCCGCTCATACAGATCTTCGGCATCATTGTTCAGCATGCGGATGCAGCCGGAAGACACGAACTTGCCAATGGTCTGCGGCTCGTTGGTGCCATGAATGCGGTAGATGGTGCTGCCGAGATAGAGCGCGCGCGCGCCCATCGGGTTGCCCGGGCCACCGGCCATGAAGCGCGGCAGATAGGGCTGGCGGGCGATCATGTCGTTCGGCGGACGCCAGTCGGGCCATTCCGCCTTGCGGGACACCTTCTCGACGCCATTCCAGGTGAAGCCTTCACGGCCCACCCCGATGCCGTAGCGCACGGCGCGACCGTTACCCAGCACATAATAGAGATAGGTATTGGGCGTATCGACAATGAGGGTGCCGGCCGGGTGGGAGGTGACATAATCAACCTCCTGACGGCGGAAGCGCTCGTCAACCGGCGAGGACGGATCGACGGACTCGATGCGCGGACCGGAAGGCGCCTGATCCGTTCCGGGAACGATCGCGGCATCGGTGGCATAGACCCCGGCGGGCGGCGCGGCATAGGACTGGGTCGCGGAGGCCTGCGGCTGGCCATAGGCCGCCTGCTGCTGCTGCGCCTCATAGGGCTGGTCATAGTGCTGGCCATACATGCGCTGCACATCATCATAGGCAGGCGTCTGCCCATTGGCGGCCTGCGGCTGATAAGCATCGCCGGACTGCGGATAGGTAACCTGTTGCTGGTAGCCCTGCGGCTGGGCCTGCCCGCCTGCCATGCCCTGATAGTCCGGGGCCTGCTGATAGCCGTCTGGCGGCGGCAGCTCCGAACTCTGGAGGCCCGCATCATACCCGCCCTGCTGCCCACCGGCCCCCTGATTGCCATAGGGGTCGATATAGCCAGGCGGTACAGTGCCATAGCCGGAAGTGTTGGCGCCCTGCGCAAAGGCAGGCGCGGAAAGAAGTGAAGCCCCGAAGGCAGCAAGAAGGAAAGGTTGGCGCAACATCATGCTCTTGGTGTTAGCCCTGAAACGTGTCGAAATTGGAAACACCGACAGAAAGATTTGTCACTTCCGCCCGATTGCGGATCGCTTCCCCCTCCCGTCCATCCGGCCAGCCCCCATTGTGCAGCACGCAGGCCTTGCAGCACAAGGCTTTTCGCCCTGTCGCAACCCCCTTCTGGAGCAGGGTTGCACTTGCGCATGGCACATATGCAAGTGCGCACTCACCGGCCGTTTTCCGGGTCTGTCATGGCCGCGGGGGTGCAACCTCCATTCTGCCGGCGCCCGGAAGGTTTTCCGGCGCACAGCTGCGCACCAGGTCGACCATCAGCCGCACATCCTCGACAAAAGGCAGGGTGCGCCGCCACACCAGACCGATTTCCCGGCTGGGCGCGGGCGCGCGGAAGGGCAGAAGATGCAGGCGCTGCGCCACATTGGGCTCGGCCTCCACAAACAGGCCCGGCAGCAGGGTACTGCCCTGCCCGCTCGCCACCATCTCCACCAGCGTGGCCAGGCTGGAGGCGCCGAAGCGCCGCAACTGCCGGGCATCGACCCGCTGACAGAGCTGGATCGCCTGATCGCGCAGGCAATGCCCGTCCTCCAGCAGAAGAAGATCCTCCACATGCACGTCATCCGGCGTCACCGGCGCATCCGGCACTGATTCGCAATCGGGCGCGACCGCCAGAAAGAAGGGATCCTCGAACAGGGCGGCACTCTCCAGCTCGGGATGCTCGACCGGCAGGCTCATGATGACCAGATCCAGCTCGCCATCGGCCAGAGCATCCACGAGCTGCGCCGTCATGCTTTCGCGCAGGGAGACCTCCAGCCCGGGATGATTCGCCTCCAGCGCCGTGAGCAGCCGGGGCAGAAGATAGGGCGCGATGGTGGGGATGATGCCGAGCCGCAACTGGCCATCCAGCAGCCGGCCCTTGTCACGCAAGGTGCGCTCCAGATCGACCATGGCCGCCAGAACGGCCCGCGCGCGCACCGCCGCCTCCATGCCCACAGGGGTCAGACGCACCCCCTGCCTCCCGCGCTCCACCAGCTTCACCCCATGGGTGTCCTCCATTTCGCGGATCTGCATGGAGAGGGCGGGTTGTGTCACGGCGCACTCCTCCGCCGCCTTGCCGAAATGCAGGTGACGGGAGAGGGCCTCAAGATAGCGGAGCTGACGCAGAGTAAGCATGAGATAAGATTATCTGATCGACCGGGTGACGCAATCTGATTTGATATTATTCCAATGTGGGGTCATGCTCCCGACCATACCACCCCGCCTCCCGGCGGGCTTCCGCACATTTTCAGGCGAAATGAAAACCGGTTCGCAAGATGGAAATGTGACCACCCAAGCTGTTGGAGCATGAGCATGAGCCGCCCGACCCTGACCACCACCGCCGGCGCGCCGATCGCGGACAACCAGAACACCCAGACCGCCGGCCCGCGCGGCCCGGCGCTGATGCAGGATTACCAGCTGCTGGAAAAGCTGGCGCACCAGAACCGCGAGCGAATCCCTGAGCGCACGGTGCATGCCAAGGGCGTGGGCGCCCATGGCACGCTGACCATCACCGGCGACATCTCCCGCTACACCAAGGCCAAGGCGCTCCAGCCCGGCGCGAAGACGGACATGATCGCCCGCTTCTCCACCGTGGCCGGCGAGATGGGCGCGGCCGATGCCGAGCGTGACGTGCGCGGCTTTGCCCTGAAATTCTATACGCCTGAGGGCAACTGGGATCTGGTGGGCAACAACACGCCGGTCTTCTTCGTGCGTGACCCCTACAAGTTCCCGGATTTCATCCACACCCAGAAGCGCCACCCCAAGACCAATCTGCGCTCCCCCACCGCCATGTGGGATTTCTGGTCGCTCTCGCCCGAGAGCCTGCATCAGGTGACCATCCTGTTCTCGGATCGCGGCCTGCCGGTGGGCATGCGCAACATGAACGGCTATGGCTCGCACACCTACAGCTTCATCAATGAGGCGAACGAGCGTTTCTGGGTGAAGTTCCACTTCAAGACCCAGCAGGGCCACAAGCACTGGACCAATGCGGAAGCCGCGGCGGTGGTGGGCAAGACGCGTGAGTCGGCACAGGAAGACCTGTTCAACGCCATCGAGCGCGGGGATTATCCGCGCTGGCTGATGCAGGTGCAGATCATGCCCGAGGCGGATGCGGACAAGACCCCCTACAATCCCTTCGACCTCACCAAGGTATGGCCGCATGGCGATTATCCGGTGATCGATGTCGGCATTCTGGAGCTGAACCGGAACCCGGAGAACTATTTCGCCGAGATCGAGCAGGCCGCCTTCTCGCCCTCCAACAAGGTGCCCGGCATCGACTTCTCGCCGGACAAGATGCTGCAGGCGCGCGTCTTCTCCTATGCGGATGCCCATCGCTACCGCCTCGGCACCCACTATGAGCACCTGCCGGTGAACGCCCCCAAGTGCCCGGTGCATCACTACCACAAGGACGGGTCGATGCGCTTCTTCGGCCAGCAGACCGGCAATGTGGATGCCTATTATGAGCCGAACTCCTTCGGCGGCGCGGTGGAGGATCCCTCCTATCGCGAGCCCGCGCTGAAGATTTCGGGCGATGCCGACCGCTTCAACCATCGCGATGGCAATGAGGACTTCAGCCAGCCGCGGGCCCTGTTCGAGCTGTTCGACGCGGACCAGCGCGCGCGCCTGTTCTCCAATCTGGCGGAAGCGATGAACGGCATTCCCGAGGAGATCGCCGAGCGCCAGATCGCCCTTTTCACGCAGGTCCATCCCGAATATGGGGCGGGTGTGCGGGCGGCGCGGGCCAGGCTGGCCGCCGGCTGACCTTTCGTCCGCCGCGTTCAGGGCTCCTGCCGGCCCACTGGTTTTGCTTCAGGCCGGCACCGGAGGCGGGAGTGCGGGGATCCCGCTGGCACAGCGACGAACTGGGGGGCTGTTCCCGCCCGTGCCACCCACCCGAATCAAAAAGGCGCGTCCTGCGAGGGACGCGCCTTTCCTGTTTCTCCACACATTGCCCCGCGGGGCGGTGGATCAGTCTTCCAGCAGCTTGGCGCGGAACAGGAAGCCGGCGATCGCCGCGCCCACCAGCGGGACGACGATGAAAAGCCAGAGCTGGGCAATCGCCTGGCCACCCACGAACAGGGCCGGGCCGATGGAGCGGGCCGGGTTCACGGAAACACCGGTCACCGGAATGAAGACGATATGGATCATCGCCAGGGACAGGCCAATGGCGAGACCGGCAGCCTGGGTGATGCCCGCCTTGGAGGTGGAGCCGAGGATCACGATCAGGAACACGAAGGTGCCAACCAGTTCCGCCACAAGAGCGGCACCAAGGCCAAAGCCGCCGCCATAATTCTCGCCCCAGCCATTCTGGCCGAGGCCGGCCGTGGCCGCATCGAACCCGGACAGCTTGCCGGAGGCGATGAAATAAAGGATCGCCGCACCGGCGATGCCACCGAGAATCTGCGAAACCCAGTACAGCGGCACTTCCGCCAGTGGCGTGCGCCCGGCAGCCCAGGAGCCGATGGTCACGGCCGGATTGATGTGGCAGCCCGAAACATGGCCGATGGCATAGGCCATGGACACCACCGCAAGACCAAAGGCGAGCGCGATCGCCAGCATGCCAATCGGCGCGGAGCCATAGCCGGTGAGGACTGCGGAGCCGCAACCAAACAGCACCAGAACGGCCGTACCGATGAATTCGGCAAAATACTTCTTCATGAAACCTCCATGCCGTCGGCGCTCCATCCGGCGCGTGACGGCGATACCCGCATGCGCAATGCCCCGCAGGGCCGGTGACATGCCGGTGCGATCCTGAAAGGATGACGCATGATCCAAAGCCCCCGGCACGCCGGCGACCGGCGCGGTCTGTAGGCCCTCGGCGCCCTGTTAATCAAGGATTAATCCTTTTGCCGCCTCAAAGCTGGCATAAACTGGTGCATGAGCTGCGCCCAACCACCGGCATTCCACCCCTGCACACCTGTTTCCAAAGCCTGGCAAAGACATTAGGATCAGGACATCTTGAAACAGGAGGGGCAGAACATCCGGCGTCACCTGAACGTCGTGTCCGTATGAGACATGTGACCCCGGTATAAAGATGCGATGATGCAAGAGCCCCAGACAGAGCCCAGACAGAACATTTCGTCCCCTTCCCAGCAGCCTGCGCCGCGCAAGCTGTATGTGAAATCCTTCGGCTGCCAGATGAATGTCTATGATTCCCAGCGCATGGCGGACACGCTGGCGAAGGAAGGCTTCATCGAGACGCAGGACCCGGCCGACGCGGATCTCGTCATTCTCAACACCTGCCATATCCGCGAGAAGGCCGCCGAAAAGGTCTATTCGGAGCTTGGACGCCTGCGCAAATCCAAGCAGGAGCAGGGGTCCGACACCATGATCGCGGTCGCCGGCTGCGTGGCGCAGGCGGAAGGTGCGGAAATCATGCGTCGCGCCCCGGTGGTGGATCTTGTGGTCGGCCCGCAGAGCTATCACCGCCTGCCCGAACTGCTGCGCCAGGCCCGCGCCGGCGAACGGGTGGTGGACACGGAATTTCCCACCGAAGACAAGTTCGACCACCTGCCCGCCCCCAGCGCCCGGGCCACCCGCAAGCGCGGCCCGGCCGCGTTCGTGACCGTCCAGGAAGGCTGCGACAAGTTCTGCACCTTCTGCGTGGTGCCCTATACGCGCGGGGCCGAGGTCTCCCGCGATGTGGCCAAGATCCTCTCGGAAACCCGCCAGCTTCTGGCGCAGGGCGTGCGCGAGATCACCCTCATCGGCCAGAATGTGAACGGCTTCCATGGTCTGGGGCCGGATGGAAAGGTCTGGGGCCTTGCCCGCATGCTGGAGGCACTGGCGGAGCTGGATGGGCTGGAGCGCCTGCGCTACACCACCTCCCACCCGCGTGACATGGATGATGACCTCATCCGCGCCCATCGCGACCTGCCTCAGCTCATGCCCTATCTGCATCTGCCGGTGCAGTCCGGTTCCGACCGCATTCTCAGGGCGATGAACCGCAAGCACGGGCGCGAGATGTTCTTCGACATCATCGCCCGCATGCGCGAGGCCCGGCCCGATATTGCCCTCTCCTCGGACTTCATCGTCGGCTTCCCCGGTGAAACCGATGCCGATTTCGAGGATACGATGGATCTCGTGCGGCGCATCGGCTTTGCCAGCGCCTATTCCTTCAAATACAGCCCGCGCCCCGGCACCCCGGCCGCCGAGCATGACCAGCAGGTACCGGAAGAGGTGAAGACCGCGCGTCTGGCGGAACTGCAAAAGGCGCTGGAGGCCTCCAAGGCCGCCTTTGACGCCTCCTGCCGGGGCCGCACCTTCGATATTCTGCTGGAGAAGCCGGGCCGCCAGAGTGGCCAGCTCATCGGCCGCTCCCCCTATCTGCAAAGCGTGGTGGTGAATGATCCGCCCGCCGGCATTGGCGAACTGCTCACGGTGACCATCACCGATGTGGGGCCCAACAGTCTGGCCGGGCGCGCGGTTGCCGCCGCCGAGCCCATCCGCCTATATCAGCCCGCCCGCATGGAGGCCTGAGCTTGCGCAAACCCGGCAGCGATCGTGACCGTCCCCCGCCTGTCCCGTCCGGGGCTGCTTCTTCTGGCGCGATGGCGGATGCGGCCACGCGCGCCCCATGGGCCGGCACCGAAGCCGGCGCCATGCAGATCGAACATGTGTTCGAGGACAATGAGCGTGTCTCGCAGCTTTTCGGCCTCTATGGGCGCAATCTGGCGCGGATCGAGAAGAAGCTCGGCGTCAAGGCGGATTCGCGCGGCAACCATGTGACGATAGAAGGCCAGCGCCGGGCCTGCGAGCAGGCGCTGGACGTGCTCAACCGCCTGTACGAGGCCCTCGAAAAGGGGGGCGAGCTTTCGCAGGGTGATGTCGATGGCATGATTCGCGAAGTGACCTCGCAGGGGGAGCTGTTCGAGTTCGACCCCGCGGTCCAGCGCCGGAATTTCGCCGAGATCCAGTTGCGCCGTCGCGCCGTGCGCGCCCGCACCGCGGCGCAGGATGCCTATGTGCGCGCCCTCAAGCACTACACCATGGTGTTCGGCATGGGCCCGGCGGGCACCGGCAAGACCTGGCTTGCCGTGGCCTATGCCGTGCACCTGCTGGAACGGCGCATGGTGGACCGCATCATCCTCACCCGTCCGGCGGTGGAGGCGGGCGAACGGCTCGGCTTCCTGCCCGGCGACATGAAGGACAAGGTGGACCCCTATCTGCGCCCCATCTATGACGCGCTCTATGACCTGATGGACCGCGCATTCGTCGAGCGGGCCTTTCAGGGCGGGGAGATCGAGATTGCCCCGCTGGCCTTCATGCGCGGGCGCACGCTTTCAAACGCCGTGGTCATTCTGGACGAGGCGCAGAACGCCACCTCCATGCAGATGAAGATGTTCCTCACCCGTCTGGGCGAGAACTCCCACATGATCATCACCGGCGATCCCAGCCAGACCGACCTTCCCGGTGCGCAGAAATCCGGACTTGCCGAGGCGGTGAATCTGCTGGAAGGGGTGGAGGGCATCCATATCAGCCGCTTCCGCGCGGAGGATGTGGTGCGCCACGAACTGGTGGGGCGCATCGTCGCCGCCTATGATCGGTTGGATGCAGAGCGCATTGCGGCAGAGCGAAAACATGAGCGCACCTGAAATCGAGATCGACACCCTTGTCGAGGCCGGCGACTGGTCACGCATTCCCGAAGCCGCCACCCTTGCCGGGCGCGCGGCCCTTGCCGCGCTGGAGGCGGCCGATGCCGATATTCCCCGGCGGGCCGAAATCGCCATCACCTTCACCGACAATGCCCATATCCGCACGCTGAACCGGCAGTGGCGCGAAATGGACAAGCCGACCAATGTCCTGTCCTTCCCCGCCGCCGACCTGCCCGAGGCCGCGCTCGCGCAAGGCATCGCGCAGCCGCTGGGCGATATCATCATCGCGCTGGAAACGCTGGAGGCGGAGGCCCGCGCCGAGGACAAGAAGGTGGAGCACCATCTCACCCATCTGGTGGTGCATGGCACGCTGCATCTTCTGGGTTACGATCACATCGAAAACGACGAAGCAGAAGAAATGGAGGGGCTGGAGCGCCAGATCCTCGACGGGCTGGGGATCGACGATCCCTACACCCTGCCGCTGGATGACTGAACCGCAAGGCCAAGAAGGAGACCATGTCCAACAACGACCAGACGGGCGAAAGCGGCTCAACGGAGCCCCAGAGTTTTCTGGACCGGGTGCGTGCCCTGCTCGGCACATTCCGTCCTTCCGGCTCGCTGCGCAGCGACCTTGTGGAGGTGCTGGAGGCTGCCGGCACATCGGGCGAGGAAAGCGAGTTCACCCCTTCCGAACGCAAGATGCTCAGCAGCATCCTGCATCTGAAGGATGTCGGCATCGGCGACATCATGGTGCCGCGGGCCGAGATCATCGCTGTCAGCAAGGAAACCTCCCTGGGCGAACTGCTCAAGGTGTTCGTTTCCGCCGGCCACTCCCGTCTCGTCGTCTATGATGACACGCTGGATGATCCGGTCGGGATGATTCACATCCGCGATCTGGTGGCTTTCATGACCGGCAATGCCGCGATCTCGGCCGATGGCACCAAGCTGGATCTGGGCACGGTGGATCTGGGCATCTCCATCGAACAGGCCGCACTGGTGCGCCGTCTCCTTTATGTGCCCCCGTCCATGCCGGCGGTGGATCTGCTGGTCTCGATGCAGGCGGCGCGCACCCATCTCGCCCTCGTCATCGATGAATATGGCGGCACCGATGGTCTCGTCTCCATCGAGGATGTGGTGGAGGAAATCGTCGGCGAGATCGAGGACGAGCATGACAATTCCGCCGATGACCTGATCGCCCGCCAGCCGGATGGATCATGGATCGCCGATGCCCGCACCCCGATCGACACCGTGACCGAACTGCTCGGCTCGGATTTTGTCTCCGAGGCGGCGGCCGAGGAGGTGGACAGCCTGGGAGGGCTCGCCGTGCTGGAGGCGGCGCGCGTGCCGCAGGCCGGAGAGGTGATCGCCCTGCCCGGCCACTATCAGCTTGAAGTGCTGGAGGCCGATCCGCGCCGGGTGCGCAAGCTGCGCCTTATTCCCCCATCCCTGCCCGGCACTCCCGGCATGGATGAATCCGCCTGACGGAGGCTGCGTGACCACATCCGTCTCGCACCCCGGCGGGCCGGAGCCGGTTGCCCCTCTCCATCGCGGCCGGGCACCGGGCCTTGCGGCCCGGATGCGGGCCCTTGGGGCGCGGCCGGGATGGCGGCGCCTGCTGGCCGCCATGGTCGCGGGGGCGCTGGCAGCGGCGGCCATGCCGCCCTTCGGCCTGTGGCCCGTGCTGGCGCTCAGCTTTCCGGCCCTCATCCTGCTGCTGGATGGCGCATGCGCACAAGGTGCCCTGCCCTCCCGGCTCAGGGCCGCAGCCGCCATAGGCTGGGGATATGGCTTCGGTTATTTTCTCGCCTCCCTCTGGTGGATCGGCTCGGCATTTCTGGTGGATGCAGCGGCCTTTGGCTGGCTGCTGCCCTTTGCCGTGGTGGCCATGCCGGCCGGGCTGGCACTTTTCACCGCCTGCGGCGGCGCGCTGGCAGCCCTGCTGTGGTCTGCCAGCTGGCAACGCCTCTTCGCCTTCACCTTCGCCTTCACCCTGCTGGAACTGGTGCGCGGAACGGTGCTGACCGGTTTTCCGTGGAACAGTTTCGGCTATGCCTTCGCCCAGTCCGGCCTGCTGATGCAAGGCGCGGCCCTTCTTGGTGTGCATGGGCTGAGTTTTCTGGCGCTGCTGGTATTCTCCACCCCGGTTCTGCTGCTGGACGGGGAACGCGGCCTCATCCGCTGGGGCGGGCCGGTTCTGGCGCTGCTCCTTCTGGCCACGGCGGCGGGCTGGGGGGCGTTCCGTCTTCAGGCCACGCCGACGCATTTCGTGCCCGGCGTGCATCTGCGCCTGATGCAGCCGGCCCTCGCGCAGGACCAGAAGTTCAATTATGGCCGCAGCCGCAAGATCCTGCAGGATTATCTGGCCCTCAGCACCATGCCCACCGCCACCTATCCGCAGGGGCTGGCGGATGTGAATGTGCTCATCTGGCCCGAATCCGCCTTTCCCTTCATCTATGAGCGGGAAAGCTGGGCCGCCGAGATGATTGCGCAGGACCTGCCTGAAAACGTCACTCTCGTGACCGGGGCGATCCGCTATGGAGAACCGCCCGCGGGCCAGCGCTCCCCCTATTTCAACTCCATCCGCGTGATTGATCACAAGGGGCATGTTCTGGTCAGCACGGACAAGGTGCATCTTGTGCCGTTTGGCGAGTATCTGCCGTTTCAGAACATGCTGGAAAGCCTTGGGCTGGAACAACTCACCCGTGTGCGCGGCGGGTTTTCCTCAGGCAGCGCGCTGCGTGTTCTGGATGTGCCCGGCCTGCCGCCGGTTGCCCCCCTTGTCTGTTACGAGGTCATCTTTCCCGGTACGGTTGTCCCGCAAGGACCGCGTCCGCAACTGATGCTGAACCTGACCAATGACGCCTGGTTTGGAGAAACGCCCGGCCCCTATCAGCATTTCGCCCAGGCCCGCATGCGCGCCATCGAGGAGGGGTTGCCCCTGATCCGCGCCGCGAATTCGGGGATTTCCGCAATTATCGACCCCCTGGGGCGAATTGTCGCACTCGCTCCCCTCGGCGCGCGCACTCTTGTGGATGGCCCCCTTCCAGAGGCTTTGAAAACACAACCCTTTGCTGCTGCGCATATGTACAAGATTGCAGTCGCACTTCTGCTATTCGGTCTCATTCTGTCCCGCCTTCGACTTTCGGCTCACGTTACACGCAAAAGTTGATCGACGCCCACTGATTGTATGCATATGTTCGCGGGCAATCAGGGCGGCCTTCGCGTTGCGAAGTTTTTTAAGATTCTTTTCCGACACAGCCGGAGAGACCATGACCAAGAAGGCGCCAAACCCTATCGACAAACATGTCGGATCACGCGTGCGCATGCGCCGCATGATGGTCGGCATGAGCCAGGAGAAACTCGGAGAAAGCCTCGGCATCACATTTCAACAGATCCAGAAATACGAGAAGGGTACGAATCGTATCGGCGCCAGCCGCCTGCAGCAGATTTCCATCGTGCTGGGCGTTCCTGTCGCTTTCTTCTTTGAAGGTGCCCCCATCGTCGGACCCGAGGTTGAGGGCGTCGAGGAAGCGGCCTCCCCGGCCTATGTCTCGGACTTTCTGGCAACCTCCGAGGGGCTCACCCTCACCCGCAACTTCATGCGGATTCCAGATCCGAAGGTCCGGCGCAGGATCGTCGATCTGGTCATGTCCATTGCAGGAGAGCCGGACGCCTGACGTTCGATTTGACGAACGTTTCCGCTTCCGCGATCATGCGGCATCCTCCCCACGTTGCACGAGATGACGAACCGCGACGTGGAACGGTGCAAAAAGGGTCCAGAAATGGCGCGTCAATCCTACCTGTTCACGAGTGAATCTGTCTCTGAAGGGCATCCTGACAAGGTTTGCGACCGCATCTCCGATGAAGTCGTGGATACGTTTTTCCGTACGGCGGAAGCCGAGGGATGGGACCCGAGCCAGGTTCGCGTCGCGTGTGAAACGCTCGCCACCACCAATCGTCTGGTGATTGCGGGTGAAACACGCGGCCCTTCCTCCATCACGCATGAGCTGCTGGCCCATGTGGCCCGTCTCGCCATTCGCGATATCGGCTATGAGCAGGAAGGTTTCCACTGGGAATATGCGGATATCGAGGTTCTGCTTCACTCGCAGTCCGCCGATATTGCCCAGGGCGTGGACATTGCCGGCAACAAGGATGAAGGCGCGGGCGACCAGGGCATCATGTTCGGCTATGCCGTGCGTGAGACCCCGGAGCTGATGCCTGCCCCCATCTATTATGCCCACAACATCCTCAAGACCCTTGCGGATGCGCGCCATTCCGGCGCCACCAAGGTTCTCGGCCCCGATGCCAAGAGCCAGGTGACCGTGCGCTACGAGGATGGCAAGCCGGTCGGCGTCACGCAGATCGTGCTGTCCACCCAGCATCTCGATGAGAACCTCTCGTCCCGTGACGTGCAGTCCATCGTCGAGCCCTATATCCGCAAGACCCTGCCGGAAGGCTGGATCTCGCCCGAAACGGCCTGGCACGTGAACCCCACGGGCAAGTTCGTCATTGGCGGCCCGGATGGTGACTGCGGCCTGACCGGTCGCAAGATCATTGTGGATACCTATGGTGGCGCGGCCCCCCATGGCGGTGGCGCATTCTCCGGCAAGGACCCCACAAAGGTCGACCGCTCGGCCGCCTACGCCGCCCGCTATCTGGCCAAGAACGTTGTCGCGGCCGGCCTTGCCGATCGCGCCACGATCCAGCTCGCCTATGCGATCGGCGTGTCCGATCCGCTGGCGGTCTATGTCGACCTGCACGGGACCGGACAGGTGGAAGAGGCCAAGCTGGAGAAGGTGTTGCGCGAGGTGATGAACCTGCGTCCGCGCGGCATCCGCGAACATCTCGGCCTGACCAAGCCGATCTATGCGCGCACCGCCGCCTATGGCCATTTCGGCCGGGCGCCGGATGCCGATGGCGGCTTCTCCTGGGAAAAGACCGATCTGGTGGATGCGCTGAAGAGCGCGCTGGCCTGATCGGACGGCATTCCCGGCGGGCTTGTTCCGCCATATGGAAAATGTGATGTGCTTTCGGGCCCCGTTCTGCCCCGCGGGGCCCGAAACACGTACAGGTTGCACCGTCTGGATGTTCTGATTCGCCGATGAGCTACGACCCTGAAACTCACGGCGCGTTTTATGGCCGGCGCGTGGGCAAGCCCTTGCGTTCCGCCCAGCAGGCTGCCCTCGAACGGGTCCTGTCGCGCTTTCTTCTCTCGCTGGATGACATTGCCGACCCGCGCGACCTGTTTCCGCAGGCGCCGGATGCCTTGTGGCTGGAAATCGGCTTTGGAGGCGGCGAACATCTGCTGGCCCATGCCGCCCGCGAACCGCAGACCGGCTTTTTCGGCGTGGAGCCCTTCCTCAATGGCATGGCCCGCATGGCGGTGGATCTGGAGCCATGCGGCCTCAGCAATATCCGCCTGTTCAACCATGATGCCGGGTTGCTGCTCGACCGGTTGCCGGATGGCTGCCTGGACGGGGCTGACCTGCTCTATCCCGATCCATGGCCCAAGAAGCGCCACTGGAAGCGCCGCTTCGTGCGGCCGGAGAATCTGGACCGGCTGGCCCGGGTGATCCGCCCCGGCGGCATTTTCCATTTTGCATCGGATGTGCCGCATTATGTCGGCTGGACCCTGGCGGAAATCCGCGCCCATGGGGCATTTGAGTGGACTGCCCAGACCGCGGCCGACTGGACCACGCCCTATCCCCACTGGCCCGGCACCCGTTATGAGGCCAAGGCCCTGCGCGAAGGGCGCATCCCCTCCTATCTCACCTTCATCCGGCGCTGAATGACACAAGGGGCGTGCGCCGCCCCTTGTGGTTTACAAAAAGTTTCATGTGAAACATCGGGACATGGCCCCGGCCCTAGCGCCCCTCTCCGGCCTGTGCCAGCGCGGACAGGCCCGCCTCATAATCCGGATAGGCCAGTTCCACCCCCAGAACCTGTCGCAGCCGGGCATTCGAGACCTTCTTGCTGGAGGCCCAGAAGCTCAGCGCCATCGGGTTCATGGTCCGGGCGGCCTCCTCGAAGGGGATGACCGGGGGTGACGGCAGATTCAGCAGCCGCGCGCCAAAGGCGATCGGGTCTCCGGGCGGCGCCGGGCGATCATCCGTCACATTGAGCAGACCATCAAAGCGCTGGGCCACCACGGCCTCGATCGCGCGGGCAATGTCTTCCACATGGATGCGGTTGAACACCTGCCCCGGCTTGTCGATGATGCGTGCATCACCCGTCCGCAACTGACGCAGCGCATTCCGGCCCGGCCCATAAATGCCCGCCAGCCGCAGAATGGCGACTGGAATGCCATGCGCCTTGCCAAAGGCTGCCCACTGCGCCTCGGCATCCAGACGGCGCTGGAGACGCGGGCTTTCTCCATGGGTGGGGGAGGTTTCATCCACCCAGCCGGACTGATGATCCCCATAGACGCCAAGGGTGGTGAGATAGACCACCTGCTTCACCCTCCCGCGCGCCAGCACATCCCCGGCGCAGCGCAGGACCGGGTCGCCCCGCATGTCGGGCGGGGCGGAAGCCAGCACGATATCGGTCTTTTCCAGAATGGCGGCCAGCTCGTCCGGAAGGCTTTCACCATCGAACAGCAGCGGGCGCACGCCTTCCGGCATGCGGGCCAGCCCTTCGGCTGTGCGGGCGGTGCCCGTGACGGGAGAGAAAAGACCGGGCCGGGTGTTCACCAGATACCGGGCACAATAGCCAAGGCCAAGCGCGGTGAGGGAAAGGGGGGAGTTGGGGGCAGGAGCAGTCATGCCCCCACCATGCCGTTCACGGCGCGGATGAGCAAGGCGACACTCTGCCCGGCCCGCCTTATCCTCGTCGGTGGACCCGTAGGTGAAGCCGGGGATGTCCGGCCTAGCCGGCATCGGGCCAAAGGCCCGCCATCCACTCCTCGCGCACCTCGGGCTCCGGCTCCACCTGCGCGGCCACATGAGCGCGCGCCTCGAACTCCGTCCGCGGCAAAAGCCGGGAAAGCGCCCATACCGCAGCGCCCCGCACAAGCGGCTCCGGATCAGTCAGATGCGTTTCCACCGCATCCACCATCGCGGCATCATCACTATTGCCCATGGCGATCAGGACATTGCGCAGGAAACGGCCGCGCCCGATGCGCTTCACCGGGCTCTTGGTGAAGCGGGCGCGGAAAGCGGCATCATCCAGCGCGGCCAGCTCACGCAGGTCCGGGGCCTCATTCTCGGCGCGCGCGGCCAGCTTCATTTCCTGCCCGGCCTGGGCAAACTTGTTCCAGGGGCAGGCGGCCAGACAATCATCGCACCCATAGATGCGGTTGCCGAGCAGCGGGCGCATCTGGCGCGGGATCTGCCCCTTCAGCTCGATGGTGAGATAGGAAACGCAGCGGCGTGCATCGATGCGGTAGGGCGCGGGAAAGGCATCTGTCGGGCAGGCATCGAGGCAGGCCCGGCATGAGCCGCACCGGTCCTTCTCCCGCGTGCCATAGGGCAGTTCCAGCGTGGTGGAAACCGCCCCCAGAAACAACCAGGAACCGAACTCGCGCGAGACAAGATTGGTGTGCTTGCCCTGCCAGCCCATGCCGCCCGCCTGCGCCAGCGGCTTTTCCATCAGCGGGGCGGTATCCACAAACACCTTCACATCACCCTGCCCGGCGGCGGCCAGCAGGCCCCGGGCCACACGCTTCAGCCGCGCCTTGATCAGCTCGTGATAGTCATCCCCCCGCGCATAAACGGAGATGGCCCCCTTTTCGCGCTGCTCCAGCACGGCGCGCGGGTCTGAATGCGGGCCATAATTGAACCCCAGCATGATGACCGAACGCATCTGCCCCCACAGGGTGAGCGGATCGGATCGCCGGTCCAGCGTCTCCTGCATCCAGCCCATATCGCCATGGGCTCCGCTCGCCACCCAGCCGCGCAGGCGCGCGCCCGCCACCGCTATTGCGCGCGGATCCGCGATCACCATCACGTCAAAGCCTTCGGAACGCGCCAGTTCGCCGATATGCGCCGCCAGTTCCGGGCCGGAAAGGGGAGCGGTGTGTTTCTTCAGAAATCGAGATCCGCATAGGTGCTGGAAGGAGGCATGCCCGCAATGCTTTCCGCCAGCAGGGGCCGGAAGGAGGGGCGCGACTTCATGCGAGCATACCAGTCGCGCGCGTGCTCGTCCTCATCCCAGGGCACATCCCCCAGATAATCCGCCACGGACAGATGCGCTGCCGCGGCAAGGTCCGCCTGGGTCATCTTCTCGCCCGCCAGCCATTTGCGGCCACGCGCCAGCCAGCCGATATATTTGAGGTGATGGCGCAGATTGCTCTTGGCCACGCGCAGGGCCTGCGTATCGGGCGCACCACCGCCCTGGTTGCGGTTCATGTAGCGCTTGTAGATGCGCTCGCGCACCAGCGGCTCGGTCGCCTCCACGAACATCTTCTCGTGAAACCAGCTGGTGAGGCGGCGCACCTCCACCCGCTCGCCCGGATTTTCCGGCAGCAGGCGATGGGGGCTGAGCGCCAGACCCCGCGTTTCATCCAGATATTCGGCAATGATGGTGGCGCCGGGAACAGCATCCACCTGCTCCTCCACGATCACCGGCGTTTCACCAGCCGGATTCAGGGCGAGAAACTCGGGACGACGCTCCCAGACCCGCTCTTCCACCAGCTCCGGCTCAAGCCCGTACTCGGACAGGAGCAGGCGCACGAAACGCGAATGGGGGCAGAAAGGATGATGATGCAGATACATGGGGCAAATTCAGACATCTTCAGCGGGGGCATATGAACCCGCGGGGATAAGGATAGGGATGGTGCGCACCCCGTTGCCGCCATCCATAGAGGCGTATCCTTTCTGTTTGGTTCCCTGCCGGCCATCGGGGGCAGGAAGGGCACCATAGTCCTTTCATCCCCGACATCAACAGCGCCATCCGCGACAGGGCGTGATGCCCTTCCCGGCAGCGGGCGAGCGGGTCTTGCGGGAATGTGCACGGAAAAAGGGGGCAAGTGCGCCGCATTAACGATACGGACATGGCCGGTGGGCATCATGCCCGCAGCTTACGAGGAATCGCGCCCCGCTGCGCCCTTCCCCTCCCTGAACCCGATCATTTCGGAAAACTGTCCCCATGACCATTGGTGATCTGCTCGGCGCCCTCTTCCTCGGCTTGCTGGAAGGCTTTACCGAGTTCATTCCGGTGTCCTCCACCGCCCATATCCTGCTTGCCGGCCATTTCCTCGGCATCGAAAACAATGGCCACACCTTTGAGGTGCTGGTTCAGCTGGGCGCGGTGCTGGCCATCATCACCGTCTATTTCGAGCGCTTCATGCGGGTGGCGAAACAGCTGCCGACCAATCCGGGCGCACGCCGCTTCGTGCTCAGCGTGGTGGTGGCCTTTCTGCCGGCCGCCTTCATCGGCGCATTCGCCCATGGCTTCATCAAGAGCGTGCTGTTCCAGACCCCGGTGCTCATCTGCGTGATGCTCATTCTGGGCGGCATCGTGCTGCTGTTCATTGACCGGCTGGTCTCTGCCCCGCGCTTCAACAATGCCATGGGCCTGCCCTTGCCACTGGCGCTGAAGATCGGCTTCTGCCAGTGCGTGGCGATGATCCCGGGCGTGTCGCGCTCCGGCTCCACCATTGTGGGGGCCATGCTGCTGGGGGTGGACAAGCGGGCGGCGGCCGAATTCTCCTTCTTCCTCGCCCTGCCCACCATGCTGGGCGCCTTCACCTATGACCTCTACAAGAACTACGCCAACCTCACCGCCGATGACGGCATCCAGATCGCGATCGGCTTCGTGGCCGCCTTCTGCGCCGCCGTGGTGGTGGTGCGCGCGCTGCTGGATTTCGTGAGCCGCCATGGTTATGCGCCCTTCGGCTGGTGGCGCATCATCGTCGGCACGCTGGGGCTGGTCGGCCTCATGGTGGCGGGCTGAAACAGGCTCAATATCCGCTGATGACGCCGGGGCCGCATTAACCTTCTGTAAAGGTCATGGGCCGGCCCTCTTCCGTTCCGCGGCGTTTCGGTCAATCGTGAGGGCAAAGGAATTTGCCCTCATGTACATTCTCGCCCTCGATACCGCGCTGGCCGCCTGTTCCGTTGCTGTTCTCGATGTCGAGAAGGACAGCATTCTGGCCGGCGATTCCCTGCTGATGGAGCGCGGACATGCAGAGGCGCTGATTCCGCTGGTCGAGCAGGTGATGACCCATGCCGGAATCAGCTTCGAAAGCCTGTCGCGCATCAGCGTCACGGTTGGCCCGGGCAGCTTCACCGGCTTGCGTGTCGGGCTCTCCGCCGCGCGGGGGCTCGGTCTTACCGTGAACCGTCCGGTGGTCGGGGTCACCACCCTCTCCGCCCTGGCCGCGCCCTATCTTGCCTTTGATGATGCGGTACCGGTGGTCAGCGCCATCGATGCGCGCCACAACCATGTCTATCTCCAGATGTTCGGCCCCGGCGGGCGCACCCTGATCGCCCCGCGCATCACCTCTATCCGGGAGGCGGCGCGGGCGGTTGCCGTGGGGCCGGCGCGTCTTGTGGGTTCAGGCGCGCAACTGCTGGCCGATTCATGGCCGCCGGGCGAGAAGCCCCCCGTTTCGATCGACACCAGCCCGGCGCCGGATGTGGCATGGGTGGCGCGGCTCGGCGCCGTGGCTGATCCCGATACGGCAGAGCCCAAGCCCCTCTATCTGCGCGCACCGGACGCCAAGCCGCAGGACAAGGCGCGAATCGCCCGCAAATGATCTTCCCATTCCTGTTCTGGTGGCCAACACCCATGAGCACGCCCAGCATGCGCGATGCCCGGCCGGATGATGCGGCCGCGCTCGCCCGCCTTCACGCCCATGCCTTCGCGCGGGGATGGGATGCGGAGGAATTCGAGCGCCTTCTGTGCGCCCCGGCTGTGCGCGGCCATGTGATCCGCTCCGGCTGCCAAGGCGGGATTGCCGGATTTGTGCTGTCCAGCCTCGTCCCGCCCGAGGCGGAGATCCTGTCCATCACCATTTCCACACAGGTGCGACGGCAGGGGCTGGGCGCGCAACTTCTCAGGCATCATCTGCACCGGCTGGCCGCCGAGGGTGTCGCCACCTCCTTTCTTGAGGTCGAGGAAGGCAACAAGGCCGCTCTCCGGCTTTATGAACGCTTTGGTTATGAACAGGTTGGCCGGCGCAAGGGCTATTATGGCGCAGGGGCGGATGCACTGATGCTGCGCCGTGACTTCTGAACATCTCCCACAGGTTCGAATGCCTCCAGAGTGCAATTAAATGTCGCGCCCCCTTGCGACACACGCTCCGGGGGGCGATAAGACACCCGGTTCTGGTCCTCTTCGTGGGAGGTGGCATTGAGCGAGCAGCCCAGTTTCATCGAAGAGGCGTGCCTTGCAAAAGGCATGCGCATGACGGAGCAACGCCGTGTGATCGCGCGCGTTCTCTCCGAGGCTGAAGATCATCCGGATGTGGAGGAGCTCCACCGCCGCGCTGTCGCGATCGACGACAACATCTCCATTTCCACCGTGTATCGCACCATGAAGATGCTGGAAGATGCCGGCATTGTGGAGCGTCACGAGTTTGGTGACGGACGGGCGCGCTATGAGCAGGTCTCCGACCAGCATCATGATCATCTCATCGATATCAGCACCGGCAAGGTCATCGAGTTCCAGAATGAGGAAATCGAGCGCCTGCAGGTGGAGATCGCCCGCAAGCTGGGTTACCGCCTGTGCGACCACCGGCTGGAGCTCTATGCCGTGCCGCTGGATCAGGACGAGCAATCCTGATCCTATCGGGGCGGGCCTCCCAAACGGCACAAGGGCGATGACGCCATGAGATCGCCATATGACACCCCATCCGGCCGGAATATTCTGGACGAACTGGTGGGGGAGAAACGCCTTGCCGCGCGCCTGCTGGAGTCCTTCCGCGTGGCGCTGGTCGCGGTGGTCATTCTGGGCGCGACCGCGCTGGGCATTCCGCTGCAATGGCTGGCGCTCAAACTGAAACTGCCTTTCCGGCGCACCATACCGATGCTCTATCACCGCATCCTGCTGGCCTGTCTGGGCGTGCGGGTGAAGGTGGAGGGCACGCCGGAAACCGGACGGCCCCTGCTCATTCTTTCCAACCATTCCTCCTGGCTGGATATTCCGGTTCTCGGCTCGCGCATGCCGCTGTTCTTCGTCGCCAAGAGCGAGGTATCGGACTGGCCGCTGGTGGGGCTGCTCGCCCGTTTCCAGCGCACCGTCTTCGTCGATCGCCAGCGCCGGCAGGCCACCGGAACGGTGAATCGCGAGATTGCCGAACGCCTGAAGGAAGGCGACCCGGTGGTGCTGTTCGCCGAGGGCACCTCCTCTGATGGCAACCGTGTTCTGCCCTTCCGCACTGCCCTTGTCGGCGCCGTGCGTGATGCCTTCGAGGATGTGGACCAGGTGCGCGTGCAGCCGCTTTCCATCGCCTATACCCGTCTTCAGGGCCTGCCGATGGGCCGTCAGCATCGCGCCACCGCCGCATGGTATGGCGATATGGATCTTGCCCCGCATCTGCTGGAAGTGCTGCGGCATGGCGCGATAGATGTGACGATGACATTCGGCCCGCCGCTGGTGCTGGATGCGGACCATGACCGCAAGAGCGTGACCCGCCAGAGCGAGCAGATCGTGCGCCAGCAGCTTTCCGGCACCCTTGCCGGGCGCGGGAACTGACCGACCCGGCGCACGCCCCCTTTTCCGGAATCAAAAGGCTGCATGCCGCGCTGAATCTTGCGCGGAGCGTTGGGAACACTCGGCGTATACAATTATACTGAATTGGGACATCTCCCATCTGGCGCCCCCGCCAGCCCCTGCCCGGCAAGAAAAAAGGCGCGCCCGTCTCCGGTCAGCGCGCCTTGTTCTGTTTTCACGGGCCGGCCCGTACCGGCATCCCGGCCCTGATCAGGACAGGCCGACCAGCGCCCGGGAGAAATCCCGCGCCGTAAAGGGCTGCATGTCCTCCGCCCCCTCGCCAACCCCCACCAGATGCACCGGCAGATGATGCTTGCTGGCGATGGCCACCAGAATGCCGCCACGCGCCGTGCCATCCAGCTTGGTCATCACCAACCCGGTCACACCCGCCACGCGGGTGAACACCTCCACCTGGGACAGGGCGTTCTGGCCAACGGTTGCATCCAGCACCAGAAGCGTGCTGTGCGGGGCTTCCGGCTCCAGCTTCCTGATGACACGGACCACCTTTTCCAGCTCCGCCATCAGTTCGGTGCGGTTCTGCAGGCGGCCGGCGGTGTCGATCAGCAGCACATCGGCACCCTGCTCGCGCGCGGTGACGATGGCATCATGCGCCACACCCGCCGCATCGGCCCCCGGCTCACGCGCGATGACGGTTGCCCCGGTGCGTTCACCCCAGACCTTGAGCTGTTCGATGGCGGCGGCGCGGAAGGTGTCACCGGCGGCCAGAACCACCTTCTTGCCTTCCGCCCGCCACTGGGCGGCCAGCTTGCCGATGGTGGTGGTCTTGCCCGAACCGTTCACGCCCACCATCAGCACGATATAGGGCCGTTTGCTGCCATCCACGACCAGCGGCTGGGCCACGGGCTGGAGAATCTGCTCCACCTCGGCGGCAATGAGCGCCTTCACCTCTTCAGGGTCGATCGCCTGGTCATATCGCCCCTTGGCCACAGCGGCGACGATGCGCACGGCGGTATCGGTCCCCAGATCCGCACGGATGAGGATGTCTTCCAGATCCTCCAGCGTTTCATCATCCAGCTTGCGCTTGGTCACAAGGTCGGTGATGCCCTGGGTCAGGCTGGTCGCGGTGCGCGCCAGCCCGGAAGTGAGGCGCTTCCAGAAGCCCGGTTTCTTGCTGGTATCCTGTTCGCTCATGTCATCCCTGATCTGTCATGCCGAAGGCTGCGGGTGTGCCGCAACCGGAAAAATATCGGCCCGTGGCATGCAAGGCATGCTCAGGCCGCAATCAGCCGTGCGCCATCATGCCCGCTGATGCGCAGGCGGGCCAGTGTTCCCTGCGCCAGAGGCCGCGCAAGACGCACCGGCGTGAAATGCTCCGTATGGCCCCGCCCGCCGGCCTCCACCAGAATGGTGCGCTCGCACCCCATCTGCATGGCCAGATGGCGCAAGAGCAGGCTCTGCCCCACCTCGCGCAGACGCCTTGCCCGGGCATTCACCTCGGCGGGATGCACCTGCGGCATGCGCGCGGCCGGGGTGCCGGAACGGGGCGAATAGGGAAAGACATGCAGGAAGGCCAGCCCCGCCTCTTCCACAAAGGCGAGCGTATTGCGGAACTGGGCCTCCGTCTCGGTGGGAAAACCGGCAATGATGTCCGCCCCCAGAACGAGATCGGGCCGGCGCGCTCTCAGGCCGGCAATGAAATCCAGCGCCTGTGCGCGTGAATGGCGGCGCTTCATCCGCTTGAGCACCAGATCATCCCCCGCCTGCAGGGAAAGATGGAGATGCGGCATCAGCCGCTCTTCCTCCGCCAGCGCCGCCAGCAGGTCCGTATCCGCCTCTATGGCATCGATGGAGGAGAGGCGCAGGCGCTCCAGCTCCGGCACATGGCGCAGCACCGCGCGCACCAGCCGGCCCAGTGTGGGCGCGCCGGGCAGGCCCTCGCCATAGGAGGTCAGGTCCACCCCCGTGAGCACCACCTCGCGGTGGCCGGCCTCCACCAGCCGCCGCACATGATCCACCACCGCCCCCATGGGCACCGAGCGCGAGGGACCGCGACCATAGGGAATGATGCAGAAGGTGCAGCGATGGTCGCAGCCATTCTGCACTTCCACGAATGCGCGGGTATGGCCCTCGAACCGCCCGGCCAGATGCGGGGTCGCCTCACGCACCTCGGCCATATCCTGCACCCGCACGCGCAATTCATCGCTGATGCCGAAATCGAGGCTGCGGCGCACCTCATGCCAGGTATCATTCGAAGTCTTGGCCCCGTTGCCGATGACCAGATCCACCTCGTCCATGGCGGCGAAGGTTTCCGGCTCGGTCTGGGCGGCGCAGCCTGTGACCACCACCCGCAGATGCGGATTGGCGCGCTTGGCCCGGCGGATGGCCTGCCGCGCCTGCCGCACCGCCTCGCTGGTGACGGCGCAACTGTTGATGACCAGAATATTGTCCAGCCCCGCAGCCTGTGCGGCCAGCCGCACGCCGTCGCTTTCCAGCGCATTCAGCCGGCAGCCGAAGGTTTCCACCTGCGGCCGGAGGCGCGCATCCCGCGCGGCGGAAACCGGAGCGGTCATCTCAGCAGGTCTCGTCCAGCATTCCGGGCGAAAGGATGCCGTCGAACTCATGCTCCACCGGGCCGGTCATGAGCACATGGCGATCATGCTCACGCCAGTGGATGTGGAGATCACCTCCCGGCAGGGTGATCCGCGTTTGCCTTCCGGCACGGCCGGTGCGCACGGCATTCACCGCGGCGGCGCAGGCGGCGGTGCCGCAGGCCCGTGTCCGCCCCGCACCGCGCTCCCACACATGGAGCAGGACATGATCCGGCGCGGGGAAACTGGCGAAGGCGATATTGGCCCGCTCGGGAAACAGCGGGTGATGCTCCAGCGCGGCTCCCAGCCCGTCCACATCCACCTTGCCGGCGTCAGGCACGAAGAAGGTGGCGTGCGGATTGCCCATGCTGGCCATCGCCGCCGGGCCCAGGGCCTCGAAGCCGGGCACCGGAACAGCACTTGTATCGCCCACATCATGGGAGAGGGGGATGTCGGCCCAGTCCAGGCGGGGGGCGCCCATGTCCACGCTCACCAGCCCGTCCGGATGAACGGTGCAGTCCAGCAGCCCCGCCGCGCTTTCAAACACCATATGGGAGAGGCCGGTGCGCCCGGCCTCATAGGCGGCGATGCAGCGCGTTCCATTGCCGCAGGCGGAGGATTGCGAGCCGTCATTGTTCAGGATGCGCACAAAGGCGACCGTATCCGCCCGCTTCGGAGGATAAAGCACCATCGCCTGATCGAAAGGCAGCACATGCCGGCGGGCCAGCGCGCGGGCGGCGGCGGGTGTCATCTCCACCGGATTCTCGCGCAGATCCAGCACGAGAATCTCGTTGCCGAGACCATTCATCTTCACAAAGGGGCGATGGGCAAGCGGGTCCATCGGGCATGTCCTGCAAGCGGCTGGCAGCCATGGGCAAAAGGGCGCTCTCGCGAGCGCCCGCGTTCCCGCCCTATATGGACCCGCCAGAGGCAACACGCCACCCTTGAGACGCATTCGCCACAGCCCCACATTCTTCACAGCATGAGCTAGCCACCCTGTTCGAAAATGCTCTAAAGCCTGTCAGGATGCCGGTGGGTCAAGCTGCGTGTGCAGGACGGCAAGGAGAGCGTGGCCTGGAGGGGCTCAGCATGACGGATCTGAGGCGGCATAAAGTGGCGGGCCCTTTCCTGCGCCGGCAGACCCGGCCTCTCATGGCGGGTCTTCTACTTGGCGCCCTGGCCTGCCCGGCGCTGGCGGCGGCGCCGGCCATTCCGCACAACCCCATGATGCATATGGATGCAATTCAGCTTGCGGCTGTCTCGACCCTGCCGGAAAACGAGGGCTTCACCGCCCCGCCCATGGTGGACCCCAGAACGGTGGAGACCCAGCCTCTCGCCCCTTCCGACCCCCATGCCTTCCGCCCGGTTGAGACCACGCTCGACCCCCTGCCCGTTCTGGTCCTGAGCGGCACCGCAAGCTGGGACGATGCCTATGATTCGCTGGTCAAGGCCTTTCGCACCCTGGATGAGGAGCGCGAGAAGCTCGGCCTCAAGCGCGCGGGGGAGCAGATCGTCGTCTACCAGTCCAGCGATGAGAACGGATTCGAGTTCGAGGCCCAGCTGCCCTTTTCCGGCGCGACCACCGGCAAGCCGTCCGGCAATATCCGCCTTGGCGCATCCCATGCCGGAAAGGTGTTCATCTTCCGCCATAACGGCTCCTTCGCCGATATGGACAACACCTATGAGCTGATCGCCAACTATCTCGACGAGAAGAATGTCGAGGCCAAGGACCTGTATCTGGAGCGCTACCGCACAGATCTTGTCACCAGCCGCCCCGAGGCGCTGGAAATAGAGGTGATTGTTCCCGCCCCCTGAGAGGCATGGCCCCGGGCACAAGAACCGGGGATGATGGGCGAACAGTCTTTCAACCCTCACATGAATGGGCTTTGATGGCCAAAGGTGCCGGCATGGAGGCTGGCCCGCAGCCGCCCGAGGGCGGAACGGGCCGGGCCATCTGCCGGATGCGTCTTGCGGAGGTCAGCATGCCACGCCTGTTTACCGCCATCGAAATCCCGCCCCCGGTGGGACAGGGGCTTTCCTTCCTGCGGGGCGGCCTTTCCGGCGCACGCTGGATCGATCCGGAAAACTACCATGTCACCCTGCGCTTCATCGGCGATGTGGATGATGCCACCGCCCGCGATGTGATGGACGAGCTGGGCGCCGTTCGCCGGCCGGCCTTCGATCTGGAGCTGGCCGGGCTGGACCAGTTTGGCGGGCGCAAGCCGCGATCACTCTTTGCCGCCGTGCGCAACAACCCTGCCTTGCTGGAATTGCAGGCCGAGCAGGAACGCCGCCTCCAGCGCATGGGTCTGGAAGCCGAGGGCCGCAATTTCAAACCCCATGTCACCCTTGCCCGGCTGCGGGAGACATCGCCCCGGCAGGTGGCGGATTATCTTGCCATGCGAGGGCCTTACCACAGCATGCCCTTTACCGTTCCACGCTTTGTCCTGTTCTCGTCCCGCAATTCCGTGGGGGGTGGCCCCTATCTGGTGGAGGCGGTTTATCCGCTGGGATGAAGGGGCTTTCGCCTGCCGGAGTTTTTTAGAATGGCTATTAATTGCAGCCCGTCTCTTGACGCAGGGCGCTCAAATTCCTTTCTCTAGGTTGCAGAAGTCAGCCAGATCAGGACAGCGCCTGTGCCGCCCCCATATCTGGCGCGATGGTGTGGACCATGAGCAATCTGAATACCGCTTCGATCAATGCGCTGGAATGGAAGAGCCTGGCCGGAGACGACGGAAAACGCGCTTCGGACAATGAGAAGAAGGTGCGTCGCGGCTTCTGGAAGAAGCTGCAGCGCTCCGCCACCCATGTGCCGTTCGCGCAGGATGCCATTGCCGCCTATTACGCCGCCTTCGACAAGAGCACACCCCTGAAGGTGCGCGCGGCCCTGCTCGGCACGCTGGCCTATTTCATCATGCCGGTGGACGCCATTCCCGACGTTCTGCCGATCGTCGGCTACAGCGATGACGCGGCCCTGCTGCTGGGCACGCTGCGCATGCTGACCGATCATATCAACCCGCTCCACCATTCCGCCGCGCAGGATGCGCTGGAGGGACTGCGCCGGGCCGATCTGTGATCCGCACCCGCACAGGGCATGCAGGTCCGGGCCTTCCGGCCTGATGACCCGTTCAGGAATTCGAAAGCCGGCACGCCTCACGCGCCGGCTTTTTTCATGTTTCATCGCGGCCCGGAAAGCTCACACGGTGAGCACCACCTTGCCCTTCACCCGGCGGCCGGCGATCTCGCCCAATGCGGCGGCACACTCTTCCAGCGGGAAGGTGGAATCCACATGGGCGGAAATCTTCTTCTCCCGCGCATAGGCCATGAGCAGCTCCGCGGTCTCCTTCAGCCAGAGCGGATTGTTGCGGGCCTGCGGGCCAAAGACGACACCGCGTGCATCGCAGTTCTTCAGCAGCAGCAGATTGAGCGGAATGCGGGGAATCTCCCCGGCGGCGAAACCCACCACCAGATAGCGCCCGAGCGAGCCAAGCGCCCGCAAGGCCGGCTCGGCATAGGGGCCGCCCACCGGATCGAACACCATGTCCAGCCCCTTGCCGCCGCCAAATGCCTTCAGGCCGGCCTTCAGGTCCTGCGTGCTGTAATTGAGGCCCTCATCAGCCCCGTGGGCACGGGCAAAGTCCAGCTTCTCCTGCGAGGAGGCGCAGGCGATGACCCGCGCGCCCATCGCCTTGCCCAGCTCCACCGCGGCCAGCCCCACACCGCCCGATGCCCCCAGCACCGCCAGCGTCTCCCCCGCCTTCAGCTCCCCCCTTTCACGCAGCGCATAAAGGGAGGTGCCATAGGTCACGGTCAATCCGGCGGCGGTCACGAAATCCAGATCATCCGGCATGCGGGCCAGCAGGCTGGTGGCGGCGATGATCTTTTCCCGGGCGGCCCCATAGGTCACATAGCCGCAGACCCGGTCCCCAAGCGCGAAATCGCTGACCCCCGGCCCCAGCTCCTCCACCTCGCCGGAAAACTCCGCGCCGGGGGAAAAGGGCAGCTCCGGCTTCACCTGATACTTGTCGCGAATGATGAGCGTATCGAAGAAGTTGAGGCCCACGGCGCGCACCTTCACGCGCACCTCTCCCGCCCCCGGCCGGGGATCGGGCAGCTCCACGATCCGCAACTGTTCGGCCGGGCCATGCTGCTCACACATCACTGCTTTCATACGCCTGTTCCTCCCCCTGCCCAGACCCCTCCGTCTGGTGACCAATGGTTAACCCAACGGGTAGATTGTGCAGTCCCGGGAAGGTCGTCCAGCCTCTTGTCCAATTTCGCCGCAAAGTCTTGCGAGTGCTCACTCGCGCTGTTGCGGGCGATGATGGTCGAAGGGGTCTTCACTCCGAGAATCGCTTATTTCGCAGTGGTTCACGGATTGAGGTGGACGGAAGCCTTGGTCTAAGAAAAGCCCAAGGCGCGCCCGCCCTTAATTTTCGTCCGCCTCGATCGCTAAAACGCGGCGCACAGGCTCTGAACCTCAATTCCGGTCACCCGTCCATGCGGGTCCGGCGAAAAGGAGAAGCCATGGCACCTCGTCATGTCCGTCCGACGCTCCTGGGTATTTGTCTTGCTTTCCTTGCTGCGGCTCCCGCCATGGCCCAGGGGCAATCCAAGCCCGTCGCCCAGTTTGGTGACTGGAGCGTGTATGTTTCCACCGGCAGCCCGAAGGTTTGCTACGCCATCACGCAGCCCAAGACGCGCGCACCTGCCGGCCTCAACCGGGACCCGGCCTATCTCTTCGTTTCCACCCGCCCGGGTGAGAAGGTGAAGGATGAGGTCAGCTTCACGGTCGGCTATCCGATGCGGGCCAATAGCGAGGCGACCGTGAAGGTCGGCTCCTTCAGCCTTCAGCTCTATACGAAGGACCGTGGCGCGTGGGTGCGCAATGTGTCTGACGAAGGGCGGCTGGTGGCGGCCATGCGTGGTGGCAGGGATCTGGTCTTCAGCGGCACATCCGGCCGTGGCAATGTCACCACCGATACCTACTCCCTGAACGGCGTCTCCGCCGCTCTGGACCGGGCAACGCGTGAGTGCCGCTGACCGGCTGAAACCCGCTTGCAGGCCTGGCTGTCGGAGCCCGGCCTGACGGCAAGACAAGGCATCCGGAGCGTTTCGCCGTCTCAACGGGGCAGCGAAACGCTCCAGCCTTTTGCGGGGCCGGCCTTTGCCTCATGCCGCCGCGAAACCATGGCGCAGAGGCTGGATCAGGCATCTGCGCGCCAATCTGCACCCTTGTGCATGCTTGGCATGGAAAGATGCCGCAATCGGCAGTATGTATGCAGCCATGAGCGCTGCCCCTGACCTTGCCACCGCTGGCCTTGCCATGACTGAAACCGTTCCCCAGCCCGCCCCGCAGGCTGAACTGCCTTCCCTGGCTGGCCTCAGCCGCGCGCGGCTTGCCGAGGCGATGGCCGCCATTGGCGTGAGCGAGCGTGAAACGCGCATGCGCGTGAACCAGCTCTGGCACTGGATCTATCTGCGCGGGGCCACCGATTTTGCGGAGATGACCAACGTCTCCAAGCATCTGCGCGCGAAGCTGGCCGAGCATTACACACTGGCGCGGCCGCAGATCGTGATGGAGCAGGTCTCGCAGGATGGCACCCGCAAATGGCTGCTGCGCTTCCCGGCCGACCATCCCGGCGAGCGGCCGCACGATATCGAGGCGGTCTATATCCCCGAGAGCGATCGCGGCACGCTGTGCGTCTCCAGCCAGGTGGGCTGCACGCTCAACTGCTCCTTCTGCCACACCGGCACCCAGCGCCTTGTGCGCAACCTCACCGCCGCCGAGATCGTGGCGCAGGTGATGGTGGCGCGGGACAGGCTGGGCGATTATCCCGGCCAGCAGCGCGCCGTCGGCCCCGGCCTGCCCACCGAGGGTGACCGGCTGGTGACGAACATCGTGTTCATGGGCATGGGCGAGCCGCTCTATGCCTATGACAGCGTGGCCGAGGCTATCGAGATCCTTTCCGACGGCGACGGGCTGGGTCTCGGCAAGCGCCGCATCACCGTTTCCACCTCCGGCGTGGTGCCGCAGATCGAGCAGCTTGGCCGCGAGGTCGGGCCCATGCTCGCCATCTCGCTGCATGCGGTGCGCGATGACCTGCGCGATGTGCTGGTGCCGATCAACAAGAAGTATCCCATCAAGGCGCTCATGGATGCCTGCCGCACCTATCCGGCGGCCTCCAACGCCAAGCGCATCACCTTTGAGTATGTGATGCTGAAGGGGGTGAACGATTCCCCCGCCGATGCCCGCGCGCTGGTGAAGCTGCTGGAAGGGGTGCCGGCGAAGATCAACCTCATCCCCTTCAACCCCTGGCCCGGCACGCAGTATGAATGCTCGGACTGGGACACCATCGAGCGCTTCTCGGACATCGTGTTCCGTGCCGGCTATGCCAGCCCCGTGCGCACCCCGCGCGGGCGCGATATTCTGGCCGCCTGCGGGCAGCTCAAGAGCGAGAGCGAGAAGCTTTCCGCCCGTGAGCGCCTCGCCTTTCGCGCCATGGCTGCCGCGGGTGAATGAGAGCGGGCTTGCGCCCCTCCCGAAGGATAAGGGTGTGAGACAGCGCACAGGCCCCGACCCCATAGACTCGCTGCTGCGACTGCTGCTGCGCTTCTTTCTGGTGCCGGTCGGCTATTTTCTGGCGGTGCTGGCGGGTGCGGCTGTCATCGTCATCGGTGAATGGCAGGTGGGCAGCCTCTTCCAGACCCAGATGCCCGATGAGCTGATGATGGGCATCATGCTGGCCACCGTCACCTCGGTTGGCCTGCTGGTGGTTCTGCTGTCCTCCATGTGGCTGGTGGCGGCGGTGGGCATTCTGTTTGCGGAACTGTTCGCTGTGCGCTCGTGGATTTTCCATGCCGCCAATGGTGTGGTTTCGGCATGGATCGGCGCACAGCTTCCCGGTGAGGTGTTGGTGAACGGGCAGGTTGATCCGGCCGCCGTGGTTGGCAATCCGCTTTATGTGATTGCCGCGGGATTGGCGGGCGGGCTGGTCTACTGGCTGGTTGCCGGTTCAAGCGCCGGCTTTTACAAGCCTGTCCTGCGTTCTGCACGCATGGCGGCCGAAGCCCGCCGCACTCCATCTCACCCCCCTGCCCCACCGCAGGAACAGTCCCCGCGTAAGGAAGACCGCCCGGAGGGATAAGCATTCCGAGGAAATAATAGCTGGCTAACTATTGTATTTTGCCGGCACAGTGATGTCATCGCACATGCATCCGGTACGCCAAGCCGGATCTTTGGTCCCATTCCGGCACACTGCGGGAACAGGCGGAGACCGCCCCGTGATGCACCCATGACGGGTGATCCCGCGACATTTCCCTGATCTTCTCTTTGATCTTCGCGCCCATTCCCGTTAAGCCTCGCGCTTCACCCGGTGAACGGCCATGACCAAAGATACAACTTCCATCTCCCTCGCCGATCTTCGCGCCGAGATCGATCGCATCGACGAGACCATGCACCATCTCCTGATGGAGCGCAGCGAGATCATCGACCGGCTGGTTGCGGTGAAGCGCGGCGCATCGGAAGGCTCGGCCTTTCGCCCCGCCCGCGAGGCGGACATGATGCGCCGTCTGGTGGAGCGCCATCACGGCCTGTTGCCGCTGGATACGGTGGAAAGCATCTGGCGGGTCATCATCGCCACCTTCACCTATGTGCAGGCGCCCTACAGCGTGCATGCGGACCTTGAGGTCGGCGAGCCGGCAATGCGGGACAGCGCCCGCTTCCATTTCGGCTTCACCGTACCCTTCGTGCCGCATATGAGCGCCGGTGCGGTGATTGCCGCCGTGGCCGCTTCCACCGGAGATCTGGGTCTGCTGCCCGCCACGGCCGGCACGGGCGCCCCATGGTGGAGCGCGCTGGAAGGGGAAGGCGCGCCCAAGATCATCGCCCGCCTGCCTTTTGTGGAACGGGCGGACCACCCCGCCGGCTTGCCGGTGTTCGTGGTTTCACACCCCATTCGGGATGCGGCCGTGCGCGAGGTGGAGCTGTTCTCCCTGCGGGTTTCCGGCTGGAACGCCGCTGTCTCCCACGCTTTGCCCGCCAGCATGGATGTGCTGGTGGCCCCCGATGTGGCGCTGGATGGGGCAGCTCTTCTGCTCTCCGTTCCGCCCGGTCGTCAGGTGCAGGAGGCGGAAGCTGCCCTGAAGGCGGCCGGTGCCGGCCTGCGCAGCCTGGAACATGTGGGCAGCCATGCCGCCATCCACCGGGTGGAGAATGGCGGCACGGCATAAGCAGGACCGGGTCTTGGCCCGGACCATTCATTCCTTCGGGAAGATGGTCTTCCAGTCATCCTTCATGTGAATGACATTCCAGCCGCTGTTATTGGCCTGATCCAGCAGCGCCTGGGTGAAGGTGCCAACCCGGGTATCCGGCAGCCCATCGGCCGGGCCATAGGCATATTCGCGCACCGGATCATCATGAAGCACCAGCATCATGAGGCGGCGGTCATCCCCGGCGGCGGTCCATTCCAGCATCTGCTGGTCTCCGGTTGAATTGCCGAAGGATGCGATGGGACGCAGGCCGATATGGGAATTGATGCCCACCGGCTTGCCGCCGAAATCGTTCAGGAACTCCAGATCGGCAAGCCGCAGCAGTTCCGGCTTGCCATCCACGAGCCTGAACTCGGTCTTGATGGCGGTGCCCACCACCTGCTCCGGGGGAATATTATAGACCTTCCCGGTCCAGGGGCGCATGAACTCGACAGTGCCGCCGGAAACGATATAGGTCTTGAAGTCATTGTCCTGCAGATAGCGGATGACTTCCAGCATCGGCTGATAGACCAGCTCGGTATAGGGCCGCTTGAAGCGCGGATGCCTTGCCTCGGCGATCCATGCCGTCACGATCTTCTCGAATTCCGCGGTGCTCATGCCGGCATGGGTGACGGCGATGATCTCCTTGATCCCGTCCATCCCGATATTTCTGATGCCCTCCATATTGCCTTCCAGAATGGACTTGAACGGCTCGGTCGTCTTCCATTCAGGATGTTGGGGGGCAAGGGCCCTCACCCGGTCGAGAGCGAAGACGATCTCGGTATAGACGGGATGCTCAACCCAGAGCGTGCCATCATTGTCGAAGGTCGCGATGCGTGCGGATGGCGGCACATATTCCCCGCCATCCTTGTCCGTGACCGCCTTGACGAAATCGATGATGGCGGCCTTGCGCGGGCCCTCGTTCCATGAGGGCAGCGGATCTTCCTGCGCCATGGCGGGGAAGACAAGGGCAAGGGCCATGGCCGTCGGAAGCAAGAGATGGCGGGCAATTTCAGACAAGACCTTCATCCTGTTTCTCCTGTTTGTCGATCCGTCCTCATCGGCATGGCTGGAGACAGCCCTTGCCCTGAGAAGCAATTGAGATTCAGTTGCCGGGTGTGCTCATGGTGCTTGTGCCTGTAATCAGGTACTGAACTTTCCTGCACGGAAACATGAGACCGGCAGGATTCAACAGGATAATATGGTTGATATGCTCCCTGTCCTTGAACAGGCGCACAGTTTCAGCATCCGCGGGAGCCGCCGCACAATTGCAGAACTGGATATAACGGCAAATCTCCTTCATCGCTACATCAGTGATATTATGGCCGGTATCATCGAACAGATGATATATCACCCTGCGATGCCGGCGTTTTTCCAGCGCTCCATTGCCGGCGCCTCCCTCTGGCGCCATGCGCAGGCAAGGCCTGATGGCAGGCTGCGCGGATGAACCGCAAGGGCGCTTGCAGCATGGATCATGTAAATGCCGTGACGCACGTAAATATAGGTGAATATGCGCTCTTGCGGGTGTATGTCGCCACAGGTGAGGCCCCCGCATGTCTGAAGCCGGGGTCTGTCGTCGTTCCGGAGTTTTTCAATGTCCGCAGTCTCTTCCACCTCCTCGCGGCCCGAGCCGCGCCCCGGCGTTCTGGCCATCAGTGCCTATGTGCCGGGCAAGAGCCATGCGCCGGGAGTGGAGAAGGTCTACAAGCTCTCCTCCAATGAAACACCGATCGGACCGAGCCCGAAGGCCCTGGAAGCCTATGCCGGCGCCGGAGCGCGGCTGGAGGATTATCCTGACGGCACGGCTTCCGTGCTGCGCAAGGCCATTGCCCATGCCTATGGGCTGGACCCGGCGCGCATCATCTGCGGCGCGGGTTCAGACGAGCTGCTGAATCTGGTGGCCCATGTCTATCTCGGCCCCGGTGACGAGGCGATCTATTGCGAGCACGGTTTTCTTGTCTACCGCATCGCCACGCTTTCGGCTGGCGGTACGCCGGTGGTTGCCCCGGAGAAGGACCTGACCGCTGATGTGGACGCCATTCTCGCCCGTGTGACCGCACGCACGAAGCTGGTTTTCCTCGCCAATCCGAACAACCCCACCGGCACCTATCTGCCGATTGCCGAGGTGCGCCGCCTTCAGGCCGGCCTGCCGGCCCATGTCCTTCTGGTTCTCGATGCCGCCTATGCCGAATATGTGCGGCGCAATGATTATGAGGTGGGCCTCGAACTGGCGCTTTCCGCCCCGAATGTGCTGATGACCCGCACCTTCTCCAAGATCCACGGCCTTGCCGGCCTGCGCATTGGCTGGGCGGTGGGCCCGGACCATGTGATCGATGCCATGAACCGCGTGCGCGGGCCGTTCAACATGAACACGCCGGCCATTGCTGCGGGCGCGGCGGCCATTGCCGATCAGGCCCATGTGGAGAAGGCGGCGGACCACAATGCCCGCTGGCTCTCCTGGCTGACCGCGGAACTGGAGAAGATCGGCCTGAAGGTGACCCCCTCGGTCGCCAATTTCCTGCTCATCCATTTCCCCGAAACGCCCGGGCTTACGGCGCGCGAGGCAGATGCCTTCCTCATCCGCCGTGGTCTCATCCTGCGGGTGGTGGCCTCCTATGGCCTGCCCAATGCCCTGCGCATGACCGTGGGTTCCGAGGAGGCCAACCGCCTTGCCGTGGCGGCCCTGGCCGATTTCATGGCGGGCAAGGCAAATGAAGGACAAGGCGCGTGACACCGGTCCTGTTTGAACGGCTGCTCATCATCGGCGCGGGTCTCATCGGCTCATCCATTGCCCGCGCGGTGCGGGAGCGCAGGCTGGTCCGCACCCTTGTGGTGGCGGACCAGGACCCTGCCGTGTGCGCCCGCGTGCGCGAGCTGGGTTTTGCCGATGAGGTGACCGGGAATGCGGCTGAGGCGGCGCGTGAGGCCGATCTCATCATCGTGTGTGTGCCGGTGGGTGCGATGGGTGCTGTTGCCGCCCAGATCGGTCCCCAGCTCAAGCCAGGGGCCATCCTGTCTGATGTGGGCTCCGTCAAGGGTGCCGTCATGAGCGTGATGGCGCCCCATGTGCCGGCCCATGCCCATCTCATCCCGGCCCATCCTGTGGCGGGCACGGAATGTTCGGGGCCGGATGCCGGTTTCGCCACCCTGTTCGAGAACCGCTGGTGCATCATCACCCCGCCCGAGGGGGCCGATGAGACGGCGGTGGAGCGTCTCTCCAGCCTGTGGCGGGCCATGGGTGCGGATGTGGAAGTGATGGATCTGCGCCGGCATGATCTGGTGCTCGCCATCACCAGCCATCTGCCGCATCTCATCGCCTACAATATCGTGGGTACGGCCGCCGATCTGGAAGAGGACATGGCCTCCGAGGTGATCAAATACTCGGCCGGCGGTTTTCGTGACTTCACCCGTATCGCGGCATCAGACCCCACAATGTGGCGGGACATCTTCCTCTATAACCGTGAGGCGGTTCTGGAGATGCTGGGCCGCTTCACGGAAGATCTCACGGCTCTTCAGCGCGCCATCCGCTATGGCGATGGGGAAAAGCTGTTCGATCATTTCACCCGCACCCGCGCCATCCGCCGCTCCATCATCGAGATGGGGCAGGAAACGGATGCGCCGGACTTCGGCCGTCTTGCCGCGGAAAAGCCACGGCACGAGCAAAGCTGACAATCCGCTGTTCCAAAAGACAAGGCTCTGGCCCCATGCGGCCAGAGCCTTTTTCATGTCTGCGGGGCTGTGGTCTCAGGCCGCCTGTACTTCCAGCACTTCCGGCACGAAATGCTTCAGCAGGTTTTCCACCCCGTGCTTGAGCGTGGCGGTGGAGGACGGGCAGCCGGAGCAGGCCCCCTTCATGTTGAGATAAACCACACCGTTCCTGAACCCGCGGAAGGTGATGTCACCGCCATCACCGGCCACCGCCGGGCGCACGCGCGTGTCGAGCAGATCCTTGATGGTATCAACGATGCTGGCATCCTTCGGATCGAAGAATTCATCACCGTCCGTGCTGTCGAGAACCGCATTCTCGCTCACCACCGGTGCACCGGACATGAAATGTTCCATGATGGCGCCCAGAATGGCCGGCTTCAGCTGCGCCCATTCACCGGCACCCTTGGTGACGGTGATGAAATCATCACCCAGAAACACACCCTCCACGCCCTTCACATCGAACAGGCGTTGCGCCAGCGGGGAAACCAGCGCGGCATCGGCATCGGGCATGTCCAGCACGCCTTCGGCCAGCACGGTGCGACCGGGCAGGAACTTCAGGGTCGCCGGGTTCGGAGTGGTTTCGGTCTGAATGAACATGGGGGCAATCCTCGAAAACAGACCGTTCCGGGGAGCGGTCCTGGCCGGATGCCCTGATCTGTGCTCAGCGTGCATCCACCTTGTGTCTGTTCAAAGATAGGTGCTCGCGACCCAAACCGGAAGAGCGCATATGTGGTTCTTACGGAATTGACAGCAGATGCGACGCGCCGCCACAGGCCGCAGAGCCCCCGCAATGAAAAAGGCCGGCCCATATGGACCGGCCTTCATGCCTGTATACATGTAGACAGACGAAATCAGGTGTTCATCGAATCGAAGAAGTCCTGATTGGTCTTGGTCTGGCGCAGCTTGTCCTGCAGGAACTCGATGGCATCGACAGTGCCCATCGGGTTGAGGATACGGCGCAGCACATACATCTTCTTGAGCGTATCGGCCGGAACCAGCAGCTCTTCCTTGCGGGTGCCGGAACGGGTGATGTCGATGGCCGGGAAGACGCGCTTGTCCGCCACCTTGCGGTCGAGGATGACTTCCGAGTTACCGGTGCCCTTGAATTCCTCGAAGATGACCTCATCCATGCGCGAACCGGTCTCGATCAGCGCCGTGGCGATGATGGTGAGCGAGCCGCCTTCCTCGATATTGCGGGCCGCGCCGAAGAAGCGCTTGGGCCGCTGGAGGGCATTGGCGTCCACACCACCGGTCAGCACCTTGCCGGAGGACGGCACGACGGTGTTGTAGGCGCGGCCAAGGCGGGTGATGGAATCCAGCAGGATCACCACATCACGGCCATGCTCGACCAGACGCTTGGCCTTTTCGATCACCATCTCGGCCACCTGCACGTGGCGGGCTGCCGGTTCATCGAAGGTGGAGGAAATGACCTCACCCTTCACCGAACGCTGCATATCCGTCACTTCCTCGGGCCGCTCGTCGATGAGCAGCACGATGAGATAGCACTCGGGATGATTGGCGGTGATGGACTTGGCGATGTTCTGCAGCAGCACCGTCTTGCCGGTGCGGGGCGGCGCCACGATCAGGGAGCGCTGGCCCTTGCCGATGGGCGCGACAATGTCGATCACCCGCGCCGAGAAATCTTTCTTGCCCGCATTTTCCTCATTTTCGAGCTTCAGGCGCTCGTCCGGATAAAGCGGGGTGAGATTGTCGAAATTGATCTTGTGGCGGATTTTCTCAGGGTCTTCGAAATTGATCGTGTTGACCTTGAGAAGGGCGAAATAGCGTTCCCCTTCCTTGGGGGAGCGGATCTGGCCTTCCACCGTATCGCCGGTACGCAGGCCAAAGCGGCGGATCTGCGAGGGGGAGACATAGATATCATCCGGCCCGGGCAGATAATTGGATTCGGGAGAGCGCAGAAAGCCGAAGCCATCCTGCAGCACTTCCACGACCCCTTCGCCGATGATCTCCGTATCGCGCAGCGCCAGCTGCTTGAGAATGGCGAACATCAGTTCCTGCTTGCGCAGTGTGCTGGCGTTCTCCACCTCGTTTTCTTCAGCGAAGGTGAGGAGTTCGACAGGGGTTTTGGTTTTAAGGTCTTGAAGTTTCACTTCCCGCATATGGGAAAGCCTCGATTGAATCTCAGGAGAGAGCCAGCGGAGAGAACTCACGCTGGCCATTGGAAAGGGTGGAAATCGCAGATCTACAGATGAGAGCCGGGTAAGGAACTTCCAGCTGGCGCGTCGGTCGACCCGTTGGATGGCCGGACATCAGGACGCGCAATGCCTGCGTTGAGGAAAGCCTGCTCAGGATAGCAGGCACGCAGGCATGCGCAAGACCCTATCTGCGTTCATCCCAATCAAAATGGCTTCAGCACCACCAGCAGCACGATGCCGATCATCAGAACTGTCGGGACTTCATTGGCAATACGGTAATATCGTGTGGAACGGGTGTTCCTGTCAGCCGCAAAGTCCTTCACCCAGCGGCTCATCATGCCGTGCACGCCGGAAAGGATGATCACCAGCGTGAGCTTGGCATGGAACCAGGGCTCGGCATACCAGCCCCCTTCCCAGGCCAGATACAGCCCCGCCAGCCAGGCCACGATCATCGCCGGATTGATGATGGCTTTCAGCAGACGCCGTTCCATCACCTTGAAGGTTTCGGACTTGTCCGAACCCACCTGCGCCATGGTGTGGTACACCATGAGGCGCGGCAGATAGAGCATCCCCGCCATCCATGCAATGACAGCGATGATGTGCAGCGCCTTGATCCACAAATACAACATCAGCTCGTTCCCGCCTCAGAGCGCGCGGCGCACGCCGGCGACCAGTGCTTCCACATGGGCGATCGGCGTTTCGGGGCGGATGCCGTGGCCAAGATTGAAAATGTGGCGGCAGCCGGCGAAATCCTGCCGGATGCCGGCAATTTCCTCTTCCAGCGCACCACCGCCGGCAATCAGCCGCAGCGGATCGAGATTGCCCTGAAGGGCCACCTTGTCGCCCAGCCGGGCGCAGACAGAGGCGCGGTCCGCCGTCCAGTCCAGCCCCAGCGCGGTGACGCCTACCGCCTGAAGCTTCTCCATTGCCTCGATGCTGGCGCCCTTGGGGAAGGCGATGATGCGCGCGCCGGGATGCTCGGCCCGCAGCTGTTCCACCATGCGCCGCACCGGCTCCACGCACCAGCGGTCGAAGGAAAGCGGGTCGAGCACGCCGGACCAGCTGTCAAAAATCTGCACCGCCTGTGCACCTGCCCGGATCTGCGCCGAAAGATGCGCGACGGAAACATCGGTCAGATGATCGATCAGCCGCTGGAACAGGGCCGGTTCCCGCAGGGCCAGAAGGCGTGCGGGGGCCTGATCCGGGGTGCCCCGGCCAGCCACCATGTAGGTCGCCACGGTCCAGGGCGCGCCACAGAAGCCGATCAGCGCCGTTTCCGGGGCCAGGGCCGCACGGGTTCTGGCAAGCGCCTCATAGACCGGCTGTACCTTCGCCGGATCGAGCGTATCGGGAAGAGCGGCGATGCGCTCGGCCTGGTTCACTTCCTCAAGGCGGGGGCCTTCACCCGTCTCGAACCGCAGGCCAACGCCCAGCGCATGGGGCACGACCAGAATGTCCGAGAAAATGATGGCCGCATCAAACCCAAACCGGCGGATGGGCTGAAGGGTTACCTCGGATGCAAGTTCGGGATTGTAGCACAGCGAGAGGAAGTCACCCGCCTGAGCCCTCACCTCCCGGTATTCCGGCAGATAGCGTCCGGCTTGCCGCATCATCCAGAGCGGAGGCGGATTGAGAGGGGTTCCATCGAGTACCTGCAGGAAAGGCGACCTTGTCGCCACAGAGCCATTCATCGCCAGCCTTCAATCAAGGAATATATTTTTAAATGAGAGTCTTTAGAGTCTTTACGGTTGATTAACCATTTACAGGACTGTCGACAACCGCTCCACATGTCATCACCATTTGCCGGCTGCATTTGTCGCAGGCTGGAGGGGCCGCAAGGGCGCGTTAATAAAGGATTAACGATTGTGGCAAAGCTGATATTCACATTCACACACAGGAGGGGTCCGGATTCAGTCCATGCAAGTTGAATTGTGGAAAGTTATGAGTCCTTTCAACAGCCTGCGCCTGCCACTCCCGTGGAGGCATGGCTTCATCAACACTCTTCCACAGGGGCGGTGGATATCGTGAGCACTGAACAACCGCGCAAGGAAAGCTATTTCCATCTCCACCTGGTTTCAGACGCCACGGGAGAAACCCTCATCAATGTGGGCCGGGCCGCCTGTGCCCAATATGCCAATGTGCGTCCCATCGAGCATGTCTATCCGCTCATCCGCTCGATGAAGCAGCTTGAACGGGTGCTGAGCGAGATCGAGAGCAATCCCGGCATCGTGCTTTATACGCTCGTGGATATGGAGCTGCGCAGCTGCCTGAAGGAGCGCTGCGCCGAACTGGGGGTGCCGGTGCTGTCCGTTCTCGCCCCGGTGGTGCGGATGTTCCAGTCCTATCTGGGCGGGGAGCCGACCCCGCGGGTGGGGGGCCAGCATGCGCTGGATACGGACTATTTCAAGCGTATCGATGCCCTGAACTACACTGTCATGCATGATGACGGGCAGCTTGTGGATGATCTTGAAGAGGCGGATGTGGTGCTGCTTGGTGTCTCGCGCACCTCCAAGACGCCGACCTCCATCTATCTGGCCAACCGTGGCATCAAGACCGCGAATATCCCGCTGGTGCCGCAAGTGCCGGTGCCGCCAAATGTCGAGATGCTGAAAAAACCGCTGATCGTCGGGCTTGTGGCCAGTCCCGAGCGGATTGTCGAAATCCGCCAGAACCGCCTTCTGGGGCTGAACGCGGTGGATTCCGCCGGTTCATATACGGATCGTGATGCCGTGCGGGAGGAAATCACCTTTGCCCGGCGGCTGTGTTCCCGTAATGGATGGCCTGTTATCGATGTGACCCGCCGGTCTATCGAGGAAACCGCTGCCAATATCATGGCTTTGCTGCATGAGCGGCGTCGCCGCGTCCAATCCGAGGCCTGACATGGAAAACAAAATCCTCTGGCGTCATGAACAGCCGCTGGTTCTGGCCTCCAAGAGCACCACCCGCCTCTCCTTGCTGGTGCATGCCGGGGTGCCGGTGGAAACCGTGTCCCTGAATGTGGACGAGCGCGCCCTTCAGGCCGAGGTGGAAGGCAAGCTGGAGCCCGACCAGATCGCCCTCACACTCGCGCGCGCAAAGGCGATTGCCGGTTCCGAGACCTCACGCGGACGCATCGTGCTGGGTGCGGACCAGACCCTGGCGCTGGGCAGCCAGATGTTCCACAAGCCGCTGAGCATGGAACTGGCCCGCAAGCAGTTGCAGATCCTCTCCGGCGCCACCCATGCCCTGCATTCCGCCGCGGCGGTGGTGATAGATGGTGAAGTGGTGTTCGAGACGGTTTCCAGCGCCTATCTCACCATGCGCGATCTTTCGGATGACATGCTCGACACCTATCTGACGGCAGCCGGAAACAGGGTGATGGATTCCGTTGGCGGCTATCAGCTCGAGGCGGTGGGGCTGCATCTGTTCACCCGTGTGCAGGGGGATCATTTCACCATTCTCGGGTTGCCCCTGCTCCAGATCCTGCCCTTCTTCCGGGAAAGGGGTTTTCTGCCATGATCCGCCGGGCCTGTGTCACCGGACATCCGGTTGCCCATTCGCGCTCTCCGCTGCTGCATGGCTACTGGCTGAAAACAATCGGTCTTTCAGGTGTTTATGTTCGGGAGGATGTTCCTCCTGAACAGGCCGCGGGATTTTATCGCAATCTCGCGGAGCATGGATATGTGGGCTGCAATGTCACCATTCCGAACAAGGAAATCGCATTTTCAGCCCTTGATGAAGCCGATGAGACAGCCGCCGCGCTCGGAGCCGCCAACACCCTGTGGATAGAGGGTGGAAAACTCCATGGCAGCAATACGGATGGCTATGGGTTTCTCGCCAATCTGGATGAATGTGCACAAGACTGGGACAAGTCGCGTGGCACGGTACTGGTTCTGGGTGCGGGCGGTGCTTCACGGGCGATCATCCATGCACTGGTGAGCCGTGGTTTCGGGCGGATCTATCTTGCCAACCGCACCTTGTCGCGGGCGGAAGCCGTGGCCAGACCCTATCCGGCCATTGTCCAGCCGCGTGATTTTGCCGATGTGCCGGCCTTGCTCCAGGAAGCGGACGTGCTGGTGAATTGCACCTCCCTGGGCATGAAGGGCTCGGAACCGCTGGATCTTGACCTGTCTGCCCTGCCTGAACATGCGGTGGTGACGGACATTGTCTATGTGCCGCTGCTGACCCCGCTGCTGGAAAGGGCGCAGGCCCGCGGATTGCGGATCGTGGATGGTCTGGGCATGCTGCTGCATCAGGGCGTTCCCGGTTTTGAACGCTGGTTCGGCGTGCGTCCACAGGTGACGGATGAGTTGCGCGCCACACTCGTGGCCGACATCATGGGCACCGATAAAGGCTGAACCACTGTTTCACGTGAAACAGGCAGCCCAGCGGATTTGAAGGACTGAACCCGATGTGGATCCTCGGTCTCACCGGCTCTATCGGCATGGGAAAATCGGCAACCGCCAGCATGTTTCGCAGCCTGGGTGTGCCGGTTCATGATGCGGATGCAGCCGTGCATGCGCTCTATCGGGGCAAGGCGGTGGCGCCGGTCGAGGCCGCTTTTCCCGGTGTGAGCCGGAATGGCGAGATTGACCGCCCTACCCTTTCCGCCCGCGTGCTGAATGATGCCGGGGCCATGAAACGGCTGGAACAGATTGTCCATCCTCTTGTTGCAGCGGAGGAAAAGGACTTTCTGGCGCGGGCGCGCTCTTGCGGGGCACGCTGTGTGGTTCTCGACATTCCCCTGCTGTTTGAGGCTGGTGGACATGAACGTGTGGATGCGGTGATCGTGGTTACCGCCCCGCACGCCGTGCAGCTTGAAAGGGTGATGAGCCGTGAGGGCATGACGCAGGAGCGGTTTGAAGCCATCAAGGCCCGCCAGATGCCGGATGCGCTGAAGCGCCAGCGGGCCCATTTCATCATTGATACCAGCCGGGGCTTTGGCTCCGCGCAGCATCAGGTGGCCGGCATCATCCGCTCTCTTGCGGGGCCGGGCCGTCGCTGAAGGCATTGGGCAGGAGAAGAAAATGCGTGAAATCGTGCTCGATACCGAAACCACGGGCCTGAAAGCCAATGCCGGTGACCGGCTGGTGGAAATCGGCTGCGTGGAAATGGTGAACCGCGTGCTCACCGGCAATGTCTATCATGTCTATATCAATCCCGAGCGGGACATGCCGATCGAGGCCTTCAATGTGCACGGCCTTTCGGAGGAGTTTCTCTCCGACAAGCCGCTTTTTGAAGACATTGCCGATGAGTTTCTGGATTTCATCAAGGATGATACTCTCGTCATCCATAATGCCAAGTTCGATATCGGCTTCCTGAATGCGGAACTGGAGCGGGTTTCCAAGCCACTCATTTCTTATGACCGTGTGGTCGATACGCTGGATCTGGCCCGCCGCAAGCATGGCAATAATGGCAATACGCTCGACCAGCTGATGAGCCGCTACGGCATCGATGGTTCACGCCGCGTGAAGCATGGCGCCTTGCTCGATTCCGAATTGCTGGCGGATGTCTATGTCGAACTTCTGGGTGGTCGGCAGATCAGCCTGATGGGTTTTGTGGAAGAGGACACGCGAACGCAAACGGCCGAAACCGTGAATGTCAGTGTCTCGCACAGTCAGGCCCGCCAGCGTCCCGCCCCCGTGCCCTCGCGTCTCACGCCCGAGGAGGAGGCCGCTCATGCAGCCTTCATCGCCGGCATGGGCGAGAAGGCACTCTGGCTGAAATATGCGGATGATGCCGGGAAGAGTGTCTGATAAATTTTTTCTATCAAATATGCATGAACCGATCTGGAAAACTGATCGAATATAAGGCGTTCTGGCGGGAATTTGACATCACTTTTGATCCTTCGGTCATGAAGGTGAAAATTCCCGCCAGTGACCTTCTCAGGCGATTTTAGAGGCAGTCACCATTTTTGACGGGTCTTGCTCCTCAAGCCTGCATATTCAGGATCGCACTTTTCAGCTTTTCCGGATCTGTCACCGGCAAGGTGCAGTTTTCTCCCACACAGATGAAGGCCGCGCCTTCTGCCGGGGCGGATGCGATGCGCGCGGCGGTGATGCTGTCTGGCGCAACCTTGCCCATGTCCATCACCCGGCGCACGACCCGCAGGGGAAATGGCAGGGCCAGTGCTGCCTGGGCCAATGCATCGGCCTGCGCTCCCGTGCCCACCACCGTGATCTGGGCCAGTGTGAAGCGGGTATCGAGCGCATTCAGTGTTGCGCCATGCGCGAGCACATTCCTGTTGGCCGCCCCCGAAAGACCGGCCAGAATCCGGTCTGCCCGGGCGCGCAGCAGCTCATCATCCAGCAGGGCGCTGAGCCGCAACAGGGCATCGGCCGCCACCGCATTGGGATTGGGCAGGGCTTCATCATGGCTGCTGAGGGGACGCATGATCAGTGCCTCAGCATCATCAGCCGTGAGGAAATATGTGCCGCTGGCCGCATCCAGATGGTGTTCTTCCAGCAACTCCAGAAACTGCCGGGCACGATCCAGAAACGCGGTTTCACCCGTTGCTTCATGCAGGGCGATAGCGGCGCGGGCCATGGCGGCAAGGTCTGAGGACAGACCGGGAAACACGAGCTTGCCTCCGCACAGGGAGTGCCCCAGCCGCCCGTCACGCATCATGTGGGTGCAGATGGCATCAAAGGCGCGGCGGGCCAGAGCAATCCACGCCCCCTGCCCGAGCATCACGGCTGTCCGGGCAAGGGCCCCGATCATCAGGCCATTCCAGTCTGCCAGAACCTTGTCGTCACGGCCGGGGCGAACCCGCCGGGCACGGGCCTTGAGCAGTTTCGCGCGCAGCGGGGCCAGCCGGGCTTCGTCCTCCAGGGATACAGAACCGGCCTTGGTGCGGTTCAATATGGTGTGCCCTTCCCAGTTGCCCTGACGGGTCACATCATAAAAGCGACCAAAAAAGGCGGCGTCATCGGGGCCGAGAATCGCGCTGATCTCTTCCGCGCTCCACACATAGAAGCGCCCTTCCTCACCCTCGCTGTCGGCATCCAGGCTGGCGGTGAAGGCCCCTTCCGGGCTCATCATCTCCCGCTCCAGCCACTCCACGGTTTCCTGCGCGCGGGTGAGATAGAGCGGGTCATGCGTCTCGTAACCGGCCAGTGCGAGCAGTTCGAGAAGCTGGGCATTATCGTAAAGCATCTTCTCGAAGTGCGGCACCAGCCAGGCATCATCCACCGCATAGCGGGCAAAGCCGCCGCCCAGATGATCATAAATGCCGCCCTCGCTCATGCGGTGGATGGCAAAGATGACGGGCTGTGTCAGCGCGTCATTCTTCTGGTGGGTTCCACTGCGCCAGAGAAATTCCAGCAGGCTGCACTGGGGAAATTTCGGGGCGCCTTTCAGTCCCCCATGCACCGGGTCCAGAACAGCGGTGAGACGCTCGCCAAGGGAGGAAAGGTCCTCGCGCGAAATGGTGATGGTGCCGGGTGGGCGGGCGGCCTTTTCAAGCCGGGCGCGCAGGGCATCGGCGCTCTGGCGCACCTTTGCCGGATCCTCGTGATAGACCGCTGAAATCTGCTTCAGCACATCGGTGAAGCCCGGGCGGCCATAGCGCGAATGCGGGGGGAAATAGGTGCCGCCCCAGAAGGGATGGCCTTCCCCATCCAGAAACATGGTGAGCGGCCAGCCCCCCTGCTGCCCCATATGATGCAGGGCGGACATGTAGATCTGGTCGACATCCGGCCGCTCTTCCCGGTCCACCTTGATATTGATGAACAGCGCATTCATCAGCGCGGCAATCTCTTCGTTCTCGAAGCTCTCATGCGCCATGACATGACACCAGTGGCAGGCGGCATAGCCGATGGAGAGCAGAACCGGCTTGCCGCTGGCGCGCGCCTTCGCAAACGCTTCCGGCCCCCAGGGCCACCAGTGGACCGGATTGTTCCTGTGCTGGAGCAGATAGGGGCTGGTTTCCCCGGAAAGGCGGTTCTCTGTCATCATGCTCTCCGGCATTGTGGGGCCCGCAGCAAAAGGATTCTTCTGTTGCTATAAGCCATGGTCATGAAGAATGCGGGCGCTTGCAAGTCGCCCCTCCGCTGACAGGTGAAGAATGCCCGCCGAAACCATTTTTGCCCTTTCCTCGGGTCGCCTGCCCTCCGGCGTCGCTGTGGTGCGCCTGTCCGGGCCACAGGCCGGGCAGGCGCTGGAGGCCATGGCCGGCACCCTGCCGCCGCCGCGCGCGGCGCGCTATCGCGATGTGCGGGACCCGCACAATGGCGAATTGCTGGATCGCACTCTCATCCTGTTCTTTTCCGGCCCCAACAGCGTGACGGGAGAGGATGTGGCGGAACTTCACCTCCATGGCGGGCGTGCTGTTGTGGCGGGGGTGCTGGGTGCCCTGGCGCGCCTGCCCGGCCTGCGCCCGGCCGAGGCCGGGGAGTTTACCCGCCGGGCCCATGCCAATGGCAAGATGGATCTGGCCGAAGTGGAGGGGCTGGCTGATCTGATTGCCGCCGAAACGCAGGCGCAAAGGCGGCAGGCTCTGGCGCAGGCATCAGGCGCTCTTTCGCGCCGGGTGGAAGGCTGGCGGGAGGCGCTGGTTTCGGCTCTGGCCCTGGTGGAAGCCAGTATCGATTTTTCTGATGAAGGCGATGTGCCGCAGGATCTGACCCGTCAGGCCAATGCCTTCATTACCCCTCTGGAGCAGGAAATCGCGGCCGCCCTTGCTGATGCGGCGCGGGGGGAAAGGGTGCGTGACGGGCTGGTGGTGGCCATTGCCGGGCGCCCCAATGCGGGAAAATCAACCCTGCTGAACCGTCTTGCCGGACGCGAGGCGGCAATCGTTTCAGACCTTCCGGGCACAACACGCGATGTGCTGGAAGTGCATCTGGAACTGGCCGGACAGGCGGTCACCTTGCTGGATACGGCGGGCCTGCGTGAAACGGCGGATGTGGTGGAGGCTGAAGGTGTGCGCCGGGCTTTGGCGCGGGCGGAAGCGGCGGATATGGTGCTTTGGCTCTCGCCGGAGGAGGAGCCCCCGCCGGCCAGCTTTGAGCATGCCGTGAAGATCCGCAGCAAATGTGATTGCGGGGTAAAGGCCGGTGCCGGCTGGCTTGGGCTTTCGGTGCAGACCGGTGAGGGGCTGGAAAAGGTGCTGGCCGAAATCGAAAAGCGGGCCTCCACTCTTGCCGGCGGCGAGCCGGCTCTGGTGACCCGCGAGCGGCAGCGGCTGGCGCTGGAAGCCGCGGCTTTTCATCTGGCCCGGGCCGCGCAGGAGTTTGCAGGTCTGGAGGAATTGCGGGCCGAGGAACTGCGCCTTGCCGCCCGCGCTCTGGACCGCACCATCGGGCGTGTCGATGTGGAGGATATTCTCGATTCCCTCTTCTCCACCTTCTGTATCGGCAAATGACCGGGGAATGTTTCACGTGAAACATCCGCTCCTGCGCTGTTGAAGATCGAAAACGTCCGAACGCCTTGACGCAGCCATCAAGAAGGCGTTTCCAGAAAGACAACTGATCCGCCCTTCCGGGACGCTTTATTTCATGAACCAGTCTGCCCCTTCTGCCGCCTTCGATGTGATTGTCGTGGGTGGCGGCCATGCCGGATGTGAGGCCGCCGCCGCCTCTGCCCGCGCCGGTGCGCGCACCGCCCTCGTCACCCACTCTGCCGCCACCATCGGGATCATGTCCTGCAATCCGGCGATTGGCGGTCTCGGCAAGGGCCATCTGGTGCGCGAGATTGATGCGCTCGACGGATTGATGGGCAAGGTGGCGGATCAGGGCGGCATCCAGTTTCGCATGCTCAACCGGCGCAAGGGGCCAGCGGTGCGCGGGCCGCGTGCGCAAGCAGACCGCAAGCTCTATGCAAAGGCCATGCAGCTCGCTCTCGCCGGGCAGGAAAACCTGACCATTGTGGAGGGCGAGGCAGATGACCTGCTGATGCAGGGCAGGCGCGTCAGCGGGCTGCGCCTTGCCGATGGGCGGGAATATGTGTGTGGCGCAGTGGTGCTCACCACCGGTACCTTCCTCAATGGGCTCATCCATCTGGGGGAGGAAAGCTGGCCGGCAGGGCGCATAGATGAAAAACCGGCCCTTGGTCTCTCCCCTGCCCTTGCCCGTCTGGGTCTTTCTCTCGGGCGGCTGAAGACCGGCACGCCGGCCCGGCTGGATGGCCGCACCATTGACTGGGCATCCCTCGACATGCAGCCGGGCGATGAGGATCCGGAGCCCTTCTCTGCCCTCACCACCCATCTGCCCAACCCGCAGGTGGAATGCGGCGTGACGCGGACCACCGCCCAGACGCACGACATCATTCGCGCCAATCTTGGCCGTTCGGCCATGTATTCCGGACGCATCGCCAGCACCGGGCCGCGCTATTGCCCCTCCATCGAGGACAAGGTGGTGCGGTTTGCGGACCGGGACAACCACCAGATCTTTCTGGAACCGGAGGGGCTGGATGATCACACCGTCTATCCCAACGGGGTCTCCTCTTCCCTGCCGGCGGATGTGCAGTTCGCATTCCTGCGCTCGATTCCCGGTCTGGAAAAGGTGGAGATCATCCGCCCCGGCTATGCGATCGAGTATGACCATGTGGACCCGCGCGAGCTGGACCCCACTCTTGAGACACGCCGTGTGCAGGGGCTGTTCCTTGCCGGGCAGATCAATGGCACCACAGGTTATGAGGAGGCCGGCGCGCAGGGGCTTCTGGCCGGGCTGAATGCGGCGCGGCGGGCATCCGGGCAGGATGGGGCGGTGTTTGATCGCGCCGAGGCCTATCTGGGTGTGATGGTGGATGATCTGGTCACGCGGGGGGTGAGCGAGCCCTATCGCATGTTCACCTCGCGCGCCGAATACCGCCTCACCCTCCGGGCTGACAATGCAGACCAGCGCCTGACAGGCCGCGGGGAGGTTTTGGGGCTTGTGGGTGCGGAGCGGGCCGCTCATTTCGCCCGCCGCAAGGCGGCGCTGGAACAGGCCCGCGCACTGGCCCGCACGCTCACCATCACGCCCACGGAGGCGGCGCGGGCGGGGCTGAGTGTGAATCAGGATGGACAGCGGCGAAGTGCCTTTGATCTGCTGGCCTATCCCGATATCGACATGGCCCGCCTCGCCGCCCTCTGGCCGGAGCTGGGCGCTGTGGATGCCGCCATTGCCGGGCAGGTGGAGATCGATGCGAAATATGCCGTCTATCTGGAACGGCAGGCGGCGGATATTGCCGTGCTCCGGCGCGATGAGGATCTCGTGCTGCCGGAGGATCTGGACTATGAGGGGCTTTCCGGCCTTTCAAACGAACTGAAGCAGCGCCTTGTGCGGGTGCGCCCGCGCACGATTGGCCAGGCGGGGCGGATGGAGGGCATGACCCCGGCAGCCCTGACCCTTCTGGCAACCCATGCCCGCCGGCATGTCCGGGCAGCGGGCTAGGATGCCTGATCGGGGTATATGGCGGGCATGTGGATAGCGGGGATGATTCATCCCTCTCTCAAGGCAGGAAAGACGATATGAGCGGCATGGATGAGGACCGGCACAAGCGGGCCATTGCGCAAAATGTTTCACATGAAACATTCGCCCGGCTGGAAACCATCGCCGCGCTTTTGGTGAAATGGCAAAAGACCATCAATCTGGTGGCTCCCTCCAGCCTGCCGGATCTGTGGCAGCGCCATATCGCCGATTCCCTCCAGCTGCTGGAGCATGCACCGAAGGATGCCCGGCGCTGGGTGGATCTTGGTTCGGGCGGCGGGTTTCCCGGCCTTGTGGTGGCTGCCGTTCTGGCGGAGCGGGAGGGCGCGCAGATGCATCTTGTGGAAAGCGATACCCGCAAGGCGGCCTTCCTGCGGGAAGCCGGGCGTGTCGCGAACCTTCCCGTGCAGGTCCATCCCCAGCGGATCGAGGCGGTTGCGCCGGCCCTTGCCCCGGGTACGGATGTGGTTTCAGCCCGTGCCCTGGCCCCCCTGCCCCGACTGCTGGATCTGGCCGGGCCTTTCCTTGCGGCGGGGGCTCTGGCTCTTTTTCCCAAGGGGCGTGATGCGGCGCGGGAATTGACCGAGGCCCGCAAAGGCTGGACACTGGATGTGAATGAAGCCACCAGCCTGAGTGACCCGGAGGGTCGAATCCTGATCATCCGGGAGGCAAGACCGCTCGGATCAGGTTGAGATGTGGCCTGGAGCATCTTAATATAGGGGCCGATGATGTTCCTCATCGGCCTTTCCCAGCTTTTTCAAAGGCTTGGGGTTCACCTTTCCGGCGGCCGAATGTCTGTCGCCGCAGGCTGAGACGGGTCGGGAACCGATGCGTCGAGGATCATGACCATGACGAACACCGCTTCCACCTCTTCTGCCCGCGAACCGGGTGCGCCGGTGCGTCCGCGCATTCTGGCTCTGGCGAATCAGAAGGGCGGCGTGGGCAAGACCACAACGGCCATCAATCTGGGCACCGCTCTTGCCGCCATCGGTGAGGATGTGCTGGTGCTCGATCTGGACCCCCAGGGCAATGCCTCCACGGGTCTGGGCGTGCCGCCCCCTGCCCGCAAGCTCACCTCCTATGATGTGCTCATGGGAGATGTGCCGCTGCGGGAGGCCATCATCAAGAGCTGCGTGCCGCGCCTGAACCTTCTGCCGGCGACACAGGATCTCGCCAGTTTCGAGCTGCAGATCGCCGCCGAAAAGGACAGGAATTTCCGGCTCCGGCAGGCGATCGATTCACTGAACCCTGATCAGTCAGGCGAACGCTATTCCTATGTGCTGGTGGATTGCCCGCCCTCCCTCTCGCTGCTGACGCTGAATGCGATGGTGGCGGCCGATGCCATACTGGTGCCGCTTCAGTGCGAGTTCTTTGCGCTGGAAGGGCTTTCCCAGCTCATCAGCACGGTCAATCAGGTAAAGGCCAGCCTCAATCCGGCTCTGGATATACAGGGCATCGTGCTCACCATGTATGATGGGCGCAACAATCTCTCCACGCAGGTGGAGCAGGATGTGCGCAATCATTTTGGGGCCAAGGTGTATGAAACGGTGATTCCGCGCAATGTGCGTGTGTCCGAGGCCCCATCCTATGGTAAGCCAGCTCTTCTTTATGATCTGAAATGCGCCGGCTCACAGGCATATCTGCGGCTTGCCTCCGAAATCATCCAGCGTGAGCGGGCGATGCGGGCCAGCGCCGCGGCCTGAAATCTGGCCCCGGCCTGAAGCCGTGCGGCGCGGTTGCCGCAACCTGACGAGATGCGTGAACAGGACAGAAGTATCATGGCGGAAGAACCGCGTTCCCGGCTCGGCCGGGGCCTTGCCGCACTGATCGGCGAAATCAGCGAGACACCGGAGCCGGCCGTGCGCCCCGGGCAGGCGGGCAGTGGCGCGCCGCGCCGTTTGCCCATCGAGCATGTCCGCCCCAGCCCGCGCAATCCGCGTCGGGCCTTCGTTGAGGAAGGGCTGGAGGATCTGACGGCTTCCATCCGCGAGAAGGGCATCATCCAGCCCATCGTGGTCCGCGCCCTGCCGGAGCCGGATATGTTCGAGATCGTGGCAGGTGAACGGCGCTGGCGTGCGGCGCAGCGCGCGGCCCTGCATGATGTGCCTGTCGTGGTGCTGGAGCTGACAGACCGTGAGGCGCTGGAAATCGCCATCATCGAGAATGTCCAGCGCTCGGATCTGAACGCGGTTGAGGAAGCGCAGGGCTATGAGGCCCTGATGGAAGAGTTCGCCTATACGCAGGCGGATCTGGCCAAGGTGATCGGCAAGAGCCGCAGTCATATCGCCAATACGCTGCGTCTGCTGAAGCTGCCAGCCAGTGTGAAGGCCTATGTGGAGGATGGTCGCCTCACGGCCGGTCACGCCCGCGCCCTTCTGGCTCATGACGACCCGGAAAAGATGGCCCGTGAGGTTGTCGAGAAGGGGCTGAATGTGCGCGATGTCGAGGCGCTGGCAAAGGCACCGGTGACTGGCGCGCCCGCCCCTGCCCGTCCGGTCAGGACGCCGGTGGCGAAATCCGCCGATATTCTCGCTCTTGAACGGCGGCTGGCGGAGATTGTAGGCGTGGATGCGTCCATTGAAAGCCGGGGCGAAGCGGGCGAGGTGCGCCTGCGCTATGCCTCGCTTGAGCAGCTGGACGATATATTGCGCCGTCTTGGCGTTGATTGAGCCGGGCGGTGCGCGCACCGTTCTTCCGGAGCGCCGGCATGGAAAGAGCCCGGGGCCTGGACGCTGGGGGCAGCCTTGCATCCGGCTCCTGTCAGGCGGGCTGCACCGGTCTCATTACGCGGATGATCTGAAAGCGTAACGAGACCGGCGTGCAATCACGCGATCCGGCTCATCCGGGAGGACGGGCCGGCGGAAAGGAAATTCCAGCTCCGGGATCAGGATGCCGGAGTTGTCGGCGCCTTGCGGCGGGGTGCGGCCGGCTTGCGCGCCGGAGTGGCGGCGGCCTTCTTGCGGCTCTGTCCAAGGCCCATATTCTTGGCCAGTTCGGAGCGGGCGGCGGCATAGGCCGGGGCAACCATGGGGTAGTCCTTCGGCAGGCCCCACTTCTCGCGATAGGCTTCCGGGGTCATGCCATAGCTGGTGCGCAAATGGCGCTTCAGCGATTTGAACTTCTTCCCGTCTTCCAGGCAGATGATGAAGTCAGGGGTCACCGACTTCTTGACCGGAACGGCGGGCTTGAGCTCTTCCACCGGGGCGGATGCGGGCGTGCCGAGCTGGCCAAGAGCGCGATGGACGGATTCGATCAGTGCAGGCAGATCATTTGCTGCCACACTATTGTTGCTGACATAAGCCGCGACAATATCCGCAGTGAAGTCAATATGGCTTGACTGCGGCGTGCTGGATGCGGATTCGCTCACGGAAAATCCTTTCGCTTGATTGTTACCGCGATTGACGGACCAGCATTGAAGCTTGACTTCGGTGTAAAGCATTCAAGGCCTTAATACCGTCCTATAGCAGAACAGATTCAGCTGACAATCCACAATGATGAAAAACAGCAGGCGTAATCAGAGCAAGCTTTGTTCTCTAGAAGGCCGAACAGCAAGGACAGGCGCTTTCATATATCGCCCTGAAGGACATAATCGGAGCTGTGGCGGCCTGAAAATTAGCGTTTTACTGATATAGGTGGCCTCGTCATGCAACCATAGGGCGATATTTCTCGCGATATGCGACACATGCCGGGTGCCTGGAGTTTTCTGTTACCATTGTGGCCCACATCCAAGCATTTTCCAAGTTTCAGCGGCTGATGACACATCTCAAAGCTTTGTGATCCGGGCTCCTAAACACGATATGACATGCATGCTGCGGTGTTGGCCGGAAGGTGCGGGCAGGATCTGGAACCTCCCGCCTTGGCGTTGCCACCTGCACAGGCTACAGGAAGACAACAGGGCTGTTCGGCCCCAGGGAAACGGTCTTATCATTCATGCCTCGTGCCATTGCCGGGCCGGAGATTGAACGGCTCATCCAGTTGCTTGCCCGCCTGCCGGGCCTTGGGCCGCGTTCCGCGCGCCGCGCCGCCTTGCATCTCATCAAGCGGCGCGAGGGGCTGATGGATCCGCTGTCCCGCGCCATGGCCGATGCGCTGGAAAAGATCGTGGAATGCGAGATCTGCGGCAATGTGGATGTCTGCAACCCCTGCACCGTGTGCACGGACGCCACGCGCGAAAAGGGCGTGCTGGTTGTGGTGGCCGATGTGGGGGATCTATGGGCGCTGGAGCGGGCCAGCGTGCTGAATGCCCGTTACCATGTGCTGGGGGGCGTCCTTTCGCCGCTGGATGGCGTGGGGCCGGATGACCTCAATCTCGCCAGCCTGACAGGGCGTGTGGTGCGCGAGGACGTGCGGGAGGTGGTGCTTGCCCTGGGCGCGACAGTCGATGGTCAGACCACCGCGCACTATATTACAGACCTGCTGCGCGAGCTTGATGTGCGCGTGACCCGTCTGGCGCAGGGCGTGCCTGTCGGCGGGGAGCTGGATTATCTGGATGAGGGCACGCTTTCGGCAGCCATACGCGCCCGCACCCAGATGTAGGTTTCGCCTCGCTTTTTCGGGCGGGGCGTCAGTGCGTGTCCAGCCCCAGATCGAGGATCGGGGCGGAATGGGTGAGCCAGCCGACCGAGATCAGATCCACCCCCGCGGCGGCAATGGCCGGTGCGCTCTCACGGGTGACCCGGCCCGAGGCTTCGGTGATCATCCGCCCGCCCACCATTCCTACAGCGGTCTTGAGCGTTTCAGGCGACATATTGTCCAGCAGAACGGCATCCACGCCCAGCGCCAGCAATTCCTCAAGCTGGGTCAGGGTGTCCACCTCCACCTCGATTTTCACCATATGGCCGGCATGCCTGCGCACCCGCGCCACCGCTTCGCGCACCGAGCCGGCAATGGCGATGTGGTTGTCCTTCACCAGAACGGCATCATCCAGCCCGAAGCGGTGATTGGAGCCGCCCCCTGCCCGCACGGCATATTTCTCCAGCGCGCGCAGGCCGGGAGTGGTCTTGCGGGTGCAGACAATCTGCGCCTTGTGGCCGCTGACGGCCTCCACCAGCCCGGCCGTGGCCGAGGCGATGCCGGAGAGACGGCAGAGCAGGTTCAGCGCCGTGCGCTCCCCTGTCAGCACCCCGCGCCCCGGGCCCTCCACATGGGCGATGATGTCACCCGGCCCCACCTTGGCCCCATCGCGTGCCGCAGGACGGAACTGGATGGCGGGGTCCATCAGGCGGAAGGCCAGCCGGGCACAATCCAGCCCCGCCACCACGCCATGCTGGCGGGCGGTGATGACCATATGGGTCCGGTAATCCTGCGGGATGATGGCATCAGAGGTGATATCCCCTGCCCGGCCGAGATCTTCCAGCAGGGCGGCACGGATGATGGGCTCGATCATCAGGTCAGGCAGCGGGCAAGGGTCCATCGCACGGGGTTCCGTCAGTTGGTGTGTCCAAGAGGGGCCGCATGGGCGGCAATGGCGCGCGCCGCCGAAAGGGCGGCCTGCAGGTTGAGGCGTGAGCGCCGTGGTGGGGCGGGAGCCGGAAAATCCGTACGCCAGTGCCCGCCCCGGCTTTCCTCGCGCCGCAGGGCGCTGATGGCCATCATCAGGCCCACAAGGGCCGGGTCACTGGCCGGGCCGGGCGTTTCAGCCCGTGGCAGCAGGGCGCAGATGGCCTCATGCAGGCCCGCCCCATCCCGCAGAACGCCCAGATGGCGGGACAGAATGGCGCGGGCGAATGCGGCATCGGCTCCGGGCGGCATTTCTCCCAGAACGCGCCGGGCCGGAGAAGGCGCCTCATGCCCGGCAATATCCTCCGCCACCCAGCGGCCGCACACCACAGCCTCCACCAGCGAGTTGCTGGCCAGCCGGTTTGCCCCGTGCAGGCCGGTGGAGGCAACCTCGCCACAGGCCCAGAGCCCCGGCACGGTGCTGCGCCCATGCGGATCCACCGCAATGCCGCCCATGTGATAATGCGCGGCGGGCCGGATGGGGATGAGAGCCTGTGCCGGGTCAATGCCCGCCGCCGCGCAGGCCGCCGCAATGGTGGGAAAGCGGGTGGCAAAGCGCGGCCCAAGACAGGCGCGCGCATCCAGAAACACGCTTTCCCCCTGCTGGATCTGCGCCCAGACAGCCCGCGCCACCACATCACGCGGCGCGAGTTCCGCCCCCGGCACGTCAGCCATGAAGCGTGTGCCTGTCCCATTCACCAGAATGGCGCCCTCCCCCCGCACCGCCTCGCTGATGAGGGGCGTGCGGCCCCCTTCCCGCCCGGGAAGGGCCAGGGCGGTGGGGTGGAACTGCACGAATTCGAGATCTGCAAGCTCGGCCCCGGCGCGGGCGGCCAGCGCTAGCCCTGCCCCGAAGGAACCGGGAGGGTTGGTGGTGTGGGCAAACAGCGCCCCTGCCCCGCCCGTGGCCAGAACCACCTGCCGGGTGCGCAGGATCGCGCCTTCCACATGGCCGGCCAGCATGATGCCGCTGATCGCGCCATCCTCCACCAGCAGGCGGCGCACATCCACATGCTCCAGAACAGTGATGGAAGGCTGCGCCCGCACCGCAGCGGTGAGCGCCCGCACTGCCTCTCGCCCCGTGCCATCACCCTGGGCATGGGCAATGCGGTGGCGGCTGTGCGCCGCCTCCAGCCCCAGCGCCAGCGCGCCTGTCGCATCACGATCGAACGCCGTGCCGATCCGCAGCAGGGCCTCGATCGCCTGCGGGGCCGCCGCCAGAATCCGCCGGGCCATGTCGGCATCGCACAGGCCCGCCCCGGCTTTCAGCGTGTCTGCCAGATGCAGCTCCACGCTGTCCTCGTCATCAAGGGCCGCGGCCATGCCGCCCTGCGCCAGCGGGCTGGAGCCATCCAGCTCCAACGCCGCGCGGGAGATGAGCACCACCGGGCGCGGCGCCAGAAACAGCGCCGCGGAAAGCCCCGCCAGCCCGGCCCCGATGATGACCGGCTGACCATGAAGGGCGGCGAGGGCCGGGCTCATACCGCCAGCATCCGCTCAACGGAGAGACGCGCCTTTTCCGCCGTGTTCGGGTCCAGCACCACTTCATGGGTGTTGTTTTCCAGCGCGGCGCGAATATTGGCGAGGGTGATCTTCTTCATGTGCGGGCACAGATTGCACGGGCGCACAAAATCGAGATCAGGATACTTCACGGCGATATTGTCGCTCATCGAGCATTCGGTGAGCAGAACCACGCGGGCGGGCCGCTTTTCTCCCACATAGGTGGCGATGGCGGCGGTGGAACCGGAAAAGTCCGCTTCCGCCACCACTTCCGGCGTGCATTCGGGATGCGCCAGAACGGTGACCCCCGGATGCGCCTCGCGCAGATCCCGCACATCCTGCGGGGTGAACAGCTCGTGCACCTCGCACTGGCCGGCCCAGCTCAGAATCTCCACATCGGTTTCTGCGGCCACATTCTTCGCCAGATACTGGTCCGGCAGCATGATGACCTTGGGCACATTGAGGGAGTTGACCACCTTCACGGCATTGCCGGAGGTGCAGCAGATATCGACTTCCGCCTTCACATCCGCCGAGGTGTTCACATAGGCGATGACCGGCACGCCGGGATTGGCGGCGCGCATGAGGCGCACATCTGCCGCCGTGATGGAATCGGCGAGCGAGCAGCCGGCGGCGGCATCGGGGATGAGCACCGTCTTGCCGGGGTTCAGCAGCTTGGCGGTTTCGGCCATGAAATAGACCCCGGCCAGCACGATGACATCGGCATCCACCGTCATCGTCTCACGCGCCAGCGCCAGGCTGTCCCCGACAATATCGGAGACGCAGTGGAAGATTTCCGGGGTCTGGTAATTGTGGGCGAGGATAACGGCATTGCGCTCGCGCTTCAGCCGCAGAATGGCTTCCACATCATCGGCGAACAGCGCCCAGTCTGCGGCGGGCACCACACGGCGTACCCGCTCATACAGATCCGCCGTGCGGAAAAAGGCTTCCGGCAGCGCCGGGCTGTGTGCAGGTGCAGCATCACCCGTGCGGCCCGAGGGGGAGGCGGGCAGGCGTGTTGGCGTGCACGCGGCGGAGGGTCGTTCAGCAAGATCAACAGACATATCTTTATACTCACATTGAGCATATCTTTTTTATATACTCATTTTGAGCATTCCATCTGTCAAGTGCGTGCGAGCGGCAATTTTGAACCCACCATCGCCCGCTCGGCCAGAACGGCATGGCGGAAGCGGAAAAGTTTTGCTGGCCTGCCAATGGTTTCGGAGGTGGTCTCGCCGGTTTCCTCCACCAGTTCCTGGGCCTCCATCAGCCGACGAAAATTTTGCTTATGGACCGTTCTGCCGGCCAGAGCCTCCACGCAACGCTGCAATTGAAGCAGGGTGAAGGTGGGCGGCATCAGCTCGAACACCACCGGGCGATACTTGATCTTGGCGCGCAGGCGGGCGATCGCGGTGGCCAGAATGCGCCGGTGATCGGCAAACATGTCCTGTCCGGCGATACAGTCTTCGGGCATCTTGTTGCGGGTGCGAGATGAAGCGCCCTCCCCCGCCTCGATGATCTCGCGCCGGCTTTCCGGCACCAGCATCGCCTCATAGAGCAGCTCATAGCGCTGGAGGGTCAGCTCCTCGTTCCAGGCATGGTCATTGAGCCCGAAGGTGACATCCGCCCGCTGCCGCCGCGCCTGTCTCTGCGCCGGGCTGCGCGTGGCGCTCACCCAGGCTTCCAGCGCCGGGGCGATGGTGGCCCCGATGATCGCCGGCATACCCTCGCGATGGTCTTCCCAGGGGAAATACTCATACCAGCTGCGCCAGCCCGCCTCGGCATCATCCAGCGCCCGGGTCAGGCCCAGATAGCTGATGGAGATGGTGCGCTGGGTGCTTTCCAGCCCGGTCCGGTCCTTGTCGGCAAAGGTGTAGAGCTGCTCCACATAGCCCAGCGGATGCTGGGTTTTCTGCTCCACCCACGCACGCAGGCCCGATTGCAGGGAGCGGTGCTCCAGCTCGAACGGGCCGCTGGGCAGGGCAGAGCCGGATTTCAGCGTCATCACCCGTGGCGCGCCATCCGTCACCGCTGCAAGAACTGCAATGAGATCCACGGCAATGGACGGGGCGGGCCGCTGGGTGCTGGTCATGGGGCTCCTGTTGCGAAGATATTCTGTTTATGTTGAATTTGCTTGAACTATATAGGGAAATATAATTTTCAAAAGCGGATATGTGGCCGGCGGATGTCTGTCATATCCCGTCCCCAGCGCAGGGCGGGGGCCCTGCCGCTTCGCCTGTTTCTTCTGAAGGTTGCCTGTCGGGAAAACCCGTCAGGGAAGGATCTCCTGCACACGCTCCATCGGCCGGCACAGGCGCACGCCCCTGGCGGTGAACACGAAAGGGCGTTCGATCAGGGCCGGGTGGGCGACGAGCGCATCCAGCAGCGCATCATCCGAAAGGGCGGGGTCATCAAGCCCGAGCTTGCCGTAAAGCTCACCCTTGCGCCGCACCACATCGCGCACCTTCAGGCCGGCCTGTACAATGGCGCGGGCGAGTTCATCGCGGCCGGGCGGGGTCTTCAGATATTCGACAATATGCGGCTCAATGCCATGCTCGCGCAGCAGCGCCAGTGTCTTGCGCGATGTGCCGCAGGCCGGATTATGCCAGATGGTCACGGTGTCAGACATGAAAATGATCCTGAAGGAAAGGCCGGTGTCCGGGGCGGGCGGGGATGTGCGCCATCAGTGTAGTGCGCCGGGCGCACCGGCACCACCGCAGTGATGGATCATCTTTTCCCGAACTTCAGGACGAGGCGCCGCCATGTGCCGCGGTCTTGTGTGCCGTCTTGCGTTCCAGCAGCCATGAGAACAGGGTGAGCATGAGGGCCAAGACGCACAGGCCCGCGGCCAGCCAGGGCAGTTCTCCATACTGGAAGCCGGCGGTAAGCGCGGCCCCGCCAAGGCCGGCCCCGGCCGCATTGCCCAGATTGAAAGCGCCCTGATTGAGCGTGGAAGCCAGATTGGGCGCCTGTGTGGCCTCATTCACCACACGGGTCTGGAGCGGGGCGACCACGGCGAATGCAAGCACGCCCCAGATGAACAGGCTGATGGCGGCCGGCACCATGGCGGTGGTGGTGGCCGGCAGCAGGAGGAGCAGCGTGGTCAGCACACAGATGATGCCGATGAGGGAGAGCATCAGCCGGCGATCCGCCAGCCAGCCCCCGGCAAAATTGCCGACAGTGAGGCCCGCCCCGAAAATCAGCAGCATCACCGTCACCCCATGGGCGGAAATGCCGATCCGGGTGGTGAGCAGCGGCGTGATATAGGTGAACACCGTGAACAGGCTGGCCGAGACCAGAATGGAAATGCTCATGGCCAGAATCACCTGTGTCCTGGCCACCGCCTTCACCTCCTGGGAGAGGCGCATGGGCGCGATGGGCAGGCCGCGCGGCAGCCACAGGAACAGGGCCAGCGCCGCCAGAAGGCCAATCAGCACCACGGCCAGAAAGGTCGTGCGCCAGTGCCATGTCTCGCCGATCATGGTGCCCAGAGGCACGCCGAGAACATTTGCCAGGGTCAGGCCGGCAAACATCATGGCGATGGCCTGCGCCTTGCGCCCCGGCTGCACCATCTGCGCCGCGACCACCGCCCCAAGGCCGAAAAAGGCCCCGTGGCACAGGGAGGTCAGCACCCGTGCCGCCATCAGCAGCCAGAAATCGGGCGCGATGGCGCAGGCCAGATTGCCGATGATGAACACTCCCATCAGCAGCAGCAGTGCCTGCCGACGGTCCATCCGCGCCGTGGCGATGGCCAGAAAGGGCGAGCCGAACGTCACGCCCAGCGCATAGCCGCTGACCAGAAGCCCGGCGCGGGGAATGCTCACCCCCAGATCCGCCGCCACGCTCGGCAGCAGGCCGACAATCACGAACTCCGTGGTGCCAATTCCAAAGGAGGCGACAGCCAGAGCCAGCAGGGCCAGCCTGATTGCTGTGCCCGCGGACAGGCGGGAAGGGGAGAGCAGGGCGCTCAAGGCGTGGAGCATGGGGCAGAACCAGAAAAGGGAGAGAAGTCCGGCCGTACCCGGCAATTGTGACAGGCTATAGCGCGCCAGCAGGCTGGAATAATGATTATTCCGATGGGGAGACACGTGAAAATGGCATGGCTTTTGGCATCTGTGGCGATCAGATCCCATGCAAAACAAGGGCTTGCCCGTTTTCTCCAGAAGCTGTCGAAAGGAGTCATGCAGGAGGGGCTCGCCTTTGGCGCGATGCAGGTTATATTGGCCCCCAAATTCATTCCCGACAGTTCGGATACCCATGGGCCGCCTTACTCTTCCCCTGGTGCTTCTTTCCGCTCTCACGCTTGCAGCGTGCGGTGTGAAGGGGCCGCTTGAGCCGCCTCCGGGTGCGCCGGATGCGTCGTCAAATGCCCGTCAGGGCCAGAATGCACAGGCCGGCAGCGCCAGTGTCAGCAACTGGAATGACCAGGCCAAGTCTCTGGAGCGCATGCCCAGCGGCAACAATACGCCGGGCACCACATTCGGCTGGGGCGGGTCTGATCGTGAAGCGGAGAAGGACCATCTGCGTGGTGCCTATTCTCCCGACCGCCCCTTCATTCTTGACGGGCTGCTCTGAGCGATCCGCCATGCGGGCCTGATCTGTCCGGCCATGTACGGCCGGGCCGGAAAGACCCGTCCAGACAGGTTTCGGGAACGCTCCCCCATCAGGGCCGGTGAGCGGATCCGGGCCTGTTCCCTTCCGCCAGATCCGCCCGCCCCACTGTTCGAGATTCAGTTCGCCATGCATCACTTCAGCTATCGTGATGGCCGCCTGCATGCGGAAGGTGTGGACCTTTCCGCCATGGCCGCGGCTGTGCACACGCCTTTCTACTGCTACTCCTCCGCCACGCTGGAGCGGCATTATCAGGTGTTCATGGAGGCCTTTCGCGGCCGCGAGGCATTGCTGTGCTATGCGCTGAAGGCGAATTCCAACCAGTCCGTCATCGCCACGCTGGCCCGCATGGGCGCGGGGGCGGATATCGTTTCGGCCGGTGAGCTGCGCCGCGCTCTGGCTGCCGGCATTCCGGGCGAGCGCATCGTGTTCTCCGGCGTCGGCAAGACGCGTGACGAGATGGCCGAGGCCCTGAACGCCGGCATCTTGTGCTTCAATGTGGAAAGCGAACCGGAGCTGGAAGCCCTCTCGCAGGTGGCCAGCGCCCTGGGGCGCACCGCCCCTGTCTCTGTCCGGGTGAACCCGGATGTGGATGCGCGCACCCACCAGAAGATTTCCACCGGCCGTTCCGCCACCAAGTTCGGCATTCCCATTTCCCGTGCGCGGGAGGTGTATGATGCCGCCGCCCGTCTGCCGGGCATCGCCATCACCGGCGTGGACATGCATATCGGCAGCCAGATCACCGACATGGCGCCGTTCGAGAATGCGGTGACCCTGCTGGCCCAGCTGGCGCGGGATCTGACGGGGGCAGGGCACAGGCTGCATCATCTGGATCTGGGTGGCGGGCTGGGCGTGCCCTATGCCGCCAGTGACCCCGTTCCCCCCGCTCCGGATGTCTATGCCCAGGTCGTGCTCAAGGCGCTGGGAGACCTGAAGCTGCCGCTGGTGTTCGAGATGGGCCGGATGATCGTGGCCAATGCCGGCATCCTCGTCACCCGGGTGCTGTATGTGAAGCGTGGAGAGGGCAAGACATTCGTGATCGTCGATGCGGCCATGAATGACCTGATCCGCCCCACCCTGTATGAAGCCCATCATGATCTTCTGCCCGTGCGGCAGGCGCCTGAAGGGGCGCAGGTGGTGGTGGCGGATGTGGTGGGCCCGGTCTGTGAAACGGGTGATTTCCTTGCCCTCGCCCGCCCCATGGCGGAGGTGAAGGCCGGCGATCTCATCGCCGTGATGACCGCCGGAGCCTATGGCGCGGTGCAGGCCTCCACCTATAATACCCGCCCGCTCATTCCCGAGGTTCTGGTGCGTGGTGACCAGATGGCGGTGGTGCGCCCGCGTGTGGAGGTGGATGCGCTCATTGGCCTCGATCGCACCGCACCCTGGCTCTGAGGGAGCAGGTCAGCGCAAGGACAAGGCAGCCCGGCCCCAGCGGATTGACCGCGGGCCGGCCTGTCATGAGGCTTCAGGCCGGACGGGCGGGGTATCGTCACGGGACATGAAGCTTTGCAGTTCCCCGATCAGCATGGGCGGGGCGAGGTAGAAGCCCTGCACTTCATCGCAATCGGCCCGGCGCAGCAGTTCGAGCTGGGATGCGCTGCCCACGCCCTCTGCCACAACCTGCATGCCCAGCGCCCGGCCCAGCCCCAGAATGGCCTCGACAATGGCCAGTCCGTTGGGCGTGCGGTCCAGATCATCGATGAAACGATAGTCGATCTTCAGGGCATCAAAGGGAAAGTGGCGCAGATATCCGAGCGAGGAGTAGCCCGAGCCGAAATCATCCATGGCCAGGCGCACGCCCAGCTTCTTCAGCCGGGCCATCACGTCCCGCGCCTTCTCGATATTCTCGATCAGCACGCTTTCAGTGATCTCCAGTTCCAGGCGATGCGGGGGCAGGCCGCTATCGGCGAGGGCCTCTTCCACTTCCCGGACCAGATCGTCATTGCGGAACTGAACCGCGGAAACATTGACCGAAACATTCAGGCCGGGCAGGCGGGCAATGGTTTCGCAGGCCTGTCGCAGCACCCATGAGCCGATGGGGATGATCAGGCCGCTCTGTTCCGCCAGCGGAATGAAGTCATCCGGGCTCAGGCGTCCCAGTTTGGGGTGGTTCCAGCGGATCAGCGCTTCCACGCCGCGCAGCTCGCAGTTCTGCGTGCCCCAGCGCGGCTGATACATGAGGATGAACTGGCCGGAGAGGATGGCATGCCGCAGGTCCCCTTCCAGCGAAGAGCTTTCGGGGGCGCGCTCCATGTCCGATGCGAAGAAGCACAGGGTGCCGGGCCCCCGGTGCCGGGCCTGGGCCAGCGCCAGCCGGGAGCAGTCCAGCAGACCCTCCACCTCGATGGCATCCCGTGGCGACATGGCCACGCCCATGGCTGCCTGGGGATAAATCTGGCTGTGCCCATGCACGCCGCCGGGCAGGGTGATTTCAGCCGTGCTGGCGAAGGGTTCGGTTATCGCATCCTGAATCCGCGCGCACAGACGCTCCAGAACAAGGCCATCCTCAATGCCGGGTGCCACGATGACGAATTCATCCACGCCCACCCGCGCCAGAAAATCATGGCCGCGCAGGCACTGGCGCAGGCGGCGGGTGATGTCCACCAGCAACCGGTCACCCAGCGCGAAGCCATAGGTGTCATTCAGCCTGCTGAAATCATCGATATCGAGCGTGCAAACCGCAACGGAACCCAGCCCGTGACGCGCCGCACCCAGTGCGCCAGACAGGAACTCCCGCATCAACAGGTGGTTGGGCAAACCTGTCAACGGATCATGAAGGGCCAGCGCCTCCGGCTTCCAGAGCCTGGTCCCTGCGTCTGGGCGTCCTGTCATCATACCGGATACATGTCCCAAATATCACCCTGATTTTACGTCAGGGTGATTGTCTCATGCCATTTTGCTGCAGAACAACAGAATTCGGCAAGCACTGCCTTCGACGCAGGTCCGCCCTGTTGAGAAAGGGGAAAAGACAACAGGCCGATACTGGCCGAAACCTGCCGGATGCATCCGCCTGGGGGATTCTTCCGGAAGATGGCGGCGTATAACTGGTCTTGAGGCTTGCCCCCTGGGCGGGCGATGCAGGCCATGGTGCGGACAGGATATGAGGATGTATCTTTTGCCGATGGCTTGTTGCCCCGCATACGGTGTAATGGGATAAGCGCAGGCGGATTTTCCGAGCATGTCCGCTGTTTGATTTTGGAGTTTCATCGTGGAAGTTCATGCCTTTGCGATTCCCGGGGTGAAGCTGGTGACGCCGAAGCGTTTCGGGGATCATCGCGGCTTTTTCAGCGAGACCTGGAATGACCGGCTCTTCCGCGAGCAGGTGGCGGATGTGACCTTTGTGCAGGACAATCACTCCCTGTCGGCGGCGAAGGGCACATTGCGGGGGCTCCATTTCCAGAAGCCGCCATCGGGGCAGGGCAAGCTGGTGCGGGTGACGCGCGGCGCGGTGCTGGATGTGGCGGTGGATATCCGCCACGGCTCCCCCACCTTCGGCCAGCATGTGGCGGTGGAGCTGAGCGCGGACAATGGCGCGCAGCTCTGGATTCCCGAGGGCTTTCTCCACGGCTTCTGCACTCTCACCGAGAATGTGGAGTTCCTGTACAAGGTGACCGGCTATTACAGCCCGCAGGATGATGGCGGCGTCATCTGGAATGACCCCGATCTGGGCATTGAATGGCCGGTGGGCGCGGACGGCCCGGTGCTTTCGGCCAAGGATGCCGAGCTGCCGCGCTTGCGCGACCTGCCCGTGCTGTTCCGGTTCGACTGATCATGGGCGCGGGCTCCTCTGCTGCCCCTTCCTGCGAAATGTGAGGCCATATGCGTATTCTTGTGACCGGCGGGGCCGGCTTCATCGGTTCGGCCGTATGCCGGCATCTGATCCGGGACACGGTCCATGAGGTCATCAATGTCGACAAGCTCACCTATGCGGGCAATCTTGCCTCGCTGAAGGCGATCGACAACGATCCGCGCTATCGCTTCTTCAGGGCGGATATCTGCGATGCGGAGGCCATCCGCGCCATCTTCGAGGAAACGCAGCCGGATGCGGTGATGCATCTGGCGGCCGAAAGCCATGTGGACCGCTCCATCTCCGGCTCGCGCGCCTTTATCGAGACCAATGTGCTCGGCACCCATGTGATGCTGGAGGCCGCGCGTGCGCGCTGGAACGCGCTGGAAGGGGCGGCGAAGGACAGTTTCCGCTTCCTCCATGTCTCCACCGATGAGGTCTATGGCTCGCTGGGCGCGGATGGGCTGTTCACCGAGACCACGCCCTATGATCCCTCCTCGCCCTATTCGGCCTCCAAGGCGGCGTCCGATCATCTGGCCGTGGCGTGGCACCGCACCTATGGGCTGCCGGTGGTGGTCTCCAACTGCTCCAACAATTACGGGCCGTATCACTTCCCGGAAAAGCTGATCCCGCTGGTGATCCTGAACGCACTGGATGGCAAGCCGCTGCCGGTCTATGGGGACGGCTCCAATGTGCGTGACTGGCTGTTCGTGGAAGACCACGCCCGCGCGCTGCTCACCATCCTCACCACAGGGCGGCTGGGCGAGACCTATAATGTGGGCGGGCGCAATGAGCGCTCGAACCTTCAGGTGGTCCACACCATCTGCGATACGCTGGACCGGCTGCGCCCGGCGCAAAAGCCCCGGCGCGAGCTCATCACCTTCGTGACCGACCGGCCCGGCCATGACCACCGCTACGCCATCGACGCGACAAAGCTGGAAACGGAACTGGGCTGGAAGGCGCAGGAGAATTTCGATACCGGCCTTGAGAAGACGGTGCAGTGGTATCTGGACAATGAGTGGTGGTGGGGCCCGCTGCGCTCGAAGGTCTATGGCGGTGAGCGCCTCGGCCTGGTTGAGGACAGAAAGGGTGCGTGAGGCATCGGCGCGCCTTCCGGCTGGCGGGCCGCGCTCGGGTATCGGCATCATCAGCATCACTTGAAAATGCTGGGGCAGGAGAAAAGACCAATGAAGGGCATCATTCTGGCGGGTGGCAGCGGCACGCGCCTTCACCCGCTCACGCTTGTCACCTCCAAGCAGCTCATGCCGGTCTATGACAAGCCGATGATCTACTATCCGCTCAGCGTGCTGATGCTGGCGGGCATCACCGAGATCCTCATCATCTCCACCCCGCATGACCTGCCGCAGTTCCAGCGCCTGCTGGGCGATGGCAGCCAGTGGGGGCTTGAGTTCTCCTATGCCGAACAGCCAAGCCCCGATGGTCTGGCGCAGGCCTACCATATCGGCGCGGATTTCGTGGCCGGCGGCCCCTCGGCGCTCATTCTGGGGGACAATATCTATCACGGCCACGGCCTGCCCAAGCTTCTGGATGCCGCCCGCGCGCGCACCGATGGCGCAACGGTCTTCGCATATTATGTGAATGACCCCGAGCGTTACGGCATCGTGGAGTTCGACAAGGACCGCAATGCGCTCTCGATCGAGGAAAAGCCGAAGGCGCCGCGCTCCAACTGGGCGGTGACGGGGCTGTATTTCTATGACCATCAGGTGGTGGACATTGCCGCCAACCTGAAGCCCTCCGCCCGCGGGGAGCTTGAAATCACGGATGTGAACAAGGCCTATCTGAAGCGCGGACAGCTGCATGTGGAGATGATGGGTCGCGGCTATGCCTGGCTCGACACCGGCACCCATGACAGCCTTGTGGATGCGGCGACCTTCGTGCGCACCATCGAGAAGCGTCAGGGCCTACGCATCGCCTCTCCGGAGGAGATCGCCTTCAACAGGGGGCTGATCGATGCCGATGCCCTGCTCGGGCTCGGCCAGAAACTCGGTAAAAGCGATTACGGGCAGTATCTCATCCGTATCGCAAATGAGGGACGCAACTGAAGTCTGGAGGAGTGGGCCGCATTCGCTGATCCGGCCCACTTCATGCTCTGGAAAATGACCCTCAGGCCCGCATGGGTCGGGTCTGAGGTTTCAGGAGGCGGCTTCCGCAACCGCCTCCTCCGGCTGTCCAACCCGGGTGGCGAGGGCCGAGAAGAACTGGTCCGCCAGCTTGCGTGCGCTGGATTGCAGGAGCCGGTTGCCAAGGGCCGCGAGCTTTCCGCCAATCTGCGCATCCGCCACATAGGACAGGACCGTCTCGCCATTATCCTCGGCAAGGGTCACCCTGGCCTCGCCCTTGGCAAAACCGGCAATGCCGCCATTGCCCTGGCCAGTGAGACGGCAGCTTTCGGGGGCATTCATGTCCAGCAGTTCCACGGTTCCGCTGAAATTGGCGGAGACTGGGCCGATCTTCAGCTGCACCTTGGCGGCGAAACTGTTGTCCTCATTTTTCTCCAGTTCCTTGCAGCCGGGAATGCACTGGCGCAGCATGTCCGGGTCCAGAATGGCGGCCCACACGGTTTCGCGCGGCGCGGCGATGCGGTATTCGCCTGTCAGTTCCATGGTTTCTCTCCCTGTGGTGATGTTCTGCTTGTCGTGATGCTTGAAAAGGGCGCAGGTCATCATGTCCGCGCCGCACGGGACGCAGATGGGGTGATGGCCTGAGCGGGCCGATGTGGGTGGAGGCTGGTCAGGTCCAGCCGCACCAGTTTCGTTCAGAGGCGGATTTTGCGGGTGTCCGACAGATATTCCGGCCTAAACGGCGCAATATCGGTCCTGTATATCCTTGTCTGCCAACAGTGCTTCCGCGCTGGATTCATGGACGACCTCACCCTCATCGATGATGATGGCGCGGCTGGCGAGATTGAGTGCCCATTCCACATTCTGTTCCACCAGCAGCAGGGTCATGCCCTGATCCCGCAGGCGGCGGAACAGAACGCCCATTTCCTCCACCAGAACGGGCATGATGCCTTCGGAAGGTTCATCCAGAAGCACCATCTTGGGCCGCGAGATGATGGCGCGGGCAATGGCCAGCATCTGCTGCTCGCCGCCGGACATGGTGGTGCCCTGCTGGTGCAGCCTTTCCTTGAGGCGCGGAAAACTTTCCGCGATCTCGTCAATGGCGGCGTTCACATTGGTCCGGCCGGCTGCGACCAGCCCGATTTCGAGATTTTCCCGCACGGTGAGGCCGGGGACGATGCGCCGCTCTTCCGGCACATAGGCGAGGCCCATGCCGTAGCGCGCGTGCGCGCCAAGGCCCTGCATGTTTTTGCCGTCAAAGCTCAGCCGGCCCTCGGCCCGGGGCATCAGCCCCATGATGGCGCGCAGGGTCGAGGTCTTGCCGGCCCCGTTGCGCCCCACCAGAGCGACGATCTCGCCCGGCTCCACCCTGAAGGACAGGCCGTGCACCACATGGCTCGCGCCATACCAGGCATTGAGGTTTTCGACTTCAAGAATAGCCATCGTTCTGCCCCAGATAAACGCGCCGCACTTCAGGGTCCGATCGCACCTCGTCAGGTGTTCCATCGGCCAGAAGGCGGCCGTGATGCAGCACCAGAATGCGGTTTGACAGACCCAGGATCATCTTCATCTTGTGCTCGACAAGAAGAATGGTGCGATCTCCCGCCAGGCGTTCGATCAGCTCCACCATGTCCTTGGTTTCCTGCGGGCCCATGCCGGCCGTTGGCTCATCCAGCAGCAGCAGTTCGGGATCGGCCACAAGGGAAATGGCGATTTCCAGCGCCCGCTGTTCACCATGCGAGAGTTCGCGGGACACCCGGTTACGCTTGGCAAACAGCCCCACCTGCGCCAGCGCCGCATGGGCCTTTTCCAGCAACTGCCCATAGCGGGCGCGATGCGAGAACAGGTCATACCGCGTGGTGAGCGCCTGTGCGGCAACCCGCACATTCTCCTCCACCGAGAGCGAGGAGAACAGATTGGTGATCTGGTAGGAACGCGCGATGCCCAGATGCACGAAGCGGTGCTGCTTCATGCCGGTGACATCGCGCCCCTTGAAGCGGATCGCCCCGCTGGAGGGGGCCAGCGCACCGGAAAGCACATTGAAGAAGGTGCTCTTTCCGGCGCCGTTGGGGCCAATCACCGCCGTGACCTTGTTGCGCTCGAACGAGGTGGAAATCCCCGACAGGGCGACAAATCCGCCAAAGGAGCGCCCGACATTCTCAACCGTCATCAGTGCAGTCATGGCGCATCCCTTTCCGTGCGCGAGAGGCGTGCCATCAGCGTGCCCCACAGGCCCTTGGGCATGTACAGAACGAAGAGGATGAAGATGATGCCGACAATGAGCTGCCAGTGGGATGTCCAGAGCGAGAACACATCCTCGATCAGCAGGAACACCAGCGCACCCACGAACGGCCCGAAGAAGGAGCCCGCGCCACCCAGCATGGTCATCATCACCACCAGGCTGGAGGTGTGATAGCCCAGCGCATCCAGCGGCACGATGGCCAGATGGAGCGCCGACAGGGTACCCGCCAGCCCGGAAACAGCCCCCGAAAGGATGAAGGCGAGCAGCTTGGTGCGTTCCACATTGAAGCCGCAGGCGCGGGCGCGCACCTCATTTTCCCGCACCGCCTCGATCGCCGCGCCAAAGGGGGAGTTCAGCACGCGGGAGACGAACCACAGGGCGATGGCTGTAAAGGCCATGAGGAAGTAATATTTCTGGGTCGGGTCCAGCATGTTCACCGTGAACAGGCCGAGTATATCCGCCTGTGCAACAGTAAATCCGCGCAGGCCATTTTCTCCGCCGGTCCAGCCATAGGCCTGAAGGGCGACATAGAAGACAAGCTGCGAGAGGGCCAGCGTGACCATGCAGAAATAGATGCCGCGGGTGCGGATGGAGAGGGCGCCGATCACCGCCGCCAGCAGGCCGGCCCCGCTCACGCCCACCAGCATGGCGGGAAACCATCCCAGCCCGAAATGGGCGATGGCCATGCCGGTGAGATAGGCCCCGCCGCCAAAGAAGGCGGCATGGCCGAAAGAGAGCAGGCCCGTATAGCCAAACAGCAGGTTGAAGCCGACCGTGAACAGGCCATAGATCAGCACATTCACGGCCAGGGCCTGGGAGGGGAGAATCCAGGGCAGCAGGCACAGCACGACAATGGTGAACGGCACGCGCCATTGGGCGGCCAGCCGGCTGAAGGGAACGGATGCACGCGCGGGCAGGGTGCCGGCGGCAGGAGTGGATGAGGTCATGATGCGATCTCCGTTCATGCCGCCGCGCGTCCGAACAGGCCTTGCGGGCGCAGCAGGAGAACCAGCGCCATCAGGGCGAACATGACGATGGTGGCCATTTCGGGTGCGAACAGCGCGGTCATGCTGATGGCGATGCCCACCAGAAGCCCGGCGACGACAGCCCCCAGCAGCGAGCCCATGCCGCCAATGACGGTGACAACGAACGCCTCTGCCAGAACCAGTGTGCCCATTTCCGGGCTCACATTGCGCATCGGCGCGGCCAGCACGCCGCCAAGGGCGGTGAGGCCGATGCCAAGGCCGAACACCAGCAGCCAGACCTTGCTGATATCGACCCCGAGCACGCGCATGATCAGCGGATCACGCGCACCGGCCCGCACGATCAGGCCAAAGCGGGTCTTTTCCAGCGCCAGCCACAGCGCCACCAGCACCAGCGCCACCACGAGAATGACGAACATGCGGTAGATGGGGAAATAGCCGATGCCCAGATCCACCACGCCCTGGAGCGCCTCGGGGGCCGAGAAGGGAATGCCATCGGTGCCGAATGTGATGCGCACGCCTTCCACCAGCACATAGCCGAGGCCGAAGGTGAGCAGCAGCGGATCATCGACCGAGCGGCCATAGAGCGGGCGGATGAGGAAGCGCTCTATGGCCATTCCGAACACGCCGATGGCGATGGGCGCAACCAGAAGCGCCCACCAGAAGCTGTCTGTCAGCGAAGCGACCCACAGCCCGGCATAGGCTCCCACCATGAACAGTGCGCCATGGGCGAAGTTCACGATGCCGAGCATGCCGAAAATGATGGTGAGCCCGAGCGCCACCATGACGAGGATCGCCCCCAGCGCCAGGCCGGAAAAGAGCTGCATGAGAATGAGTTCAAGGTCCATGATGAGCCTCCGGCCCACTGAGATGTCAGGTCGGGAAGCCGAGTTCCGCGCAGCTGCGCAGCATCAGCTCTGAGGGTGGTTCAACGGCGACGATGTCAAACAGGTCATCCGGGCTCTTCATCTCGGCCTTGCCCTTGGAGCGCAGCACAAGAACCGACTGGACCGACTGATGATCGCAGGCCCGGTAATATTGCGGCCCCTTGGCCACGTCATATTTCAGCTCCTGCAAGGCGTTGACGATCCTGTCCGTTTCCGTTCCGCCGGCCTTCTCTATGGCGAGGAGCGTGGAATAGACGCCGGTGAAGCCATAGGCGCCGTAATCCGTCGGCAGGCTGCCATAGGCGGCCTTGTAGGCATCATTGAAGACGCGGGCGCTGGGCACGGTATCCTGCAGTTGCCAGTAATAGTTGGCGCCGCCGATCACGCCCTCGAACACATCCGGGGCCACGGCGATACGCTGGTTGTGCAGCAGGACGGGCACCACGATCTGCATCTGCTTCTTCATGCCGAAATCATTGGCCTGCTTGATGGCGTTGGCCTGATCGCGACCGAAATTGCAGATGGCGAGAATGTCCGGCTTCATGGCGCGCAGGCGCGGCATCAGGGTGGAGTAATCGGGCGTGCCGAAGGGATGCATGATCTCGCCCACCACCTCGGCGCCGATCTCGGCGGCGGCGCGCTTGAAGCCGCGCAGCATCTCATGGCCATAGGCATAATCGGCCACAAGGAAGGCCACGCGCGTGCCTTTCCTGAAGGTGGCGCGGGCCACGGCGGCCGTGGTCATGTGCGGGTTGAGCGCCTCATGAAAGGTGTATCGTGAGAAGTCCTTGATCTCATTGATGGTATCGGACTGGCTGATGGACACATAGACCACGCCGCGGGCGCGCGTCACCTCATTCACGGCCAGTTGCACGGCGCTTGAGAGCGCGCCGACAATGGCATGCGCCTTGTCCTTCTCGATCAGTTCGAGCGTGCGGGTGGCGGCCTCGCCGGCATTGAGCTTGTCATCGCGCACCAGAAGCTCGACCTTGCGCCCGGCAATGCCGCCCTTGTCATTGAAGAGCTTCACCGCCAGTTCGGCGCTTTTCACCTGATCCTTCGCCTCGGCCGCGAACGGACCCGTGAGGGGCACCGGAAAGCCGATGCGGATGCTTGATGTCTGCGCGCGGGCGATGGAGGGGGCGGCCACCATGCCGAGGGATCCCGCCCCCAGCCCGATACCCAGGCTTGCGCCCATGCCGGCCAGAAGCGTGCGGCGTGACATCACCAGTGGTGGCTTCCTTGTATTCTCGGACATGTCATTCCTCCCGAATGATTGTGTTCTGTATGTTGTTGTGATTTATTGTCTTTTCAGTCCACGCCCAGGGCGCGCAGGATGCGGGCCGGGGTCATGGGGATTTGTGTGAGCCGCGTGCCGAAGGGGCGCAGGGCATCATTGACGGCGTTGAGCGCGGCGGCGGACGAGGCGGCCGTACCGGCTTCCCCGCATCCTTTCGCGCCCAGTTCCGTGTCACGGGTTGGCGTTTCCACGTGATCGATCAGGATGTCCGGCATCTCGCAGGACATCGGCACCAGATAGTCGGCCAGCGATCCATTGGTGAGCTGGCCGTTCTCGTCATAGAGGCACTCCTCGAAGAAGGCCGCGCCCAGCCCCTGCACCACGCCTCCGCGCACCTGCTCTTCCACCAGCAGGGGATTGATGACGCGCCCGCAGTCCTCCACCACGAAATGCTTGAGGATCTTCACGAGGCCGGTCTGGGTATCCACCTCCACATGGCAGCCATGGATGCCATTGGTGAAGGCGAAGGGGTAACCCTGTGGCGCATAATGGTGGGCCACGGTGAGCTGGGCATTTGCGTCCGGCGGCAGGGTATCGGAGCGGAAAAAGGCAATCCGCGCGACCTCCGCCAGAGACATGCGCACCGCCCCGCCATCGCGATTGATGACCTCGCCATTGACGAGATCCAGATCATCGGGGCGCGCCTGCAGGATGGTGGCGGCGAGGGACAGCACATTCTGCTTGAGCCGGCGGGCGGCCTGAAGCGCCGTTTCACCGCCAATGCCCGCCCCGCGGCAGGCCCATGTGGCCCCGCCATGCGGCGTCACCTCGGTATCGCCGGTGAGCACCCGCACGATCTCGCGCGAAACACCCAGATGATCGGCGACGATCTGGCCGATGATGGTTTCCGTCCCCTGTCCCTGTTCGGTGACGGAGATGGTGCAGCGCACCTCCCCGGACGGGGTGATGGTGATGACGGCGGCATCCTGCGCCGAGATGCGCGCCCCGCCCACCCCATAGAAGGCGGGCGTGGGGTTGGTGATCTCGACATAGGTGGCGATGCCGATGCCGCGATGAATGCCGCGTTCGCGCAGCTCGGCCTGCTCCCTGCGTAACCGCTCGTAATCCATCAGCCGGTGCAGCCTGGTGAGGCAGGCCTGATGCGAGAGCCCCTCGAACTTGTAGCCGGTGAGCGCCGTGCGGGGGTAGGAATCATCGCGCAGCATGTTCAGGGCGCGGATGGCGAAGGGGTCAAGCCCCGTCGCATGGGCGCCCTCGTCCATCAGATGCTCGGTGACGGCGGCGGCAATGGGGTGGCCCACGGCGCGATACTGGCTGGTCTGCGTCTTGTGCTGGAACACCACCTTCAGCCCGGCGCGATACGCCTCCAGATCGTAAGGCGTGCCGATGAGGCGGATGACCTGGTTGCCTTCCACCACGCTGGTGCGGGGATAGGTTGAAAAGGCGCCGATGCCGGTTTCATCCTCCACATCCATGGCCAGCACCCGCCCTTCCGCATCAAAGGCGGCACGGGCGCGCACGCGATGGTCGCGGGCATGGATGTCGGAAACGAAAGCCTCAAGGCGGTCGGCGACGAACTTCACCGGCCGCCCGGTGAGGATGGACAGGCCGACAACCGCCATATCCTCATGATAGACATGCAGCTTCACGCCGAAGGAGCCGCCGACATCCGGGGCGATGACCCGCACACGGGATTCCGGAATGCCATAATGGCGGGCATACAGGTCCTGAAACTGGAACGGGGTCTGCGTGCCGTGATGCACGGTGAGGCGCTGCTCGCTGGCATCATAGTCGGCGACGATGGCGCGCGGCTCCAGCGTCACGCCGGTATGGCGGCCAAAGCGGAATTCACGCTCCACCACATGGGCGGCGGCCGCGAAGATGTCATCCACCCGGCCGGTGTCTATCACGGCGCGGAAGCACAGATTGTCCTTGTAGTCCGCCGTTGCGGGGGGCGCGTCCCCGGCCAGCGCGGTGTCGAGATCGGCGAGGACGGGCAGCTCCTCAAGCTCCATCTCTACCAGTTCGGCGGCATCTTCCGCCTCGGCCCGGCTGTCGGCGACAATGGCGACAATGGCCTGCCCGCTCCACAGCACCTCTTCCAGAGGCAGAGGAAGCTGGGGGGCGGATGTCATGCCCTGGAAATGCGCCAGCGTCCCCACCCAGGGGGTGCAGAGCCGGGCCAGATCCTGCCCGGTGGCCACAAGGCGCACGCCCGGCGCGGTGCGCGCGGCCTCCACATCCAGCGAGAGGATGCGGGCATGGGCATAGGGCGAACGCACAAAGGCGGCATGCAGCATGCGCGGCAGGGCAAGGTCGGTCACATAACGTCCGCGCCCGGCCAGCAGGCGCAGGGCATTGGGGCGGGACATGGGCCGGCCGACATGGGGTTGCGGGCTGTCCTTCAGGCCGCGCGGGGGCAGGGGGGCATTCATGGATGAATCTCCCGCGAGATCTGCGGCAGGCCGGCGCGGGCGCGCATCACCTTCTCTATGGCATCGACAATGGCCTCATATCCGGTGCAGCGGCAGTAATTGCCGGACAGCGCATCGCGGATCTCCTCCCTGTCCGGCACGCCGCCGCTCTCGACAAGGGCATGGGCCGTGACCAGCATGCCGGGGGTGCAGAAGCCGCATTGGAGGGCATTGCGTTCATGGAAGGCGCGTTGCAGCTCGCGGATGGCGCCGCTTTCGGCCAGTCCCTCCACCGTTTCCACGCTCGCGCCTTCAGCCTGCACGGCAAGGACGAGGCAGGCATGCACCGGCGCGCCATCCATCATGACGAGGCAGGCTCCGCAGGCACCCATCTCGCAGCCGGTATGGGTGCCGGTGAGCTGAAGGTCGGTGCGCAGGAAATCGGCCAGCGTGGTGCGTGGCGTGACCATGCGGCTGATGGCGATGTCATTCACCGTGAGGGTGAGCGGCAGGGGCTTTGGCATCAGGGCCTCGCTCATGGGGTGGCCTCCAGACGCTGCAGCAGGCGGCCGAGCAGGACACGCGCCAGATGACGGCGCATGGAGGGGGAGATCTGGGCGTCATCCGGCGGGTCCAGATCCTCATCCAGCGCGCGCTGGGCGGCAGCGATGCTCTCCGCCTCCAGCCGTTGCCCGATGAGGGCCCCTTCGGCATTCCGCGCCCGCACCGGGGTGGCGGCAACCGAGAAGCAGGCGATGCGCATGTCGGCGACCATGTCGCCATCCATCAGCGCCATGATGCCGGCGCCCACCATGGCGTAATCACCCCGGCGGCGGGCCAGTTCATCAAAGGCGCAGCGATGGCCGGGTTGCGCGCAGGGAATGTGCAGCGCCACCAGAATGTCGCCCGGCTCCAGCGCCGTCTGGTACAGGTCCTGGAAATAGTCATCCGCGGGCACGAGGCGCAGCCCCTCGGGCGAGGAGATTTCCATGCTCGCCCCCATGGCGAGCATCATGGCGGGAAACTCGGAGGCCGGATCGGCCAGAGAGACGCTGCCCCCCAATGTGCCGCGATTGCGGATGGCGGGATGGGCGACAAAGGGGGCGGCCTGCGCCAGCAGGGGCGCATGGGTGGCGATGAGCGGATGGCGCAGCGCATCCACATGGCGCGTCAGCGCCCCAAGGCGCAGCACCCCGTCTTCCACGCCGATGCCACGCATCTGCGCGATGCCGGCAAGATCGATGATCTGCCGGGGGGCCTGCAGGCGCATCGCCAGCGCAGGCACCAGGCTCTGGCCGCCTGAAATATAGCTCGCATCCCCATCGGCCTCCGCAAATGCGGCATGTGCCTCCGCAAGGGTCTGCGGCCGTGCATAAGCAAAAGCGCGCGCCTTCACGGCATCCTCCCCGGTCTTTGATGTGGACTTTGTGACCACTTGGTCACAAAGATTGACAGATGTTTTCTATCTGTCAATAGCCATTACAAATCGTCCCGCCGTTTGGGGTGGACAGGGTTGCCGGCGAGGCGGAAAGGCTTTTGGCTTGGTCATGTGCGGTGATTGCGCTATCGCACCCCAAAAGCCGCCATCAGGGGGGAGGTTTGCGATGAAGGATTCTGACGAGGAAAAGGCCGGGCAGGCCGGTACGCCGGAAAAAGACCCCACGCCGCGCCGGGCTGCGGACAGGGGCAGGGCGGAGGCTGTGCCCGGTTCATCCGGGAGACGGAAAGCGGCATCCGCCATCACCGGTGATGCTCCGCGCCCCCGCCGCCAGCACATGCGGGCCGCCGAGCGCGAACAGGCGATTATCGAGGAAGCGGTGCGTTTCTTCGCCGAGCACGGGTTTGAGGGGCAGACCCGTGAACTGGCCAAGCGCATGGGCATCACCCATTCGGCCATCTACCGGCACATTCCCAGCAAGGAAGTGCTGATCGAGCGGGTCTATGAGCATGTGTATCTGAGCCGCTGGAATCCCAACTGGGCCAGCCTGGTGATCGATCGCTCAAGGCCGCTGGAAGAGCGGCTCAACCGGTTCTATCTGGAATATGTGGAGCGGGTGTTCGATTATCACTGGGTGCGGATCTTCGCCTTTTCGGGCCTGAAATCCTTCGACATCACCAGCCGCTATCTCACCATCATCCGTGACCGGATCATCCTGCCGGCCTGCGGCGAGCTGCGCCACGAACTGGGCCTGCCATCTCCGGAGGACGTGCCGGTTTCAGAGCGTGAGGCCGAGCTGTTCTGGGGGCTTCACGGGCGCATCTTCTATCTGGCCATCCGCCGCTATGTCTATGCCACGCAGACCCCCGATGACCTGACGCTCATCGTTGGCGATGCCGTGCGCAGCTTCCGCATCGGTGTTGCACCCGTGCTGCGCGATATGCTGGGGGAAGAGGTGGCCGACCCCGCCCGGTCCTGACCTCCACGCCAGGAGGCGCTTCCGGTGAGGCGGGCCACCACCGGAAGGCAGGATGTTCGGCGCTAGCGCCACTGGCTCTTGCGCAGGCCGGAAATGGTGGCCCAGCCCACGGGGCGGCCGGTTGGCGGCAGGTCCGCACGCTCTTCCTTGGCGCGCAGAATATGCGCCTTGGCCACCATATGGGCGCTCACCGGCGCGGTGAGCACAAGGAAGAAGGTGATGAGCAGTTCATGCACCGACCATTCCCCGCGCACGCCGATGGCATAGACCATGGAGGCGATGAGCATGGCGCCGATGCCCAGCGTCGTCGCCTTGGTGGGGCCGTGCAGGCGGCGCATGGTGCCCGGCAGCTTGGCAAGCCCGAGCGAGCCGACCACCAGAAAGAAGGCGCTGATGAGAATCAGCGCGGATGTCAGGATTTCCCAGAAGAGTGCCATCACATCCTCACTCGATCACGTTGCCGCGCAGCAGATATTTGCAGAAGGACACGGTGGTCACGAAGCCCACCATGGCGAACAGCAGGGCGGCCTCGAACGAGATGGCGCTGCCATAGACGATGCCCACCAGAACGATGAGGGCGATGGTGTTGACGACCAGCGTGTCGAGCGCGATCACCCGGTCCACCGCATCCGGCCCCACGGCCAGACGGTAGAGGGTGAGCAGAAGCGCGCAGCTGACAGCCACTCCGGCAATGATGCAGGCGATGGTGATCATTCGAATATCCTCTTCAGCCGGCATTCATATCGTTCCTTGATCTGGGTGATGATCTCGTTGGGATCATCGAAATCAAGGCAGTGAATGAGCAGGACCTTGCCGTCCGCGCTGATGTCCACGCACACCGTGCCGGGGGTGAGCGCGATGGTGCCGGTGAGCGCGGCGATGGCTTCCGGCGTTTCCAGTTCCAGCGGCATGGTGACATAGACCGAGCGCAGGCTGTCCCCCCGCCGGAACAGGATGAGCTTGGCCACATGAATGTTCGAGACGATGACATCCCAGAGCAGGATCAGCACATAGGTGATGATGGTGAGCGGCGCCTTGATGCGCGGCCGGCCGGGCCAGAAATTGGCCACATAGAGCGGGATGAGAAAGCCCAGAAGCAGCCCCAGCACGATCTGGCCGGGGCTGATGGAATTGGTCAGCATCACCCAGACAAGGGTGAGGCAGATGCTCAGCAGGGGGTGGGGAAAGAGGCGCGACATGGGCTCAGTCCTCCTTCGCCGGCCGGATCGGCTTCTGGCCCAGAACGGTTTCCACATAGCCCGAACGGTCCAGCGCCTGATGCGCGGTGCTTTCCAGCCAGGCCGTGGCAGGGCCTGCCGCCAGTGTCCAGGCCACCATCATCGAGACAAGCAGGCTGACCGCCAGAACCGGCTGGAACAGCTTGGGGCGCGGTTCCGGCCATTTGTCGGGCGGCGGGGCGCTGGACCAGAACAGCGTGGTGCCGGCGCGTGTCAGCCCATAGGTCAGCACGAGGCTGGTGCACAGGATGACGGTCCACAACAAAGCCCAGCTCGGCACGCCGCGGGTCGCATCCAGAATCATCACCTTGCCGATGAAGCCGGAGAGCGGGGGCAGGCCAACCATGGCCAGCGCGGCGATGAAGAACAGCGAGGCGACAAGCTTTTCCGCCCGCATCGCCATGTCCGGTTCAAGCCGGTCCAGCGTATGGGGCCGGCCTTCCACCACCATGCCGGCGATGAGGAACAGGGCGGCGCCCGCCAGCGTGCTGTGCACCATGTAGTAGAGTGCGGCGGCCACGCCCACATTGTCGAACAGGCCAAGCGCGATCAGCAGCGTGCCCATGGACGCCACCACCGCAAAGGCGGCCACGGCCTTCAGCGTGCGGCTGCCGATGACGCCGAGCGTGCCGAACAGCACCGTGACGACAGCGGCAGGCAGCACATAGGGAGAGGCCACCAGCGCCAGCGCCCCGGCATCCGCGCCGAAGATCATGCCATAGACGCGCAATATGGCGTAGGCGCCCACCTTGGTCAGCATCATGAAGATGGCGGCGGCCGGGGCCGAGGTGGAGGCATAGGTTGCCGGCAGCCACCAGTGCAGCGGCACCAGCGCCGCCTTGGTGGCGAACACCGCGAACAGCAGCAGCGCGCCGGCCTTCAGGAAGCCCGGATCAGTGGAGCCGATCTGCTGCACCCGCACCGCCAGATCCGCCATGTTCAGCGTGCCGGTGGAGCCGTAGATCAGGCCCACCGCAATCAGGAACATGGTGGAGGCGACAAGGTTGATCGCCACATAGTGGAAGCCGGCCTTCAGCCGTCCCGCCCCGCCGCCATGCACCATCAGCCCGTAGGAGGCGATGAGCATCACCTCGAAGAAGACGAACAGGTTGAAGATGTCGCCGGTGAGGAAGGAGCCATTGATGCCGAGCAGCTGGAACTGGAACAGCGGATGGAACAGGCGCCCGCGCCGGTCTGATCCCGCGGAGGCATAGATCACCACCGCAAGGGCCAGCGCCCCTGTCAGCACCAGCATGGTGGCGGAGAGCTGGTCCAGCACCAGAACGATGCCATAGGGCACCGGCCAGTCTCCCAGCCGGTAGACCTGCGGCCCCTCGGTGGCGGTGAGCACCAGCAGGCCGATATCGAAGGCCAGCAGCACCACGGTGGCGACGATGGAGACCGTGCGCTGGCTGCGTACATGGCCGCGCAGCGCCAGAATGAGAAAGGCAGCGGTGAGCGCCGGCAGGATGATGGGCGCGATGATCAGATGGTTCATGCCCGCTCTCCGTCACGCGGGTTCGGGGGCGTGTCTGCCGGGCTGGTGGACTGGCCGGTATCGTCTTCCATGGCGGACAGGCGGGTGTGGTCCGATCCGGTTTCCAGATAGCCGCGCAGGGCCATGACCACGATCAGGGCCGACATGCCGAACGAGATGACGATGGCGGTGAGCACCAGCGCCTGCGGCACCGGGTCCGCATAGCCATTGGCATCCGGGCTGTAGACGGCGGGGCTGTTGATGGCCAGCCGGCCCATGGAGAACAGGAACAGGTTCACCGCATAGGACAGGAAGGTGATGCCCAGGATGATCGGGAAACTGCGCCCGCGCAGCATCAGATAGATGCCGACAGCGGTGAGGATGCCAATGGCGCTTGCAACGAGAAGTTCCATCGGCTCACTCCTTCCCGGCCGGGGTTGCGGCCAGGGCCGCTTCCGCTGGCGATGCTGGTTTTTCCAGGGGAATATCCATGGGCTGCCCGCTCTCCAGCGCCGGATCGACCCGCTGCTCCACACGCGCCAGACGGGCGAGGGTGAGCACCATCACGCCGACAACCGTGAGGAAGACCCCCAGATCGAACACCATGGCCGAGGCCAGCTCGAACTCGCCGACAATGGGCAGTTCCACATAGGTGTAGTTGCTGGTGAGGAAGGGTTCATCGAACAGCATGGGGATGAGCCCGGCGATGCCGGCAATGCCGACACCCGCGCCAATGGCCGTCTGCGGGTTCAGATGCAGGCGGTTCGCGCCCCAGGCATAGCCCGAGGCGATATATTGCATGATGAGGGCGATGGCGACCACGAGCCCGGCGACGAAGCCGCCTCCCGGCTCGTTATGCCCGCGCAGGAAGATATAGACGCCCACCACCATGGACAGCGGCAGCAGCACGCGCGTCACCACCACCAGGATCAGGGGATGGGCGTCGCTCGCCTCCTCCTTGGGCAGCAGGGCGCGCAGGCGGCGCACGGCCGCTTCCTTCAGCTTGATGTCCAGCAGGGCGAAGATCGAAATCGCGGCGATGCCGAGCACGATGATCTCGGAGAAGGTATCGAAGCCGCGGAAATCCACGAGGATGACGTTCACCACATTGGTGCCGCCACCGCCGGGCTTGGCCGTGGCGATGTAATACTGGGCGATGTCGGTCACGCCGTTGCGGGTCATGATGCCATAGGAGAGGGCGGCCACGCCGAAGCCGCAGGCCACCGCCACGATGCCATCGCGCCAGCGGGCGAAGGTGCTGTCCTCATGCGGGGTATGCTTGGGCAGCAGGTTGAGCGCCAGCAGCATGAGAATGGTGGTCACCACGTCCACGCTGATCTGGGTGAGGGCGAGGTCCGGTGCGGAGAACTGGATGAAGGCCAGCGCCACCACAACGCCGATGACGCTGGTGAGGATCAGCGCCAGCAGCCGCTCATTGTGTCGGATCACCACCATGATGCTGACGACAGCAAGCAGGAACCAGGCTGTCAGGGCCGGGGCATTGACCGGCAGCATCGCCCGCTCATGCTCATAGGCCGGCGTGCTCCAGATGGCATAGATGCCGAACAGCAGGATGGCCACGAAGGTGATGCGCAGATAGCGGGTGAGCGAGCCGGCATGCAGCACGCCGATGATGCGGCGGGATGTCTTGACGCTGATATCCAGCGTGGTCTCGAAGATGTCGCGGCCATCCAGCCGGGGCACGCCCCGCAGGCGCGCCTTCAGCCGCCTGAGATAGGGATACAGCGCCGCACCGCCGGCAAAGGCGACAAGGCTCATGAAGAGGGCGGGGGTCAGGCCATGCCAGAGCGCCAGATGATAGTCCGGCAGCGGGCCATTGATGACCGCGCCGGAAATATGGGCGAGCGTGCGGCCCACCACATCCTGCGGCATGATGCCGATGGCCACCACCGGGATCACCAGCAGCGCCATGGGCAGCCACATGCCGACAGGCGGGTCATGCGGCCGGGAGCGCGGATAATCCTTCTTCTTCGGGCCGAGGAAGGTGAGGATGGCAAAGCGCGCCGCATAGGTCACGGAGAACAGGGCCGCCAGCGTCACGCAGACCGGGAACAGCCAGGGCAGGCCGGGATAGACCGTGTGCGCGGCCTCTTCCAGCATCATTTCCTTGGAGAGGAAGCCGTTGAAGAAGGGCACACCCGCCATTGCGGCCGCGGCAATCAGGGAAAAGGTGCCGGTGATCGGCATCAGCCTGAGCAGACCGCCAAGGCGGCTCATGTTCCGGGTGCCGGCCTCATGGTCGACAATGCCCGCGCTCATGAACAGGGCGGCCTTGAAGGTGGCGTGGTTGAGAATGTGGAACACCGCGACCACCGCCGCCATGGGCGTGCCGAAGCCCAGCAGCATGGTGACAAGGCCGAGATGGCTGATGGTGGAATAGGCCAGCAGGGCCTTCAGGTCATCCTTGAACAGCGCGATCCATGCGCCCATCGCCATGGTGACGAGGCCCACGGGGGCGACGATGAGGAACCAGACCTCGGTGCCGGCAAGCGCCGGCCACAGCCGCGCCAGAAGAAAGATGCCGGCCTTCACCATGGTGGCGGAGTGCAGATAGGCAGAAACCGGGGTGGGCGCCGCCATGGCGTGCGGCAGCCAGAAATGGAAGGGAAACTGGGCCGATTTGGTGAAGGCGCCAAGCAGCACCAGCAGCAGCATCGGCACATAATAGGGAGAGGCCTTGATGATCTCGGCGCGATCCATGATCTGCGAGATTTCATAGGTTCCGGCAATCTGCCCCAGCATCAGCAGCCCGCCGATGAGCGCAAGCCCGCCGCCGCCGGTGACCACCAGCGCCATGCGCGCGCCGCGCCGGGCATCCTTCTTCTTGCGCCAGAAACCGATGAGCAGGAAGGAGGTGAGGCTGGTCATCTCCCAGAAGACCAGCAGCAGGATGAGATTGTCTGAAAGCACCACACCCAGCATCGCCCCCTGGAACAGGAGCAGATAGGTGTAGAAGCGGCCCATCGGATCTTCGCGGCTGAGATAATAGCGCGCATAGATGATGACCAGAATGCCGATGATGAGGATCATCGCCGCGAAAAACAGGCTCAGCGCATCAAGGCGGAAGGAGAAGTTCAGCCCGATCTGATGCACCCAGGGCACGGAGAACAGCTCCACCCCGCCGAGGAAAACCGTCTTGCCGCGCGAGAGCAGCAGACCCAGCGTCACCACGGAGACGAAGGCCGCCGAGATGGCGCAGCTTCCGCGACCGGAACGGATGAGCATCGGCGGCAGGATGGCGCCGATCATGGGGAGCAGGGGGATGAGCCACAGCATCATGGGCGATCATGCTCCACGCGGGATGAGGGGCAGGACCCGCGCCGGAACCCGGCAGGCAGGCGGGGGCTGGATGATGTTCTTGCAAGTCTTGGTGCATGTGCCGCACGGCATCTGCACAGGCGTTGAGCGCTCGCGTTCTTCCGCATCAAAAGGTTTCGTGCGCCGGTCCCGAGTTCTTCTTGCCCGAAAAGGGCCTGTCGCATGATTCTGCGCACCGGAACGCACCCGGCCACCCCCGGGCGGGCGCTGTTTCCAAGCACAGTACGGTTTGAATCAATATTTATTCTGTCGATCTGAATCATTTTGCGTTCAGGCGGCCCGGATGGTCGTCAGAATGGAGCACTCAACCAGCGCAATGATGCATGAGTGGGCGAGGAGATGATCAAGATATATCTAGAAATCTGACCAAAATGAAACCGTAATTACAATAACATGCCTGCCACCTCATAAATGTGTCGCGCTGGGGCGAATGGGTATCAGGCAAGGTTCGTGCCGCAATGTCGCGATCCGGCATCATGGTGTGCTGACCCATGAGCAGGCTCGTCTCCGGAGAGGTAATATATAGCCCCGTCCGGACACCGGTACCGGTCTGGCCGGTGTCGGTCGGGCATCATCGCGGCGGAGTCTCAGTGTCCCCGGCAGGGGTGTCAGGGGACGCGGGTCGGTGCCGGTGCGGGGGGATTTTCGCCCTGGGGGGCAAGCACCGGATCGGCGGTCAGTACCGGGGCGGCATCGTCATCCGCGCCCAGCATGGCGGCGACCCGCTCCAGCGCCGAAATGAGCATGAGCTGCTCCCATTCGGCAAGATTGGTGAAAGCGGCATGGAAGCGGGCATGCGCCCCGTCCGGAGCGATATCCAGAACCTTGCGGCCCTTCTCCGTCAGGCTGAGCCACACCTGGCGCCGGTCCGTCTCCCCCTTGCGGCGCGCCACCATGCCCACGGCTTCCAGCTTGTGAATGAGAGCGGTGGTGGTGGCCTGGGTGATGCCCATGCGCGTGGCGACAGCGCCTGCGGTATGCTCCGCCCCGTCATCCAGCATCTGCATGAAGATGAGCTGGGAGGGCGTGAGGCCCGTTTCACGCATCAGCGCCTTGGCGTTCATTTCGGTCTTGCGCAGGATCTTGCGCAGGGCGGAGAGCGCGGTCTTGGTGGGGGCTTGCACGTCTCGGCTCGGTTCGGGGGGTGTGTCTGGAAGCATGTCCTTCACCTGTCTTATCCCCCCTCCTTTCCAGACCTCAAATCCGATGTTGAGGCATGGCTGGAATATTGTTAGCCAACATTAATCAATTTATCTGAATAATCAAAAAGCACGGCATATTGGAAGGTGTGTCAAATTATTATATGACACTGAATCGGCAATGAAAATCGGATTTGTTCCGGATTTCGATGGGATTTCCTCAGATCGAATCGTTTGACATTTAGTTCGTATGATCTAAATAAATATGACGCAGCAGCGGAGGCATTCGATGAGACTTGCAACAGCAGGCCCGAATGACCGCAGTGCTGGGACGCCCCCACCGGTCACGATTCGCAGGCCGGAGCGGGAAGATGGCGCTGCGGTCTGGCAACTTGTCGCGGACAGCGCGACCCTCGACACCAACTCGATCTATTGCAACCTTCTGCAATGCACGCACTTTTCAGCCACATGTGCGCTGGCTGAGCACGAAGGCGAAATTGTCGGCTGGGTGTCCGGCTATATTCCGCCCGAGGAGCCGGATACCTATTTCGTCTGGCAGGTCTGCACCGCCGAAAGGGTGCGCGGACAGGGGCTCGCACGGCGGCTCATCATCTCTGTTCTCACCCGGTCCGCATGTGATGGCGTGACCCGGCTGAAATCCACCATCACCGAAAAGAACGCGCCCTCCTGGGCCCTGTTCAATGCGCTGGCCGCCAGCCTCGACAGCACGCTGGCGCGCGCCCCGCATTTCGAGAGAGATTCCCATTTCGCCGGTCGGCACGAGACCGAGCACATGGTGTCCATCGGTCCATTCCGGCGGACCATTCTGCCCGTGCGGCGCGTGGCCTGAGCCCGTCGCACCTTATCCCCACACATCTGGCGTGCAGGTTCCGGCTTGTCCGGCCTTGCCCGGTCTGCCGCCCCACAGGAGGCACAGCCCCATGACGACCCCCACCATGCCCCTTCCCAAAACCGTGACGCCCCTGGCCACCCGCATCAGCGAGAAAACCTTCGAGCGCCATGAAAGCCGGGTGCGGTCCTATTCCCGCAGCTTTCCTGTGGTGTTCGACAAGGCCCGCGGGGCCACCCTTCATGGGCGGGACGGTCGTGCCTATATCGATTTTCTCTCCGGCTGCTCCTCGCTCAATTACGGGCACAATGACCCGGACATGAAGCGCGCCATGGTGGACTATGTGGCCGGTGACGGCATCACCCATGGCCTCGACATGTATACCGCTGCCAAGGCCCGTTTCATTCAGGCCTATGAGGACATCATCCTCAGCCCGCGTGACATGGACTATCGCCTGATGTTCACCGGCCCCACCGGCACCAATGCGGTGGAAGCGGCGCTGAAGCTGGCGCGCAAGGTGACGGGCCGCACCAATGTCATCGCCTTCACCAATGGCTTCCATGGCATGTCCCTCGGGGCGCTGGCCACCACTGGCAATTCCGGCAAGCGCGGTGGTGCGGGCGTTGCGCTCAATGATGTGCACCGCGCCGCCTATGATGGCTATTTCGGGCCGGACGTGGATACGGCCGATCTGCTGGACCGGATGCTGGATGATCCCTCCGGCGGTATCGATGCTCCCGCTGCCATTCTGGTGGAAACGGTTCAGGGCGAGGGCGGACTGAATGTCGCCTCGCCTGAATGGTTGCGGAAGATCGAGGCCATCGCCCGCAAGCAGGGCGCGCTGTTCATCATTGATGACATTCAGGCCGGCTGCGGCCGCACGGGCAGCTTCTTCTCCTTCGAGGACCATGGTCTCAGCCCGGACATGATCACACAGGCGAAATCCCTCTCCGGCATCGGTCTGCCCTTCGCCCTGCTGCTGCTGCGGCCGGAGCACGACATCTGGAGCCCGGGCGAACATAACGGCACCTTCCGCGGCAACAATCTGGCCTTTGTGACGGCGCGCGTGGCGCTGGAGAAGTTCTGGCGTGATGACGCCTTCGCCCGGGCGGTGCAGCAGAAGGCGGAGCATCTTGCAGAGCGCCTCTCGGCCATTGCCGGGCGCTATGACCTGACCGTGCGGGGGCGGGGCATGATGGTGGGCATCAATACGGAAGATGGCGCGCTGGCCGCTGAAATCTGCCGCCAGTGCTTCGAGGCCGGTCTCATCATCGAGACCTCGGGCGGGCAGGATGAGGTGGTGAAGGTGCTGTGCCCGCTCACCATCGAGAAGGCGGAGCTTGATGCCGGGCTGGACATCATGAGCGCGGCCTTCGAGGCGGTCTTCACCCGTCATCTCTCCCGCGCCGCGGCCGAATGAACAGCGCATGGCGCTGAAACCGACAGGACAGGACCAGACATCATGATCGTTCGGAATCTGGATGAGGCCCGCAAGGGCGAGCGGCTGGTGGTGGCGGATGGGTGGGATTCCACCCGCCTGCTGCTGGCGGGCGACAATATGGGGTTCTCGTTCCATATTACCCGCATTGCCGCCGGCACCTCGCACGAGTTCCACTATCGGCACCATTTCGAGAGCGTGTATTGCATCTCGGGTGAGGGCGAGATCACCGATCTGGCCACAGGGCAGGTCCACCAGATCCGCCCCGGCGTGATGTATGCGCTGGACCAGCATGATCATCACCGCCTCAGCGCCCGGGGCGAACTGGTGCTGGCCTGCTGCTTCAATCCGCCCGTGACCGGCGCGGAAGTGCACCGGGCCGATGGCTCCTATGCGCCCGCCCCGGCGCATGCCCAGGGCGCATAGGGCCCCTTCACACAGCATCAGCACAGGGAGAACCGCCATGATGCTCTCTGCAACGATCCCGCAGGATGGACATGCAGGCCGAACCGATCTCTATCCCACCCGCATTGCGCACGAGACATGGATGGAGCGCCGCGATCCGGTGGTGTGGGGCAAATGGAGCCCGCAGGCGCCCCTGACCCGTGCCCAGACAGACAGTTTCGAGAAGAATGGCTTCCTCATTCTGGAAAATCTGTTCTCTGCCGATGAGGTGGCCGCCTTCCAGCAGGAAGCGCGGCGTCTGTGCAGGGGCGATGTCACGCTTCAGGCCGACAATGTGGTGCGTGAGCCGGACAGCGAGGCCGTGCGCACCGTGTTCCGGCTGGATGAGGAAAGCGCGGTGTTCCATCGCCTCTCGCGCGATGTGCGCATCGCCGGCCGGGCCCGTTTTCTGCTGGATGATGATCTTTATCTTCACCAGAGCCGGCTGAATGACAAGCCGGGCTTCACCGGCAAGGAGTTCTACTGGCACTCGGATTTTGAAACCTGGCACGCGGAGGATGGCATGCCCCGCATGCGCGCCATTTCCGCGTCGATCCTGCTGACTGACAATGATGCCCTGAACGGGCCGCTCATGCTGATGCCCGGTTCACATCGCATCTTCATTGCCTGTGCGGGGGAAACGCCGGAGAACAATCACCTGACCTCGCTGCGCCGGCAGGAGGTGGGAGTGCCCGGCCATGATACGCTGATGCGGCTGGTGCAGCGTTTCGGCCTGACCTATGCCGCGGGCAAGGCGGGCACTGTGGTGCTGTTCGACTGCAACACCATGCATGGCTCCAATGGCAATATCACGCCATTCCCGCGATCGAACGCCTTCTTTGTCTACAATGCCTGGTCGAACCGCGTAGGTGCGCCCTATGCCGCGCCGCGTCCGCGCCCGGCCTTCCTCGCCAATCGCGATCCGAAGGCCCCGCTGGAGATTGTATCCTGAGCGGACACGAATGGGCAAAGCGGAAGCCGGCACGGATGCCGGCTTCCTTCTTTCTGGCCCGGTGATCAGGGCTTCACCACCTCCAGCGGCCCATGGTCATCACAGTGGTCACCATGGGGATGGTGGAGGCGGCCATTGACCAGATAGTCCACATGGTCGCCATGCGGCACGGCCTCATGTCCGCAGCCGGGGCCATGGACGTGGCCGTGCGCATGCCCTTCATCCTGCACAGGGGCGCAGTGGTCCGGATTGGTCGCGCTGACCTCGATCACATGCTCATCCACATGGTCGCCGTGCGGGTGATGCAGGTGTCCGTCATGCAGATAGTCGACATGATCGCCATGGCGCACAGCCGTGTGCCCGCAATCAGGCCCGTGCTTGTGGTCGTGGTTTTCATGATGGGGGAGTTTGCAGTCCGACATGTCATGCTTCTCCATTGAAATCTGCGGGCGCGGGATGCGCCGCAGATGTGCGCGGCGCTCCGGGAGTGGAGCGGGCACGGACGGGGCGATGGCCGGTCGCCTGTTCATCTGCCGCCCCTTCGCTTGCCGCATGATGAACCGCCGCAGCCATCATCTGTTCCGCTCAGCGGGAGCAGGGCGGACCCGGCTCCCCATGAAGGGGGGAGGTATACGATACAATATATCTTTATTGGCGGGGTGAACAAGGCCCATCGGCGATGCGGCCATGGCCGCGCATGACATGTGAGAAAGGCGGGGGAGCGGGCCGGGGAGAAGGCCGCCGGTGCGGGCGCGCCACCGGGCGGCGCAAACGAAAACACCGGGCGTGATGCCCGGTGTATACATGTCGGCTCTTTGCCGGTTGGCGGGGGTCAGCCCTTCTGGCGGGTGGCGAGGTCGATGACGACCTTCATCACGGTCGGGCCATCCTCGCCGGGGAAGATCCTGAAACCGAGATCCTCGGCCATATGGAGCATGGGGCCGTTCTCGCGCATCACATCCCCGAACACCCGCTTGAGGCCGCGCTGCTGGGCATGGTCGAGAATCTCGTTCATCAGCCGGTAGCCCAGACCGCGCCCCTTCATGTCCGAGCGGACCATGATGGCATATTCGGCCTCCTCATTGTCCGGATCGGCAATGATGCGCACCACGCCGGTGATCTCCCCGCTATTGCTCTCGGCGACCAGCGCCATCTCGCGGTCATAGTCGATCTGCGAGAGGCGGGCGGCCATGAGGTGCGGGAAGTCCTTCACCGAGCCGAGGAAGCGCAGGCGCACATCCTGCGCATCGGAGCGGTGCACCATGTCCACCAGTCCGGGCTCATCCTCGGGGCGGATGGGACGCAGCGTGACGGCCGAGCCATCGGTCAGGATCAGCTCCTTCACGAATTCCGGCGGATAGGGGCGGATGGCGAAGCGTTTGGAGCCGGTTTCCTGCGTATCGTGCACCACGATGCGGGCGTCCAGCGCCAGCACACCGTTCTCGTCGGCAATGAGAGGGTTGATGTCGAGCTCGGCGATCTGGGGCAGGTCCGCCAGCAGTTCGCCCAGCTTGATGAGCGTGTCCGAAATCGCGCCGATATCTGCCGGGGGGTGGTCGCGATAGCCGGCGAGCAGGCGGGAGATGCGGGTGCGCGAGATCATCTCGCGCGCCAGTACGCCATTGAGCGGCGGCAGGGCGACGGCGCGATCTCCGATCACCTCGACCGCCGTGCCGCCCTGGCCGAACAGCACCACCGGGCCGAAGGTGGCGTCATTGGCGATGCCGGCAATCAGCTCCTGCCCATGGGCACGGCGGATCATGGCCTGGACGGTGAAGCCGTCAATGCGGGCCCGGGGCATCTTCTCACCCACGGAGCGGATGATGTCGCGGCAGGCATATTCCACGGCCTCGGGGGTATGCAGGTCCAGCCGGACCCCGCCGACATCGGACTTGTGGGTGATGTCGTGCGAGAGCACCTTCACCACCACCGGCACATTCATCCGCGCGGCAATCTGCCCGGCCTCTTCCGGGGTGGCGGCGATGCGGGTCTCGACGACCGGAATGTCATAGGCCGCCAGCACCGCCTTGGCCTCGAACTCGCCCAGCGAGGTGCGGCCGGAGGCGAGTGCCTGTTCCACGATGGTGCGGGCCTTGTCCCGGTCCGGCTCATCGAAGGTGCGGGCGGGCGGGGTTTCCATCAGCAGGGTCTGGTTGCGCTGGTAGGAGACCAGATGGCCAAAGGCGCGCACCGCCTCGCTCGGCGTTTCATAGGTGGGAATGCGGCGGGCGGCGAAGCGCTTGCGCACCGCATCCGCGCTCGCCTCGCCCAGCCAGCAGGTCAGCACCGGCGCGCGCGGGCGGCTTTCCAGCGCGCCGATCACCGCATCCGCCGCCGCGGAACTGTCGCTGACAGCGGAGGGGGAGTTCAGCACAAGAACCGCATCCGAGCCCTTGTCGGCCAGAAGAAGGGGAAGGCTCTCGCCATACAGCTTGGGCGTGGCGTCCGAACCCAGACGCACCGGATTGGCGCTGCCGCAGCCATTCGGTATGAGCGATTTCAGCTTTTCCGCCGTTTCGGCGGTCAGCGCGCCCAGATGGCCGGCAATCTCGTCAAGCGCATCCACCGCCAGAACGCCGGCACCACCACTATTGGTGACGATGGCCAGACGCTCGCCATTCAGGCGTATGCCACAGGACAGGGTGGTGACCGCCTCGAACAGCTCGCGCAGCTCCTGCACGCGCAGCATGCCGGCGCGCCGGAAGGCGGCGTCATAGACCAGATCCTCGCCCGCCAGCGCCCCGGTATGGGAGCGCGCGGCCTCCGCCCCCGCTTCCGAACGCCCGGACCGGACCACGATCACCGGCTTGGAACGCGCGGCGATCCGCCCGGCGGACATGAACTTGCGGGCATCGGTGATGTTCTCGATATAGAGCAGTATGGCGCGGGTGGTGTTCTCCAGCGCGAGATAATCCAGCAGATCGCCGAAATCGACGTCAAGCTTCTCGCCCAGCGAAAGAACGTGGGAGAAGCCGAAGCCCTGCCCGCGTGCCCAGTCCAGAACGGCGGTCGCCATGGTGCGGGACTGGCTGAGAAAGGCGACATCGCCCTTTGCCGGCATGTGCGGGGCGAAGCTGGCATTGATCTGGGCGCGGGTGGAGATGAAGCCGATGGAATCCGGCCCCAGAATCCGCAGCAGATAGGGGCGGGCCGCATCCAGCATGCGCTGGCGCAGGGCGGCATTGGTCTGCGTGTCGCCCCGCGCCGTGAGGCTGGTGGCGACGATGGCAGCCCGGCAGCCCTTGGCCCCCAGATCCGCCAGCGCCTGCGGGATCTCGTCCGGCGGGGTGGCGATGACAGCCAGATCCACCGGGATCGGCAGATCCTTCACCGCCGCATAATTGAGCGAGGAGCGGATGGCCCGTTCCTTCGGGTTCACGGTCAGGATCGGGCCCTGGAAGCCGGCCTCGAACAAGTTGCGGGCCAGCACGGCGCCAATGGTGCCAGGCTGGTTGCTGGCGCCCACAAGGGCAATGGCGCCGGGGTGGAACAGGGCGTCAAGATTGCGGGTGCTCATGTGGGCCTCGGGTCGTTCGTGTCGGAGCGGCAATGCCGACAGGGATCAACGTAACGGGAGGATGGCCGAAGAATGCGACGGATACCCGACCGGGAGAAAAGCGGCAGGCTGCGCACTCCACACCGCAATTGCCGACGGATGCAGTGTGGCATTGGCAGGAAGGGATGAAAAGGGGCCATGGCGGGATGGCCCGCGGGCTCCACCCGTGCGGCTTCAGCAGGTCATGCGCCGGGTGAAGCTTTCATGCACCGCCTCGCTGAGCTGGTCGCTGAGCAGGGGCTTCTCGATGATGGCGACACCTTGCGCATCGGCGCGGTTGCGCAGGGAGTGGGAGGGATTGGAGGTGATGAGGAAGGCCGGCAGGCGGATATCGCGCTGGTCCAGTTCCCGCAGCAGGTCCAGCCCGTTGATGTCCGGCAGGTTGTAGTCCACCACCATGCAGCCGTGTTCCGGCCGCTCGGAGGCGAGAAACTCGCCCGAGCTGGCATAGGTTTTCACGGAAAAGCCATCCAGCTCGAACGTGAACTTCAGGGAGCAGCAGACCGCCTGGTCATCATCCACCACATGGATGACCCAAGGCTGAGGTGCGCGGTGCTCCAGACCCATTGAAACCTCCCACGACACGGGCACGGGCCCACGAGGCGCGGCTGCATATGATGACCATATGGTGACTTGCACCAGATTAAGCGCAGAACGGGCCTCAGGGCCTTGAGACAGATCAAGGGGCTTGGGGGGCACTCATGGGGGAAGCACTCATGGGGGAAGAGTGTGGCGGCCCCTCATGCGCTCTGGGGTGTGATGCCCGCCAGAAGGGCCATGCGCACCAGTTCGGAAAGGCTCTGGGCCTTCATCTTGGTCATCACATTGGCGCGATAGACCTCAACCGTGCGCGGACTGATGCCGAGATCCCCGGCGATCATCTTGTTGGCCTGCCCGGCCACAAGGCATTCCAGCACCTGCCGCTCGCGCTGGGAGAGGGTGGCGATGCGCTCGGCCACCTCGTCGCGCAGCGTGTCCTGCTGATGGGACTTGCGACGGCGGTTGAGCGCGGCGCGCACCGTATCCAGAATGGCGACATCATCGAAGGGCTTTTCCAGAAAGTCCGTCGCCCCCAGCTTCATCGCCTCCACGGCCAGCGGCACATCGCCATGGCCGGTGACGACGATCACCGGAACGCAGGAGGTTTTCTCCTTCAGCAGCCGCAGCAGCTCAATGCCGCTCATGCCGGGCATGCGCACATCCGTGATGATGCAGGAGACGGGGGCATCCCCATCCGTGTTCTCCTCAAGGAAGGCATGGGCGGAGGCATGGGTGCGCACCGTGTATCCTGCCGTCATCAGGAGGAAGGACAGGGATTCGCGCACGGCCTCGTCATCGTCGATGACATCAATGATGGCTTCATTATCAGTCATGGGCCGGGAGCTCCTCCTCTATGCCGCGCAATGTAAACCGGAAGATGGTGCCGCCTTCCGGGTTGGGTTCTGCCCAGATATGGCCCCCATGGGCCTCGATGATGGTCCGTGAGATGGACAGCCCCACGCCCATGCCCTGCTTCTTGGTGGTGATGAAGGGGGTGAAAAGCTGGCGGGCGACAGTTTCCGAAATGCCCTGCCCGGTATCGCTGACCGAGACCATGACCATCTCGTCCTCCACCGGTTCGGTCTGTACCAGAAGGTGACGGTTCGGTGCGCCCATCATGGCCTCGATGGCATTGCGTATCAGGTTGAGCAGCACCTGTTGCACCTGCACCTTGTCGGCCAGAACCAGCTGACAGCGCGGATCATAGTAGAAGCGGACCTGAATGCCATGCTCCTTCGCGCCCACCAGCGCCAGGGCGCTGGCTTCCTCGATCAGCTTGGGCAGGTGCTCCACCCGCCGCTCGCTCTCCCCGCGCGAGACGAAATCGCGGATGCGGCGAATGATCTGCCCCGCCCGCAGCGCCTGGTCGCCGGCCTTTTCCAGTGCGCCCTGCAGCATCTCCATGCGCGGGGGCTGGGTCTCCAGCAGCCGGCGGGAGCCCTTCATGTAATTGGCGATGGCGGACAGGGGCTGGTTCAGCTCATGCGCCAGCGCGGAGGCCATCTCGCCCATGGCGGTGAGGCGGGAGATGTGCACCAGCTCGGCCTGCAGCTCCTGGAGGCGCGCCTCGGTCTTCTGCCGTTCCGTCAGGTCGCGGATGAAGCCGGTGAAATAGCGTTCCGAGCCGGAGTGCATCTCGCCGACCGAAAGCTCCATGGGAAAGGTGGAGCCATCCTTGCGCTCTCCCACCACCACGCGGCCAATGCCGATGATGCGCCGCTCACCCGTCTGGAGATAGCGTGAGATGTACTGGTCATGGTTCTCCCGGTGCGGGGAGGGCATGAGCATGGAAACGTTGGAGCCCAGGACATCGGCCTCCTGATAGCCGAACAGACGCTCCGCGGTGGTGGAGAAGGAGGTCATGATGCCGTGCTCATCAATCACGACCATTGCATCCGGCACGGTATTGAGGATGGAGCGCAGATGCGCCTCACGCGCGACAAGCTCGCGGGTGCGGGCGGCGGCGGCCTTGCGGCTGTCGCGCAGGCGCTCGCCGATGGTGGCGATGCTGGCTCCGGCAATCAGGAACAGGACGAGCGTATCGGCATGGTCCAGCGCGGAGCGGGGGGCCTGTTCGGAGCCCAGATCGGGAAAGAAGGCATACAGGGTCAGCCCGCCCGCCAGCCCGCACAGGGTTGCGGTAAGGCCGGAGAACAGCCCTCCGGCGCTGGCCGCAACGATTCCCAGCAGCAGCACGATGACGCCATTGGTCTCCGGCGGGGGGGCATCGATGACGACGCATGCCAGCAATGCGCACAACGCGGCCACGAGGCCATAAAAGCCATCCAGTGCCAGACGTGGCAGAACGCGCGGCAGACTTGCGCTGGCGCAATGTGCTTTCACTTCATTCTGTGCATCTGTTTTTCGAGCGATCATGTTCTCTCATTACGCGGCCCGGCGAGCTCCGTAAATATACTTAAGGACTATGACTTAAGTGTTCGGAACGAATTCCTAGCTGGTACCCTGACGCCCTATGAAAGGACAACACTTGTCCGGAAGGGTCGCCCGATGCCCAGCACAGCCGTCGCCATCAGCCCGAAAATGTTCGGACACCCCGTGCCCGCCGGCACATGGGTCGAGGAGAATGGCTCTGTCCATTCCGCAGACCTTCTGGTGGCCCTGGGCAGTGTCGCCACTTTCAGCCGGAATGCCGAGATCTTCAGCGAGGATGCGCTGGCCGATCATATCTATGTGCTGCTTTCCGGCACCGTGCGGGTCTGCAAGCTTCTGGGGGATGGACGCCGCCAGATCGCGAATTTCTGTCTGGCCGGGGATGTGTTCGGCTGGGAGATGGGCGCGCGCCACCGCTTTTCGGCGGAAGCTGTGGGCGAGTGCAAGGTGGTGCGGGTCAAGCGCTCCATCCTGTTTGCCCGCGCGGCGGATGATGCCGATCTGGCGCAGGCCCTGTGGGCCGTGACCGCCGGTGAGCTGGCCCGCGCGCAGAACCATCTGCTGGTGCTGGGGCGCAAGACCGCGCAGGAGCGCGTCGCCTCCTTCCTGCTCGATATGGCCGAGCGGATGTCCGGCAGTGTCGTTTCCGGGCGCGCGCAGGAAGTGCAGCTGCCCATGTCCCGTCAGGATATCGCCGATTATCTGGGCCTGACCATCGAGACCGTCTCGCGCACGCTGACCCATCTGGAGGATGTGGAGGCCATTGCCCTGCCCTCCTCGCGCCGTATCGTGCTGCGCAACTGCTCCGCCCTGCGGGGTCTCAACGTCTGAGAGCGGCCTTCAGCCGGAATATCTGGAATGTGAAGGCGGGCATGCGAAGGCATGTCCGCCCTTTTCATATCCGCCATCACATGAAATGCCGGCCGCAACCGAAGCCGGGCCGGGGATGCGCAGCCCGGCCCGCAAGAGGCAGATGCGGCTTTACACCGCTGCCGCATGGCGCTTGCGGCCGGGTTCGGCAATGCGGGCGCGGGCCAGATGGGCGTCGAATATGGCGCAGACCACCCGGGTGAACGCCCGCGCCTGCTCGGGAACCTGCAGGACCTGCCCCTCGCGCAAGACCAGTCCATCGGCGATGAGGGGTTCCATCTGCTCCAGTTCCGCTTCGAAGAAGGCGGGCGGGAAGCCGTGATCGGCAGCGATCCCGGCCAGATCGACCCGGAGATCACACATCAGCCGCTCGATGACGGCCCGCCGCAGCCGGTCCTCATCCGTCACCGCCACACCGCGCGCCACGGGAAGCTGGCCTGCCTCCACGGCCTTGTGCCAGAGCGGGGTGGAGGGGATGTTCTGCACATAGCCCTGCGGCAATGCGCCAATGGAGGAGGCGCCGAAACCGATCAGAACCGGGGCGTCATCGGTGGTGTAGCCCTGGAAATTGCGCTTGAGCGTGCCTTCCGCCGCCTGCCGGGCCATCGGGTCTTCCATGCGGGCGAAATGGTCCAGTCCCACGGCGTGATAGCCATGGCCGGTGAGGATCCGCCCCACCAGCTCCGCCTGATCGAACCGCTCCTGCGGGCCGGGCAGGGCCTCTTCGGGAATGAGCGCCTGATGCTTCTTCATCCATGGCACATGGGCATAGCCGAACACGGCGACCCGGTCCGGCTCCAGCTTCAGCGCGGCTTCCACCGAATGACGCACGGAGGCCAGATCCTGATGGGGCAGGCCATACATCAGGTCCAGATTCACCGCATGGATGCCGGCGGCGCGCAGGGCATGGGCCACCTGCGCCGTTTCCTCCTCCGACTGGAGGCGGCCAATGGCTTCCTGCACCTGCATGTTCAGGTCCTGCACGCCAAGGCTGGCGCGGTTGAAGCCATGACGGGCCAGCACGGCCACCTTGTCCGCCCCGGTCACCCGCGGGTCGATCTCGATGGCGATCTCGGCATCCGGGGCGAAGATGAAGGTCTCTCTCAGCGCCGCCATGATGGCGGTGAAGTCCTCATCTTCCAGCATGGTGGGCGTGCCGCCGCCAAAATGCAGATGGGTCAGCTTCAGGTGCGCCGGCAGATGCGCGCGCACCAGGGCGATTTCCTGCACCAGCCGTTCCGCATAGGCTTTCACCGGCGAGCGGCTGCGCGCCACGGCGGTCTGGCAACCGCAATAGAGGCACAGCTCCGCGCAGAAAGGCACATGCAGATAGATGGAAACTGCGGAGCCTTCAGGGATGGACTTCAGCCAGAGCGCATAGGTCTGCGCATCCACCTGCGGCGTGAAGTTCGGCGCGGTGGGGTAGCTGGTGTAGCGCGGCACGGGCTGGCTGTAGCGCGCCAGCAGTGCGGCGGTATCGAGAGGGGCGGCGGGGGCAGGGCTGGATGGGCTGGTCATCATGCCCTAGCCATGTCTCCACATGGCGTTGCGCGCCTTGACCTGACGCAATTCGGGCCGTCGGCCCCGGGCGCCGCAACGTCGCAGTCCGGTGCGGCCTGAGGCTGGCCAGCCGATGAAAAAGGGGCCATGCGGCCCCTTTTCTCCATGCTTCAGTAGGAGAGGAAGGCGCCGGCGAAGAGCCCCTCGGCGCGGTCATCCCCGGCGAGCTTGACGCGATACTGGGCCGTGAGATCCACATAGGAGCGCGGCGCGGTATATTCATCCTCGCGGAACCAGTAGCGCAGGTTCACGCCCGGCCCCACTCCAAGGCTGAACGGGGTGTGGAAGCCCGTATCATAACTGCCGCCCAAGGCCAGGAACGGGGTCACCACCAGCCGGTCGCTGATCTGGTCGAGCCGGTAGGAGCGGCCGTAGCGGGCCTCCGAACTGATGATCGTCTGCGGGTTCATCGCGAAATAGGCCGCATCGACATAGGCGCTCCAGAAGGTCCAGTCCGGCACGTCAACCCGCAGGTCGCCGCCCTCGCCCATGGAGTAGGCCGCGCGCAGCAGCACGTCTTCCCGCGCGAACTTGCTGATCGGGAACAGATAGGAGGCCTCAAGGATCAGGTTCTGGTCCTTGAACGGCTTCCAGCGCGCGCCGACGCTGGGCTGGAAGGTGTCCAACCCGGTTGCGCCGTCATTCTCGTCATAGCCGGTCATGAAGCCACGGGCGAACAGCTCGAACAGCGCGCCGTCCCGGTAGCCGATATGCGGCGGGCGCCAGTAGACCTCACCGCCGATGGAAAGGGTGTGACCGCTGCCCAGATTGGTGGGGCCGAGCAGATAGTTGTTGGGGCCCATGCCTGCCGCGCCGTAATTGACCGACAGATACGCCCCCCATGTGCGGGTGAGCACCTCCACTTCCCGTCGCAGGCCGAACAGATATTGCGGGTCCAGCTTCAGCTTGCCGGAATGGGCTTCATCGATGGCCGCCTTGAAATAGTCCACCGCCCTTTCATTGTTGTAGGTGCGGCGGGCATTGTAGGCCGCTTCGATGAGATTGGTGCCGGAGAGCTGGTTGCGGGCATCGGCCTGCTCGAACAGGTCGAAGGCCATTTCGTTCTCGCCGGACTGGCTGGCCAGAACCGCGAGCTGCACCGTATCCATGCCGCGCAACTGGCCGCGCTCATAGGCGGCCAGGAACAGGGCACGCGCCTCATCGCGCCGGCCCATGGCATTGAGCACATTGATCCGGGCCACGAGCATGGCGTTCTTCTGGCGCAGATCCTGAGCCGCCCGTTCCGCCCGCTCGAAGGCGATCAGGGCTTCCTCCCGGTTTTCCAGCGCCATCAGGGCATAGCCGAGACGGGAGTGGACATCATAATCCGGCGCATCCCCGAAGGCTTTCAGGGTGGCGATGGCCAGCTCGGGATTCTGCGCCTGCAGGGCCGTGTCCGCGATGGACAGGAGAGCGGTGCGCTTCTGCTGGGCGGTGAGCCTGCCGCTGGCGATGGCGGCGCGGTAATCGGCAATGGCGGCATCATGGCGGCCGGCCTGCTGGCGCAGGCTGGCGCGCTGGAGCAGCAGGGTGGTATCATGCGGATTACGGGCCAGCAGCCGGTTGAGAAGCTGCTCGGCCTCGCCGAACTGCCCCATGCCGATCAGCGCGCCGGCCAGCAGCTGCTGATAGCCGGCATTGTTCGGGTCAAGACGTACCGCCTTGCGGGCCAGTTGCAGCGCCAGCCGGAAGTCCCGCCGCTCCATGGCGCGGAAAGCGCCATCCGCCTCGGCGAAGCCGGGTGCGGCGCTTGCTCCGGCGGGGCCGAAATAAACCCCGCAAATCACCCCATAGGCCGAGGGCTGGCACAGGATGCTGGGCGTGACCAGCGCCGGCGGGCGGACCTTTTCCCCGCGCTGCATGCGCACGGCCTGAAGATAATAGGCGCGCACATTATCCTGCCGCACATCCTTCAGCGGCTCCAGATAGGCGAGGGCCGCCTCTCCATCGCCCTGCGAAAGCGCGATATTCGCGGCAATCAGGCGGAAGTTCAGGGATTCGGTTTCGGTCATGTCCGCCGTGGCGAGCACCTTGGACAGTTCCGCCAGCGCCGCGTCGGCCTGGCCCTGACGGGCCAGCTGCCAGGCCAGCAGGATGCGGGCGCGCCTGTCGGCCCCATCCTGCTTCAGCGCCGCCTCGGTCGCCTCGAAGGCCGCCTGGGGCTGTTTCGTATCCAGCAGGGCGCGGATGAGGACGATGCGGAACGGAATGGAGGAGGGCACGCGCTCGACAGCGGTGCGGGCAATATCCACGGCCGTGGTCGGGCGGCCGTCATTAATCGCGCTGATGGCGCGCCCCACCGAGGCGGTGAGCTGGCGCTGGGCGCGCAGCGCCACCAGCTCCGGATCGTTATCCGTTTCCGCGATGGCCTTTTCGAGGGTGGCGTCGATCAGGGCATGCTGGCCGGAACGGTCGAGCGTATCCAGCAGCAGGCGATGCCAGATGGCATCCTTGGGATTGAGACGCAGGGCCTCGCGAATGAGCTTTTCAGCCTTGGCGGTGTCACCCTTCTGGTAGGCATCGAACGCGTTCTGGGCGGTCAGCGTGCCGGGGGTGTTGCCGATACCGGGCAGCGGGGGTGTTGTGGCCGGCACGAGGGTGCAGCTCGGGCCATAGGGCGTGTCCACGCATTGGCGGAACGGCACGGGCAGTTTCGCATGCGCGTCCTTGCCCTGCAGGGCGGGCTTGTTCTGCAGGGCGGTTGCAGCCTCGCGACGCAGGGCGACACCGGGATCATTGGTCTGGCCAAGCGCCTTCAGCACCTCAAGGGCGCGTTGGGGGTTGCGCGCGGCAAGGGCGGCATCGGCGATGAGGATGCGGGCGTCGCGTTCCGTGGCCTCGCTCAGCATCTCGTCCTTGAGGGCGTCATCGAAGTCCGTATTGGCCTCGGTGATGCGGCCCAGACGTTCAAGCAGATAGCCGCGCAGGATCCGCGGCATGAAGGCCTCCGGGTCCAGCTCCACGGCGGCGGTGGCGGCCTTCTCGGCTTCCTCCGTCTTGTCGGCGGCGATGAGCGCGTAAATGAGCAGCAGGTGATAGCTGATATCGCCCGGCACAAGGGCAATGGCCTTGCGCGCCTCGATGATCGCCTTCTCCGGGTCATTGGCCGTGAGGGCCTGGTTGGCCGCGAGGGAGGGCTCCTGCGCCATCAGGCGGTTCTGGCTTTGCAGGCGGGCCTGCAGGCTCACATCCTTGACGCCCGCGGCCTGTGCCCGGTTGCCGGCGGCGACAGCTTCATCCAGCCGCCCATCCGCCTCGAGCGCATCCATCAGCAGCAGCCAGAGCTGGGGAGAATCCGGGCGCAGACGCAACCCTTCCTGCACCAGCCGGATGCTCTCCTGATAGTCCTTCCGCACATAGGCGGCATAGGCCTGGTTGGCGATGTTCCACGCCGCGCCGGTCAGGCCGGGCGCAACGGGTTCCGCCTGTTCCCCCAGCTCGGCCTGCGCATATGTTTCCGGCAGGGCCTGTGCCCGGCCGGAAACCGGCGACATCAGAGCGAGGCCGCTGATGGCAGCAGCCAGAGCGTATCGCAGGCTGATGGTGCGCACAGGCGTGGCACGCGTCCAGTCGTGATACGACGGGCTTTTGGTAGTGGGGAAATGGGAAATGCTGCTCATGTTACCACTATCGGCCTCGGTTACTGGGGCATTAACCGGGCGTTATGGTTAACATCGCGTAAAGCTTGATATCTTTATATTTTCATCGCGAAATCGCAGTTATATGAATGTTCACGAGATGTATTTTGCATCTCTTTTACTGATTCACGGGTCCGAATCAGGCGCATTTCGTAGTGTGCAAGCTTTCCGGTCAGGGGCGGGCCTTCTATTAACGCTCTTGAAAGCTGCGCAATGTGGCCCGACAGGGCTGGAATCCGTCTCCCAGGCACCTGCCGGATATGGGTTTACATTTGCGGATTTTAAGCAAATAATACTGTAAATTTACTTTAATTTAACTATTAATATACGATATTTTTTCATGTATATTTTAAATTAATTGAAAATTAAGGGTTTCTTGTCAAGAAAATATACCCATTATATTACATCGCGGCATCGGTGAATTCTGTATCGTTGCTGCCAGGGCATGTGCAGGCCGGTTCGGGCGTTATCCTGCAGCGCCTGAAACAAGGGGCCGGGCGGTGTGTTTCGCCAAATAAAGCTTTTCATGCGCCGCACATTCTCCTACTGACAAAGCGTGTTGCGTACCTCCACTCTTTCCATGAGGTGAATGAGATGATCGCTGTTCCCCGCGATCAGAAGGCCTTGCGCCTGAGCAGGCTCGCACGCATCGTGTGTGTCTCTGTTTTTGCCATGTCCGCCCTGTGTGTCGCGGCAGCGTCGACCGCGACGGTTGCCCTGGCGCAGGGCTCATCCCCCGTCATCAAGGGACGCGACGGCTGGCTGTTTCCCGGATGGGGCAGCCTCAGCCAGATTGATCGCCCTGGCATCGAGAATTCCACCCGCCTCATCGCCCAGGCCCGCGAGCTGTTCGCTACCCGCGGAATAACGCTCACTGTTCTGGTGATCCCGGACAAGGGGCGGCTGTATCCGGGCAAGCTGCCCGAGGGCACCTTCATGAGCCCGGATGTGCAGCGGCGCTATGAGCTGATCATGGCCGCGCTGAACAAGGCCGGCGTCCCCACCTTCGATGATGCGGCCGTTCTGCAGAAGGTGCAGGAGAAGGGCGAGGAGGTCTTCTACCGTGCCGACCAGCACTGGACCCTGCCGGCGGTGGACGCCACGGCTGCCGCCACGGCGGCCATGGTCCGCAAGAGCGTGCCCGATCTGGCCGGCGCCCCCGGCACCGGCATGAAGCTGGGGCCGATCCTCAAGGAACGGCGTTATGGGGATCTGGCCGAGCTGTTCCTCTCGCCGGAAGAGCGCAACAGGCTGGGCCGCGATATCTATACGGTGCGCCGCCAGAATGAGGCGACCCAGCTCGTGGATGACGAGAACGCGCCTGTCCATGTGGTCGGGCACAGCATGGTGCAGCCTTATTTCGGCTTCCCGCAGAAGCTCTCGAACGACCTCGACCGTCCCGTTTCGCTGAACTGGAAGCCGGGCAATGTCGGTCCGTGGGCGGTGATGCTGGATTATGTGGAGTCGTCCGAGTTCCGCCGTCACAAGCCGCAGGTCATCGTGTGGCAGATGTTCGAGCCGACCTACTCCTATGGCCCCGATGCCACGGGCTGGTGGGACAGCGCCTCCCTCATGCCGCCCCAGGTCTGGCTAGACCGTCTCCGGGCCGCGCTTGGAGGATAGGGTGTGAGCCAGGGTCAGGAGGAGCGTGAAGCCTCTGGCCATCGTTTCAATGCATGGATCTGGAGCCTGATGCTGCTCGTGGGTCTGGTGTGGAGCGGCTGGTCCATCGGGCATTCGGGCGTGAAGATCTCGGATTTCAGGCCGGCGGCCTGGCTGGACGGGGCGGCACTCAACGCCCTGACGAAAGAACTGCGCCTGCCTGCCCAGAAAACGCTGGAAACCGCGCATGCGGCCATACGGTACCGCCTGATGGGCGATACCGGCCTGCAGGTGGCCATGGGCTGCCCGCAATGGCTGTTCTATGCCGATGGACTGCGCCCGCCCGCCGGGGTGAGCGAGGCGCCCCTCGAAGCGCGCATGAAGCTGATGCGACACTGGGCGCACAGGCTGCGCGAGAAGAATATCGCGCTGCTCGTGGTGGCGGTGCCGGACAAGTCCCGTATCGAGGCCGGGCGGCTGTGCGGCCTGCAGATGGCCCCGGTGATGGACCGGTATCTGGAGCGCTGGCACGCGGCCCTGCGCGAGGCGGGGGTGCGGTTTGTGGACCTGCGCGGCGTGATGCAGGGCCATGGGGAGCCGCTCTTCTTCCGCACGGATGTGCATATGAACGCCACGGGCGCGCGCATGGCCGCGCAAGGGGTGGCGCAGGCCGCCCTGCCGCTGCTGGGGGGTGAAAAGGGCGCGCAGCAGTTCAGGGTCCATCCACCCGGCAGGCCGGAGGTGTTGCAGGGCGACCTTCTCGTGCTTTCCGGCCTGATGGATGCCCCCGAAGGCTGGCGACCGGATCTGGAAATGGTCGCGCCGCAGACGATCGAACCCATACGCGAGCTTGGCCTGCTGGATGATGCCCCGCCTGTGGAAGTGCTGCTCGCGGGCAGCTCCAATGGTCGACGCAGCAATTTTGCATCCTGGCTGGGCATGGGCCTTGGCCGGGAGGTCTGGAATCTGAGCATGGATGGCGGACAGTTCAGCGGCGGCTTTCAGGACGCGCTCGGTAAAAGTGAGGACTGGCCCGATACGCTCCGGCTCGTGATCTGGGAGTTTTCGGAAAATGCCCTGTCCCTGCCGCTGGCAGAGCGGGAAAAGACCGCGCTTGAGGCGATCATCGCCCAGCCGGCGGCGTGGTGAGGGCAGGGCGCCATGCTGTTCAACTCCTATATCTTCCTGCTGCTGTTCCTGCCGATCGCGGTGGCTGGCCATTATATGGCCGGGGCCATCAGCCTGCGGCTGGCGGCGCTGTGGCTGTGCCTCACCTCTTTCATCTTCTATGGCTGGTGGAACCCGCAGTTCGTGATCCTGCTGTCCGCCTCGATCGCGTTCAATTTCATTGTCAGCCTGTTCATCCTGAAATTCGCGGCGCGCCCGCGCCTTCAGGCGCTGGTGACAGGTTTTGGCGTGGCGGTCGATCTGGCGGCCCTGTTCCACTACAAGTATTTCGCCACCCTGTTCAATTTCCTGGGGGAATATGGCGTCACGTCCGGTGGCATGGATGACCTGATCCTGCCGCTCGGCATTTCCTTCTTCACCTTCACGCAGATCGGCTATCTGCTGGATTGCCGGCTGGGCATCGTGAAGGAGCGCAGCCTGCTCAGCTTCGTGCTGTTCGTCACCTTCTTTCCCCATCTCATCGCCGGGCCGCTGCTGCATCACAAGGAGATGATGCCGCAGTTCGCGGACCGCGAGAATTACCGCTTCCGGGCCGAGAACCTCTCCATTGGCGGCATGCTGTTCGTCATCGGGCTGACCAAGAAGGTCATTCTGGCCGACAGCATCGCGCCTTACGCGGATGAAGGCTTTGCCGAGCCGGGGGCGTTGCAGTTCTGGGCGGCATGGGGCACCAGCATTGCCTATGCGCTCCAGCTCTATTTCGATTTCTCCGGCTATTCCGACATGGCCCTGGGGCTGGCGAAGATGTTCGGCATCCGCTTCCCGCTGAACTTCAACTCGCCCTACAAGGCCGGCAGCATCATCGAGTTCTGGTCGCGCTGGCACATGACCTTCACGCGCTATCTCACCGCCTATCTGTTCTATCCCATGGCGGTGACCATCTCGCGGATGCGGGCGGCGCGCGGCCTGCCGGTGGGCTCCAATGCGGCCCGCTCGCCCGGCGGCTTTCTCGCCACCATCGTGGTGCCGACCGTGTTCACCATGTCGCTGGCCGGTATCTGGCACGGGGCGGGGTTCCAGTATCTGGTGTTCGGCCTGCTGCATGCGGGTTATCTGTCGATCAACCATGGCTGGCGGCTCTTCGTCGCCAACCCGAAGACCGGTGTCACCTTCCTGCCGCGCATCATCTGGACGCCCCTGTGCGTGCTCATCACCTTCGTGGCGGTGCTGGTGGCCCAGGCCTTCTTCCGGGCCGAAGGGGTGGGCGATGCCATCGCCCTGCTGAAGGGCATGGCCGGGTTGCGGGGCATCGAGGGCCTGCAGTCGCTCGGCTTCATGCCGGGCATGTCGGCGGGGGATGCCTGGCGGCTGCTCGTCGGCCACCATCTCCAGCTGTTCTATATCCTCGTGTTGCTGGCGGTTGCGTGGTTCGCGCCCAATGCGCACCAGATTCTGGGCCGTTATTCCCCGGCGCTGTTCAAGGTGCAGGAAGCCGCCATTGTGTGGCTGCGCTGGAGGCCGAACCTGATCTGGACCGCAGTCATGCTGGCGATGCTGTTCCTGTGCCTGGTGAACATGCACAAGGAAACCCGTTTCCTGTATTTCCAGTTCTGACGACAAGGGAGAGAGAAGATGTCCAATCCTGAGATTGAGAAGAAGGTCTGCGAGATCATCGAGGGCATCGTCCTCACACAGGTGGAGCCCGAGACGCTGCTGATCGAGTCCGGCCTTGTGGATTCGCTCTCCGCCGTGGATGTGGCGCTGGCGATCGAGCAGGAATTCGGGGTGAAGATCCCCGCCTCCGAGATCGACGTGCATCTGGAAACCGTCGCCAGGCTGGCGCAGTTCATCGCGGACCAGAAGAGCGCCTGAGCCCTTCAGGCGATGACATGTCCGGCCGGATAGGGGAGGGGCGAATGTATTTTGACTTCGAGCGGTTTGATTTCGCCGGGACCAATGCAGGCGCGGACAGGCCGGCTGTCATTGACGAGAATGGCGTGACGGACTGGGCCGCGCTGGCCGAGGCCGTGCGGCGCTGGGAGGAAGAGGCGGTGCGCGCGGGCGCCCGCCGGGATGAGCCCATGCTCATCACCGGCCACAAGGAAACCGCCTTTCTTGTGGCCATCATCGGATGTCTGCGTCTGGGCGTGCCCTTCGTGCCCGCGGATGTTCTCAACCCGCCGGAGCGGATCGCCCGCATTGGCGAAATCGTCCGCGCGGGCCTGCATTATGATGCGCAGGGGCAGGCTTTCCATGCGCTGGACCGCACGGCCGCGCCGCTGGAGGAAAAGGGCGTGGCCTATGTCATGTTCACCTCCGGCAGTACGGGAGACCCCAAGGGTGTGCAGATCGGGCGCGAGAGCCTGCACCTGTTCGCCGGTTGGATCCGTGATGACCTCAAGCTCGGACCAGCCCCGGTGTTTGTGGACCAGATCCTGTTCAGCTTCGACTATTCGCTGTTCAACTGGGTGGGCTCTCTGGCCACGGGCGGGGCATGCGTGCTGTGCGGGCGCGAACTGATCGCGGACCGCGCGGCCTTTCTGAGCCTCTTGGCGCGGGGCCACGCCAGCGTGTGGGCCACGACCGCCTCCTTCATCCGCCAGCAGTTTCTGGACCCGGACTTCGACCAGGCCCATCTGCCGGACCTGAAGGTCTTCGTGTTCGGCGCGGAATCCCTGACGCCGCGCATGGCGGAGGCGCTGTGGGCGCGCTTTCCCGATGTGCGCATCATCAATTCCTATGGGCCGACCGAGGCCACCTGTTCCACCACATGGGTCGAGATAGACCCGGTGCTGCGCGGCAAGGCGCCGGTGCCCTTTCCCATCGGCCGCGCCAAGCCCTATGCGGATGTCTTCATCGAGGATGAGGAAATCTGCGTGGCCGGCGATCATGTGATGCGTGGCTATGTCAACCGGCCGGACCTGAACGTTACCCGCATGTTCATGCGCGCGGGCAAGCGCGGCTATCGCACCGGTGATCTGGGGCGGATGGATGAGGAGGGGCTCGTCACCTTCCGCGGGCGGCGGGATGACCAGATCAAGCTGCATGGCTACCGGATCGAGCTGGCCGAGGTGGACGCCATGCTGGCGACCCTGCCGGGCGTGCGCGCCGGGGCGGCCATCGCCCTCAAGCGGCCGGATGGCGCATTGGTGCGCATGATCGGCGTGGTGGACCTGAACCGGGATGGGCCGGACGGATTCCTGCCCTTGCCGGAAGAGCTGGCGGACTGGCGGACCCTTCTGGGTGCCCGCCTGCCCCATTATATGGTGCCCTCCGAGCTGGTGGCCCGCTGCGGCCTGCCCCTGACGCAGACCGACAAGGTGGACCGCAAGAAGCTGGAGCAACTGTATCTGGAAACGCATCTGCGCGCGAAGCAGGGAGCTGGAGCATGACATTCCGGGCATTCACCTTGAGCCTTGTGGCCGGCCTCGCTGCCGCCTGCACCCTGCCGGCCGCCATGGCGCAGGCCGATGGCGCGCTGGCCCAGCTTTATGCGCCCCGCCCCCCGGCAGGCTCGTCTTTCGTGCGTCTCGTCAATCCGCTCGGCAAGGCGGTGAGCGTGAAGATCGGTGAAGGCAAGGTCCAGGAGCTGGGGGGCGCCAGCCTCGCCAGCCCCTATGCGATCATCAAGGGGGCGACGCCCTTCACCGTCACCGTGGATGGTGTGACCAGCGCGCCGCTGGAGGTGAAGCCGGACAGCTTCACCACACTGGTGCCCCAGCTCCGGGATGGCGCGCTCACCTTCCAGCATCTGGATGATTCATCGGATGCGCAGAATGCCCTCAAGGCGGAGCTGCGCTTCTACAATCTGGCGGCTGAATGCCCGCAGGGCGAGTTGCAGATCGTGCCTTCGGGGCAGGGGCTGTTCACGGCAGTGGCGCCCAATGAGGTGAAGAGCCGCGCCATCAACCCGGTGCAGGCCGAATTGCGGGCCACCTGCGGGGCGGCCTTCAGCACTGCGCTTGCCCTGCCGCGCCTTGAGCCGGGCGACCATTACAGCCTGTTCCTGACCGGCACCGCCAGCGCGCCGCAACTGCATGGGCAGGTGAGCGCCACGGAAGCCTATCAGCGCTAGCACCAGTACCGGGGAGAGCCATCATGAACGCCGTCCTGCGCGAAGATCACCTGCAATTCCGCGCGCAGGTGGAGCGTTTCATCGCCAGCGAGATCCTGCCGCACTATGAGGCATGGGAGCGCGAGGGGCTGACCCCGAAAGAGCTGTGGCGCAAGGCCGGCGAGAGCGGCCTGCTCAATTGCGCCCTGCCGGAGCCTTACGGGCAGGGCGGGGATTTCGGCCATGCGGCCATGGTGATCGATGCGCTGGCCCGGGCCAATTGCCTCGGCATCGGCTTTTCCATCCACTCGGATATGGTCTCCCCCTATCTGTGGCATTTCGGCAGTGAGGCGCAAAAGCAGCGCTGGCTGCCGGACATGGCCTCGGGCACCCTCATCGGCGCGATTGCGATGACCGAGCCGGGCGCGGGCTCGGACCTGAAGGCCGTGCGCACCCGCGCTGTGCGGGATGGGGACGGCTACATTCTCAACGGGCAGAAGACCTTCATCACCAATGGGGTGAATGCCGGCCTGTTCGTGGTGCTGGTGAGCACCAACCCGGATCTGGGCGCGCGCGGCCTTTCTCTGGTGGTGGTGGAGGAGGGCATGGCCGGCTTCTCCAAGGGCCCGCCCCTGCGCAAGATCGGCCAGCATTGTCAGGATACATGCGAGCTGTTCTTCGAGGATGTGCACATTCCGGCAGACCATCTGCTCGGGGAGGAGAATGCCGGCTTCCAGTATGTGATGCAGGAGCTGGCGCAGGAGCGCCTTGCCATTGCCCTGCGCGCGGCCGCCTCGCTGGAGGGCATGATCGTCGCCTCGGCGGAATATCTGCGTACCCGCAAGGTGTTTGGCCGGCGGGTTCTGGATTATCAGAACACCCGCTTCAAGCTGGCCAATGCGCTGGCGCAGTCTGAAATGCTGCGCGCCTTTCTGGACAAGTGCCTGGCCCAGCATCTGGAAGGCCGGCTGGATGCATCCCTTGCCGCCATGGCCAAGCTGAACGCCACGGAAATGCAGGGGCAGATTCTGGATGATCTGCTCCAGCTTCACGGGGGCTATGGCTATATGGCCGAATATGGCATTGGCCGGGCCTGGGCGGATGCGCGGGCCCTGCGCATCTTTGGCGGCACCAGTGAAATCCTGCGCGATATCATCGGCAAGACCTTCTGAGGCCGCAGGCCCCGCCCCATGGACACCCGCACCTGACCTGACCGCTGTTTGCAGCCCTGTTCCGCGATGGCTTTGCTTGCTCCGCTTGAGCAGGACTGCTAAGAGCCGCCATCCGCGTGAACACGCGGCTTTCAGGGCATTTATGCGTGGTCAGACACCTGATTCGCATGCAGAAAATGCAATTTCAAACGGGCAGGTGCCGTGCGGGCGTTCTCGGAAGCGCAGGCGGACCTGTCCCCGAACAGACAGGATGATCCCCATGGCGCTCGAGCGCACCTTCTCGATCATCAAGCCCGACGCGACCCGTCGCAACCTCACCGGCGCCATCAATGCCGTGATCGAGGGTGCGGGCCTGCGCATTGTTGCGCAGCGTCGTGTGCAGATGACCCAGGCCCAGGCCGAGACCTTCTACAGCGTGCATCGCGAGCGTCCGTTCTTCGGCGAGCTGGTGTCCTTCATGACCTCCGGTCCGGTTGTCGTGCAGGTGCTGGAAGGCGAAGGCGCCATTGCCAAGTACCGTGAAGTGATGGGCGCCACCAACCCGGCCAATGCCGCCGAGGGCACCATCCGCAAGCAGTTCGCCGAGTCCATCGAGGCCAACTCCGTGCACGGTTCCGACAGCGCCGAGAATGCGGCGATCGAGATCGCCCAGTTCTTCGCCGGCAACGACATCGTCGGCTGAACCACAAGGGCCCGCGCTGCATGTGCGGGCCCTTTTACAAGGTGCGGCAGCAGGCCGGCCTTAACCATGTTTCACATGAAACATTTGCTCCCCGCCTTCTCTTCCCGTCCGCGCGCCGCGGCGCACCAGCCGTGCATCTGGCGCAAGGCCGCCCCTTCATGTGCCCGCTGGACGGCGGGGGCCTTGCAGGCGTAAAGAGAACCGGCAAGAAAGCACGTTCACTGCGTGCATGGCCTGCCATTCTGTCCGGCCTTTCCTGCCTTGCCGCAGAGCCGGCGCCTGTTTCTCCCGCGCAGCACGGATGTTCGCCATGATGGATATCACGGCCCCGACCTTCTGGGTCTCTCTGGCGCAGATTGTATGGATTGACCTGCTTCTTTCCGGCGACAATGCCGTCGTCATCGCGCTCGCCTGCCGCTCCCTGCCGCAGAAGCAGCGCAAATGGGGCATTCTGCTGGGGGCTGGCGCGGCGGTGGTGCTGCGCATCCTGTTCGCTCTTCTCGTCACGGTGCTGCTGGGCGTGCCCTTCCTGAAGGTGGCGGGGGCGCTGCTGCTGTTGTGGATCGCGGTGAAGCTGGTCACCGACAATGGCGGGGAAGAGCATGAGGTGGCGGCCTCCGACAGCCTGTTCAAGGCGGTGCGCACCATTGCCATCGCCGATGCGGTGATGAGCCTTGATAATGTGGTGGCCATCGCCGCGGCCTCGCGCGGGCATCCCGAACTGTTCATTGTCGGGCTGTTGCTCACCATTCCGCTGATCGTGTTCGGCTCGCAGATGATGCTGGCCGTGCTCACCCGCTTTCCCCTGCTGATCTGGGCAGGTGCGGCGCTTCTGGGCTGGATCGCCGGCGAGATGCTGCTGGGTGATGTGATGGTGCTGGAGGCGCTTCAGAATTACGACCCCTCTCTGGTGGAGCCGGACCCGGAATCGCCGGTGGGCCTGCATGCCATCGCCTGGCCGCGCCATCTGGCGAGCATCATCGGGGCGGTGCTGGTGGTCGGTATCGGCCTGCTGGTGCGCTCCCGCAGCACGGGGGCAGATGCCGGGGCGGCCTGAGCCACACGGGTCATCTGCCCGGAACGCCTGTGATGCCGGGCGCCGGTCAGGCCTGGGTTTCCAGCATTCAGGGCGCTTTCCACCCGTGGGGAAGCGCCCTGTTTCCTTCAGCCCGCCCCCGGCCAAAAGGCGGGCAGGTGGCGCTCTCCCTCTTCTGCGGAAGATGTTCTAATAGCCGGGACAGGATTCCTGATTCTGCGTGGTGTTCCGACATGTTTGCAAAGCGGTGGGCGCCCGGGCTTTACAGCCTTCTGAACTATCAGCGGGCCGATCTCGGGGCCGATATCCGTGCCGGTCTGGCTGTTGCCGCCGTGGCCATTCCCGTGGGGGTGGCCTATGCGGAACTGGCCGGTTTTTCACCGCAGATGGGTCTGTACTGCTCGCTTCTGCCGCTGCTGGTCTATGCCGTTCTGGGCAGCTCCCGCCAGCTCATCCTTGGCCCGGATGCAGCTACCTGTGCGCTGGTCGCGGCCTCCGTTGCCCCCCTCGCCGGGGGGGACATGGCGCTCTATATGGCGCTTTCGGGTGTTCTGGCCGTACTGACCGGGGTGATCTGCATCGTCGGCAGCTTCATGCGGCTCGGGGCGCTGGCGGATTTTCTGTCCAAACCCATTCTGGTGGGCTTTCTCAATGGCATCGCCATCACCATCGTGATGGGGCAGCTGGGCAAGCTGCTGGGCATAGAGCTGACCAGTTCCGGCTCGTTCTCGCTGCTGATGGAGATCATCGCGCGGTTCAATGAGGTGCATCTGCCGACAGCGCTGCTGACAGCGGGCGCCTTTGTGGTGCTGTTCACCAGCAAGCGTTTGATTCCTTCCCTGCCATCGGCGGTTTCCGCCATGGTGCTGACAGCCGGGGCGGTGGCGCTGTTCAGTCTGGATGAAAGCGGCGTGCGGGTGCTGGGGACGGTGCCGGCCGGCCTGCCCGCATTGTCCGTACCCATGGTGGATGTCTCCTTCATTCCGCCCCTGATGGCGGATGCGGCGGGCCTTGCGCTGGTCAGCTTCTCAAGCCTCATGCTCACCTCGCGCAGTTTCGCCTCCCGCAACCGCTACACGGTGGATGCGGACCAGGATCTGGCGGCGCTGGGCGTGGCGAATATCAGCTCGGCGCTCTCTCAGGGCTTTGCCATTGCCGGGGCCGATTCCCGCACGGCGACAGCCGACAGCGCGGGCGGGCGCACCCATGCCACCGGCCTGTTTGCCGCCGCCGCTGTGGCGCTGGTGCTGATGTTCTTCACCGCGCCTCTGGCCTATGTGCCGGTGGCGGCTCTGGGGGCGGTGCTGATCGTGGCCGGCCTTTCGCTGGTGGATCTCAAGACCCTGATCTTCATCTGCCGGGTGGACCGGGCCGAGGCTGTCATCAGCATTCTGGCAACAGTGGGTGTCGTCGCCTTCGGGGCGATCGAGGGCATTCTGGTGGCCGTTGTGCTGGCGGTGCTGCGTTTCGTGCGTCTTTCCGCCCGGCCGAGGGTGGAGGTGCTGGGGCGCATTCCCGGGGTGCCCGGCTTCCATTCCCAGACCCGCCATGGCGAGGCCCGGCCCATCCCCGGCCTGCTGGTGCTGCGGTTCAATGGCCCGCTGGTGTTCTTCAATGTGGGCCATTTCCGCCATGCCCTGTTTCAGGCGCTGGAACAGCAGGAGCGCCCCCCGCGGGCGGTGGTTCTGGATTTCCTGCCGGTGACCGATGTGGATGTGACCGGCCTGTTCACCCTGAAGGAGGTGCATGACCTCCTCTCCGAGCAGGGCATAGAGCTGGCCGCGGGCGGGCGCCAGACCCAGTGGACCCACTGGAGCCAGGAGCGCGGCATCAATGTGGAGGGGGTGAAGATGTTCCGCACCCTGCATCAGGCCGTGCGCGCGCTGCGCGACCCCAAGGCCGAGAAGAAAAAGAAGGGGGAGGGTGAACCCCTGCCCCTTCCCTGAACCGGGCCTGCGGCCTCTGCCCCGGGGCGCATGGTGAAGCGCCCTTGGTGAAGCGCCCTGCCGGAGGCCGGGCGGCACATGTCCGGCGAAAGGGCGCGCCGGACATGCTAAAGGCCATTCAGGCCCCGGCGCGTTCCGGCACCGGCAGACCGAGCCATTCCGTATAGAAGGCGTCGATATCCGGCTCGAAATCATGGATCACCGGATACCACGGGGTTGGCGCCTCCACATCGTGCAGCGTGCCGCATTCCGGGCAGAAATATTCGCGGATGACCTGCCAGCTTGAGGTGGGGGCCATCAGGCGGGGATACAGCTCCTCCATCTTTTCCTGGCTGTCGCGCACATGCACCTTGGCATGGAGCTTCCAGTTTTCCTTCCAGCCGCAGAAGTCGTGCCCGCATTCGCAGCGTATGGTCCATGCCTTGGAGATCTTCTGCTGCACCACATAAAGCTTGGGGCCGAGCGGCAGGATGATTTTCTCATCCCACGGCACGCGGTCCTGCAGGATCTCCAGATAGATGGAGAAACGCTCAGGATCCTTGGGGGTGGAGAGCATCTGGTGCAGGGTGTCATTGTCGATCTTGCCATCGACCAGATCGGCGATCTTGGCGCGGGTATAAGCCATTGGGGTGTCCTCCGATATTCTTGTGATGGTCTCCCCCTCATCAAGTGAGGGGGAGTGGTTGTCATGTGCGGATCAGCTCATTCCTCCACGAACTGCACCGTGGTCACGTCCGGCAGTTCGGACAGGTCCATGGAGTAGCGCGAGCCATAGGTGGGGATACCGATCTCCTCCTCGGTGAGCACCCAGTCTGCCGGCAGCTCCCAGAAGGCGCGGAACTGCTCTTCAAATCTCGGGCCCAGCTTGAAGGAGGCGGCGAACATTTGCAGCACCTGGGTGCCGGCATTCTTGGCGAGGATTTTCTCGCGCTCGCCCTTCATCCATTCGCGCGTGGGCACGGATTTGGCGATGCGCTCCCTGCGCATGCGCTTGCGGGCTTCCCCGGTGGAAGGGCCATCCACCTTATAATGGCCATCCTCCCCCTTTTTCACCACGACGCCATAGACCTGCTCGGCAAAACGCTCGAGGATGTAGCCGCCGTTCAGGTCATCGGCCACGGCCTGCGGCTCGCGGTCCAGCGGATCGCCGAAGCCGGGGCCACCTCGCATATAGTTCAGATAGAGGTCATAATCGGCGAACATCTCCTCGGTGGTGATGGCCTGCTTGTCGCGCTTGATCTGCGCATCCGGCAGCAGGGCGTCCCACACCGGATGTTCCGGGTCGGTATCGCCACCGAGCGGGATCTCCTTGCCCTGCGCGATCAGCTCCTTGAGGTTGGTCTTGTGCGCGGCGAAGCGATAGCCGGAGGCTGCCGGATACCCGCCCATCAGCCCCCAGTCGGAGGAGATGTGGCCGTTGCCCATGAAGAACATGGTCCAGTCCTTGGCGTTCCACACCATGCGGAGGCTTTCGAACCCGCAGCCGCCGCGATACTTGCCGGAGCCGCCGGAAGAGGCCTTGATCTGCCGGCCCAGATAGACCAGCGGTTCGGCCAGTTCCCAGATTTCCATGTCGCCCATGTCGCCTTCCGGGTTCCAGATGGCGGCAGCGTGGGAGAGGCCGTCATGCACGGCGGTTGCCCCCGTGCCATTGGCGGCACACTCGAACGAGTTCACCGCGTGAATCTCGTCATACTGGTTGAAGCCCCCGCCCTGGAGCCAGTTGGAGGTGTTGGCGTTGCCCGCATTCACCTCCTCCAGATAGCCGCGCCCAAAGTAAGAGCGCGAGAGACCGCGCCACAGCGCTGTCCATGCCGAAACGAGGAAATGCCACGAATAGGAGAAGGCAACGCGGCGGTCATCCGGGTTCATCCATGTGCCCTTGGGCAGTCGGAACTCGGTGCCATAGGCCGCGCCGTCATTGATCATTTCGGAGGGGATGAGCGTCTGGGTCATCATCACCCAGATGCCGGAGGTGAAGCTCACCTGATGGGCATTATAGGTGTGCCAGCCCCAGCGGCTCGCGCCCTCGAAATCCAGCCGCCATGTGCCGTCCTTGCGGATGGTCATCTCGCAGGGGGCATGCATGATGGTGTCGACCTTGGCAAAGTCGGACGGCACCCGCACATCCTCATGGGTGTAGGGCACATCCACGAAGCCGACCTGACGGTAGGTGCCGGGAATGGTCATGGCCTTGATGCGGGCCTGAAGTCCGAGCCGGCCATGTTCCACCGCCTCATAGGCAAACTTCCAGTAAGCGTCGATGCCCTCTTCGGAGATGACCTCTTCGACCAGCTTGCGGATCATGTGGCAGCCGGCCACACGGGTGCGCTCGTCCAGCATCCAGTAGCGGGTGGTGCGCACCATGCGCTGGCTTTCATGCAGCCAGTCTCGGAACAGCTCGTCATTCGCGCCCACCTTCCGGCAGGTAACCGAATAGCCATCGCCGAACCGCTGCACCTGTCCGGTGGACATGGAACCCGGCCCCACGGAGCCGGTGTCGATGACATGGGTCACGCCCCCCACCCAGCCGATCAGCTCGCCTTCCCAGAAGATGGGAACGATGGTGTGGATGTCGCACGGATGCACATTCCCGATCAGCGCATCGTTGTTGCAGAAGATATCCTTGTCCCGAACCCCGGGATTGGCCTCCCAGTTGTTCTCGATCATGTATTTGATCGCCGCGCCCATGGTGCCGACATGGATGATGATGCCGGTGGAGGTGAGAAGACTGTCTCCGGCCGCATTATAGAGCGTGAAGCACAGTTCGCCCTCTTGTTCCACGATGGGGGAGGCAGCGATTTTCTTGGCAGTCTCACGCGCATCCACCACGCCGGCACGCAGGCGGGAGAACAGCTTGTTGTAGAGAATGGGCTCGCTCTCGCGCAGCTCCAGCTTCTCAAGGCCGGCATAGCGCTTGGTGGCCCGTGTGGCCTCCATGATGCGGTCGCGGTGCTCTTTCAGCGTTTCACCGCCACGGACAATGCCGCGTGTTGCGCCCTCAAGGGTGCTTTTCTTGATGCTGATATTCATGATTGCGTTTCCTCGGATTGGTTTTCAGGCCCATTTCGGAGCTCTCATTGCGCGCATCAGACCTCGCGCAGATGGAACAGGCGGTGCCCGTCCAGCCAGGTCTCGAACCCGTCCGGCACCACGAAGGTGGTGGCATCTGATTCAATGATGGCCGGGCCGGTGATGCGATTGCCGGGGCGCAGGGATTCCATGCGATAGAGCTGCGCATCCACCCAGCGCTTCTTGCGGTAGAATTTGCGGGTGCCGAGGAATGCATCCGCGGGCGGAGTGGGGCCTTCTTCTTCCTCCTTCGGAATCTTCGGCTTGGGGATGGGAACCATGCCGCGCATGATGGCCCCGGTGACTGAGTAACCCAGTTCCGGCGAGCGGGCGGATGCCGCATAGACCCGGCCATAGGTCTCGTTGAACGCCTCTGTCAGCGTCACCCAGTCTTCGGCCGTCGCGGCGGTGGTGATGGGGGACTCGATCTCCAGATCATTGAGCTGGCCGCGATACTGCATGCGGTAGCCCGGCTGGAGGGTGACTTGATCGGCCGAATAGCCGTTCAGCTTGAACTCCTCGAGCACATTGTGGGTCAGCTCCTCCCACGCGGCCTGAAGGGTCTTTGCCGCCTCTTCCCCCTCTGCGGGTGTGGCCTCGGTCGCCATATTGATGTCGAGCGACTTGTCGTAGCGATACTCGAAATCCGCCGCTGCACAGCCAAAGGCGGAGAAGCCGGCCGCCCATGCGGGCACGATCACATCCTCGAAGCCCAGTCCCTCGGTGTATCCATAGGTGTGCACCGGGCCGGCACCGCCATAGGAGAAGCACACGAAGCTGGCTGGCGAATAGCCCTTGCCGGAAATCATTGCCCGCAGATAGTCGCGCAGGTCGCTGTCCAGCAGTTCGATGACCCCGGCGGCCGCATCCTCGACCGAGAGGCCGAGCGGGTCGGCAAGCTGGGTTTTGATGGCATCCACCGCCCGCTGGCGATCCAGCTTCACTGCGCCGCCAAGGAAGTTGTCCGGGTTGAGATACCCCAGAACCACATGGCAGTCGGAAATGGAGATGGTGTCTATGCCGCTGTCCGCCCAGCACACGCCGACGCGGTAACCGGCCGAATCCGGCCCAAGCTTGATCGCCTTGGTATAGGGATCGAGCCGGATGAAGGAACCCGCTCCAGCTCCCACCGAGTCCATTGCCACCAGCGGCAGCGAGAGGACGAGACGGGCCATGTCAGGGTCATTGCGGATGGTCAGTTCGCCCTGGGTGATGAGCGCCACATCGAACGAGGTGCCGCCGATATCCGAGCAGGCGATGTTCCTGTAGCCCAGCACCTCGCCCAGATATTTCGCGCCGATCACCCCGCCAATGGGACCGGAAACGATGGTGCGGGCCAGTTCCTTCGCCTTCCATGAAATGGTGCCGCCATGGGTTGCCATCACGCGGAAATCGAACTTGGTGCCATGCTCCTTGAAGGCGGCGGAGATCTTGTTCAGCGTCTGGCGGGAGGGCTCCGCCGCATAGCCTTCCAGAATGGTGGTATTGGTGCGATGGGTTTCCTTCCGCACCGGATAGTAGTCAACCGATGCGAAGACCGGGATCTGCTTTCCGCTCTTTCCGATTTCTTCCAGAACGATGTCGCGTACCCGCCGTTCATTGGCGGCATTCTTGTAGGAATGCAGCAGCGAGATCACGATGCCTTCCACATCCTGGGCGATCAGGTCACGGGCAGCTTCCCGTGCAGTGTCTTCGCGCAGAGGGATCACTTCTGTGCCCATCATGTCCGTGCGCTCGATCACGCCGCGCGTCAGGTGGCGCGGCACCAGCGGAGGATCATAGCGATGGGTGTTGAGATGGATGCGGTCTTCATAGGCATAGCCCAGATGACTCTGCACCGCCCGGCCCATGCGATGGAAATCCTCGCACCCGCGATTGACGATGAGACCGCATTTCAGCCCCTTGCGTTGCACCACGCGGTTGAGCATCGCCGTGCCGGAATAGACCCCGGTCTGAAGCTGGCGCAGACCTTCCTCAAGGGACATGTTCCATGCGCCCAGCGCATCCTCACTGGATGCGATGAGGCCGAGAGATTCGTTCTGCGGCGTGGACTGGGCCTTGCCGACAACGAATTCACCTTCTTGATCAACGAAGAAGGTGTCCGTCATGGTGCCGCCGGCATCAATGCCGAGCACCTGAACACTGCGCATATTTGTGACAGGTACGTTCACGTGTCTGTCCTCCCTTATGACCGGCGGCATTCAACCGCGCCGGTTCACACCATGAGGAGCAGAATGCGTGCCAGAATCCGCCTGCCGGGAAACATGTCTATTTTTCAGTTGTTTGAGTAATTGAGTCTGAAATGCCGTTTTGCCACCTGTCCGATATTCGGACGGTTGTCTGTCTGACCTGAAGCGATACAGGACGATGATGCCCGGGAACCTCTGGCAGCACTTGTCTTTATCGGCGGTCTGCGCCTATCATTCGCCTAAAGTCGGTCGCCGCCGGTCTGTCAGAAGCGGGCGAGCAGAACACGACGAACAGGGAGTGAAACCGCCATCGGGCGGGCGTGCCGGAAATGTCCTGCGCATGGGTTTCACCTGTGTGCCGCAGACCGGCAATCCCGCATGTTGGCTCATGGTCCGGGCAAGGCATCCGCTTCCGCACATGCCGTGAAGCAGACCCTGTGGCTGTCCGGCCGGAGGGCTGTGCCGGTGATCAATTGTGAGATGGAACGCGCCTGGGAGGGGTTTCAGGTGCACGGAACGGCTTCTGACGCGATCCGCCCGCCGGTGATCGCCTCCTGGCACCGCTCTCGCGCGCATGATATTCCCGCCGCCCGTCGGCAGGCCCCCGTCATCAGTGAAGGGGAGTTTCATCGCCTGCGCCAGCATAATGGACGCCTGCTGCGCGCCGCCCGCCAGGCCATGAACGATGCTCGCCAGTTGCTGGCCCAAACCCATTCCATGCTCATCCTTGCGGATGCGGACGGCACAATTCTGGAGGCTGTGGGCGATGCCCGTGCGGTGGACACAGGGCAGGATGTGCGGCTCCAGCGGGGGGGAGTCTGGGCGGAAGAGAAGATCGGCACAAATGCCATCGGGACCGCACTGGCCGCGCGTAAACCTGTACAGATTCATGCCGCGGAACATTTCTGCGCGGCCGTCCATCGCTGGACCTGTGCTGCCGCCCCCATCTGTGATCCTGCTGACGGGGCGGTGATCGGGGCCGTTGATATTTCCGGTTCTCCCAGCACGTTCAATCCGCAGAATCTGGCCCATGCCGCCGCCATCGCCCATCAGATCGAGGCGGTTCTGGAGCGGCGCATGGCCATGGAGCATGAGCAGGTTCTGCGCCATTTCCTGAACCGCCGGGCGCTGTGGCAGTCCGATGACATCATCGCCTTCGGCCGCTCCGGCACGCTGATCTTCTCGACCGATCACGCGGTGCGGGAAATCCGCCGGCGCAATGAGGACTTTGTCGCCGAGGGTTACCTTGCCCCCATGCGCGGGGCGGAGCCGGAGGAGTGGGCGCGCAAGGTGGCGGACATGCTGCCCGGCACCAGCCTTGAGCTTGTCAGCGAGGATGGGGAAAATATCGGCGGCGTCATCGTTCTCAACAGTGCGCGCCGCGCCCGCCCGTCCGTCCGCACCACCCGGCCGGTTGAGGAGCGGGACTATTCCTTCGAGACCATCATCGGCAACAGCACCATCATGCGCGAGACGCGCGACAAGGCCCTGCGCATGGCGCAAAGCGGCCTGCCGGTGCTGCTGGAAGGGGAGACCGGGGTCGGCAAGGAGCTGTTTGCCCGGGCGTTCCATGCCGTCAGTGCGCCGCAGGGGCCTTTTGTACCGGTCAATTGCGGCGGCCTGCCGCGAGATCTGATCGCCAGCGAGCTTTTCGGTTATGAGAAGGGGGCCTTCACGGGGGCGGACAGCGCCGGGCGGCAGGGCAAGGTGGAGGCGGCAGCCAATGGCCTTCTGTGCCTTGATGAAATCGGCGAGATGCCGCTCGAACTGCAATCCTATCTGTTGCGCGTGCTGGAAGACGGGGTGGTGTATCGGGTGGGCAGCCATGTTGCGCGGCGCGTTGCGTTGCGCCTTGTCTCCATGACCAATCGTGACCTGTCTGAAGCGGTGGCGCAGGGGCAGTTCCGCAAGGACCTGTTCTACCGCATCGCCGCCCTGCGCCTGCACATCCCTGCCTTGCGGGAGCGGGGCGAAGATGTGCTGTTGCTGATGGAGCATTACTGCATCGAGGCCGCCCGCCGGCTCGGTCGCGACACGCCGCATGTGAGCGCGGCGGCGGCGGATGCCTTGCTGGCCTATTCCTGGCCGGGCAATGTGCGCGAGCTGCGCAATGTGGCGGACATGCTGGTCTCCATGATCCGCGCCGACAGCATCGGGCCGGATGATCTGCCGGCGGAAATCCGTGCGGGCCATCATGGCGGTGCGAGCAGCAAGGCCACGGACCTGAGATCGGTCAAGAACCAGATCATTCTTGATGTGATTGCCTCATGCGATGGCAATCTGTCCCGCGCGGCGCGTCATCTGGGCATTGCCCGTTCCACCCTGTACATGCGCCTTGCCGCCATGTCGCGCGAGGGGCGGGGGCGCGGCAATTAGGGCGCCCCCATGGGGCTCCGTGGCCTGTGCCGCCCCGCGGAATGCAAACGGGGCCGCCACCCGGATGAGCGACGGCCCCGCCAATGGGTCACACCGGAATCAGGCCGCGGGAGGGGTCGGCACCACGGTGGCGACGATGGAGGCGTCAAGCGCCTCGAAATCCTTCAGGCCGATGGTGTCATAGAGTTCCGCGCGGGTCTGCATCTCGTCCACCATGGCCTTGGTGGAGCCGTCACGCGCAATGGTCTTGTACAGCTTTTCCTGCGCCTTGTTGGCGACGCGCAGGGAGGAGACCGGCCAGATGACCATGCGATAGCCCATCTCTTCAAACTCTGCGGCGGTGAAGAAGGGGGTGCGGCCGAATTCGGTCATGTTGGCCAGCAGCGGCACGCCGGGCATGCGGCGGGCGAACTCGCGGAACATCTCGGCGGTGTTCAGCGCCTCGGGGAAGATGGCATCGGCACCGGCCTCGATATAGAGCTTGGCGCGGGCGACAGCGCCATCCATGCCCTCGCTCGCGGCGGCATCCGTGCGGGCGATGAGATAGAGGTGGCGGCGGGCCTTGGCGGCGGCGGCGACCTTGGCGGCCATGTCATGCGCATCGGCCAGCTTCTTGTCGTTCAGATGGCCGCACTTCTTGGGCAGAAGCTGGTCCTCGATATGTACCGCCCCGGCGCCGGCTTCCTCGAAGGTGCGCACCATGTGCATCACGTTCAGCGCCTCGCCATAGCCGGTATCGCCGTCCACCAGCAGGGGCAGGCCGGAGGAGCGCGCGATCTGGCGGATGAAGAAGGCCACTTCATCCACGGTGATGATGCCCAGATCCGGCAGGCCCATGGAAGCGGTCATGGCCGCGCCGGAAAGATACAGCCCCTTGAAGCCGGCGGCGCGCGCCTGCAGGGCGGCCTGCCCGTTATGCGCGCCGGGGAGCTGCGCGATGCCACCTTGTTCCACCAGCGCGCGAAAGCGCAGGCCCGCAGGTTCTGAAGGCAGGTCGGCAGCGACGAGATAAGGCATCTTGATCTCCTGGAGGAATGGCAGACACGGTTTGCCCGCCAGTGCAGGCGGGCGACAAGCCGGTGACGTTGCCCATGGGAGGCGGGGAAACCGGCAATATTGCGTTCAGATAAGACGGACCGCTCCCCCGACTGCGAGGACACAGGAGAGCGATCCGTCTGCGGGCGGCCCTGACCCGCCCGGTGCGGCTCAGACAGCGCGATGGAGGTGAGCGCCAGTCTCTCCGCCAGTTTGCCCGCGCGCTTCCAGCGGCACGAACACCTGGTTTTCCGGCCCTACATAATTCGCGGAGGGACGGATGATCTTGTTGTCCTGGCGCTGCTCGATGATATGCGCGCTCCAGCCGGAGGTGCGGGCAATGACGAACAGCGGGGTGAACATGGCCGTGGGCACGCCCATCATGTGGTAGGAGACGGCGCTGAACCAGTCGAGATTGGGGAACATGCTCTTGGCGTCCCACATCACCGTCTCGATCCGTTCGGCAATGTCATACATGCGGGTGGAGCGGGCTTCCTGGGAAAGCTGGCGCGCCACCTTCTTGATGACCACATTGCGCGGGTCCGAAACCGTATAGACCGGGTGGCCGAAACCGATCACCACTTCCTTGTTCTCGACACGGCGACGGATGTCGGCTTCCGCCTCATCGGGATGGGCGTAGCGCTTCTGGATCTCGAAGGCCACCTCGTTTGCGCCGCCATGCTTCGGCCCGCGCAGCGCGCCGATGGCGCCGGTGATGGCCGAATAGAAGTCCGCCCCCGTGCCGGCGATGGAGCGGGCGGTGAAGGTGGAGGCGTTGAACTCATGCTCGGCATAGAGAATGAGCGAGGTGTGCATGGCGCGCACATGGCTTTCCTGCGGGGCCTTGCCATGCAGCAGGTGCAGGAAGTGGCCGCCGACGCTGTCATCATCGGTTTCCACCTCGATGCGCCGGCCATTCTGCGTGTAGTGATACCAGTAGAGCAGCATGGAGCCGAGCGAGGCGATGAGCCGGTCGGCAATATCGCGGGCGCCGGGAATATTGTGGTCTGCCGCTTCCGGCAGCACGCAGCCCATGGCGGAAACGCCGGAGCGCATCACATCCATCGGATGGGCGGCGGCGGGCAGCTCTTCCAGCGTGCGGCGCACGGCGGAAGGCAGGCCGCGCAGGGTCTTGAGCTTGGCGGTGTAGGCGGCCAGCTCGGCCGGCGTGGGCAGGCTGCCATGGATGAGGAGATAGGCGATTTCCTCGAATGTGCAGCTTTCGGCCATGTCGAGAATGTCATAGCCGCGATAGTGCAGGTCGTTGCCGGTGCGGCCGACCGTGCACAGGGCGGTGTTGCCGGCGACGACGCCGGACAGCGCGACCGACTTCTTGGCCTTCTTCGGCGTTTCGGAACCCGGTTCAGAAGCCGGGCTGGCAGTGGGGTTGGACATGTGAACCTCCCGGAATCCGGGCCTCCGGTTGTCCGGGGCCTTTTCCATGATGAAAGGAGCGTGACGACCCGGCCGGAGCCGGATCGCCAGATCGGGTCAGATCAGTTGGAACCCGCCTTGGCAGGCGCGCGCCAGTCGAAGATGCCGGTGGGCGCCTGGCCCGCCAGCAGGGACGGATCGACCGAGAAGTTGAGACCGAGCAGGTCGTCGGCCTTCAGCTTGGACAGGCGCTCCACGGTGCCGAGGAAACGGTCCTGTTCGGACTGGGTGACGATGCCGTCCGCAAGGGCGCGGAACTTGGCCACATACTGGGCGCGGGCGAAGGGGCGCGCGCCGAGCGGGTGGGCGTCGGCAATCGCCAGCTCATCCTCGATCACCTGACCGTTCTTCAGCTTCACGACGACGCGGCCGCCGAACGCCTTCTCCTTCGGGTCGCGGCTGTGATAGCGGCGCGTCCATTCGGGATCTTCCACGGTGGAGATCTTGTGCCAGAGGGCCACCGTCTCGGGGCGGTTCGCCCGCTCCGGCGCATAGGAGCGCACATGGTGCCAGGCGCCATCTTCCAGCGCGACAGCGAAGATGTACATGATGGAGTGGTCAAGCGTTTCACGGCTTGCCTTCGGGTCCATCTTCTGCGGGTCGTTCGCGCCGGTGCCGATCACATAATGGGTGTGATGGGAGGTGTGGATGACGATGCTTTCCACCTGCGAGAGATCACCGATCTTCGGGCCCATGCGGCGGGCCAGATCGATCAGCGCCTGGCTCTGGTATTCGGCCGAGTGCTCCTTGGTGTAGGTGTCGAGAATGGCGCGCTTGGCCTCGCCCTTCTCCGGCAGAGGCACGATATATTCCGCCGTCGGGCCGCCCAGCAGCCAGGCGATGAAGCCGTCCTCGCCTTCCCATGCCGGGGAGGGGGCGCCCTCGCCGCGCATCACGCGGTCCACCGCCTCTACCGCCATCTTGCCGGCGAAAGCGGGGGCATAGGCCTTCCAGCTTGAAATCTCGCCCTTGCGGGACTGGCGGGTGGTGGTGGTGACATGCAGCGCCTGCTGCACGGCCTGATAGGTCACCTCGGTGGAGAGGCCCAGCGCCGCGCTGATGCCTGCCGCGGCCGAGGGGCCGAGATGGGCGATATGGTCGATCTTGTGCTCGTGCAGGCAGATGCCCTTCACCAGATCCACCTGGATCTCATAGGCTGCCGCAAGGCCGCGGATCAGCGCCTGTCCATCCAGCCCGCAATGCTGCGCGACCGCCAGAACCGGGGGAATGTTGTCGCCGGGATGGGAATAGTCGGCTGCGAGGAAGGTGTCATGGAAGTCCAGCTCGCGCACCGCCACACCATTGGCCCAGGCCGCCCATTCCGGGGAGATGCGGCGGTGCTGGGACAGGCCGAACACGGTCGCGCCCGGCTGGAAGGGGTGGGCCATGGCCTGGGCCCGCGCGCTCGCAACCGGGCGACGGGTGAGGGAGGCCGCAGCCACAGCAGCATTGTCGATGATGCGGTTGCCGATCATCTCGACCACTTCATCTTCCACCGCGACCGGATCTGTCGCCACTTCCGCGATCTTCCAGGCCAGCTGGTCGGCGCGGGCGAGGTGCTCGGCGGATTTATAGGTGCGGACGTTATGCTGCTTCACTTCGTCATTCCTTGGTCTGAGAAGATGTGGGCTGGGAAGAGGGGACGGGGGCGGGGATGGGCATGGGCTTGCCCGATGCATTCACCGCCACCATTTCGAACGTGCCGCGCACGGCCAGACACCGGGCGCCGGAAATGAGTTCCTCCGCCGTCACCTCGACGGTGACGGTCATGGATGTGCGCCCCACCCGAACGACCTGCGCGTCGAGTTCCACGATCTGCCCGACTTTCACCGGCACGTGGAATTCGGTCTTTTCCGAGCGGGCCATCACCACCGGGCAGCGGGCACGGCGGGTGGCGGCCACGAAGGCCGCCTTTCCCATCATGCTGAGGGCATTGCCGCCGAACAGCGTGCCGTAATGATTGGCCTGATCCGGGAAAACCATCTCGACGAAGCGGGTCTGTCCGGGACCTGCCTCCCTGTCCGATGCGGGCTCGGGCAGGGGGGGAAGGGGGGCATGGGCACCCATGTCAGGGGGCCTTGGCCGCGTCGGCCTCGCGCACCAGAGGGATCATCTGATCCCCCCAGCTGCCAGCGCCATCGTGGTAACGGGAGACCCGAACCAGCTCCACCGAGATGCCGGAGGACACCGCGCGCTGGATCGCCTCGTTCATGCGGTGCACCGCATCGGCGACCCGGTTGATGGCGCGGTCGCGCTCGGTGAGATCCTGGGCGGGAACAGCCTTGAATTCCGTGCTCATGTCGAACACTCCTGAAAAAGGGATGACGTTCAGCCCGCGCGGCTCATTCGGCCGCGAACTGGTTCATGGTGTTGGCGTGACCGCCCGCCTTCAGGGCGCGCTCGCCGGCGACCATCTCCTTGAAGGTGTCGCCCAGATCCGAGCCCACCTCGTGCTGGTGCTTCACCGCCGAGATGCCGCGACGGATTTCCTCGCGCTGCACGGTGGCGACATAGGCCAGCATCTTGTCCTCGCCGAAATAGCCGTGGGACAGCTCGTCCACCGACTTGGCGGTGAGGTGGAAGGTGGGCAGGGTGATGAGGTTGTGGAACACGCCGGCCCGGGCCGAGATGTCGCTCTGGAAGCGCTTCAGGCGGGCGTCCGCCTCGCGGCCCAGATCGGTGTCATCGAAGTCCTTGCCCATCAGCGCATTGCCGTCCGGGTAGTCGGTGTCCTTGATCTTGCCTTCCGCGATCCACTGTTCACGCACCTGCTTGCGCAGGTTGAGGGTCCAGTTGAAGGAGGGCGAGTTGTTGTAGGTCAGCTTGGCGTTCGGCACCGCCTTGCGGATCTCGTTCACCATGGAGGCGATCTCGTCCACGTTCGGGGTGTCGGTCTCGATCCACAGCAGGTCGGCGCCGCCCTGGGTGAGATTGGCGATGCAGTCCTCGATCACGCGCGCCTTGCCGGTGCCTTCCTGGAAGGGGAACAGGCCATTGGGCAGGCGCACCGGGCGCACGAACTCGTCATTGCGGTAGAGAGCCAGCTCGCCGTCGCGGATGGGGTTGTCCTTGCTGATCGGCTCGGTCTTGAGCCACTTGATGTATTCGCTCGCCAGATCGCCCGGCTGGGTGCTGACAGGCACCTTCTGGGTGAGGCCGGCCCCGAGGCTGTCGGTGCGGGCGACGATCACGCCATCCTCCACGCCTAGCTCCTCGAAGGCGAGGCGGCAGGCGCGCAGCTTCTCGATGAAGTCCTCGCGCGGCACGGTCACCTTGCCGTCCTGGTGGCCGCACTGCTTGGCGTCCGACACCTGGTTCTCGATCTGGAGGCAGCAGGCGCCGGCCTTGATCAGCTCCTTGGCGAGCAGATAGGTGGCGTGCTCATTGCCGAAGCCGGCATCGATATCGGCGATGATCGGAACCACATGGGTCTCGAAATTGTCGATGGCCTCGATCGCCTTCGCCTCGGCGGCGGCATCACCCTTCTCGCGGGCGGCCTTCAGGTCCTTGAACAGGTCATTGATGGCGACCTCGTCGGCCTGGCGCAGGGAGACGTAGATCTCCTCGATCAGGTCCGCGACAGCGGTCTTCTCATGCATGGACTGGTCCGGCAGATGGCCGAAGCGGTTGCGCAGACCGGCCACCATCCAGCCGGAGAGATAGACATAGGTGCCCTTCGTGGTGCCGCGCAGGCGCTTGACGGCCTTGATCATCTGCTGGGCGTGGAAGCCGGACCAGCAGCCGAGGGACTGGGTGAACTTCGAGCTGTCCGCATCATAGGCGGCCATGTCGGCGCGCATCACGCTCGCCATGTCGCGGGCGATGTCGAGATGGGTGTCAAAGCTGTTCTGCAGCTTGAGCTGGATGATGTCATCCACATTCACGCCACCGGGCGCGACGCCCTGCGGAAACCGCTTTGCCAGTTCTGCCCTCAGTTCACTGTAGCTCTTACGCTGGCCCATCTTGTCCTCCTGTTTGCCCGCGCCCTCGCGTCCTGCCTGCCCGTTCATGTGGGCCGGTCGTTTGGAAAAGGACTTGCGATCGGCGTCTGATCCTCACAATATTCGCGAGAAAATTTTCGGGGAATGACTGAAAATGCGAGTGTTTGCGAGTGATAATCCTCAGTTTTGCGAATTCTGCGAATTTCCATGAAGAAAACATTTGTCGGTGTGCGGCTGAAAAGGCTGCGGGAAGAAAAGGGGCTGACCCAGGTGGCGCTGGCCCAGGCGCTCGGCCTGTCGCCCAGCTATCTCAACCAGATCGAGAAGAACCAGCGGCCGCTCACCGTGCCGGTGCTGCTGAAGATCAACGAGATCTTCGGCGTGGATGTGCAGCTCTTCTCGGAGGGGGATGAGGGCCGGCTCGTGGCCGATTTGCGGGAGGTCTTCGCAGACCCTGCGAACGGCGAAAAAGTGAGCCTTGCCGAACTGAAGGAGGTGGCGGCCTCCATGCCCGCGCTTGGGCGCTCCATCGTGGCGCTGCACCGGCGCTGGCGGCATGCGGTGGACCGGGCGGATGCCATGGCCGGCAAGCTGGGGCTTGGCTCCGGCGGGGTGCCCAGCCAGACCACACCCATGCCCTATGAGCAGGTGCGCGATTTCTTCTACGCCCATCACAACTATTTCGCGGAGCTGGATGAGGCCGCCGAATCGCTGGCCCTTTCGGCAGGGCTCGTGCCGGGGGAAATGGCGGATGGGCTGGCCTTCTATCTGGAACAGCGCCATGGCGTGCGCGTCACGGCGGTGCCGGATGAAATGACCCATCGCCGTTTTCGGCCGGTCGAGCGGGTACTGCATGTCTCGCGCCGGCTCGAAAACGGCCAGCGCGCCTTCCAGATCGCCACCCAGCTGGCGTTTCTGGAGCAGGGGGAACTGATTGAGCAACTGGCGACTGAAGCGGCATCCGGTGCGCCGGAAACCCATGCCCTGGCGCGGATCGGCCTGGCGAACTATTTCGCCGGTGCGCTGCTGATGCCCTATGGCGCGTTTCTGGCGGCGGCCGAGGCCGAGCGCTACGATATCGAACGGCTGGGACGGCGTTTCGGCGTGGGCTTCGAGACGATCTGCCACCGCCTCAGCTCCATGCAGCGGCCGGGTGCGCTGGGGGTGCCCTTCTTCTTCATCCGCGTGGACCGGGCCGGCAATATTTCCAAGCGCCAGTCGGCGACGGACTTCCACTTCTCCCGCGTTGGCGGCACATGCCCGCTGTGGAATGTGTATGAGGCCTTCACCCAGCCCGGACGTATCCTCACCCAGATGGCCCAGATGCCGGACGGGCGGACCTATCTGTGGATCGCCCGGACCGTGCGGCATGAGGCGGGCGGGTTCGGGGAGCCGGAAAAGACCTTCGCCATCGGGCTGGGCTGTGATGTGCGCCATGCCGGCCGGCTGGTCTATTCACGCGGGCTGGCGCTGGATGATCCCAAGGCTGCAACGCCGATTGGCGCGGGCTGCAAGGTGTGCGAGCGCCCCGCCTGCCCCCAGCGCGCCTTCCCGCTCATTGGCCGGGCGCTGGTGGTGGATGAAAGCCGCAGCGGCTTCACCCCCTATGCCGCCCACTGAAAGGATTTCGCACCTGAATAGCGATATAAAGATGTCTTTATATTTGCCTTGACAGCGCCCCGGGCCGCGCGCAAGGTTCAAGGGTCGTGGTTCTCCGGGTTGCCCCCGGAGCGAAGAGGGAAGCTGGTGGAAAACCAGCGCTGCCCCCGCAACTGTAAGCGGTGAGCTGACATCCGGAAGACGCCACTGGGCCTTGTGCCCGGGAAGGTTGGATGAAGGCGATGACCCGTGAGCCAGGAGACCTGCCATGACAAAATACGTTCTCGGGCGGGGTGTCCCGGAGGAGCGCTTCTGTTTTCGCGGGCAGGCGACGGCTGTCGTGCGCGCGGGAAAGCGGATGCCTGCCGCCATGGCCTCGCCCTCAGCAGAAGGGCTCAAGAGCCGTGACTTCTTCTCTCATTCCTGTTGCGACCCTCGGCACGCCGCGTATCGGCCCGCGCCGGGAGCTCAAGGTTGCACTTGAAAGCCACTGGGCGGGCGAGACCAGTGAGGCTGCATTGCTGGAAACAGCCGCGAAACTGCGCGCTGAAAACTGGGCGCGTCAGAAGGCGCGTGGCGTCACAGTCATCCCCTCCAACGATTTCTCCCTTTATGATCAGGTTCTTGACACCTCCGTAATGGTGGGTGCCGTGCCCGGGATCTATGGCTGGCGCTCTGGCAAGGTGCCGCTGGAAACCTATTTCGCCATGGCGCGCGGCGCCCGGACAGAGGCGCAGGACGCCTGCTGCGGCCATGCCCATCATGCCCATGGAGGTGCGGGCGCAGGCGTGCCGGCACAGGAAATGACCAAGTGGTTTGACACCAACTACCACTATATGGTCCCCGAGCTGGAACCCGGCCAGCGGTTCGAGATCGGCGCGCTGAAGCCGGTGGAGGAATATCGCGAGGCGAAGGCGCTGGGGCATGAAACCCGCCCGGTGCTGCTGGGCCCCGTCACCTTCCTGAAGCTGGCGAAGTCCCGCACTCCCGGGTTCAACACGCTGGACCTGCTGCCCGGCCTGCTGCCGGTCTATGTCGATATCTTGCGGCGTCTGGCCTCCAGCGGTGCGCAGTGGGTGCAGATGGACGAGCCCTGCCTGGTGCTCGATCTGGATGATGCCACCCGTGAAGCGCTGCGCCGGACCTATGGCGCGATCGCGCTGGCCCTGCCGAATCTGAAGATCATGCTGGCGACCTATTTCGGCGCGCTGGATGACAATCTGGAGACCGCCCTCTCCTTGCCGGTGGCCGGCCTGCATCTCGATCTGGCCCGCGCGCCGGAGCAGCTCGATGTGGTGGCCGCGAAGGCACCGCTCGGTCTGGTGCTGTCACTGGGCGTGATTGACGGGCGCAATGTGTGGCGGGCCAATCTTCCGGCGCTGGTGCACAGGCTGGAGAAGGTGGTGGCGCAGCGGGGCACGGACCATGTGCAGCTTGCTCCCTCCTGCTCGCTTCTGCATGTGCCGATCGATCTGGAACAGGAAACCGCGCTTGATGCGGATGTGAAATCCTGGCTGGCTTTCTCGCTCCAGAAGATGGACGAGCTGGCCGTGCTCTCTGCCGCGCTTTCCGGGCAAGGCGAGAGTGTGAGGGCGCAGCTTGAGGCTTCGGCCGATGCCGCCGCGGCCCGCAAGGCATCCACCAAGGTGCACAATGCCGCCGTGGAAGCGCGCATGGCTGCGGTGACGGCCGACATGGCGCGCCGCAAGCATTCCTACGCCGCCCGTGCAAAGGTGCAGCGCCCGCGCTTTGGCCTGCCGGCTTTCCCCACCACCACCATCGGCTCCTTCCCGCAGACGGCGGATGTGCGCAAGGCGCGTTCCGCCCATGCCAGGGGGCAGATGGACGATGCGGCCTATGCCGCCTTCCTGCGGGAGGAAACGGCCCGAACCGTGAAATGGCAGGAAGAGATCGGCCTCGATGTGCTGGTGCATGGCGAGTTTGAGCGCAACGACATGGTGCAGTATTTCGGCGAGCAGCTCTCCGGCTTTGCCTTCACCAGACATGGCTGGGTGCAGAGCTATGGCTCGCGCTATGTGCGCCCGCCGATCCTCTTCGGGGATGTGGCGCGCCCGAAGCCGATGACCGTGGAATGGTGGCGCTATGCCCAGTCCCTCACGCAAAAGCCCATGAAGGGCATGCTGACCGGGCCGGTGACCATTCTCAACTGGTCTTTCGTGCGCGATGACGTGCCGCGCAGCGAGGCGTGCAAGCAGATCGCGCTCGCCATTCGCGATGAGGTGCAGGATCTGGAACGGGCGGGTGCCGCGATGATCCAGATCGACGAGGCTGCCCTGCGTGAAGGTCTGCCGCTGCGGCGCGCGCAGTGGAAGCACTATCTGGACTGGGCGGTGGAGGCGTTCCGCCTGTGCTCGTCCGGCGTGGCGGATGAGACGCAGATCCACACCCATATGTGCTACTCGGAGTTCAACGACATCATCGATGCCATTGGCGCGATGGATGCCGATGTGATCTCCATCGAGACTTCCCGCTCAAAGATGGAGCTGCTGGAGGCTTTCACCAGCTACAAATATCCCAACGAGATCGGTCCGGGTGTCTATGACATCCACTCCCCGCGTGTGCCGACGGTGGACGAGATGGATGAGCTCATCATTCTTGCCCGCAAGCGGCTGGCGGACGAGCAGATCTGGATCAATCCGGATTGCGGCCTCAAGACCCGCAAATGGGAGGAGGTGCGCCCCGCTTTGGTGAACATGGTGGCCGCCGCCCGGGCCGCCCGCGCCCGCGCGCACTGAGCGTGACGACATGAACGGGCACGGTGCATGCCACCGCGCCCGTTCCGGCACTCTGGCATTCCGGCCCCGTCCGCGGCCAGGAAGGGGGGCGCATGGCAGAGCCATCTGGGGAGAATGTCGCTTTCTGATCGAACCTTGTTGACCTTGATGGGCATGTCAGGTTAGGCATGGCACCGTTGCACCCGTAGCTCAGCTGGATAGAGCGTTGCCCTCCGAAGGCAAAGGCCGCACGTTCGAATCGTGCCGGGTGCGCCATTTCAGAACAGAATTATGAACGCCGAACGCCGCCGTTTCCACGCTCGAAGCGGCGACCACCCTCCGCGCCCGTTACCGTATGATCGCCTCACGAGGCGCGCAGCGTGTGGCCCTTTTCGACCAGCCATGAATCGTGCAGCCACTTTTCAGTGCCGCGATGGCCGGGGAACGTGATCCAGTTAATGTCGCGCTCGAACACCATGACCTTTCGGTCCGCGCCGACGATGACCCACATCCAAAGGCCATCGGCGCTGTTGCGCATCTTCACCTTCATGCCGGTAAGGGTCAGGTCTTCCGTGCGGCCATTGCGAGTAACGCGCAGCGGCTCGTCATGCGGCTCGATCCAACTGATTTTCATTCCCGGCAGAAGGTCGGGCGCGGCATCGCGCAGGAAATCCATGGCGATGGCCTGCGTTTCCTCACGCGAAGGCAGTTCCCCGCCGACCAGATCGAGGTCAATGCGCGCGAAACCCTTGAGACGGCCGTTTTCGGCGATCACGGTGCTGAAATGCTCCCCGCCGAGCGCCGCGTTGCGTCCGTCCGTGCGCTCGTAGCGAACCAGCTCGGCTCCTTCACCGTCAACGCTGACGGCACGGCGAGCGACTTCGCGATAGCCAGTTGGCATGAATGTATTGATGACAGTGGCTGCGGGCTGCGCGGCGGTGGTTGTCACGGTCATGGAATTTCCTTTCGTAGAGTCTGCGAGCGCGATGTTGGCGGCTGTGCCAGCGAAAAGGCCGAGTGCGGCGAGCACCACGGCAGGGCGTATGCGAGGCATGTCGAAGTCTCCTTTAGCTTGGGTTGGAGGGGTGAGGCCGGCGGATGCCGATGGTGAGGCCGACAACGGCTGCAAGCAGCAGTGCGGCCGGAACCAGCGAGAGCGGAACGATCCCGATCCCGGCGAGAGCCTGAGCAACAGGCGGCGCAAAGCTCGCGCCGAGGAACAGCGCGAAGCTGTAGATGGCGAGCGCAAGGCCGCGATTGGCGTTGGTCGCGCGTCCTGCGACAGTGGCGATCAGGCCCGGCACCGCAAAAGCCACTCCGGCAGACAAGGCACCGCTCGCCACTATGATCGCGGTTGGCGAGGCGATCGCCCCGACACCAATCGCCAGTGCTGCGAGGACAAGGCCGATGCGGGCCGTGACTGGCGCACCGTAGCGTCGGATCATGGGCGCAGCCGCGAAGGTGAGAAGTAGCGGCGGCAAGCCGATAAGGCGGACGGTTTGAAGATCCACCCCGATATTCGCGCCGAAAATCTGCGTCCCGCTGTAGAAAGCGACAAACCCGAACAGCACTGTGACGGCTGCCGCCCATGCAGCGATGATGCCCGGATCGCGAACGAGAGAAGCGAAACGATTGCCCCGTGTGCCACTCCCGACGCCCGGCGCGATGTTCTTCGCGGCGACGGCGAGATAGAGGCCGACTGCGCCGAGCAGATAGAGCGGCGCAAGCTCGAACATGATGGTGGACAGGCTGCTGCCGGTCTGAACCGCGAACAGTTGTGACAGCGGAGCGGCCCCGAGAAAGGCGAAGCTCATCAGCGATACGCCCAGCGGGCGATGATGGGGCGGTAAATCCTCGGCTACGAGCGAGAGCGCCACGGGCGGGAAGATCGAGGCCGCAAGCCCCTGCGCCGCTCGGGCGGCGAGAAGAAGCCCGAAGCTGGGGGCGAGTCCGACCAGAGCCGTCGCTACAGCCGTAGCCATTAGGCCGATCAGGATCATCCGCTTCCGGCCGTAGCGGTCTGATAGGGGGCCGAAGATCAGAAAACCGGCAGCATAGGCGATGCCGAAAGCCGTGCCGATCAGGGCCGCGTGCGCCGGATCGACCCCGAAAGCCGCCGCGATCCCGGCTACCATTGGGATCGTTACATAGAGCTGGCCGACCACAATGAAACCGCAGGCCATGAGAAGCGCGAGCAGAGCGACGTGGCGGCCAGTCAGTCGATCAGTTTCAGATTGTAACTTGACGTTAGCTGTAGATTGAGGAGGCATTCGTTCCTGTCCTTGCCCGCACTTACGCCTGTTTCGCTTCCGCGATCAGTTCGTGCATACGGGCAATGTTGGTTTCCAGATCGCGCTTGAACGCGGTCAGTTCATGAAGCTGGGCGTCGGCCTTGGTGAGCTGGGCTTGCAGGATTTCCAGCACCTTTTCCTTGCCCTTGATGCCGCTCGCATCCTCGAAATAGAGGTCGATGACAGCGGCGATCTCGTCGAGGCTAAGTCCAAGGCGTTTCAAAGCGGCGATCTTCTCCAGCCGCTTGAGCGCAATGTCGTCATAGTAGCGGTAGCCGACGCCCTCGCGCTCGGCGGGCTTCAGCAGCCCAAGCCGCTCGTAATAATGGATCGTGCGATGGCTGACCTTAGCCCGCTCCGACAATTCCCCGATCTGCATAAGTGACGACAAATTACACCTAACTAAACCTGACGTTTGGTGTAGATTTATGTTGGCGAGGCCACTAAGTCAATGGCCGTGCCTACCATCATTCGGCGGCGAGTTGGAAGCTTACAATCCCAACCCCCGCTGCCTTCCCAACTGCCACGACACCGAGGGGGCTGGTTCATTTATTTCCGACATACGCGCGGGTTATTCACGATACCGAAGGGCGTCGACCAGAGTGACGAAAGCTGGGGAGGATTGGCGACGGCTCGGATAATAGAGATGATAGCCGTCCCAATAGGGCGACCAATCTTCTAGCACGCGTTGGAGCTTGCCCTTGGCGATATGCGGCAGGGCGATTTCCTCCGGCACGTAGCCGAGGCCCCTGCCTGCCAGAGCGGCATCCAGAACGTGGAAGATGTTGTTGAAGACGAGCTGGCCGTCGACACGCACCTTGATCTCGCGGCTGTTCTCCTCGAATTCCCAGACATAGAGCGCGCCGGAGGACGGGAAGCGATAATTGATGCAGTCATGCTGCATCAAATCCTGCGGTTTCTCAGGTATCGGACGGTTGGCGAAATAAGACCTGGCCCCCACGACGCAAAACCGGAAGTCTGGTCCGATGCGGGCCGAGATCATGTCCTTGGCAAGCTGTTCCCCCATGCGGACGCCGGCGTCGTAACGCTCGGTAATGATGTCGGTCAGGCCGTTATCCAGGAGAAGTTCAATCTTAATGTCCGGATACTTGGGAAGGAAGGTCTTCAGTTTCGGCCAGAGGATATTGTTGATCGCATAATCGGGGGCCACGATCCGCACTGTTCCTGCTGGCTTTTCTCGCAGCTCATTGAGGGCGTCGACCTCGATTTCGATCTGATCGAAGTGCGGACCGATCCGCTCCAGAAGACGCTCTCCTGCTTCGGTCGGCGCAACAGCGCGCGTGGATCGCATCAGCAAGCGGACGCCAAGACGCGCTTCGAGCTGGCGGATCGTATGGCTGAGCGCCGACTGGGAGATGCCGAAACGGGCAGCAGCTTTGGTGAAGCTGCGTTCGCGGGCTACGGCCAGGAATGCGAGCAGGTCATTGACATTCTGGCGCGGCATTCATGAGCTCTCTTCATGGTCGGCAGGATATTTTACTCGATTTCTCAAGAAAAAGGGACATCGTTGCGTGCTGGCGCGTCGCCTGCTCACTTGGCTTTCTGAAGGCGAACGGTGATCGGCCCCGGACGATCAAAGATCGAGACGTTCCCGCTGACCTGGCCGAGGATGACAATGCCCGGCTGCGGGACGCGTCCGCCACGGTAGTAGATCACGAAGTGATCGCGGCTCCACAGGCCGAGGGTGCCGACGGAGAATTCCTGCTGTCGGCGGATCTCAGGCAGGGGCGACGGTAGGTTGCCGGTCTTCTCCTGGCGGAGATGGTCAGTCATGGCGACCGTGAGTGGCAGCATGTCCGCGAGAGCTTTCGCCGCAGCATTGTCCGCGAGGACTGCAGTGACTTCCCCCCATTCTGACGAGATTCGAATGCGTTCTTGAGCCATGGCGGGTCCGGATAGTCCGAGGGCGAGAATGGCGGCGCCCAACAATGATCTCAGCACGTAACAGCCTTTCCGATGAAGCGTGATGGTCGATGGGTCTGCCGTTACCGTCAGGTCCATCGTCCAGATCTTAGGCAGCAAGGTGCTGGTTGAAGAAGCTGGTCAGCTTGTCGAACGGGATCACATCCACCTTGTCGTAAAGATCCGTATGGTTAGCGCCGGGGATGATCATCAGCTCTTTCGGTTCCGCCGCGTTCGCGTAGGCAGTTTGGCTGAAGTATAGCGAGTGGGCCTTTTCGCCATGAACAAAGAGGACCGGGCGCGGCGAAATCTCCTTGATGTAAGTCAGGAGTGGCATGTTCATGAACGACAGCGGCGTGGTGATCGTCCAGGCGTTGCCCGAGTTGACGGCCCGCTTATGATAGCCGCGCGGCGTCATGTAGTAGTCGTGATATTCGACCAGGAACTGCGCTTCGCCCCCGTGCAGGACGTTGTATGGCGGCTGGTAGGCCGGGGTTCCCTTCTCCGCATCCGCCCAGCGCTGGCGACTTAGTTGCTCCAGCGTCTGCGTGCGCTGTTCGAGGGTCACGCTGTCATTATAGCCTTTCGACATGACACGGGTCATATCGTACATCGTGCTGGCGACGACAGCCTTGACGCGCTTGTCCACGGCGACGGCATTCAACGCCATGCCGCCCCAGCCGCAAATGCCGATGATGCCGATCCGCTCGCGATCGACGGACGGATGCAGGCCGAGATAGTCAATGGCGGCGCTGAAATCCTCGGTGCTGATGTCCGGCGAGGCAACATTGCGCGGCTCGCCGCCGCTTTCTCCGGTATAGGACGGATCGAAAGCGAGAGTGACGAAACCACGCTCGGCCATAGTCTGCGCGTACAGGCCCGACGACTGTTCCTTCACCGCCCCAAATGGTCCACCGACAGCGAGCGCCGCCAGCCGCCTGCTGGCGCGGTCCTTGGGCAAATACAGATCGCCCACCAAGTTGATGCCGTAGCGGTTCTTGAAAGTGACCTTCTCGTGATCGACCTTCTCACTCCTGGGGAAGACCTTGTCCCATTCGCCTGACATATTTTGAGCCTTTGCATTGGAAACATTGAAGAGTGATGCCGCGCCGAGGGCTGCAACACTCGCGCCGGTCAGCTTCAGAAGTTCGCGGCGACCCCGGTTCAGGCTGGATGCCTGCACTGCTGCATTCCCCAATCCGCTCCATCTACCCATGCCGGAATCCTCCTTATCAACCGCGTCGAGCTTCCTTTCGCGCCGGCTAGGCCGGCCAGCTGCCAGACAAATTAGGGGATGGGCCAAATATTGATTAGGCCTGCAAATCTGCTTGTGGTGGTGAATCAGATTCATGAATTGAGTTTGGAAGTGGGTTGAGCAGAACCACCTTCGCGGCAACGGTGCCCCATCGGCCAATTCATGATTTCAATTCATAATGACATGCAATTTATGCAGGCTAATTGTTAACCGCGACTTCGACTATCTCCTGCGCCAGAGAAATGTTCCCCCACGGAAGACACGGCTTCCGCGCTGTGGGAATGCATCCGCTCAAATTCAGGAAACACCGCCGGCTGCCTAACCGCTCGGTGGATGGTTGCGTTGGGCAACCTGGCTTGGAAGTGGAATGAAATGTCGGCTCCGCCAACTTCATCAGAAACAAATGAGATCGCGGATCGGCCAGCCCATTGGGGTGGGGTGCTGGCGATGTCGCTCTGCGTTTTTGCACTCATTGCCTCGGAATTCATGCCGGTCAGCCTGCTGACGCCAATTGCCTCCGAGCTTCAGGTGACGGAGGGCCAGGCCGGTCAAGCGATCGCCATTTCAGGCGCGTTCGCGGTGCTGACGAGCCTATTCATCTCCACCGTCGCCGGTGAACTTGACCGTAAAGTGCTGTTGCTCGCGCTGACTGGCATTATGGCGGTGTCGGGCACCATCGTCGCCCTTGCTCCGAACTACCTGATTTTCATGGTCGGGCGCGCCCTGATCGGCGTCGTCATCGGCGGCTTCTGGGCGATGTCGGCGGCAACGGCGATGCGGCTCGTACCCGAAGATCTCGTTCCTCGCGCCTTGGCGATCTTCAATGGCGGCAATGCACTGGCCACCGTGGTCGCGCCACCGTTAGGCGCCTTTCTCGGCTCGATCATCGGCTGGCGCGGCGCCTTCTTCACAGTCGTTCCAGTCGCGGTGATTGTCTTCCTCTGGCAGATGGTCAGTTTGCCGTCGATGAAAGCGGAACGGCAGTCGGGGGCTGGTAACGTCTTCAGGCTGCTGAAACGGCCGCTGATCGCGCTCGGCATGGCGTCGGTGGCGCTATTCTTTATGGGGCAGTTCGCACTCTTCACCTATGTGCGCCCGTTCCTTGAGACCGTGACCCAGGTCGATGTCTCAACCCTGTCGCTCGTTTTGCTCGCGATCGGCATCGCCGGCGTCGTCGGCACCAGTCTGATTGGCTATTTCCTGAAGGAAGGGCTTTATCGCACGCTGATCACCATCCCGGTGTCGATGGCCGTGATCGCCGTGATGCTCATCGCGTTTGGCCACAGCCTCCCCGTTACCGCGGCTGTTCTCTGCGTGTGGGGACTGATCGGGACGGCCGCGCCGGTCGGCTGGTGGACGTGGATGGTGCGGTCTTTGCCGCAAGACGCGGAAGCTGGTGGCGGTCTTATGGTGGCTGTCATCCAGCTTGCAATCACCCTGGGGGCCGTCGTCGGCGGCACACTGTTCGACCTCCACGGATATCAGATGACGTTCGCTGCGAGTGCGATCTTGCTGCTGATCGGCGCGACCCTGGCGTTGCTGACCTCACGGCAGCACCGGCGTGCAGCCTGAGTTGGATGGTATCAAACAGGTTCATCACGACCAGTACCAGATAATGATCGTGTCTTGCGAATCGCATAAGTGTGCGCTTATCTGTTGGCATGATCGAGAACGAAATTTTCAAAGCTTTGGCTGACCCGACACGTCGCGCGATCTTCGAGAAACTGGCGCGTGGCAGCATGAACGCCAGTGCCCTGCGTGATGGCATGGACATCAGCCAACCGGCCATGTCCCAGCACCTTTCCGTGCTGCGCAATGCTCGTCTGGTTCGTGAGGAACGGCGGGGGCGCTTCGTCGACTATGAGGTCGATCCGGATGGACTGGCGCTCATTGCCGGATGGCTGGCGAAGTATCGCGCCTACTGGCCCACGCGGATTGATGCACTGAAGGCTTTGCTGAAGGATATGGATCAATGAGAGAGACGGAGGCCGGAGGGCAAGAAAAGCAACTGGTGCTGGAGTATGAGCTGAATGCATCCCCCGAAAAAGTCTGGCGGGCTATCAGTATCCCGGCCTTCCGCGAGAAATGGCTGCCCACGCAGAATCTGATCGACAGTGAACCAGTATCCACGACTCCCGGTGAGGAGGTCTGTTATCGGATGCGTGATGATGAGTCGCCTTTTCTTGAAAGCGTCGTGACCTTTCAGGTTCTGCCAGATCTCAACGGCGGCGCGATACTCAGGATCGTGCATGAGCTGGCCGATACGCGGCTGGCCGCGCAGATGCTACCAGCGGCAAACAGCAACATGCCTTCGCTGATGCGCGCCGCCTGACGCCTCGGTTCACCCAAAGAAAAACTGGATAAAAGGAATTCGCCTATGCGCGAAGCGATGCAACTCGTCCCTATGGTCATTGAGCAATCAAGCCGTGGCGAACGCTCTTTCGACATCTACTCCCGCCTGTTGCGCGAAAGGATCATTTTTCTGAACGGTGAGGTCAATGACGCCGTGTCAGCGCTTGTTTGCGCCCAGTTGTTGTTTCTGGAGGCCGAAAATCCCCAAAGGCCGATCCAGCTCTACATCAACTCTCCTGGTGGGGTCATCACCAGCGGTCTGGCCATGTATGACACGATGCAATACATCCGTGCTCCGGTGCATACTCTCTGCATGGGGACGGCCCGCTCAATGGGGTCTTTCCTGCTGATGGCTGGTGAGGCTGGCGAGCGTGTTGCGCTCCCGAACGCCAGCATCCTGATTCATCAACCGTCAGGCGGTTTTCAGGGACAGGCATCTGACATGCTGATCCATGCTGAAGAAATCCGGAAAACCAAACAACGCATGACGCGGCTCTATTCCCAGCACTGCAATCGCTCCTATGAAGAGTTTGAGCAAGGAATGGACCGGGACCGCTTCATGACGGCAGAGGAGGCATTGGAATGGGGTCTCATCGATCGCATCCTGACGCGGCGCGAAATTAGAGGGGAGCATGCGGTTGATTTTCCAGCCTGATGCAATTCCGCCGCATGGTGACGGGCACGGATGACTGTACTCTCGACCATCTGAAGGCTTTGTGGAGCGCATGCGCATAGTTTATGCTTTTGACTCCTTTTCGTATATTTCGAAGAATGGAATTTCTACACGGGAAAGAGGAAAGTGATTGTTACAGATCGCTTTCCGAAAATGCCTCTTATCGACTTTTATTTATGAAAGGCAGAAGAAGCGCAACAAGCACAGGTCCGGCGATCAGAAGCAGTGCAAGACGCCATTTCATGCGGGCGGAAGCCTGCGAGGCAATCAGGGATGTGAGGAACAGCGCGGGCACAAAACCCAGCCCACGCACCGTGAGGCCAAAGAGGATGGGCGCTGGAATAATCAGCAGAATGCCGCGCCACGCGATTTCTCTGTTTGGCTCGCCAGCGTGCCGGAGCCCTTGGGTGAGAATGATCGCGCCAATCAAGAACAATAAACCGGAGAGGATGAGGGGGAATTAGCCGGGCCCCATCTCAAGTGCCGTTCCTATGTCCAGACCAGTTTTCTGACAGCCAAAGAAAAGTGCAATAAAGATGAGAAGGATACCTGATGTGATTTCAGTGCTATCCGCCGTGAAGCATGCTGGAGGAGGCGAGCGCATGCGGAACGTGGAAAGGGGCGGTCCATGGCTGGATTGTCTGCATGATTCAAGATGGCCACGAAGACCCTGAACATAACCGGAGATGGATTCACGGCCATGATAAGCGCTGTGCCGAGCGTGGCGGCGTCTCGCTCTCATCCATAAAGCGAAACCTGTTTCTGGCTACACCGACATGCTGAACGGGTGCGCCATGGATGGTCCGGCTTTCGGGGCAGTGAAGGTCATCCCTCCCGAGAGGGGCAGTATTCATCTCTATATATTTCCCCCCGCTTTTTTGATGGAAAAAATATCTCCAGCCTTTCAGGCCCCTGTCGAAATCATATGTGCATCTTTCTAGATTGATGGCCTTTCCTGCCGGGAGGCTCTGGCGCGTGGCATTCCAGCATATGTCCATCGCTGGAGGCTTTCCCACAGTCAGGAGACATAGCCTGCCGGAAAGGCGGGTGCGGGAGCATCGGTGCGCGGTTTGTCGGTGTCGTTGCGCCCTCGGTTTTCAAGGTGATCCATGAATCTGGAACTGATGATCCTGAACCCGGAGAAGAGGCAGGCCGTTGGGGCGATGTCTCCGGTCACGCCGGTGCTCTGGGTATACCAGAGCTATAATGGTCGCTGGACCGTGCATCTCGAAGGCGAGGATACAGAATGGACCCATTCATCGCGTGGTGATGCGACCCATGCTGCGCGTCTGATTGGGGAGAGTTACGGGCGTTATCGGCTTCATCTGCAACTGGCCAATGGGCGCTTTTGTCTGGAGATGATGAATCTCGGGCAGCGCACGGTGCAGGATGGGGAGAAGACGCCAGATCATCCGGCCAAATAAGGATTCTCTATTGTTGCTGTGCAGGGCGGATGAACGTCTTTCTGTTTCGGTTCTGATGTCTGTGTGTCCGCCTTGTCTGCACATCATCTGTGCCCTGTACATGATCCATCCCAAACCCGTCGATCCAGGCCGGATCGGCGGGTTTTGCGTCCGGAGGGCGCAATATGCCCGCCCAAATGGCCGTGGATCTTTATGGAATACTTATGTGGCCCGCCCGGACCCTTATCGGTTTCCTATATCCCGGGGCGCTCGTCTCTCTCGAACCTATATGCGGTTCGTGTCCATAGTCCTGCCAGTTTTCGCGTTCGGCGCGCCTGCATGGGCATGTCAGTGCCGGAACGCCCAGGTTCATCGCCGTCTGGATCTTTCAAATCCCAGATGTCGCGAGACCATACCGGGGGAGGTGAAGGAAATGGACGCTCTTATGCTCGCTACAGGCGTCGTGTTTTTCGCGATGATGTTTGGATACATCAAGCTTTGCGAGAGGCTTTGATGTGGAGGCTTCTGGCATGATGATCAACTACTTCCTGGGGGCAGGCGTCGCGGCTTTCGTGACCATCTACCTGCTCTACGCCCTCGCTCGCCCCGAGCGGTTCTGACCAAGGCGACAGCCCGGAAAGCAATGACCGATGACTATGAATGGATGGATACAGATCCTGGTCTTTCTCGGGATCGCGATCGCGCTGGTGAAGCCGCTGGGCGGATACATCACGCGGGTCATGAATGGGGAGCGCACGATCCTCTCGACCATTTTCGGGCCGGTTGAGCGCGGCCTGTACCGTATCTGCGGCACCCGCGAGAGCGAGGAGCAGCACTGGACCACCTATATGGCCGCCATGCTGTTCTTCAATCTGGCGGGGTTTGCGCTTCTCTATCTTTTCCAGCGCATTCAGGGCGGGTTGCCCTTCAACCCGGCCGGCATGGGGCCTGTCAGCGCGGATTCCGCCTTCAACACGGCGGTCAGTTTCATGACCAATACCAACTGGCAGGGCTATGGTGGCGAAACCACCATGAGCTACCTGACCCAGATGGCCGGCATGACGGTGCAGAATTTCGTCTCGGCCGCTGTCGGTGTGGCCGGCGCAATGGCCATCATCCGTGGCTTTTCGCGGGCCTCCTCCAGAACGGTCGGCAATTTCTGGGTCGATCTGACCCGCAGCACGCTCTATATCCTGTTGCCGATCTGCATTGTCGGCAGTCTGGTGCTGGTGTGGCAGGGGGTTCCGCAAAATCTCAATCCCTATACCGCTGCAACGACGCTTGAGGGAGCCCGGCAAACCATCGCCCAGGGCCCTGTTGCCTCACAGATGATCATCAAGCATCTGGGAACGAATGGTGGCGGATTCTTCAACACCAATTCGGCGCATCCGTTCGAGAACCCGACGGCGCTCACCAATTACATCCATATCCTGTCGATCTTCGCGATCTCCTTCGCGATGCTCAATGTCTTTGGGCGGATGGTGGGAAACCAGAAGCAGGGCTGGGCGCTGCTTGGGGCCATTTTGACCATCATCGTGGCCGGCATCGGCGTCGTCTATTGGGCCGAAAGCGCTGGCAATCCCCTGCTTCACGCTTTGGGGCTCGAGGGTGGCAATATGGAAGGCAAGGAAACGCGTTTCGGCCTTGCCCTCTCCTCGCTGTTCGTGGTGGTGACCACATCGGCCTCGACAGGCGCGGTGAATACCATGCATGACAGCCTGATGCCGCTGGGTGGGCTCATCCCGCTGTTCAACATGCAGATTCCGCCGCTCGGAGGCATTGGCGCCGGTGTCTATGGCACGCTGGTTTTCGCCATTCTGGCGGTTTTCATTGCCGGACTCATGGTCGGGCGCACCCCGGAATATATCGGCAAGAAGATCGAGGCGAAGGAAGTGAAGATGAGCATTCTGGCGATGCTCGGGCCTTCCTTCGCGATCCTTGCCCTGACAGCCATCGCCATCGTCATTCCGGCCGGGTTGTCCGGCATCCTGAATGCCGGTCCCCATGGCCTGAGCGAGGTGCTCTATGCCTTCACCTCCGGCGCAAACAACAATGGCAGCGCCTTTGCCGGACTGAGCGCGAACACGCCCTTCTACAATGTCGCCATTGGTCTTGCGATGCTGATGGGGCGGTTCCTGCTCATCATCCCTGTATTGGCCATTGCAGGTTCTCTGGCCGCGAAGAAGAGCATTCCCGCCTCATCAGGCACGCTGCCAACCACAGGGCCGCTGTTTATCGGCCTTGTCGTCGGCGTGACACTCATCGTGGGCGGGCTCACCTTCTTTCCCGTGCTGGCATTGGGCCCTGTGGTCGAGCACTTCGCCATGCTGGCGGGACAGACATTCTGAAAGCCGTGCTGAGCGCCCGATGGCAAGGCCCGCCCGGGCCGGCGCGCCACTCCCGCCCATCAAGGGCCTGACGCGCCTGCATGGCATGACACTGGCGCCGGGAGCCGTGGTGCTCCCGGCCCGATATCCCTGAATTGCTCGCGGCGGTGTCGCCGGATGGTTGACCTTCCAAGAACAAGTGCGCTGGAGTTTTCAATGAACCAGTCCATATCCGCGAGCATACTGGATGCTCGCATCCTCGTTCCGGCCATTGGCGGCGCCTTTCGGAAGCTGAACCCGAAAAGCCTGGCCAGAAATCCGGTCATGTTTGTTGTCGCTGTCGTGTCGCTGCTGACAACGGTTCTGCTCGTGAAGGATATCGTGACAGGCGCGGAGCATGTGGGCTTCTCGCTGCAAATCGTGCTGTGGCTCTGGTTCACCGTCCTGTTCGCCAATTTCGCGGAGGCGGTGGCGGAAGGGCGCGGCAAGGCGCAGGCGCAATCCCTGCGCCGCACGCGCAGCGAGACGCAGGCCAAGCTGCTCTCCGGCACCAGCGGCACATACAGCATGGTGCCCGGCAACAGCCTGAAGGTGGGGGACGTCGTTCTGGTGGAGCCGGGCGACATCATCCCCTCCGATGGCGAGGTGATCGAGGGTGTGGCCTCGGTCAACGAGGCCGCCATTACGGGCGAGTCCGCGCCGGTGATCCGCGAGTCCGGCGGTGACAGGTCCGCCGTCACCGGTGGCACGCAGGTGCTCTCCGACTGGATCAAGGTGCGCATCACCGCCGCGGCCGGCGCCACCTTCATCGACAAGATGATTGCCCTTGTGGAAGGCGCGGAACGGCAGAAGACGCCGAACGAGATCGCGCTCAACATCCTGCTTGCCGGCATGACCCTGATCTTTGTTCTGGCGGTCGTCACCATTCCCAGTTTCGCCACCTATTCCGGCGGCATGGTTCCGGTGATTGTCCTTGTGGCGCTGTTCGTCACGCTGATCCCCACCACCATCGGCGCGCTGCTCTCCGCCATCGGCATTGCCGGCATGGACCGGCTGGTGCGCTTCAATGTTCTGGCCATGTCCGGCCGGGCGGTGGAAGCGGCAGGTGATGTGGACACGCTGCTGCTCGACAAGACCGGAACGATCACGCTGGGCAACCGTCAGGCCAGCGCGTTTCGCCCGGTCAGGGGTGTCAGCGAGCAGGAGCTGGCCGATGCGGCGCAGCTTGCCTCGCTTGCGGACGAGACACCGGAGGGGCGCTCCATCGTGGTGCTTGCGAAGGAGAAATACGGCATCCGGGCGCGTGACATGGCGAGCCTGAATGCAAGCTTCATTCCCTTCACGGCCCAGACGCGCATGAGTGGCGTGGATCTGGAGGGTTCATCCATCCGCAAGGGCGCGGTGGATGCAGTGTTGAAACATGTCGAGCTTGCCCCCGTCGCCACGGGTGCCCCGCGCGCCAGCTCCGAAAGCGTGCGCGCGGTGCGGGCCATTGCCGATGACATCGCAAAGGAAGGCGGCACGCCGCTGGCGGTTGTCAGGGACGGGCGGCTGCTTGGCGTGATCTATCTCAAGGATATCGTGAAGGGGGGAATCCGCGAGCGCTTTGCCGAACTGCGGCGCATGGGCATCCGCACGGTGATGATCACCGGTGATAATCCCATGACAGCCGCCGCCATCGCCGCGGAGGCCGGCGTGGACGATTTCCTCGCCCAGGCGACGCCGGAGAACAAGCTGGCGCTGATCCGGCAGGAACAGGCGAAGGGCAAGCTCGTGGCCATGTGCGGCGATGGCACCAATGATGCCCCCGCGCTCGCGCAGGCCGATGTCGGCGTGGCCATGAATACCGGGACCGTGGCCGCGCGCGAGGCCGGCAACATGGTCGATCTCGACAGCGACCCGACCAAGCTGATCGAGATCGTCGAGATCGGCAAGCAGCTCCTGATGACACGCGGGGCGCTGACGACCTTCTCCATCGCCAATGACATCGCCAAGTATTTTGCGATCATCCCGGCGATGTTCCTGGCCTTCTATCCGCAGCTTGGCGCGCTGAATGTCATGGGGCTCACCTCGCCGCAGAGCGCGATCCTGTCGGCGATCATCTTCAACGCGCTCATCATCATCGCGCTCATTCCCCTGTCTCTGAAGGGCGTGAAATATCGTGCCACGGGCGCGGCCGCGCTGCTCTCCCGCAATCTTCTGGTCTACGGGCTGGGCGGCGTTCTGGTGCCTTTCGCCGGCATCAAGCTCATCGACATGGCGATCACCGCCGCCGGTCTGGCGTGAGGCGGATCGACCAGCGGGCCATTCTTCCGCATGCCTGCCAGAAGCGCGGCGGCGGATCATTCGGGACAAACAAGATGCTCAAGCAAGTTCGACCGGCCATCATCATGATTGTCGCATTCACCCTCATCACCGGGTTCATCTATCCGCTCGGCATCACCGGGATCGCGCAGGCCATCTTCCCGTTCCAGGCCAATGGCAGCCTGATCGAGCGTGACGGGAAGGTGATCGGCTCCGCGCTGATCGGACAGCGTTTCGTCGCTGAGCGCTATTTTCACCCGCGCCCGTCAGCGGCGGGCGCGGATGGCTATGATGCCGGGGCGTCGAGCGGCTCGAACTACGGGCCGACAAGCAAGGCGCTGCGCGATCGCGTCGCAAACGATGCCGGGGCGCTGCGCGCGGAGAATGGCCATGAGCCTGTCCCGATGAATCTCGTCACCGCCTCGGGCAGTGGCCTTGACCCGCACATCACGCCGGAGGCCGCCTATTTCCAGGTGCCGCGGATCGCCCGGGCGCGCGGCGTTGGCGAGGCCGTTGTGCGCGGTCTGGTCGATCGGCATATAGAGCCGCGCATGCTCGGTTTCATGGGCGAGCCCGTGGTGAATGTGCTCAAGCTGAATCTGGCGCTCGATGACGCAAGTCGCGGCTGAATGAAAGTGTCAGGACGGCTAGAACAGGTGTCCTGACTGTTGATCCGGAGCCATTGCCGTGTCTGAAGATCCATTGCGGGAGCAAGCGCGGCCCTCGCCGGATGCCTTGCTGGAGGATGCCCGGCGGGAAAGCCGGGGCCATCTCAAGATCTTTCTTGGGGCGGCGCCCGGTGTCGGGAAAACCTATGAGATGCTCATGTCCGGCCGCGCCCAGCGGGCGGAGGGCGTGGATGTGGTGATCGGCGTCGTGGAAACACATGGCCGGGCCGAGACCGAGGCTCTGGTGGAGGGTTTCGAGATCATTCCGCGCCGCGATGTGCCCTATCGGGGGCATGTGCTCGATGAAATGGACCTTGATGCGGTTCTTGCCCGCAGGCCGGCGCTCGTTCTGGTGGACGAGCTGGCCCACACCAATGCGCCCGGCAGCAAGCACCCCAAGCGCTATCTCGATGTCGAGGAACTGCTCGCCAACGGGATCGATGTCTACAGCACGCTCAACATCCAGCATGTGGAGAGCCTCAATGACATCGTGGCGCAGATCACCCGCATCCGGGTGCGCGAAACCGTGCCGGACTCGATCATCGACCGGGCCGATGACATCGAGATCATCGACATCACCCCGGGCGATCTCATCAAGCGGCTGACCGAGGGAAAGGTCTATCTGCCCAAGACCGCGAAACGCGCGACACAGAACTATTTCTCGCCGAGCAACCTGACGGCGCTGCGGGAGCTTGCCCTTCGCCGCACGGCGCAGCGCGTGGACGACCAGCTCGTGACCCATATGCAGGCGCATGCCATTCCCGGCCCCTGGTCGGCGGGCGAGCGCGTTCTGGTGTGCATCAATGAGCACCCCGGCGCGATGGCGCTTGTGCGATACGGGCGCAGGCAGGCCGATCGTCTGCGCGTGCCCTGGGCGGCGGTTCATGTCGAGACCAGCAGGGATGCGCGTCTTTCCGAGATCGACAAGGACAAGATCGCAAGCGCCCTGCGGCTGGCCGAACAGCTGGGGGCGGAGGCGGTTGTCCTGCCGGGTGAGAATGTCGCCCAGGAGATTCTCGCCTATGCCTGCGCCAACAACTACACGCATGTCATTGTCGGCATGCCGACAGCCCCGCGGTGGCTGGAGTTCTTTTCCGGCTCGGTTTCCCATGACCTGATCCGGGCGAAGGCGGATGTGAGCGTCCATGTCATCTCGCCCGGAACCGGCGGGCAGGCGCGGCGCTCCGCCATGCCGGACATATGGTCCAGACGGCGTCTGGATCTGGGCCGCTATCTCTGGAGCATCCTGTATGTCGCGGGTGCATTGGGGATCGGCACGGCCCTGTCCCGGTTTCTGGATGTGCGCAACATCGCGCTGGTGTTCCTCATGGCGGTGCTGGCCTCGGCCATGGGCGGCGGCCTGTGGCCGGCCTTGTTCGCGTCAGTCGTCAGCGCCTTTGTCTTCAACTTCTTCTTTCTGGAGCCGCGATACACGCTGGATATTGGCGACCCGGAAAGTGTCGTCGCACTGGCCTTCTTCCTCGGGGTTGCGGTGATCGCCAGCAATCTGGCCGGCCGGGTCCAAAGCCAGGCGATGACGGCGCGGCGACGGGCGAAAACCACCGAGGGGCTGTATCTGTTCAGCAAGAAGCTCGCCAGCGCGGGAACGCTGGGGGATGTGCTGTGGGCGACGGTCTACCAGATCGCCTCCATGCTTCAGGTCCGGGTGGTGGCGCTGCTGCCCGAGGATGGACGCATCAGGGTTCAGGCCGGATATCCCCCCGATGACACGCTCGACGATGCGGATCTTGCCGCCGCCCAGTGGGCCTGGGAACATGACAAGCCCGCCGGCCGGGGGGCGGATACGCTGCCGGGAGCAAAACGCCTGTATCTGCCCCTGAGGACGGGGCGCACTCAGGTTGGCGTGATCGGCCTGGACAATGATAAGCAGGGGCCGGTCCTGACCCCTGCCGAGCAGCGGCTTTTCGATTCCCTTGCCGATCAGGCCGCGCTGGCCATCGAGCGCATCCAGCTCGTGGCCGATGTCGACAATGCCCGCCTTGCCGCCGAGGCGGACAAGCTGCGCTCGGCGCTGCTGACCTCACTGTCCCATGATCTCAAGACCCCGCTGGCCTCGATCCTCGGTTCGGCGGGAACGCTGCGGGACTATTCAGCCTCCCTGACCGAAACCGGCCGGATCGAGCTGCTCTCCACCATTGTGGACGAGGCGGAGCGGTTGAACCGCTTCATCGCCAATCTTCTCGACATGACCCGGCTGGAGTCCGGGGCGGCGGAGGTTTCGCTCACCCCCCTGTTCATCGGGGACAGTGTCGGGGGCGCGTTGCGCCGGGCGGAAAAGATTCTCGTCCATCACAGGATCGATCTGGCCGTGCCGCCCGACCTGCCGATGGTCCGGCTGGATCCGGTCCTGTTTGAACAGGTGCTGTTCAATCTGCTCGACAATGCCCGCAAATATGCGCCGGCCGGGTCCCGGATCTCGATCCGGGGCTGGGCGGAGGATGCCCATGTCCTGCTGCAGATCGCCGATGAGGGGCCGGGCATTCCCCCTGATGATCTCACCAAGATTTTCGACAGCTTCTATCGCGTCCGCAAGAAGGATCATGTGCAGGCCGGCACGGGACTTGGCCTGTCGATCTGCAAGGGGTTTGTCGAGGCGATGGGCGGCACCATCCGGGCGACGAACCGGGCGGACCGGGCCGGCGCCATTTTCACCCTGCGGTTTCCGACCGGCCCGGAAGCCGTGAATCTGGAGGGCAGGATATGACCACATCAGGGGTCAGGATACTCGTCGTGGATGACGAGCCCCCTATTCGCAAGCTGCTGCGTGTGGGGCTGACGGCGGAGGGCTATGTGATCGTGGAGGCGGAAAGTGCCGAGCAGGCAATCGCGCTGGTCGCGTCCGAGCGGCCGGACCTGATCCTGCTGGATCTCGGCCTGCCCGACATGTCGGGGCATGACCTTCTCAGGCTGTGGCGGGCCGAACATGTCGAGCAGCCGATCGTCATCCTGTCGAGCCGCACGGATGAAACGGGGATTGTCCGGGCGCTTGAGCTGGGGGCGGATGATTATCTGACCAAGCCTTTCGGGATGCGCGAACTGGCGGCCCGCATCCGCGTCGCCCTGAGGCACAAGCTCCAGCAGCAGGGCGAGCGGCCGGTCTTTCAGGTGGGGGATCTGTCTGTCGATCTGGTGAAGCGGATCGTGAAGGTGGCCGACAGGGAGGTGCGGCTTTCACCCAAGGAGTATGACATCCTGCGCGTTCTGGTGCAGCATGCCGGCAAGGTGATCACCCACCAGCATATTCTCAAGCATGTCTGGAACGGGAGCACGGATGTCCAGTATCTGCGGGTCTATGTGCGCCAGTTGCGCCAGAAGATCGAGGCAACGCCAGATCAGCCGCAATATATCCTGACTGAAACAGGTGTCGGCTATCGCCTCCGCGAGCCGGAGAGCGACTGACCGTGTTCGCACCCCTGCGAACGATTGAATGTGGGTAGCTTCATGAATCTTTCATCCGTCATCAGGCCAGAGGATGTGATCCTTGACCTGTCCGTCGCGACCAAGGCGAGCCTGCTCCAGTTTCTGGCGGGCCATGCCGCCGGGCGGACGGGCGTGAGCGGGCAGGTGATCCATTCCGCGCTTCTGGGCCGGGAAAATCTTGGCTCCACCGGCATCGGCAACGGCGTTGCTGTTCCCCATGCCCCGGTGGAGGGCCTGATGGCACCTTTCGCGGCATTGGTCATCCTGAAAAAGCCGGTCGATTTCGAGGCGGTGGATGATCTGCCCGTCGATATTGTCTTCCTGTTGCTTTCCCCGCCCGAGGGAACGGGCGATTATCTGAAGATTCTCGCGGCCGTGGCGCGCAAGACCCGGGGCGACAGGATGCCCGACATGTTGCGGGGGGCACGCTCCCCGGCCGCAGCTTATTCGCTTCTCGTACAGGAGGAGGAATGACAGGGAACCGTGTGGGCATGAACGCATGTAATATGCTGGCCGGATCTGCCGCATTCCCCCTGTCCTGTAACCGCGGATAGTGATCTCACCTGGACATGCGCCAGCCTTCCGGCTGGGCGTGAAGCCGGTGCAGGGTGGCGTAATGCCCGTTCCGCGCGATCAGATCGGCGGGAGAGCCATCTTCCAGAATGGTTCCGTCCTGCAGGACCAGAATGCGATCCGCCCCCGCGATCCACTCGAACTGGTGGGCGACGATCAGGATGGTTTTCGTGCCGTGCAGGTCCGCAAGCATCCGGGCGATGGCGGCCCGGTTGGCGGCATCGAGCGCGCTGGCGGGTTCGTCCAGCATCAGTATGGGCGCGTTCTTCAGCAAGGCGCGCGCCATGCAGATGCGCTGCCTCTCCCCGCCGGACAGGCGCTGTCCGCCTTCCCCCACCGCAGAGTGCCAGCCTTTGGGCAGGCGTTCCAGCATCTCATCCAGACGCGAGAGGGCGGCAACCCGTTCCAGCTCCTCTTCGCCCGCATCCGGGCGAGCCATGAGCACATTCTCGCGAATGGAGCCGGAGAAGAGATAGGCGTTCTGGAAGACGGGGGCGATCAGGCGGCTGAGATCCTGCGGGTTGAGGTGCCGCACATCCACCCCGCCAATGGTGAGCGCGCCGGCCTGAACATCGAAAAAGCGGGCGATCAGGTGCAGCAGCGTGGATTTGCCGGCACCCGAGGCGCCGACCAGCGCTGTCGTCCTGTCCGGTTCGAGGGTCAGGCTGAAATCATGCAGCAGCGGCTTTTCGGGATCATGGCCGAAGCGCACCTGCGAGAAGCGGATGTCATGCCGCGCCGGCAGGGCGGCGGGGGAAACGGGGAGGGGCAGGGGCGGCTCGGCGAGAATGGTCTCCATCCGTGCCAGCTCCCGCGCGGCCATGCGGATGCCGGCGGCCGAGGCGGCGACATCACCCAGCGGCTCCAGTATCCGGTTCATCAGCACCATCACCGCGATCAGCGTGACCAGACGCGCGGGCTCGGCCTCCAGCGCCAGCATCCGGGAGAGGGCGACCGAGAGCAGGACCAGATAGCCAAGCTGCATGAGCCAGGAATTGGCCAGAAGCGGCGGCATGATCATCCAGAGCTGGCGTCGCCCGGCGCGGGCCTGTTCCTGCAATGCGGTTTCCAGCCTCTCATGCCCCCGCTCCAGCACGCCGAAGGCCCGCAGCACGATTTGCGCCTGTGCAAACTCGGCCACCCTTTGTCCAGCCTCCTCGGCGGCCTGCTGGGCGCGCCGGTCGGCAAGCTGTCCGAGCCGGCCCGCCCACCAGTAGACCAGAGCGGTGAGGGGGAAGAGAATGGCGGCCGTGAGCGCCAGGGTGACATCGAAAAAGGCGATGCCGATCACCAGAACCGGCGGCATGACAAGCGCTTGCATCAGCGGCAGCAACTGGTGGGCCGGCAGGGCCAGCAGATCCATCACCCCTTGGCTGAGCGCGCCGGCCAGCCGTGAGGCCCTGACCGGGGTGAACCAGCCGAGCGGCAGATGGACCAGATGGTCCCCGACCTTTTCCCGGATGTGATGCAGCAGCGCCAGCGCCAGCTCGAACCCGTGCAGCGCCGCCTTGTGGGATGTGATCCAGCTTGCCAGGACACAGGCCATGAACACGGCCAGCCACAAGCCCGCCTGTAGCCACGTCCCCTTGAGCAGGGCCGCCAGAAAAGGGATGGCCAGCACATAGGCAAGGCCCTGAAACAGGCTGGCCAGCATGGCCGCGAGGAGAAATGCCGGTATCCGGTGGCCTTCCTCCGGCTCCAGCAGTTTTTGCAGGCGCGACAGGATCATGCGCTATACCCCTTCTTGCCCGGCTCTCCATGCTGTTGCTGCCACAGGCGCGCATAGGGCCCGCCGGCCGCCAGAACCGCCTGATGCGTGCCGCGCTCGACGATGCGGCCGCGTTCCAGCACCACGATGGTATCGGCATGGCGGATGGCTGCCAGATCATGCGAAACGATCAGAACACTCTGTGACCGTGCGCGCGAGATGAGGGTGCTGACAGCCTGCTGGATCCGCGCGCTGGTCTGCGCATCGGCCTGTGCCGTCGGTTCATCCAGAACCAGAACCGCCGGTGCCTGCAACAGTGCCCGTGCTATCGCGATCCGTTGCGCCTCGCCGCCGGAGAAGCCGGTTTCCTCGCCACAGATGGTGTCATAGCCATGGGGCAGGGAGAGAATGCGCTCATGAATGGCCGCGGCCCGGGCGGCGGCCTCGATTTCGGCCATGTCCGCATCCGGCCGCCCCAGTGCGATATTCTCCCGCACCGAGAGGCGCAGCAGGGCGGTCTCCTGAAACACATAGCCCACATGACGGTAGAGCGTTGCGGAGGGAATATCCTGAAGCGCCACCCCGCCAAGCCTGATCTGCCCGGTGTGCGGGGTGAGGAAGCGCAGCAGAAGACGGGCCAGAGTGGATTTGCCGGCGCCCGAGGGCCCCACGACAGCGGTCACCGTGCCCGGTTTCAGCTCCAGATCGATGTCATGGAGAATGTCATGGCCGTTGGAGGAAACGCTCACCCCTTCCATGCGCACGGTTCCATCATGCGGAAAGGCCGGGTGGCGCGGCTCCGGCTCCTGCGGCAGGGCCAGAACGCTTTCCAGCCGCTGGAGTGCGCCGCGTGAGGTTTGCAGCCCCTGCGCCCCGCGCGCCAGCCGGGTGAAGGGAAAGGCAAGGCCCGGGCCCAGCAGGATGAAGGGCAGGAGCGCGGCCGCTTCCATGCCGCCCGCCATCACGCGCGCCAGCCCGCAGGCGGCGATGAAGGCCAGAAAGGTGAGGGGCGCCACGCACAGGCTGGCCAGACTTTCAGGCAGCAGAAGCGGGCGGACCCACCCGGCGAAGAAGGTCTCGAAGCCGGAAATGGCCGCGCCATAGGCCCGGTGGGCGCGCCCGCCGCCGCCATACATCTTCACTGTCGGCATGCCGGCGACATAGTCCTGCACGGCCTGGTTCACCCGCCCCAGCGCCGCGCCATAGGCGTCCATCCCATCGGCCCCGGCGGCATGGAGCACCCGGCGGTAGCACAGCAGATACAGCGGCAGGGGCAGCAGCAGCACGCCTGTCATCACCGCATCCTGCAGAAGCAGATAGCCATAGATGGCCAGCAGGGTTGCGGCGGCATTGGCCAGATCGAGCCCGGAATGGGCCACGAGATGGTGAAGCGCCCCAATATCCTCCTGCGCCGCCTGCCGAATGCGGCCGCTGCCCATCTCCGTCACCCGCTCCAGCGGCGCGCGGGAGAGGTGGCGGATGACATCGAGGCGCAGACGCAGCGCCAGCGCATTGTCGGCCAGATGCGAGACAAGCTCGGCCAGCCCGCGCAGGCCAAGGCCCAGCCCCAGACCAAGCGCGGACAGGATGACCACATGCCATGCCGTGTCCGCATCCGGCGCGCCGGAAAGGAACAGGCCGGCCAGCATGCTCATGCCAAGCAGCGGCGCCAGCACGAGCACGCCGGATGCCGCCTGCAACAGCACGGCCAACAGAAGGGGAAGGCGCACGGGGCGCAGCAGTTTCAGCATGCCCGGTTCTCCGCAGGGGCGGGCGCTCTTTCGCCGGGGGGAAAGGCGGGGCCCTGTTCCGGCAGGCGATGGCGCAGGGTCAGGAGCAGTGCGGTGACGAGATAGCCCGCCGCGGCGCCCCACAGGGTTGCGCCATAGCCGAAATGCCGGGCGATCACGCCGCTCGCCGCAAAGCCGAGCAGGGCCACGGCGGCGATGAGCGCGGTGAGGAATGTCACATCCGCCGCCGTATGGCCGGGGCGGGCAAGGCCGAGAAACCAGCTCGTGAAGGCGACATGCTGTATGGCAAGGGCGCAGAACACCAGCAGCAATGCGCCGATGGCGATTGTCCTCTCACCCAGCATGGGCGTGATGGCGCAGAAGCACGCAAAGGCGAAAGCCAGAAGCAGGCAGCATCCCTGCGCTGCCCGTCCGCCATCGAGGCGGGAGACCGCAAGGCCGGCAAGAGGCGCGAAAATGAAGAAGGCGAGCACATTCGCGCCCCCGCCCAGCAGGCCCACCCGATCCATGCCGAAACCGGCATCCACCAGTCGCGGCAGGGTCATGGAAAAGGCCGCCGCGACACCGAATGCGGCAGGTGAGACCATGGCCACCACAGCCCACAGGCGCGGGGTGCCTGTCATGACAGGCAGGGGCGTGGCCGCGCGGGGGGAGGGTTTCGTGGCCGAAGGCTCGGGCAGACGGATCAGCACCAGACCCAGCACCAGCATGCCAGCGGCAAAGATGAGGATGCCGGCATGCCAGCCCGCCCGCGCCACCAGCGCCAGACAGAGCGCCCCGCCTGCGGCATTGGCCGTCGCCGCGCCACAGCCAAGCAGGGCCGTGCCCATGCCGCGTTCGGCCGCGGGAAGGACATCCGCCACATAGCCAAGGGTGGCGATGCGCTGGGTGGCGACGATGACTGAAAGAAGAAGCCCGCACGCAAACAGCGCCAGCACATCGCGCGCCGGGTCCAAAAGGCCCATCACCGCCACGGCGATGGCGCTTGCGATCTGGGTGCCCAGCAGCCATGAGCCGCGCAGGCCACCGCGCCACAGCGGATAGCGATCCACCACCGGGGCCCAGAGGAAATTGACCGTGAAGGCGAACATGGCGGCGCTGAAAAGGCCGATCATTTCAAGCCCGGCCCCATCCGCACGCAACACCACCGGCAACACGGATGCAATGAGCGCAAGGCCCAGATATTGCTGGAAGGCCAGCGCGAAAATGCCCAGATTGCGCACAGCGGATCTCACCTGAAGCTCTCGCGCCAGCCGATGTGCGGATACATGGGGCGCAAGCCCCCTGATTAGGGCAGCCGGATGCGCCCGGCCATTGAGATGACTTTTGCCAAAGGATAAATTACTTTTGAAAAAAGATCATCAGGTGCGGCAAGCCGTTCACCTGTATGCGTTTTCATGAAGTTTAAGATGATTCTGATCTGCACGTATAAACATCTGGAATATTTATAAATAGAGGTGTGTTGTCGTTTTTGACGGCGCGCAAACATGCTTCATCCGCCAGCAAAGGCCAGCCTTCTGGTTCTCTCTGCCAGTAGTCTTTACTGATCTTTCATCAGCCGCACCCCGAGCCAGCCAAAAGCCAGCCACCCTGCATGTGGATGCGACCGGTCTGTTTTGGGAATTGCTGACGGGTGGAGGACACAGTGTCACTTTCGGGACCACGCATTGCCATTGCGCTTGCTTCGGTAACAGGCATTTTCAGCCTGTCGGCCCCCAGTCAGGCCCTGGCGCAGGAGAGCGGCGCGGATACGGGCGGATCGGGCAGCGAGTTCGTGCTGGAGGCCATAGAGGTCACGGCGCGCCGGGATGCGGAACCACTGTTCAATGTGCCGGTGAGCGTGGGGCTGGTGACATCCGGTGAACTGGCGCTGGAATCCCCGGCCAATGCGGCGGTCGATATCTCCCGTTCCGTGCCCAACTATTCGGTCACCGATGTCGGCAATCCGCTCTTTGCCTTTGGCGCCATACGCGGTGTGGGCACACTCGGATTTCCGCAGAATCCATTTGATTCCACAATCGGTTATGCGCTGAACGGAATGCCGCTCTCGCTCTATTCCGGCTCCCAGCAATTGCTGGATGTGCAGCGGGTGGAGGTGATGCGCGGCCCGCAGAACGTGCTGTTCGGCCGCTCCAGCCAAGGTGGTACGGTGAATCTCGTCACCGCCGAGCCGGATGGCACGCGGGACATGCGGATCCGCGCGGAAGTGGGCACCAACCGGAATCTCGTCGCCGATGTCATTGCCGGCGGCACGCTCATTCCCGGCGTTCTGAATGCCCGTGGCGCGCTGCGCTATACACGGGGTGATGGCGATGTGAAGAACCTGCTCACCGGAGACAGCCTGCCGAGTTTCGAGATCGGCGCGGCGCGCGGCGCCCTGCGCTGGTTCGCGACCGAGCGCACCACGGTGACGCTCTCCGGCTTTTATGAAAAGGATAAGCGCGACACCTTCAACTATATCCTGCGCGGTGGTGAGAACTATCCCGCGGTGATGCTGGATGAGCCGCTGGCCTTCTCCCGCCGCATCGGTATCGGCACGGCCGAGGTCCGTCATGAGCTGGACAGTTTCGACCTGACGGCGACCTTCGGGGTGCAGGACATCTCCTCCACCATGAACTCCGACAATACGGATGCGCTCATCTATTCAAAGGTGACGGGACTGCCGCCGCATTTCTTCATGAATGCAAACTGCTCGGACTGCACACGCTACCGCTTCTCGGAGAATGCCTATTCCGGGGAGCTGCGCGCCACATCCAAGCCGGATGCGCCAATGCGCTGGATTGCCGGCCTGAGCTACTATCATTCCGATTTTGATCATCGCGGCACCAACAGCAGCTCATTCGGCCCCACCCAGAACGGCTATTACAACTCGAACCTGAAGCTCGACAGCTATTCGGCCTTCGCCGAGATCGGCATTGCGCTGGATGAGCGCTGGACACTGACGCCCGGCGTGCGGGTGGGCCATGACTCGGTCTCGCGCAAGGGGCTCTATGTGTCCAATGGCACGGCGGGCACGGTGCCCACCTTCTCCGAATATGGAAAGGTGAGTGATCCCTATATCGCCGGTGGCGTCTCGCTCAGCTACAAGATGGATGAGAACAGCCTGCTCTATGGCTCGGTGCGGCGCGGCTATTCCAATGCCGGCTTCCCCTATTTCAACATCTTCTCCGTTTTCGGAAAAGACGCGCCATCCTATCCGGCCTCCTATGTGTGGACCTATGAGATTGGCGGCCGCACCCTGCTTCTGGATGGTCGTCTGGCGCTTGAAGGCTCGATTTTCTACAACAATGTCGATGATGGGCACGTGAACGCGTTCGACATGATGGCGAACAGCTTCAATATTGTTGCCCTGGATTATTATACCTATGGCTTCGAGGCCAATGCCCGCTATCGCGTCAACCAGATGTGGAGCGTCTATGGCGGGGTGGGTTATACGCGCAGCGCCTTCTTCAATGTGCCGCAGAATGATCTTTCCGGCGCGGCGGATGGCAACAGCCTGCCGGGCGTACCCTTGTGGTCTGGCATGCTGGGCGCGGAAAACCGCCTTTCGCTTGCGGCACTGAAGCTGCCGGGTGAAATGGTGACAAGTGTGGAATACCAGTTCGCAACCGGCGCACGGGCGGCGGATCTGGCCAATACATTCAACCTGTCGCCCTATCACATCATCAATGCGCGCCTTGGCTGGGAGAATGAGCGGATCAAGGTCTACGGCTTCGCGCGGAACCTGTTCGACGAGAATATCGAGGTGGCGGGCACGCCCTATACGGCGGATGTCTATGCGGTGACGCCGGGCCTTGGCCGGGTGCTGGGAGCCGGCATCGAACTGACCTTCTGACAGGGCCTGTTCTGGAACAGCGCCAATGAAGCGCCGGGACATGGCATCCGCCGGGAGGAGCGGATATGCTGCCGGCACACTGGTATGACGATCTGCCCCATGAACATGCCCCGACCGGATCACGATGCCGCATCTGTCACGGCGATGACGGGCGGCATCGCCGCCTCTCATCTTGCCAGCATCGCGCATGCATGGGGTTATGCCTGTGGTGTGCGCGAGCTGGCGCAGGCCACGCCTCCGGGCCCTCCCGCGGCGGCCTCCGCGCCTTCCGAGGCCCTTCTGGCCCATGGCATGCTTGCCACCCATCAGCTGCCTTCAGGGCTGCGCATGTGTGTGAGCGACATGACAACCATTGTCGACAATCGTCGCACCGGAATTCTTGATCGCAGCCTGACAATCATGCTCGCTCTGGAAGGCACGCCCCACCGCTATGAGGCTGCCGGTCGCGAGGAGATGATCGTGGATTGCGGCAGGGCGCTTGTCATCACCTCGCCGGAAACCACGGCCCTGTCCGGGCTGTTCCGGGCGGGCGACAGGACCCGCTATCTGGTGCTTCAGGCCCATGCCGATGCCCTGTGCGACCCGGATCTGGCGGAGATGGTGGAACGCCACCTCGATCAGCACCGTTTCATGCCGCTGCATCACGGGGTGCGTGTCTGCGATCTTGCACGTTCCTGCTTTCCAGCGGCCATGGCGGGGCCCATCGGCCGCCTGCGGGCGGAAAGCTGTGCGCTGGAACTGCTGGCTTTGGCGCTGGAAAGTTTTGAGGCGCCCCCGCCATCCTTCTCCTTAAGCGCGCGGGAGGTGGAGCGCATCTGCCAGGTGCGGGACGAGCTTGTGGCCAGTCTGGACAAGGAGCACCGTCTTGAGGACATCGCCCGCAGCGCCGGCATGAGCGCGAGCGCGTTCAAGGTGAAGTTCGCTGCCGTTGTGGGGCAGCCGGTCTTTCGTTTCCTGCGGGAAAAGCGGCTTGAGCGGGCCTGGGATGGCCTGACGCATGAGGGCTGGAGTGTCTCGCAGGCAGCCTTTTATGTCGGCTACCGGCATCCGGCCAATTTCGCCACGGCCTTCAGGCGGCGTTTTGGTGTGGCGCCGCGTGATGTGGGCGGTTCCGGGCGCGAGTCCTGAGCCTCTCACCCCTGCCTCCGGACGGGAGGGGCTCAGGCGCGCAGTGCGCGCGGCGGGAATCCGTATTTCTTGCGGAAGGCGACAGACAGATGGGCCGGGCTGTAGCCGACGCGATAGGCAATGGAGGAGACGCTCAGCTCTCCTTCCAGCAGCAGGCGGTGCGCTTCCTCCAGTCGCAGGGCCTGCACATGGCTGTAGATGCTTTCCGCATACATGCGCTGGAAGCCGGCCTGCAGCTTGCGGGAGTTGAGCCCCACGGCCAGCCCGAGCTCGGTCAGTCCCGGCGGGTTCTGGAGGCGTGTGGCGAGCATCTGGCGGGCCAGATGCACCTTTTCCATGTCCGATGATGTCAGGCGCGGGCCTGCGGGCGCGGGGGCGGCGTCAAAGGCGGCCACCACATGGGCGGCGATTTCCAGCGCCTTGCCGGAGAGGAAGAGGGTGCGTGCGGCCCCGCCAAGGGAGCATGTCGCCACCTGTGCGCACAGCGCCCTGATCGGCCGGGTGAGGGCGGCCACGCTCATGTGGGGGGATGAGGTGCGCTCCAGCCCGAAGACGCTGCGCAAGGGTTCGAAATCCGCGCTCAGGCGCTGTTCCACGGCCGGGGCGGAAAGCGCCACCTTGGTGAAAGGCACCCGCTCGCCGGGACGGAAGGACTGTATGGCCTCATGCCCGCCGCGGCTCCATATGGCGCAGATGCAGGGGCCGGTAATGCGCTCGAAGGCCCGGTTGGGCAGCTTGCAGGTGAGCTCCCCCTTTCCCACGATGACGAATTTCAGGCCATTGGTGAGCGGCTCGGTTTCCCAGGCATCGGAGCGGGCCATGACGGTGCCGCTGGCGAGTGCGACAGTGCCATCATAAAAGGCTTCTCCCTCACGCGCGTCCAGGGCCATGTCACCGTGATGCTGGCTGTTCATGGCCGGAGGGCGGCCGGGTCCGTGCAGTGCTGTCATGATCTGTGCTGCTTCTATACATGGCGCATGTCCTGCGCGCCTGCTGGCCCATGGCACAGCCTGAACATGCCGCCATGTTAATGACGCTGCGACAGGTTCGCAATATGTCCCGGCACATTGGAATTTGTATAATTCATTGATTGTACTGTGAAAATTCAGATTCCGGAAATCGAAAGAAAGAGTCTCCCACGCTAAAGTCGTATGCATTGTGATGAACGGACGCGCATGCCAATCGAGAGAATGCATTTCATTCTCAAGTTTGATGGGGCCGTTCCTATGGGGGTCGAGTTGTCGCACACCAGCCGCAGGCACCGTGTTCATCCGGGCCTGACCTGTGCCATCAGCCTGTCTGTCCTGATGCTGGCGAGCGGCGCGGATGGCGGGCGGGCATGGGCGCAATCCGCCCGCACTTCCGCCACGGGCGCCGATACGCCGGAGGCATCGGCGCGCGAGGGCCGTCAACGTGCCGCCCGCCCGCAGGCCGCGGCCGGGGCGGTAGCGGATGGTGACGCGATTGCCCTGGCTCCGGTGACTGTCTATGGCGAGCGTGGCACCGGCCCGGTGAATGGCTATGTGGCCAATTACAGCACCACCGCCAGCTTCACTGGCCAGCCCATCGCGGAAATTCCCCAGTCCGTGAGTGTCATCGGGCGGGAGGAGATGGCCCAGCGCAATGTGCAGACCACCACCCAGGCGCTGCAGTATGTGCCCGGTGTTTTCGCCTCCAATGGCGCGGCTTCCCAGCGCTTCGACTATTACAGCATCCGCGGTTTTGACGCGACGCTGAACGGCGCGCTGCTGGATGGCCTGCGCTCCACCACCGCGCAATCCTATGTGCGCTACCAGCCCTATGGCATGGAGCGCACCGAAGTGCTGCGCGGGCCTTCCGGGTTTCTCTATGGCGCAGGCTCACCCGGCGGCGTGGTTAACATGATCTCCAAGCGCCCCACCGAGGAAGCGCTGCGCGAGATCGGCGTGCAATATGGCAGCTTCGACCGCTGGCAGGGGCAGTTCGACTTCTCCGGCCCGCTGAAGGAGGACAAGAGCCTGCTCTTCCGCCTTGTGGGCGTGGGGCGCAGCTCCGATACACAGATCCGCCAGGTGCCGGACAATACCGGCTATATCGCCCCCTCCCTCACATGGGCGCCCACGGACAATACGACCCTGACCGTTCTGGCCTCGCTCAGCCGGGACGAGTTCGGCCCGCCGCGCCCCTTCGTGCCCATCCGGGGCACGCTGAAGCCCAACCCCAACGGGAAAATGGCCTGGAACACCTATCTGGATGGCACCGGGCTCGACAATCATCAGGTGCAGGCCAATATCGGCTATATTCTCGACCACCGGTTCAATGATGTGTGGTCGGTGCAGTCCTCCAGCCGCTATGCCTATGCGGACCTGTTCACCCAGACCCTTTCCGGCATGGGTCTTGCCGCGGATATGCGCACGCTGAACCGCACGGCCTACCAGTTCGATATTGAAGGGCGCATCTTCTCCACCAACAATATGGCGAAAGCCAGCTGGTCTGCCGGTCCGGTGGAGGGGGAGAGCGTCTTCGGCCTCTCCTACCGCCACGGGACCGAGGATTATTATCTGAACTACGGGCGGGCCGCGCCCATCGACATCTATCTGCCCACCTATGGCGCGCCGTTCTCGGCATCCACGGCCTTCACCAGGACCTACCAGAAGGCGGAGGAAACCGGCATCTTCACCGCCAATACGCTGACCATCGCCAAGCGCGTGGTGGTGGACCTGTCGGCCCGTCAGGACTGGGTGAGCGTCAACACCACCAACCGCATGAACGGCAGCGTGACGCGGCAGAAGGATGATGACTTTACCTATCGCGCCGGCCTGACCCTGCTGACCGGTTTCGGGGCATCGCCCTATGTCAGCTACACCACGTCCTTCGCGCCGGTTCTGGGCACGAATTTCTATGGCGAGTCCTACAAGCCCACCACCGGCAAGCAGTGGGAAGTGGGCCTGAAATACAAGCCCGATGCGTTCGATGGCCTGTTCACCATCGCCTGGTACAATCTGGAGCAGGACAATGTGCGCACGCAGGACCCGGACAACCCGCTGAACTCGGTGCAGACCGGGCAGGTGACGTCCAGGGGGCTGGAGCTGGCGGCTGTCGCCAATGTCACCACCAGTTTCAACCTGCGCGCCAGCTATACCTATATGGACCTGAGCACCACCAGAACCACGGTGCAGAACGCGCTGGGCAAGGTGCCGACCGGCATGCCGGAGCATCAGGCTTCCGGCTGGGCGGATTACCGGATCGACAGCGGGCCGTTCACCGGCTGGAGCCTTGGCGCGGGCGTGCGTTATGTGGGTGAAACCTATGCGGATACGGCCAACACCATCGTGGTGCCGTCCTTCACTCTGGTGGATGCGGCCATCCGCTATGAATTCGGCCAGTTCCGCAAGGAGCTGGAAGGGCTGAAGCTGGCGGTGAACGCCACCAACCTGTTCGACAAGAAATACTATTCCACCTGCAGCGCATCCTCCTGCAATTACGGCTTTGACCGCTCCGTCATCGCCACCCTCAGCTACCGCTGGTGAGCGCGATGCAAGACCCACGCGACAGGGCCAGCCCGGATCATGGCATGACACAGAACCCCTCCTCCTTCCGCCATCCGCGCGCGCTGCTGCGCCGCGTTCTCGTGCGCACATGCATGGCGGCTGCGCTGGCCCTGTCCGCCCTCGCGCTGCCAGCCGCTTCCGAGGCATGGGCACAGCCGGCATCGCCCGCGGCCGGCGCCATCACGGTGACGGACATGCTGGAGCGCACCGTCACCCTTCCCGCGCCGGCGAAAAGGGTGGTGCTTTCCGAAAGCCGCCATATCCTCACCCTCGGCCTGCTGGACAGGCAGCCGCTGGACTGGATTGTCGCCTGGGGAGATGATCTCCAGCGTTATTCGCCGGAAACCTATGCCGCCCTGCGCGCGCGCTTTCCGCAGGCCGATGCCGTGCCCGTGGTGGGCCGCACCACCGGGGGCAGCTTCTCGATTGAGGCGGTGATCGCCGCGCGGCCCGATCTGGTGGTCTTCACCCTGTATGGCCCGCCGCCTGCCGGACTCGACAGGCTGGATGCCGCCGGCATTCCCTATGTCTTTGTCGATTTCTTCCAGAAGCCCCTGAGCAAGACGGTGCCATCCATGCGCATGCTCGGCCAGCTTCTGGGGCGGGAGCAACAGGCGGAAGACTTCATCGCTTTCTATGAGCAGCGGATGAATGATGTCGCCGCGCGGGTGGAAAAGGCGGGTACGCAGCCGCGCGTGCTGTTTCACCTCAACCCCAATGGCAAGGACTGCTGTTTTTCCTCCGGCGTGGGAAATATGAGTGATTTCATCGCTGCGGCTGGCGGGCGCAATATTGGCAAGGACAAGATTCCCGGCGCCATCGGCAAGCTGAACCTTGAATATGTTCTGGCCGAGCAGCCGGATTTCTATCTGGCCGGCGGCGGTTCCACCGTGACCCAGACAGGGTTGCGGATCGGCCCGGATATCAGCGCGCAGGAAGCGGGGGAAACCTTTGCCCATGTGCTGGAAACGCCGGGCATCTCCAGCCTTCGGGCGGTGAAGACCGGGCGCGCGGGCGGCATATGGCTGTTCTATTTCGATAATCCGCTCTTCTTCCTGGGCGTGGAAGACATGGCGCGGATGTTCCATCCCGAGGCTTTTCGCGATGTGGAGCCGCAAAAGACCCTCACGGAGCTGAATACGCGCTTTCTGGCTTTTCCGCTGGAAGGCACATTCCATGTCATGCCGGCGGCCCCGCAGAAATGACGGCCTGCGAGATGCCGGATGAAAAAGGGCCGGCGGGGGGAGCTGTGCGCGCTGACACTCTCGCCGGCGCGGGCCTGCGTGCGGATATTCTTTGCGCCCATGACAAGGTGCGCCTGTGGCGCATTCTGGCTCTCGTGGCCCTCGTCATCCTGCTGCTTGCCGGTCTGCTGGCGGATCTGCTCACCGGGCCGGCCGGGCTGAGCCTCGGCCAGATCCGTGCCGGGCTCATGGGGGAGGGGGATGAGGCGCTGGCCATCATCATGTGGCAGGTGCGCCTGCCAACGGCCATGCTCGCCATACTGATCGGCGCGAGCCTGAGCCTTGCGGGGGCGGAGATGCAGACCATCCTGCACAATCCGTTGGCCAGCCCCTTCACCCTTGGGGTGTCTTCAGCGGCCTCTTTCGGGGCGGCGCTGGCCATCATTGTCGGGGTCAGCCTGCCCTGGATGCCGGCGGACATGGCCGTGCCGGTCAATGCCTTCCTCTTCGCCTTCGGCGCGGTTCTGCTCATTCAGCTCGTGGCGGCCACGCAGGGGCATGCGGCGGGGGGCGCGACGACACTGGTGCTGTTCGGCATCGCCTTGGTGTTCGGTTTCAACGCGCTGGTGGCGGTGCTGCAATTCATCGCTCCGGCCGACTCTCTCCAGCAGCTCATCTTCTGGACCATGGGCAGCCTGAGCCGGGCGGACAGCACCTCCGTTCTGGGCATGGGGCTGGTGCTGGCGGTGGTGCTGCCCTTTTCATTGCGGGCCACATGGTCGCTCACCCTGCTGTCGCTGGGCGAGGAGCGGGCGCGGAGCCTTGGTGTGAACATCGCCCTGCTCCGCTTTGGCTGCCTGTTGCGCGCCAGCCTGCTGGCGGCGGTGGCGGTGGCCTTTGCCGGCAGCATCGGCTTTGTGGGGCTGGTGGGGCCGCATATGGCGCGCCTGATGGTGGGCGAGGACCATCGCTTCTTCCTGCCGGCGGCGCTGCTTTCAGGCGCGGTTCTGCTCTCCTTCGCCAATGTCGCCTCCAAGCTGATCGTGCCGGGCGTGGTGTTGCCCATCGGCATTGTCACCTCCCTTGTCGGGCTGCCCTGCTTTCTTGCGCTTCTGTTCTGGGGGAGGGGGCGGCGATGACGGCTGTGGAAGAGGGCGCGGGGCTGGAGGTGCGCGACATCCATGTGCGTTATGGCCGCGTCAGCATCTTGGGGAATGTGAGCCTGCCGCTCTTGCGGGCAGGGCGCATCACCGCTTTTGCCGGGCCAAACGGGGCAGGCAAGTCCACATTGCTGCGCGCCATTGCCGGCATGGTGCGGGCCGGGGGGGCCGCCTGTTTCGAGGGGCAGGACCTGATGCGCATGCCGGCCCGCCAGCGCGGGCGCATTCTCGGTTTCATGCCGCAGGGACTTGATGGGGCCAGTGGGCTGACAGTGCTGGAAAGCATCATCGCCTCGCTCCGGGTCTTCTCCCCCGGCCTGCCGGTGGAGACCTGCCGGCACAGGGCGCTTGGCGTGCTGGAGGAGGTGGGGCTTCTGCAACTGGCGATGCGCCGGCTCAACACCCTTTCGGGCGGGCAGCGGCAACTGGCCAGCCTTGCCCAGTCTCTGGTGCGCCAGCCGCGGATCCTGCTGCTGGATGAGCCCACCAGCGCCCTGGATCTGCGCCACCAGATCGAGGTCATGTCCATCCTGCGCCGGGTGGCCCGGAATGGCTGCATGGTGCTGGTGGTGCTGCATGATCTGGCGCTGGTGGCCAATTGGGCGGATGAGGTGGTGTTTCTCCATGAGGGGGCCGTGGCCGCCGCAGGCGTGCCTGCCGAGGTGATGACGGATGATCTGCTCGCCCGGATCTATGGCGTGCAGGCACAGGTGAGTCATGGGCCCGAAGGCGGCTCTTTCGTGCTGGTGAAAGGGCTGGCGCGGAAGCTATGATATGAGACGGACAGGGATGATGACCTTCCCCCGGCCGCGGGCCTTCGTTTCCGGCCACGGGCCGCGGGGCCTCGTGAATGGAGGAGGAGAAAGGATTGAACTTCAAGCGCAAGCGACCCAAATCCGGGCGTGCCGGATGTCTCATGTGCAAACCGTGGAAGAGACAGGGAACCTGTCTGCACCAGCGATATAAAGCCTCGGACAGGCGACGTGCTCTTGTCGCGGAGGAAAAGATGCGCGCGCTTCCGGCGCAGTGACAGGGGCAGTTCCGGTCAGCCTGCCACGGGAGGGTGAGGCTGTCTCCCCTTCAGCAGCGGCGAGTCACCAAGGCGGAGCGAGAGCGCCCCGGGCACGCATTCCACCCGGAAGGTTCTGGTGAGCAGGGGCTCACCATCAAGATTGACGTGCAGATCCTCCTGCGCCTCATATTCGAACCATGTGCTCTTGCAGCGCACCTCAAGCCCGCGAATGGCGCGCGGCCCCGTCCGCAGGGCCTCCATCAGATGCTGGGAGCCCAGATCGGGCGGTATGGCGGGCAGGATCAGAAGATCCAGCAGTCCATCATCAATGGATGCCCCGGGACAAAGCGGAATGCCGCCTCCGGCCTGTCGCCCATTGCCGATCGCCATGGCGATGAAAGGCCCTTCCCATTCAAAGCCCTCGCCGCGAAAGCGGCCCGTGCTGGCGGTCATGTCTCCCAGCCGGGCAAGGCCTGTCAGCGCATAGGCCAGCCCGCCAAGGCTCTTCTTGAGTTGCGGGTCGGTTTCCGCGGTGATCCTCGAACCGAAGCCGCCGGTGACCAGATTGACGAATGGCCGGCCATCCAGCACGCCGATATCGACAGGCACGGGCATGCTGGTGGCGGCACGGCGCAGGGCTGCGGTGATGTCATTGGGGTCCACTCCGGCAGAGCGGGCAAAATCATTGGCGGTGCCCAGGGGCAGAATGCCGAAGCTGCCGCCATAGCCCCCCTCTCCGGTGAAGGCCGTGCCCAGAACCTCATTGATGGTGCCATCGCCGCCCGCGGCAACAATCACCTCAATCCCGTCTGCCGCGGCATCGCGCATGGCCTCGCTGGTGAGGCGCTGGACATCGCCGCTTTCCCATGTGGGCCGGACCCCGACCTGATGACCTTCCGCGCGCAGTGTCGCGACCGCGCGGCGCACCCGTACATCAGCCGCCGATTTCCCGTTCAGTATGATCCGCAGATGGGTCATCGCTCTCACATCGCCTTGCTTGCAGGTGATGGATCAATAGGTCTGGGAAGGGGCAGGATTCAGGCGGCCGCAGGCGGTTTCAGCCAAAGCGCCTGCCCTGAAGGCGAGATGGGCTTCAGGGCAGGGTGTTTTTTCAGGGCTGGCCGTGCGGCATTTTCAGTTCGCCTGCCCGGAGAGTTTTCTTGAAATCATCTCGCGCAGGGCGAATTTCTGGATCTTGCCGGTCACCGTCATGGGCAGCTCTTCCATCAGCTCGATATAGCGCGGCACCTTGTAATAGGCGATCTGGTCCCGGCAATAGTCCAGTATGTCCTGCTCGGTCAGGCTGTTGTCCAGCGGCACGATGCAGGCGCACAGTTCCTCGCCATAATGGGGATCGGGGATGCCGACGACCTGCACCTCGCGCACCTTGGGGTGGCGGTAGAGGAAGTCCTCGATCTCACGCGGATAGATGTTCTCGCCCCCGCGGATGACCATGTCCTTCACCCGGCCGACAATGGCGCAATATCCCTCCTCATCCAGTGTGGCGAGGTCGCCGGTATGCATCCAGCCCTCCGCATCCACGGCTTCGGCGGTCTTTTCCGGCGCGCCCCAATAGCCGCGCATTACGGAATAGCCGCGCGTGCACAGTTCGCCAATCTCGCCGGGGCGGACAGTCTTGCCGGCGGCATCGATGAGCTTGGCCTCCAGATGGGGATGGATGCGCCCGACCGTGGTCACCTGCTTCTCGACAGGATCATCCACGAGGGTCTGGAAGGAGACGGGGGAGGTTTCCGTCATGCCATAGGCAATCGTCACCTGCTCCATGTGCAGCTCGCTGCGCACGCGCTTCATCAGCTCTATGGGGCAGACAGATCCGGCCATGATGCCCGTGCGCAGGGAGGAAAGGTCGTAGGCGGCAAAGCCATCCACGGCCAGCATGGCTGAAAACATGGTGGGCACGCCATAAAGCCCGGTGCAGCGCTCATCCATCACCGCCTTCAGGGAGGCGCCGGGGTCGAAGCCCTCGCCGGGGAAGATCATCGTCGCCCCCTTCGTGACGCATCCCAGAACGCCCATCACCATGCCGAAGCAATGGTAGAGCGGCACGGTGATGCACAGCCGGTCCCGGTCGGTAAAGCGCATCCGGTCGGTCACGAACATGCCGTTATTGACGATGTTCCTGTGCGTGAGGGTCGCCCCCTTGGGGGCGCCCGTGGTGCCGGAGGTGAACTGGATATTGATGGGATCATGGGGGGAAAGCCGGGCGGTGAGCGCATCGAGGCGCGCGGTGTCCGCCACGGTTTGCGCCACCTGCCCGAAAGGCACCATGCCGTCCTGCGGTGTGTCCGACATGGAGATGATGGTGCGCAGGTCCGGCAGCTTGTCGCAATACAGGGCGCCCGGCGTGCCGGAGGCCAGTTCCGGCAGGATGTCCCGCAGCATGCCCAGATAATCGGAGGTCTTGAAGCGGTCTGCCGTGACCAGTGCGCGCATGGAGACATTGCGCAGAACATATTCCAGCTCATGGCGGCGATAGGCCGGGTTCACATTGACCAGAATGGCCCCGATGCGGGCGGTGGCGAACTGGGTCAATACCCATTCCGGCCGGTTGGGAGACCAGATACCCACCCGGTCTCCCCGGTTGATGCCCAGATCCAGAAGGCCGGTCGCCAGCTGGTCGACCGCATCGGAAAAGGCCTGCCAGCTCAGGCGCAGGCCGCGATCGGCGAACACCATGGCCTCCGCGTCCGGCCGGGCGGCAACGGTGCGGGCCAGAAGGGCGGGAATGGTTTCTTCCAGAAGCGGCGGGGTATTGGCGCCACGCACGCGCGCTTCATCCGGATTCGGGCGTTCGCTGTAGGTCATTGTTTTCTCCCTGTCCATGGCCGCCGGTTTCTCCGGCTGGTGCGCCGAGCGCTTCTGGTTCTGCCCCGCTGCCGGGGAAATGGTTGAACCGCGGCGGCCCGTATGCCCGGCCGCCGCGGTGTTTCAGTTGGTGTCCGGCCGTGTGCCGGTGCGGATGTGCTGGCGGCGCGCGCCGGATGAAGACCCGCTCATGCCTCTGCCCCGTCCGCGGGAAGGGCGGTGAGACGCAGCAGCTCGGCGCCCTCGGGTATCTGGTCCCCGACCGCATACAGCAGCTCGGCCACGATGCTGTCGGCCGGGGCGCGGATGGTGTGCTCCATCTTCATCGCCTCCATCACCGCAAGCGGCTGGCCCTGCTTCACCTGAGCCCCGGCCTCCACAAGCAGGGCGATGATCCGTCCGGGCATGGGCGCGGTCAGGCGGTCCGCCTCCGCCTCGATCTCGCCGGCATGGGCCAGAGGGTCCAGCAGCGTCACGCAGGCGCTGCCGGCCGGGGTGAAGATGGTGAAGTCATCCCCATGGCGATAGGTCGTCGCCCGCAGGCGCATGCCATCCAGCGTCATGTCGCCATCCGGCAGGAAGACGAGGCGATGGACGAAACCATCCGCTTCCAGATGAAACAGGGTTTCGTCCTGCCGGGTGAAGCTGATGGTCTCCCGCTCCTCGCCCGGCTGGAGGGTCAGAGTGCGCGGGGCCGGGCCGGCCATGCGCCAGCTGTCACGATGGGACCATGGGTCGGCATCCGCCAGTGCGGCTTCCGCCTGCACCACATGCCGGACGATGGCCGCGGCGAGATGGCCCAGAGGCAGCTCTCGCTGGTGAAACAGCACGGCGCTTTCCCGCTGGATCAGGGCGGTATCGAGATCGGCATGGGCGAAGGCATGGCTGCGGGCAATGCGGCGCACAAAGGCCGTATTGGTGTCCACGCCCACAATATGGGTCTGCGCCAAGGCCTCATCGAGGCGCATCAGCGCTTCCTCGCGCGTTGCCCCATGCACAATGAGCTTGGCGATCATCGGATCATAGAAGGGCGAGATCGCATCGCCCTCGCGCACGCCGGAATCCACCCGCACCCCATGAGGAGCGGGGGTGAAATCGGTGTGGGGCGGCAGGCGCAGAATCTCCAGCCGCCCTGTCGCCGGCAGGAAGTCATGATCGGGCGCCTCGGCGCAGATGCGCGCCTCGATGGCATGTCCGTTCCGCACCAGTTCATGCTGGAGGCGGGGCAGGGGCTCGCCTGCCGCCACGCGGATCTGCCATTCCACCAGATCCTGCCCGGTAATGGCCTCCGTCACCGGATGCTCCACCTGGAGGCGGGTGTTCATCTCCATGAAATAGAAGGAGAGATCGCCATCGGCCGCGGGTTCGGCGATGAACTCCACGGTGCCCGCGCCCACATAGCCCACGGCACGGGCCGCGGCGATGGCAGCCTGCCCCATCTCCTCGCGCCGCTGCTCGCTCAGGCCCGGCGCGGGGGCTTCTTCCAGCACCTTCTGGTGGCGGCGCTGGACCGAGCAGTCGCGCTCAAACAGATGCACATAATTGCCGTGCGTATCCCCGAACACCTGGATCTCGATGTGCCGGGGGCGTTGCACATAGCGTTCCAGCAGGACCGCCTCGCTGCCGAAACTGCTGGCGGCCTCGCGCTGGCAGGAGGCGAGCTTCTCCGCGAACTCCTCCTGATGCTCGACAATGCGCATGCCCTTGCCGCCACCGCCGGCACTGGCCTTGATGATGAGCGGATAGCCAATGCGCTCCGCCTCGGCGGCCAGCAGGGCCGGGCTCTGGTCCGCGCCGTGATAGCCCGGCACCAGCGGCACGCCGGCCTCCTCCATCAGGCGCTTGGCCTCCGCCTTCAGCCCCATGGCGCGGATGGCCTGCTCCGGCGGGCCGATGAAGACCAGGCCGGCCTGTGCGCAGGCGGCGGCGAAATCGGCATTCTCGCTCAGGAAGCCATAGCCGGGATGAATGGCGTCGGCCTGTGTATCGAGCGCTGCGGCAATGATCTTCTCCCAGAGCAGATAGCTCTCGCGCGGGGCCGCGCCGCCCAGCGAGACCGCCTCATCGCACATGGCGACGAAACGGGCGCAGGCATCGACATCCGAATGCACCGCCACGGTGCGGATGGCGAGGCGGCGTGCGGTTGCGGCCACACGGCAGGCGATCTCGCCGCGATTGGCGATCAGGATCTTGCGAATGCCCCGTTTCATCACGATGCCTCCCCTGTCTTGGTGTTCAGCCAGGAAGGCCGTGTCTTGTTCAGAAATGCCTGCATCCCTTCGCGGCCATGGGCGGAGGCGCGGATATCGGCAATGCGCGCGGCGGTGTCCTGCACCAGCGCGTCATCCACCGGGCGGCCGCCCACATCGCGCAGCAGGCGCTTGCACGCGGCCAGTGCGGTGGGGGCCGCCTGGATGAGGTGCGCGCAGTAGCGCCCTGTCACCTCATCCAGCGCATCGGCACCCGTCACCTCATGCACCAGCCCGCAGAGGGCGGCGGCCTGTGCGGAGAACACCTCGGCGGTGAGAAAATAGCGCTGTGACATGCGTCGGCCCAGCGCGGCCATCACATAGGGGGCAATGGTCGCGGGAATGAGCCCCAGCCGAACCTCGCTCAGGCAGAAGCGGGCATGTTCCGCCGCCACCACCATGTCGCAGGCGGCCACAAGCCCGACCCCGCCGGCAAAGGCATCCCCCTGCACACGGGCGATGACCGGAACCGGACATTCATGGATGGTGCGCAGCATGGTGGCGAGCGCCATGGCATCGGCGAGATTTTCCGCATGGCTGTAGTGCGCCATGCGTTCCATCCATGCCAGATCCGCGCCCGCGCAGAAGGCCTTGCCGCTGGCGGCCAGCACGATGACACGAACGCTTTCATCCCGCCCGAGAGCGGTGAAGGTTTCCGTCAGTTCCCGGATGAGAACATCATTGAAGGCATTGCGAACCTCCGGGCGGTTCAGCGTCACGGTGGCGACGCCATCGGCCCGGGTCATGATCAGATGCTGCATCTTCGCCTCCTCACATGCGGAACACGCCGAAGCGCGCTTCGGGAATGGGGGCGTTGAGGCTGGCGGAAAGGCCCAGTGCCAGAACGCGGCGGGTGTCTGCCGGGTCGATCACGCCGTCATCCCAGAGGCGGGCGGTGGCATAATAGGGGTGGCCCTGATGTTCGTAGCGCTCGCGGATATTCTCGCGGAATGCCGCCTCATCTTCCCCGGACCACTGGCCTCCGGCCTTTTCCACGCCATCACGCCGCACGGTGGCCAGCACGGAAGCCGCCTGCTCGCCGCCCATGACTGAGATGCGGGCATTCGGCCACATCCACAGAAAGCGCGGGGAATAGGCGCGCCCGCACATGCCATAATTGCCGGCGCCAAAGGAGCCGCCAATGATGACGGTGAATTTGGGCACATTGGCGCAGGCCACGGCTGTCACCATCTTGGCGCCATGGCGGGCAATGCCTTCATTCTCGTATTTCTGCCCCACCATGAAGCCGGTGATGTTCTGCAGGAACACGAGGGGAATGCGCCGCTGGCAGCACAGCTCGATGAAATGCGCCCCCTTGGCCGCGCTTTCCGAGAACAGGATGCCATTATTGGCGATGATGCCGACCGGCATGCCCTCGATATGGGCGAAGCCGGTGACCAGTGTGGGGCCGAAACGGGCCTTGAACTCATGAAACTCGGAGGCATCCACGATACGGGCGATGATCTCGCGCACATCGAAGGGCTTGCGTGTGTCGGTGGGGATGATGCCGCCGATTTCCGCAGGGTCATATTTCGGCGGGCGGGGGGTGATGCGCTCCACCTGCATGGATTTGGAACCGTTGAGATGGGCAACCGCGCCGCGCGCCAGCGCCAGGGCGTGGGCATCATCATTGGCCAGATGATCGGCGACGCCGGAAAGGCGCGTGTGCACATCACCGCCGCCCAGCTCTTCCGCGCTCACCACCTCGCCCGTGGCCGCCTTCACCAGGGGCGGGCCGGCCAGAAAGATGGTGCCCTGATTGCGCACGATGATGGTTTCATCGCTCATGGCCGGCACATAGGCCCCGCCCGCCGTGCACGAGCCCATCACCACCGCGATCTGGGCGATGCCCGCCGCGCTCATCTGCGCCTGATTGTAGAAGATGCGGCCGAAATGGTCGCGGTCGGGGAACACCTCATCCTGATTGGGCAGGTTCGCCCCGCCCGAATCCACCAGATAGATGCAGGGCAGATTGTTCTGCGCCGCAATTTCCTGGGCGCGCAGATGCTTCTTCACGGTGAGAGGGAAATAGGTGCCGCCTTTCACGGTCGCATCATTGCAGACGATCACGCATTCCCGGCCGGACACGCGACCGATACCGGCAATGACCCCCGCGCTTGGCGCGGCATCACGACCGTCCTTTTCCTTGTAGACATTGAAGGCCGCCATGGGGGCGATCTCGAGGAAGGGCGAGCCGGCATCCAGCAGCATGTCGACGCGCGCGCGCGGCAGCATCTTGCCCCGCGCCACATGCCGGGCGCGGGCTGTCTCGCCACCACCCTGCATCACCTCTTCAAGGCGGGCGCGCAGATCCTGCACCAGCCCGCTCATGGCCTCGGCATTGGCCTGGAACTCGGCGCCGCGGGGGCTGATCTTGCTTTCAATCACCGCCATGATCACAGCCCGGCGGTTTCGTTGAACAGTTCACGCCCGATCAGCATCCGGCGGATTTCCGATGTGCCGGCCCCGATTTCATACAGCTTGGCATCGCGCCACAGGCGCTCGACGGGGAAGTCCCGCGTATAGCCCACCCCGCCCAGGGTCTGGATCGCCTCGCCGGCGATCGCGGTGGCCTTTTCGGCGGCATAGAGAATGGCGCCGGCGGCATTCTTGCGCAGGCTGCGGTCATGGCCGGCCCTGTCGCAGGCCTTGCCCACCGCATAGACATAGGCGCGCGTGGCCTGCCATGTGGTGTAGATGTCGGCCAGCTTGCCCTGCATGAGCTGGAATTCGCCGATGCTCTGGCCGAACTGCTTGCGCTCGTGCACATAGGGCATGACGGTATCCATGCAGGCCGCGATCAGCCCGAGCGGGCCGCCGGCAAGCACGGCGCGCTCATAATCAAGGCCGGACATCAGCACCCTGACGCCCTGGCCCACCCCGCCCAGCACGTTTTCCTCCGGCACTTCCACATTGTCGAAGAAGAGCGGATAGGTGTTGGAGCCGCGCATGCCCAGCTTGTCCAGCTTGGCGCCGGCGGAAAAGCCGGCAAAGCCCTTCTCGATGATGAAGGCGGTGATGCCCTTCGCGCCAGCATCAGGGTCCGTGCGGGCATAGACCACCAGCGTATCGGCATCCCCGCCATTGGTGATCCACATCTTGGAGCCATTGAGGATGAAGCGGTCGCCCTTCTTCTCCGCGCGCAGCTTCATGCTCACCACGTCGGAGCCGGCATTGGGCTCGCTCATCGCCAGCGCGCCCACATGCTCGCCGGAAATGAGCCGGGGCAGATATTTCTGCTTCTGCGCCTCGGTGCCGTTCCGGTGGATCTGGTTCACGCACAGATTGGAATGCGCGCCATAGGACAGGCCAACCGAGGCGGAGGCGCGGGACACCTCTTCCAGCGCCACAATATGTGCCAGATAGCCCAGATTGGTGCCGCCATAGGCCTCGCCCACGGTCAGGCCATGGAGACCCATGTCACCCAGCTTGCGCCACAGATGGGCGGGAAAGAGATTGTCGCGGTCGACCTCGGCGGCCAGGGGGGCGATTTCCTTTGCCGCGAAAGCGCGAACGGCCTCCCGCAGGGCATCCACGTCTTCGCCAAGCTCGAAGTCCAGCTCGATTGCCGACAGCATCATCGCGTCTCTCCCCTGTATTTATGTGCCGTGATCCGGCGTGATTGAATTCAGAATAGATCTGGCATACCGCCCATGCGTGCCACAATGGTTGCAAATCGGGACATCATGTCCTGATATGGGTCCATGAGGAAAATCGCGTCAGGCCCAGCGACGGCCGTTACACCGATAGCCTTCGTGCAGGCGATCTCAAAGGGCTATGCGCGATATGGACGCTGTTTCGACATGGCGCTGAAGGCGGCACGGATTGAGCCTGCCCTTCTGGAGGACAACAGCGCGCGCGTCACGGCGGAACAGTTCGAGGCCCTGTCCTCCCATGCCATGCAGGAACTGGATGACGAGGCGCTGGGATGGTTTGGCCGCCCCATGCGCTGGGGCAGCCTTGGCCTGCTGTGCCGCGCCTCCATTTCTGCTCCCAGCCTGGATGTCGCCTTGAAGCGCTGGACGCGGTGTCACGGCCTGCTGGTGGATGATGTCCGCCTGTCTCTGGGGGTGCGCGCCGGTGTGGCCAGCATCATGATTGAAGAGCGCGCCGATACCGGGGATTTTCGTGAGTTCTGTCTGGTTTCGGTCTTGCGCGCGGTGCACGGCTTTGCCTGCTGGCTGGTGGATTCGCGCATTCCCCTGAGCGATCTGTGGTTCCCCTTTTCGCCGCCCGCCCATGTCGATGCCTATCGCGCCATGTTTCCCGGCGAGGCGCGGTTTGGTGCGGAAGGGGCAGGCTTCAGTTTCAGCGCGGATTATCTGGCCTTGCCGCCCCTGCGGGATGAAACAGCTACCCGGGCCATGTTGCAGAAGGCGCTGGGGCTGATGGTGCTCCAGTATCGGCGGGACCGGCTTCTGGTGGAGCGGGTGCGCCTGTTGCTGAAGGCCCGCATGACAGGGGCCAGCCATCTGATGACAGCCGAGGAGCTGGCGGAGATGCTGCATGTCTCCCGCCGGACCCTGCACCGCCAGCTTCATGAGGAGGGTGCCTCCCTCCAGCAGATCAAGGATGACATCCGGCGGGAGCGGGCCATGGAGCTGTTGCGCCGGAACAACCGCCCGCTCAAGCAGGTTGCCCACCTTGTCGGGTTCCGCAATGAAAAGAGCTTCATGCGCGCCTTCAAGACATGGACCGGCCATACGCCCGGCGAGATCCCCGAAAGGGGCCGGGCCTGAGAGGAGCGCATCGCGCAGCCTTGTCCCGGCCCGTGTCAGCGGCTCGCCCCGCTTCCGTCTGGCCCGTCCATCCCGCCCGCCCGCCTGAAGGCGCCCGGTCGCATCCCGGTCCATTTGCGAAAGGCGCGATGAAAGGCGCTGGGTTCGGAAAAACCGAGATCGGCGGCGACCTCACCCACCCCGCGTGTGCTTTGCAACAGCCATTCCATGGCCAGATCCCGGCGCAGCTCGTCGCGGATATCGCGATAGGTGGTGCCCTCCTCGCGCAGGCGGCGACGCAGGCTGGAGGCCGGCATGCGCAACCGCTTCGCCATGGTCTCTGCATCCGGCCAGTTCATGGGCGGGGTTTCCTGCAAGCGGGTGCGCACGCGCGCGGCCAGCCCGGCATCATGGCGATATCTGACGAGAATGTTCGCCGGGGCCCGACGCAGAAACTCCTTCAGCGCCTTCTCGTTGCGGATGGCGGGCAGGGTCAGGAAACTGGCATCGAAAGCCAGCAGGCTCTGGGGTTGGCTGAAATGTACGGGTGCGCCGAAGAAGCGGCCATAATCGGCGCTCTGCCTTGGAGGGTCGCAGCTGAACTCCAGCCGGCGCAGGGGAATGCGCCGCCCCACAAGCCAGCAGGTGATGCCATGCACCAGAATCCAGTAGGTGCGATAGGTGAAGGCCGAACGTGGCCCGCCCTTGTCCGTCAGGCGCACCAGGGCCAGACCATCGGCAACCACCAGTTCGCCGCGCGGATCCGCCAGCACCACATTCAGAAAACGCAGGGCCCGGCGCAGGGCCTGTTCCAGCGTGGTGGCATACAGCACCGCGTGGCACAGCAGGGTGAAGCTGCCCGGACGCATGGGCTGGGCCGCGCCGCCGAAAAACTCGTCCTCCATGGCCTGTGAGATCGCCAGCCACAGCGCGCCATAGCTCTCGGCCGAAACCGGTTCGGTCACTTTTTCGGGCAGGCCGACGGACCGCAGCAGCGGCTCGACCTCCATCCCCCTGCGCCGCATGCAATCCAGCGCATCCTCCACAAAGCGGGGCGAAATCATGCGCCGTTCCACTCTCTGGTCCATGGATCACCTCTCGCCTTGGGGCACCTGCCCCACAATATGGCAAAACCGATCAGAAAATCAGATCATTTTGGTCATCGCTTGCCACATCATTTCGTAGCCAGATCAGGGGAAGCAAAAGATTCCGCCCATGCACGCCAATGAAGCAATGGGCCAGGGGAGGGAGAGATGACTGTGGCACATGACAAGACGGTGACCTCTGACAACTATGCCGATGCCGCCGCCAGCTTCCGTCTGGAAGATGTTCTCGCATTGTTTGACGGCAATTTCGAAACCGGCATCAATGCCTGCATCGAGTGCTGCGACCGCCATGCCGAAGATGGCGGCGTGGCGCTGGAGTGGGAAAACCAGAATGGCGAGCGCGCCACCTACAGCTTCGCGCAGCTGAAGGCGCTGTCCGCAAGGTTCGCCCATTTCATCACGCAGCTGGGAATCAGGCCCGGCGATGTGGTTGCCGGCATGCTGCCGCGCACTCCCGAGCTGCTGGTCACCATTCTGGGCACATGGCGCGCCGGTGCGGTGTATCAGCCGCTTTTCACCGCCTTCGGCCCCAAGGCCATCGAGCAGCGCCTCGACACCTCATCCGCCAAGCTGGTGGTGACCGATCCGGCCAACCGGCCGAAGCTGGACGAGGTGCCCAACTGCCCGAAGGTGGCGGTGGTGCGCAAGAAGGATGACGATGCGCTCGCCGAGGGGGATTTCGATTTCCATGCCGAGCTGGAGCGCCAGAGCGAGGACTTCACCCCCGTGCTGCGCAAGGGCACGGACCTGTTCCTGATGATGTCCACCTCCGGCACCACCGGCTTGCCCAAGGGCGTGCCCGTGCCGCTGAACGCGCTGCCCGCCTTCCATGTCTATATGCGCCACGCCATCGGGCTGCGCCCCGAGGACAAGTTCTGGAACATCGCCGATCCCGGCTGGGCCTATGGCCTTTACTATGCCGTGACCGGGCCGCTTTTGCTGGGCCATGCCACCACCTTCTATGAAGGCTCTTTCTCGGCCCAGTCCACTTATGACATCGTCAGGCGCCACGGCATCACCAATCTGGCCGGCGCGCCCACCGCCTATCGCCTGCTGATCGCGGCCGGGCCGGAAATGGCGGCGCAGGTGAAGGGGCAGCTCCGTGTCGTCTCGTCCGCCGGCGAGCCGCTGAACCCGGAGATCTTCCGCTGGTTTGCCGAGCATCTGGATGTGCCGATCTTCGATCACTATGGCCAGACCGAAACCGGCATGACCGTGAACAATCACCATGGCCTGCCCCATGAGGTGGTGCCCGGTTCCGCCGGCTTCGCCATGCCGGGATACCGCGTGGCCGTGCTGGATGAGCAGGGCAACGAGCTGCCGCCCAATGTGCCGGGCACGCTGGCGGTGGATATCGCGCGCTCGCCGCTTCTGTGGTTCACCGGCTACTGGCGCAAGGATACCCCGGCGATTGCCGGTGGCTATTACCGCACCGGCGATACGGTGGAGCTGGAGGCGGATGGCCGCATCAGCTTCGTGGGCCGCTCGGATGATGTCATCACCTCCTCCGGTTATCGCATCGGCCCGTTCGATGTGGAAAGCGCGCTGCTGGAGCATCCCGCTGTCATCGAGGTGGCGGTTGTGGGCAAGCCGGACCCGGAACGCACCGAAATCGTCAAGGCTTTCGTCACCCTGCGTGATGATGTCGAGCCGTCCGACGACCTGGTGGAGGAGCTTCAGCTTTATGTGAAGAAGCGCCTCTCCGCCCATGCCTATCCGCGCGAGATCGAGTTCCTGAGCCAGCTTCCCAAGACACCCAGCGGGAAGATCCAGCGTTTCATGCTGCGCAACCGCGACAGACACGCTGACGCCTGAACCGGTCGATCATTTTCGGGAAACGATACGCATGCTCATCAAGGATCACGTTTTTCTCGTCACCGGCACCGGCTCGGGGCTGGGTGCTGCTGTCGCCCGCATGCTTGTGGGCGAGGGCGCCAGGGTGATGGGGCTCGACATCAATGACAGCACCGCGCAGGCCATGCAGGCCGAGCTTGGTCCCGCCTTCCGCTTCCACAAGACGGATGTCACGCGCGAGGAGGATGGCGTTGCGGCGGTGAGTGCCGCGAAGGACGCCTTCGGCCATGTTCATGGTCTGGTGAACTGCGCCGGGGTTGCCCCCGGCGAGCCGGTGGTCGGCCGGCAGGGGCCGCACCGGCTGGACAGCTTCATGCGCGCGGTCTCCATCAATCTGTTCGGCACGTTCAACATGTTGCGTCTTGCCGCGAACGAGATCGTGAAAGAGCAGCCGGAGGCTGAAGGGGAGCGCGGCGTCATCATCAACACCGCCTCCATCGCGGCCTATGACGGGCAGATCGGACAATGCGCCTATGCCGCCTCGAAGGGGGCGGTTGCATCCATGACCCTGCCGGCGGCGCGTGAGCTGGCGCGGCACGGCGTGCGTGTGGTCACCATCGCGCCCGGCATTTTTGAAACGCCGATGATGACGAACATGCCCCAGCCGGTTCTGGATTCCCTGAGCAATACGGTTCCCTTCCCGCCCCGGCTTGGCCGTCCTTCCGAATATGCAGCGCTTGTGAAGCATATTCTGGAAAACACCATGCTGAATGGCGAGGTCATCCGTCTCGATGGCGCATTGCGCATGGCCCCGCGCTGAACGGATCTTCCTGCAAGGGGCCCGTTCGGCAGCACTGCCGTGTCTCTCCCGCACCGTTGTCTGGCATTGTGGCCTGGCGCGGTGCGGCATGCACCCATCTGGTCGGCACATGAACATGCCCGCGCGTCATGGATGTTTCAGGCCATGGCCCGCTCCGGGCAGAGCAATCTGGGAGGAATGAAATCATGGCATCGGATCCCATCGTCATCGTTGGCATGGCCCGCACGCCCATGGGCGGCTTTCAGGGCGATCTGAAGGATGTCCCCGCCTCCACCCTTGGCGCGGCGTCCATCAGCGCGGCGCTGGAGCGCTCCGGTCTTGCACCGGAAACGGTGGAGGAGGTCGTGTTCGGCTGTGTCCTGCCCGCGGGCCAGGGCCAGGCTCCGGCACGCCAGGCCGCGCTGGGCGCGGGGCTTCCCCTTTCCGCCGGGGCCACCACGATCAACAAGATGTGCGGCTCCGGCATGAAGGCGGCCATGTTCGCCCATGATCTGCTGCTTGCCGGTTCCGCCGATGTGGTGGTGGCGGGCGGCATGGAAAGCATGAGCCGCGCGCCCTATCTGCTGGACCGCGCCCGCGCCGGCTATCGCATGGGCCATGGCCGTGTGCTGGACCACATGTTTCTGGATGGTCTGGAGGATGCCTATGACAAGGGCCGCCTGATGGGCACCTTTGCCGAGGACTGCGCGCAGGAATACGGCTTCTCCCGCGAGGAGCAGGATGCCTATGCGATCGGCTCGCTCGACAAGGCGCTCAAGGCCATGGAAAGCGGGGCGTTCCATGCCGAGATCGCGCCTGTCACCGTGAAGGCGGGCAAGGCGGAGAAGGTGGTGCGCACCGATGAGCAGCCGCCCAAGGCGAAGCCGGAAAAGATCCCCACCCTCAAGCCGGCCTTCCGCGAGGGGGGCACGGTCACGGCCGCCAATTCCTCATCCATCTCCGATGGCGCGGCCGCGCTGGTGATGATGCGCCGCTCGCAGGCGGAGAAGCGCGGCCTGCGCCCGCTCGCCATTCTTGTCGGGCATGCCACGCATGCACAGGCCCCCAACCTGTTCACCACGGCTCCCGTGGGCGCCATGCGCAAGCTGGCCGAAAAGACCGGGCGTTCGCTCAGGGATGTGGACCTGTTCGAGATCAATGAGGCGTTTGCCGTGGTGCCGATGGTGGCGATCCGGGAGCTGGATCTGCCGGCGGAAAAGGTGAATGTGCATGGCGGCGCCTGCGCATTGGGCCATCCCATTGGCGCGTCCGGCGCGCGGGTCATGGTCACGCTGCTGGCCGCCCTTCAGCGCCATGGCCTCAGGCATGGCGTGGCCTCGCTCTGCATCGGTGGCGGCGAAGCCACGGCCGTTGCCATCGAACGCCTGGACTGAACCCCCGCTTCCGCCCCGGCGGGAGACAATAGACATGGCTTTCAAGCCGAAATGCGGAAAAACGCATCATGATCCTGAATGAAACCCAGCAGGAAATCCGGGAAGTCGTGCGCGCCTTTGCACAGGAGCGCCTTGCGCCCGGCGCGGCTGCCCGTGACAAGAACCACAACTTCCCCCGCGATGAGCTGAACGAGCTGGGCGAGCTTGGCTTTCTCGGCATGCTCGTGCCCGAGGAATATGGCGGCGCCGGCACCGATATCGTGTCCTATGCCCTGGCGCTGGAGGAGATTGCGGCCGCCGATGGTGCCTGTTCCACCATTGTCAGCGTGCATTCATCGGTGGGCTGCGGCCCCATCGTGAAATATGGCACCGAGGAGCAGAAGCAGCGCTTCCTGCCAAGGCTCGCCAGTGGCGAGTGGATTGGCGGCTTCGCCCTGACAGAGCCCCATACCGGCTCCGATGCCGGGGCCATCCGTACCCGCGCCCGCCGTGATGGTGACCATTACATCCTCTCCGGCGCGAAGCAGTTCATCACCTCCGGCAAGAATGGCGCGGTGATGATTGTGTTCGCGGTGACGAACCCGGATCTTGGCAAGAAGGGGCTCTCCGCCTTCATCGTTCCCACCGACACGCCCGGCTATGAGGTGGTCCGGGTCGAGGAGAAGATGGGGCTGCATTCTTCCGATACCTGCCAGCTCGCCTTCAATGACATGCGCCTGCCGGCAGATCTTCTGCTCGGGCAGGAGGGGGAGGGGCTGAAGATCGCCCTCTCCAATCTTGAGGGCGGGCGCGTGGGCATTGCCGCCCAGTCCGTCGGCATGGCGCGGGCGGCCTTTGATGCGGCGCGCACCTATGCCCGCGAGCGCTCGACATTCGGCAAGCCGATCATCGAGCATCAGGCTGTCGCTTTCCGTCTGGCGGACATGGCCACCCGGATCGAGGTTGCCCGGCAGATGGTGCTGCATGCCGCCGCCCTGCGCGATGCCGGTCTGCCCTGTCTGAAGGAGGCCTCCATGGCCAAGCTGTTCGCCTCGGAAATGGCGGAGACCGTGTGCTCCGACGCCATCCAGATCCATGGTGGATATGGCTATCTGAACGACTTCCCGGTGGAGCGTATCTATCGGGATGTGCGTGTCGCGCAGATTTATGAAGGCACAAGCGATGTGCAGCGTCTGGTGATTGCCCGCGAGGTGTGAGGATCTGGACGTGCCGGACATCATATGTGATGCCCGGCACCGTTCCACGGGGCCTGCACGGCAGACAGGAATGGCACCAGACTTTCAGGAGCAGGGAAGATGAGCATGTCCGGGAAAAGCGATCCTGCGGATCATCCCGCCGGCCCCCTCCGGGGCGTGCGGGTGATAGACCTCTCCCGGCTCGCGCCCGGGCCATATTGCACCATGCTGCTGGCGGACCTTGGGGCCGATGTCATCACCGTGGGGGGTGGCCGGGCGGGCATGGCCTTTCACGAGCTGTCACGCGGCAAGCGCTTCATCTCGCTCAATCTGAAAACCGCGGCGGGAAAGGCCGCCCTGCACGGGCTGGTGAAGAGCGCCGATGTGCTGGTGGAAAGCTACCGGCCCGGCGTCGCCGCCCGTCTTGGCGCCGGCTATGAGGAGCTGGCCGCGCTGAATCCGGCGCTGGTCTATTGCTCCATTACCGGCTTCGGGCAAACGGGTCCGCGCGCGCAGGAAGCCGGGCATGACCTGACCTATCTGGCGCTTTCCGGGGTGCTTGGCGGGCTCGGCCCGGCCGATGGGCCACCTGTGCCGCCGCTCAATCTGGTGGCGGATTTTGCCGGTGGCAGCCTGATGGCGGCCATCGGGATTCTTGCCGCGGTGATCGAGTCTCGCTCATCCGGCAAGGGGCAATATATCGACGCCGCCATGCTGGATGGCGCGCTCTCCCTCATGGCCATGCATTTTCCGCTGTGGCGCACGCCGGTGTGGCCGGGGCGGGGTGATGGGCTGCTGGCCGGCGACAAGCCCTTCTACCGCTCCTACCGCTGTGCTGATGGCAAATATGTCACCGTGGGCGCGCTGGAGAACCATTTCTTCGCCACCTTGTGGACCATGCTCGATCTGGGCGAGGTGCCGGACCATATGGCTGTCGCCAACTGGCCCGAGATCGAACGCAGGCTTGGCGAGACATTCGCCAGCCAGCCGCGCGACCACTGGGCGAGCCATTTCGCCGGTTCGGATGCCTGCGTTGCCCCGACGCTGGAGCCGCATGAAATCTGGGAAGAGCCGCATATCAGGGCGCGCCACCCCGACAGCGGGCCGGACAGGGTGCCCGCCGTGCCGCATCTGAGCCGCACGCCGGCCATTGCCCGCCCACTGGATCTCAATGACCACACCGTCACGATCCTGCGTGAGCTGGGCATGGAGGAAGAGGATATCCGCACCGCCCATGCTCCCGTGGCTGAAAAGAGCGACAGGCAGGGGCTGGACTGGCCGCCCAGTTTTCGCTGAGCCGTGTGGCTGGGGCGGCTTGCGGTGTTGCGGTGCGCCGTGCTGCCCGCCTAGCGCAGCAGGAACATGTCCAGCATCCTGTCGACCAGCGTGCCGAAGGGCGGGCGCAGCAGTCTGGCGGCATTCCAGCGCCCCTGCTCGAAAATGCCTTTTGCGTGGCTCATGGCGCGGAAGCCCTCAATGGCGTGATATGCGCCCATGCCACTGGCCCCGACGCCGCCGAACGGCAGGTCATCCTGCGCGATATGCAGCAATGTGCCATTGACGGTGACATTGCCGGATAGGGTGCGGGCCAGAACCTGTTTCCGCTCATCTCCCTCCGGGCCAAAATAATAGAGCGCGAGCGGACGGGGGCGGGCATTCACATAACCGATCGCCTGCTCGATGCCGGTGTATCCGATCACGGGCAGGATGGGGCCGAAGATCTCCTCCTGCATGATGTGCATGTCATCCGTGGCATCCAGCACGAGTGTGGGCGCAAGGGTGTGGGGCCGCTCCGCAGCCTGTTCGGCATGGTTTCCGAGCGGGAGGATCCGCGCCCCCTTCCCGCGGGCATCCTCAAGCAGCGCTGTCAGCCGGGCGTGATGATGCGCATTGATGATGGCGGTATAATCCGGGCTTGCGGGGCCAGCCGGATAAAGGCGTGCAACCGCCTTGCCGAAGGCCGACACGAAAGCCTCGATTTCATCCGTGTGCACCAGCGCATAATCGGGCGCGATGCAGGTCTGCCCCGCATTGGCGAGCTTGCCATAGGCGATATCCGCTGCCGCCTGCGCCAGATCATGCCCCCTGGAGACAATCACCGGGGACTTGCCGCCAAGTTCCAGCGTAACCGGAACCAGATTGTCGCTCGCCGCCTTCATCACCTTGCGGCCCACAGGGGTGCTGCCGGTGAACAGCAGATGATCGAACGGCAGCGCGGAAAAGGCCGCGCCCGTCTCCGCCCCGCCGGTGATGACGGCGACCTTTTCCGGCGGAAAGATCCCGGCGAGCAGTCGCACAAGCAGCGCGCTGGTGGCTGGCGTGAATTCGGAAGGCTTGATCATTGCCCGGTTGCCGGCCGCAAGGGCGGTCGCCAGCGGCATCAGGGCCAGCTGGAGCGGATAGTTCCACGGCGCCATGATGCCGATGACCCCGAGCGGCTGATATTCCACCCGGGCGCGGCCAAGACGCAGGGTCAGCGCAACATGGCGCCGGGATGGACGCATGAAACGCGGCAGATGGCGATGGAGATAGTCGATCCCCCCAGCCAGCGGGAAAAGCTCCATGATCGCGGTCTCATGACGGGAGCGATGGCCGAAATCCATCATCAGCGCATCCTCGATGTCCCTCCGCCGCGCCAGTATGGCCGCCCGCAGGGTTTTCAGATCTGTGCGGCGTTGCTCAAGCGCGGGCGGGCCTTCGCGCAGGAAGTCCGCCCGCTGGAGCGCCAGGATGTCCTCCATCCTGCTGGCGGCCGGGATCGTGTCGGCGCTCTCCATGTCGGGCCTCAAAGTTGACGGTGGAAACATTTACCCTTGACATAAGGGGCAAAAGTAGGCATTGTCAACATATGTTTTCACTGACAACTTCGAGACTCTCATGACGGAAGCCGTTGACCGCCCCTATCATCATGGCGATCTCAGGCGCGTCATCATCGATACGGCCATGGCCATGCTGCTTGAGGGTCACGGATGGCAGTTCACCCTGAGGGAGATTGCCCGCCGGGCCGGTGTCAGCCATGCCGCGCCCTACAAGCATTTCGCGGACAAGGCCGCATTGCTGTCGGAACTGGCCCTCATCGGTTTTGACAGGCTCCGCATGGCGCTGGGAAAACATCAGGCCAGTGCCCATGCCTCATTGCGTGACGAGTTCTTCGCCATGGCGCACGCCTATTTGCGGTTTGCCCGTTCCAATCCCGGCCTCTACCGGCTGATGTTCAGTGCGGATGCGGGCCGGCCGGCTGATGTGCATCTGGATGAGCGGGCGCTTGCCGCCTGTGAGCCGCTGATGGAGCTGCTGGTGCGCGGACAGGCCACGGGCGCGTTGCGTCACCGTGAGGCGCGCGGGCAGATGGCGGCCTGCTGGGGCATGATCCATGGCCTGTCCCTGCTGGCACTGGACGGCATTCTGCTGCCGGAAAAAGTGGGTGAGGATGCCCTGAATGCGGCGCTCGGCATCCTGCTTGAGGGGCTGGAGGCATGATTTTGCATTACGCCTCTCCCTGAGACCCGAGTGGTCCGCCCTGTCCGGTCAGGCCACGCATATGCCGGGAACGGCAACCTTCTGGGACAGGTGCGGGGCGGCAATGGCGGAGGCCGGATAGGCGCTCAGCCCGGCGATGAAATCGGGGTGGGTGAAGGCTGCGCGGAAGGCTTGCGTTGATTCCCAGACCGCATGGTTGAGATAGGCGGGGCTTTCGCCAAGGGCGCGATGAAGCCGGGCTGCCGCCTCATCTGCCGGCTCAAGCGTGAAAAGATTGATGAGCACGACCGGGGCGGCTTCCACAGCCAGCTGGCGCGAGATGGGAAACCTGTCGTCCATCGGTTTCATGAGAGGCATTGCCGAACTCCTTGATTTGTCTGAATCCTGTCGATCCGATATGATACAGGCATGCTAATTTGACATTATGATGTCAATATAGAAAGGTCATGACACATGAATGGCGTGATCCGAAGCCCGCAGGCCGAGGCCATCACCGATCTGATCCTCACCATGTTCCGGGCGAACAACCTGACCCTCACATGGGGAGACAGGCTGGTCGCCTCCTTCGGGCTCACCAGTGCCCGGTGGCAGATTCTGGGGGCGATCGTGCAGGCCGCGCGGCCGCAGCCCGTGTCCTGGCTCGCCCGTGATCTGGGGACGAACCGGCAGAATGTGCAGCGCATCGTCAATGATCTGCACGAGGAGGGGATTGTGGTGTTCGAGCCCAACCCCCACCACAAGCGGGCGCATCTCGTGGTGCTCACCGAAAAGGGGCAGCGCGCCTATCAGGCGGCCGTCACGGCCTATAATCCAAGGGTGAATGCCCTGGCCGACGGTTTTTCGGTCGATGACATCCGCACGGCGCATCGTGTCATGGCGGAGCTGCGCAACAGGCTGGAAAATGAAATAGACGCTGAAAAGCAGGCCTAGGCTGTATCGACATTCAGAGGATTCCCAAAGGGAGCGATGTCTGATTCATGGGTTTCCGCATTTGCGGAGGCATCATGGGGATCAAGCGATACGAGTTGAGCGATGCGCAGTGGCGTCGGATTGAACCGCTGCTGCCT